>NZ_VCGZ01000015.1:0-44295 GCF_016597775.1 Marinobacter sp. 1-3A
CTAAGAACTCGCATATTGCCACGCTGGTGGAGCGCCAGTCGCGATTCACAATGCTCGTACAGGTCAACGGAAAAGATACAGAGAGCGTTGTGTCCGCTCTCTGCAGAGAGGTTAACAAACTGCCTGCAGCTCTGAAAAAGACGTTAACCTGGGATCGAGGCGGCGAATTAGGTGGCCACAAAAAATTTACTGTAGCCACTGACGTTCAGGTCTACTTCTGTGACCCCCAGAGCCCTTGGCAGAGAGGCAGCAACGAGAATACCAACCGTTTGCTGCGCCAGTATTTCCCCAAGGGCACAGACTTATCAGGATGGACACAAGCGCAGCTGGATGAAATAGCCTTGCGATTGAATCAACGCCCACGGAAAACGTTGAGATACTTATCACCAGCTGAGAAACTAAACGAAATAGTTGCACTGACCGGTTGAACTCACCACCGCTCTCTTGATGTCGGACTCCCTGAGCAATTCTCGATAATCGAGCGACTTGAAGAGAGCCATGCGGTGCAGCATCTGTGTCAGGTGTTTGGGTCAGTAAAGAAACTGGTTTTGAGTCGATGACAGAGACGCCGATAGCCTGGGCTGGTTGCAAAAGAGCTTATGTGTTCAGGTGGAATGGGGTGGGTAATCCTGCTGCACCAGAGTACCTATGGCTGATACGTATACTCGTTATCCACAACCACACCCATGCCAGGCGGCGACTTTATTGAGCCGGTCATACTCATCTTCAGGCGTCAGACCCTCTTCGTAGGCTTGACGGAGAATGAGTGGATCGTCCGGAACGATCCACTCACAGGCCTCCTGATCTGCTAGGGTATGGAGCTTTTCAATCCATTGGTCGAAGCTGGCATCACCACTGTTTTCAGGCATATCGGGGCACTCTCTATAGATCACATATTCGGGTAGTTCGGACCACCACCGCCTTCCGGCGTTACCCAGGTGATGTTCTGGGCAGGGTCCTTGATGTCACAGGTCTTGCAGTGAACACAGTTCTGGGCGTTGATCTGGAACTTCTTGCCGCTGCCGTCTTCTGCTTCAACCACTTCGTACACGCCGGCCGGGCAGTAGCGCTGGGCGGGCTCGTCGAACTTGGGCAGGTTGTCCTTCAGCGGAATGTCCGGATCGGTCAGCTTCAGGTGAACCGGCTGGTCTTCCTCGTGGTTGGTGTTGGAGATAAACACCGAGGACAGGCGGTCGAACGTCAGCTTGTTATCCGGCTTCGGATAGGTGACCTTCTTGCACTCGGATGCCGGCTTCATGGTGGCGTAGTCCGGGGTAGTATCGCGGAACGTGATCGGCAGGCTGCCACGCAGAATGTTCTGCTCGAAGAAGGCAATGGCGCCGCCTACGATGTTACCGAACTTGTGCATGGCCGGGCCGAAGTTACGCTCGGCGTACAGCTCTTTGTACAACCAGCTGTCTTCAAAGCGCTTCTGGAAGCTGGTGATCTCTTCGCCAGACTTGCCTTCTTTCAGAGCTTCGAACACCGCTTCGGCGCCCAGCAGGCCAGACTTCATGGCAGTGTGAGAGCCCTTGATTTTGGAACTGTTCAGGGTGCCGGCATCGCAACCCAGCAGCAAGCCGCCCGGGAAGCTCATTTTCGGCAGAGCATTGTAGCCGCCCTTGGCGATGGCGCGGGCGCCGTAAGCAACACGTTTGCCGCCTTCCAGGTACTTCTTCACCTCAGGGTGGTGCTTCAGACGCTGGAATTCCTCAAACGGGCTCAGGTGCGGGTTGCTGTAGGACAGGTCGGTAATCAGGCCAACATAAACTTGGCCGTTTTCCAGGTGATACAAGAAAGAACCGCCGGTAGAGCCAGACTCATTCAGCGGCCAGCCAGTGGTATGAACCACCAGGCCCGGCTCGTGTTTGGCCGGGTCAATGTCCCACAGTTCTTTGATGCCGATGCCGTAGTGCTGAGGGTCTTTGCCTTCATCCAGCTTGAAATCGCTGATCAGGCGCTTGCCCAGATGGCCGCGGCAGCCTTCGGTGAACAGGGTGTACTTGGCGCGCAGCTCCATACCCGGCATGTAGCCGTCTTTCTGGGAGCCGTCACAGGCCACGCCCATGTCGCCGGTGATGATGCCTTTAACCTGGCCATCTTCAATGATGGTCTCAGAGGCGGCAAAGCCCGGGTAAACCTCTACGCCCAGCTGCTCTGCCTGCTCGGCCAGCCAGCGGCACAGGTTGCCAAGGCTGATGATGTAGTTGCCGTGGTTGTGCATGTTCTTGGGCACAAAGGCATTGGGAACCTTGGTAGCTTTTTCCTGGTTCTTGAGCAGGAAAATGTCGTCCCGGGTAACCGGCGTATTCAGGGGAGCGCCTTTTTCTTTCCAGTCCGGGAAGAGTTCATTCAGGGCAGTAGGCTCGAATACGGTACCTGCGAGGATATGCGCCCCGATTTCAGAACCTTTTTCTACTACACAGACAGTCAGTTCTTCGCCAGCTTCCTGCGCCAGTTGCATGACGCGGCAGGCTGCAGACAGGCCAGCAGGGCCGCCGCCGACGATCAGAACATCAAATTCCATCGATTCGCGTTCCACATCAGTCTCCTTATAAAAAAGCCCCCAACAAACGTTGGGGGCGAAAGGGGGAGGGCACACCCCTCCTGAGGGTCACTCAGCTACAAACTTTGGCCAGTTCTTGCTCAAATTCAGGAACTGCTTCAAACAGATCCGCTACCAGGCCGTAATCAGCAACCTGGAAGATCGGCGCTTCTTCGTCTTTGTTGATCGCAACGATCACCTTGGAGTCAGACATACCTGCCAGGTGCTGGATGGCACCGGAGATACCCACCGCAACGTAAAGCTGCGGAGCAACGATCTTACCGGTCTGACCAACCTGCATGTCGTTCGGTACGAAGCCGGCGTCAACTGCGGCACGGGATGCACCAACAGCGGCACCCATCAGATCAGCAACCTGCTCCAGCATCTTGAAGTTGTCGCCGTTCTGCATGCCACGACCACCGGAGATTACGATACCGGCAGAAGCCAGGTCCGGACGGTCAGACTTGGCCAGCTCTTCGCCTACGAAAGAAGACAGGCCGGCGTCTTTTACAACGTCCAGCTGCTCAACAGACGCACAACCGCCTTCCGCGGCAACCGGATCGAAACCGGTCGGGCGTACAGTGACTACCTTGATGGCGTCGCTGGCCTTAACGGTTGCGATGGCGTTACCGGCGTAGATCGGACGAACGAAGGTGTCGTCAGACTCAACACGGATAATGTCGGATACCTGGGCAACGTCCAGCAGCGCAGCAACGCGCGGCATGAAGTCTTTACCGGTGGTTCCGGCGGCCGCCAGGATGTGGCTGTAGCCCTTACCTACTTCAGCAACCAGCTCGCCCAGGTTCTCACCCAGGAAGTGACCGTAAGCGGCGTTGTCGGCAACCAGTACCTTGTTCACGCCTTCTGCCTTGGCAGCGGCTTCAGCGACGGCGCCTACGTTCTCACCGGCAACCAGCACGTCGATGTCGCCACCGATGGCCTTGGCAGCCGCTACAACGTTCAGAGTAGCCTGCTTCAGGCTGCTGTTGTCGTGTTCAGCAATTACCAGGATGCTCATTTAGATCACCTTCGCTTCGTTCTTCAGTTTATCCACCAGCTCAGCTACGTCTGCCACCTTGATACCAGCCTGGCGTGCAGCCGGGGCTTCGACCTTCAGGGTGGTCAGGCGCGGGGCGATTTCAACACCCAGATCGGCGGGGCTCATGGCGTCCAGCGGCTTCTTCTTGGCCTTCATGATGTTCGGCAGAGAAGCGTAACGCGGCTCGTTCAGACGCAGGTCAGTGGTAACAACCGCCGGCAGGTTCAGGGCAACTGTCATCAGACCGCCGTCTACTTCGCGTGTTACGTTAACCTTTTCACCGTCAACAACCACTTCGGAAGCGAAAGTGCCCTGGGCCATGCCAGTCAGAGCGGCCAGCATCTGGCCAGTCTGGTTGTTGTCGGAATCGATGGACTGTTTGCCCAGAATAACCAGCTTGGGCTCTTCTTTCTCGACAACCGCCTTCAGCAGCTTGGCCGCTTCCAGGGACTGTACTTCTTCGTCAGTCTCGATGTGGATACCACGGTCAGCACCCAGCGCCAGTGCAGTACGGATCTGCTCCTGGGAAGCCTTCGGGCCGATGGATACAACCACGATTTCACTGGCAACGCCCTTTTCCTTCAGACGAACCGCTTCTTCAACTGCGATTTCGCAGAACGGGTTCATTGCCATCTTGACGTTGGCGAGATCAACGCCGGTGTTGTCCGGCTTGACACGCACCTTTACGTTGTAGTCGATAACTCGTTTTACAGCGACCAGAACTTTCATCGGATCTCCATAACTGGTGAGAGGAAGCATTTCCTTTCAGGGGTGCCTGCACCAGAAACCCTGAAAGGAAAT
Organism: Marinobacter sp. 1-3A; assembly: GCF_016597775.1. Lineage (NCBI taxonomy): Bacteria > Pseudomonadati > Pseudomonadota > Gammaproteobacteria > Pseudomonadales > Marinobacteraceae > Marinobacter > Marinobacter sp. 1-3A. The sequence continues at coordinate 4,386 of NZ_VCGZ01000015.1, forward strand.
GCCTCTGCTGGAAAGTTGCCGGGCCCCGAGTCAAACGGGCCCCGGCAATAGGTTTACGATTAGACGATTAGAAGCTGTATTGTGCAGCGAACATGATGCGGTTCGCGTCGTCGTCGGTTCCGTCAACCCGCTTGGTATACCAGTTACTCAGTTCAACGCCCATCATGACGTTTTTAACTGGAGTCCACTGATAGTTAACCAGAATGTTGCGGTTGGTTTCAGATTCCGTGCCAACGGCGATGCCATCGGCTTCCGCATCGTCCCAGTCAACTTTGGTCATGCCGACAACGGCATTGATGCTACGGCCCTGATCCAGGTTGAAGCTCAGACCGAGACTACCGCCATAGCCAGAGATGTTTTCCAGATTGCCGTCGGTGTCGAGATAGGCGTCATCAGCGCCCGAACCATACAGATACTTGTTGGCGCCATCGGTGTAGTTTGCCGTGGCATGGAGATTGATGCCTTCACCCAGTCCCAGTCGAACGCCTGCAAAGCCGGCGTAGGCAATGGCAGAGTCATCGCCGACACCTGAATCGTGGGAGTTTTGCTTGGTAAGACCTGCTACAGAAAAGGCTCCGCCATCAAACTTTGACTCATATCGTGCAGTGAGTACCGGCGAGCTGTCTTTAGCTACCAGGCCGTTGGCAGTGTTGAAGTCGCCCTTCGGGTCCTCAATGGACATGGAGAGGTTGCCAGTTGTGTAACGGACCTGGGCCTGACGATGCTGAAGACCTGCAGTGCCTGCGGCACCACCGAAGTCCAAGGTGGACAAACGACCAACAAAGCTGGTGTAGTTGGACCAGGTTTGGCCGGCCAGTACTCCATTATATTCACCGTAGGCGTGACGCAGGCGGAACGTGCCCCCGTAGAAGTCGCCTTCAACGTTAATCTTGACCCCATCTTTGTTGCTCAGGCGAAGACCAACCCGGCTCTGGTATGCGCCGGCGTCAAAGTGACCTGTTGCGTCAGAACCTTTAATCTTGCTGAAAAAACCGTCTTGCGCGCTGCCGCCAATATTCTCGTCAATGTCATACGCCATGTTAAGGCGAGCGTAGCCGTAGAGGCTGGCATCTACGTCACCAGCGCTGAAGCTGATGGCGGAGGCCTGGGACGCAACCCCCATGGCAATAGCGGCAGTTACGCTTGTTGCAAGCTTTGTTTTATTGAAGCGCATAAAGATTTGTCTCCGGAATTCTTGTTGGAATAGTTGGCTGGCATTGCGATGCATTCGATTTCTCCAGTCCAGCATTTGGTGCCATCGTGAGGCAGTAATAAACCTATCAGTGGTGTGCGATTGCAACAATTATCTATATTAGATATGTGCTATACGGCCCCGGCATACCTTGCAGTAACAGAAATGCATCTTCCTTTCATCCGGAGATGGAAGGGTCAACTATTGCCGTCTATTTCCTTGGCTGTCTGAGAAATCTCCTTTGGATTGAACAGCAGCCTGCCGCTCCAGTGTCCCGCCTCAACTTGTTCGGCTACCTGTTGCATGACAATTTCCGCGAGTTTCGTGGTGGCTACAGATGCGGGCAGGTCTGTAGGCGTGACAATTGAAAGGGTTCGCTTGATTTCCGGGTCAACGATGGGTGTCGCAACAAGCTCTTTTCTCTGAACCATGTCGTGTACTGCCGCCGATGAAAGGATGGTGTAACCAAGGCCTCTCCGGACCATGTCGGTAAGCATGGGCCAGGCGCTGACCTCTAGGGCCAGGTTGATCGCTTTTTTCCGTTCTGCAGCTTCTTTTTCCATTGCCACCCGTAGTCCGTGTTTTTCTTCGGGCATAACCAGGGGGAGGTCGAGCACTTCGCTCAGGGTTATTTCAGATAGCTTCGAAACTCGTGTGTTCGCGGGGGAGATCAAGTAAAGGCGTTCTTCCAGGAGGGGTTTGTATCGCAAGTTTTTATGGTTACTGTGGTTGTAGGTGATCGCGATGTTCAGACGATGCTGCATGACCATCTGCTGCAGAGTGCCACTCATGGCCGATTTGACTGCCAGGTGTACCTGGGGAAAACGCTTTCGGTACTGCTCAATGATGGTGCCGGAAAAGCTGTGGGTAACTGTGGGAAGCAACCCGAGTGTTACTCGCCCAGTTACTTCGCCGGCAATGGCTGTGACGTCTGCTTGTGTTCTCTCCAGGCTTTGAAGAAGTAATCGCGCCCTCTCATATAAAAGTTCACCCGCCGCAGTTAACACAACGCCCCTGCCGTGGCGAACGAATACCTCAACGCTGAGAGCATCTTCCAGCATCCTGATTTGCCGGCTCAGTGCTGGCTGGGCGATAAACAATTTTTCTGACGCTCTGCTGAAGCTTCCGGTATCCGCAACGGTCAGGAAGGTGTTGAGTTGGCGCAAATCAATATTAAGGTTAAAGGACATGGTGCGGGCCTTCTTCAGCTGTGTGGTTCACTAGGTTCTCACTCTATACCAGTGGTGGGAAATTAGGCATAGGTTTAATGGTCGCGGTATGCCAAGAATAGATCAGTAGTATAAAAAGTATATAATTGTTGTAGTTTTTTTTAGCTGATAGGGTTGCTGGCAAGGTTTAAAAAGCCAAGTCAGGCCCCGTTGCTGCCTCTTTCGAAGCGGAAGGAAGCTGTCCGGTGTGCCAGGCCTGTATTCATTAAGAGGATAAAAACTATGCAAAATCGTTCCATCTATAGCAGCGACCATGAGCTGTTTCGCGAAAATGCCCGCCGCTTTTTTCGTGAAGAGCTCGAGCCCAATATTGAGCAGTGGGAGAAAGATGGCATAGTTCCCAAGGCGTTCTGGCGTAAGGCAGGTGAAAACGGCTTTCTTTGCTGTGGCGTTCCCGAAGAATACGGCGGGCCGGGTGCGGACTTCATGTACAACATGGTGCTGTCCGAAGAGACAGGTTACGCCATTGGTGGTGCCAGTGTTGGCTTCTCGGTAAGTGCAGATATCGTTGCTTACTACTTGCTTCATGCCGGAACGGAAGAGCAGAAGCAGAAATGGCTGCCGAAAATGGTTACCGGTGAGGTGATCGCTTCAATTGGTATGACTGAGCCTGGCGCCGGTAGTGACCTGAAAGCAATTCGCACATCGGCGGTTCGCGATGGCGATGAGTATGTAATTAATGGTCAGAAAACTTATATCACGAACGGTCAGAACTCAGACTTCGTGCTCCTTGCCTGTGTAACTGACCCCTCCAAGGGTGCCCGCGGTATCAGCATGATTATCGTTGAGGCCGATCGGGCCGGTTTCGAGCGTGGGCGTAACCTGGACAAAATTGGTCAGAAGGCCGCCGATACATCTGAGATGTTTTTCCAGGATGTGCGTGTTCCGGTATCTAACCTGGTAGGAAATGAAGGTGAAGGCTTCGCGATGATGATGCGTGAGCTTCCGCGCGAGCGAATCACCATCGCTTGTCGCGCCCAGGCAGAAGCTCAGCGTGCGTTTGATGTCACTAATGCATATGTTAAAGAGCGCAAAATGTTTGGCCAGGCGCTGGCCGACTTCCAGAACACTCAGTTCACCCTGGCAGACCTGAAAACGAACCTTGATGTGGGTTGGGCCTACCTGGACCAGTGTATCAAAAAGTGTAATGAGGGGGAGTTGACCCCGGAAGAAGGCGCCATGGCCAAGTTGTGGACCACCGAGAATGAAGGTGTTGTGGTTGATAAATGTCTTCAGTTGTTCGGTGGATATGGCTACATGACAGAGTACCCGATTGCGCGGATGTTCGTAGATGCGCGCGTGCGTCGCATTTACGGTGGCGCCTCCGAAATCATGAAGCTGGTTATTGCCCGCTCCCTCTAATCCTGTCGTCTCCGGCCAGCGTGGCTGGCCGGAAATGCACAACAAGTAAGGAAGGAAAATATATGTCTGGTATAACCGCGTACGGCGCCTATATTCCGAGAACCCGCTTGCAGAAGTCGGCAATTGCTGATGCAAATGACTGGTTTGATGCGGGCCTTCGAGGTCTGGCCAAAGGTGAGCGAAGCGTCTGCAACTGGGATGAAGACACGATCACAATGGCTGCTGAGGCTGGTCAGGACTGTTTCTCGCTGCTGGGCCGTGATTCTGTTGATGCGCTTTATCTGGCGTCAACGACTATGCCATTTCTCGATCGCCAGAACTCCGTGGTTGTGAGTCAGGCTTTGAATCTGGGCGACAAGCTTCGCACGATGGATGTGACCGCGTCCCAGAGGGCTGCGACGTCGGCGCTGATTTCTCTGTTCGAGTCAGGCAGTAGTGAGGGTAACTCTGTGCTGCTGGCCTCAGAACATCGTCGCAGTAAGTGTGGTTCTCGCGGCGAGATGTTGTGGGGAGATGGTGCGGCAGCAGTTGCGGTAGGTGCCGATAATGTAATTGCAGAGTACCTGGGTAGCGAGACCTACGTTACAGATTTCGTGGATCATTATCGCGGCGAAGATTCCACTATCGATTACGAATGGGAAGAGCGCTGGATTCGTGATGAAGGCTTCATGAAGAGCGTGCCGACTGCTGTTTCCAGATTGTTGGATAAGGCCGGGGTTCAGGCCTCGGAAGTGGCGCACTTCATTCTCGCCACAGATCAGGCCCGCACTCCAGCAGCTGTGGGGAAGAAAATTGGTGTGTCGGCTGAGGCTGTTATTGATAACCATATCGCCGACATGGGTGTTGCAGGGGCTGCCCATCCGGTTCTGCTGCTGACCAAGGTGCTAGAGAGTGCTGCGCCTGGTGACCTGATTCTGCTTACCGGGTTCGGGCAGGGCGCTGATGCGATTCTTTTGCGTGCCACAGAGCTTGTGACTTCCCGGCGTCCTGCAACTGGCTTCTCCGGTGCTTTGGCGCGTCGTAGGGAAGACTCGAACTACAACAAGTTTCTGAGCTTCAATAACCTTGTTGATCGGGATGTTGGTAAGCGTGGTGAGCTTGATAAGCAAAGCTATCTTGCTGCTATGTATCGCCAGAAAGATTTGTTGACCGGATTTGTGGGTGGCAAATGCCGTGACTGCGGCACCATCCAGATCCCGAAAGATAACTACTGCGTTAACCCCGAGTGTAATGCCCTGCACAGTCAGGATGATTATCCCATGGCTGCGCTCAAGGGGCATGTTAAAACCTGGACCGCTGACCGCTTAACATTTGACTGGAACCCACCGGCGTATTTCGGGTTGGTGGAGTTTGAAGGTGGCGGGCGCCTGATGATGGACTTCACCGAGGTTCAGCCGGGTGCGATTGAAACGGGCGTAGAGGTGTCCTTGCACTTCCGGATTCGCCAATTTGACCACCAGCGTGGCTTCCGGAAGTACTTCTGGAAAGCAACTCCGGCCCACCAATAATTCAGGCAGCTAACGATAGGGGAATAGCAATGGCTAGTGGAATTAAAGATAAAGTAGTAATCCTCGGAATGGGCTGCAGCAAGTTTGGTGAGCGCTGGGATGCGAGCCCTTCAGACCTGATGTCCGAAGCATTTGAAGAGTGTCTGGCAGACGCGGGTATTGACAAGAACCAGATTCAAATGGGCTGGTTCGGTGCAGGCATTGATGCCTATAACGTAGGCTCCAGTGCGATGCCACTGTCGGTTGCTCTGAGATTGCCGAATATTCCGGTAACCAAGGTCGAAAATATGTGTGCCACTGGCACAGAAGCCTTCCGTGGTGCTGTCTATGCAGTAGCTTCAGGAGCCTGCGATATCGCTCTGGCCCTGGGTGTGGAAAAGCTGAAAGATGTAGGCTATGGCGGCCTTCCCCAGCGTACTCGTGGCGTTGAAAACGATATGTTCTGGCCGAACCTGTCAGCCCCCGGTGCTTTTGCTCAGCTGGCCAGTGGCTACCGTGCCAAGCATGGTATCAGCAAGGAAGACCTCAAGCGTGCAATGGCTCATGTATCAGTAAAGAGCCACGCAAATGGAGCCAAGAATCCCAAGGCGCACTTGCAGCGCGAAATTACTGAAGAGCAGGCGATGAAGGCTCCGTACATTGCTGAGCCCATCGGCTTATTCGATTGCTGCGGTGTAAGTGACGGTGCCGCCTGCGCAATTGTCTGTACGCCTGAGATTGCCCGCGCCCTTGGCAAGGATGACATGATCTCAGTGAAGGCCCTGCAGCTTGCTGCATCTAACGGGGAAGAGGCCAGCTACAGCCAATGGGACGGCTCTTATCTGAAAACCACTCGCGTTGCTGCGCAGCGTGCCTATGATGAGGCCGGTATCAAGAAGCCACGTGAAGAGCTGAGCATGACAGAAGTTCACGACTGCTTCTCGATTACTGAGTTGGTGACCATGGAGGATCTTCAGTTGTCCGACGAAGGTCAGGCTGTTCGGGATATTCTGAACGGTGACTTTGATGCCGATGGTCGTATTCCCTGCCAGATCGATGGTGGCTTGAAGTGCTTTGGGCATCCGATCGGCGCCTCCGGTCTCCGGATGATCTATGAGAACTATCTGCAGTTCCAGGGTCGTGCGGGGGCTCGTCAGCTAAAAGATCCGCGCTTGGCTTTGAACCATAACCTTGGTGGGTTCCCACACCAGAATATTTGCAGTATCTCGATCATTGGTCGGTATGAATAACGGGTAGGAGCTTGCCTCCGGGGCGGCAAATATGCGGCCCCGGTTTTTCGCCACTCCCTTTGACTAGGTGGATTGACTATGAGTTTCAGTGACTGGGCTTCGGCTTTAGATCAAGCAGAAAGTGCCGTTCGGGCTCTGGACCCTTATGTTGGTCAAGGCCTTAGAAACCTTAAAGCGCACTGCACGGTAGACGGTCGCCTTGATGGCGAGCTGCTGGATCGCCACCAACTTAGTTGTTATGAGCTGGCATTCTGCGTGGCTGAGCTCGAGGCTTCCAGAGAAGTCTGTGAGTATGCGCGCTCTGCAGCGCAAACCGATGCCTTTGCCGCGAACAATGCATTGGCGTTTACGGCAGAAGCTGTGCAGTCGGTTATGCAACGCCTTTTGGCGCGATCTAAGGATCTTGGCCTGAATGCCGGGAATCTGTCCGGGCTCTATGCGGGTGCAGAGTTCCAGGCGTTTCTGGCCAGCTTTGGAAGCGCGGAATTTTTGGCTGGTATTGGAGAAACAGTAACGGCTCGCGGATCGTTACACCTTCCGTCATTGTTGTCTGAAGACAAGGAAATGGTTAGGGATATGTTTGCCCGGTTTGGCGCAGACGTCGTGGCCCCCCTTGCGGAGGAGATTCACCGTAAGGATACCGATATCCCGGATGAGATTCTGGCAAAAGCGTCAGAGCTCGGCTGCTTTGGAATCAGTATTCCGGAGAGGTTCGGTGGTTTGCAGCCTGATGACCACGATGACAGCTTGGGTATGATTGTGGTGACCGAGGAGTTATCGAAGGCTTCTTTGGGTGCTGCCGGTTCTTTGATTACTCGTCCGGAAATTGCGGCGAAGGCCCTGTTGCAGGGTGGTACGCCCGCACAGCAAGAGAAGTGGCTTCCGCAGATTGCTTCGGGTGAAAAGCTCTGTGCCATTTCCATTACCGAGCCAAACTACGGTTCAGATGTGGCATCACTTGGTCTGAAGGCGACTCCGGTGGAGGGTGGCTGGCTGCTCAACGGCAGCAAGACCTGGTGCACCTTTGGTGGTAAAGCGAGTGTTCTGATAACTATGGCTCGCAGTGAGCCTGACCAATCGCTAGGTCATAAAGGCCTGAGCCTATTTATCGTTGAAAAGCCTTCCGCTTCCGGGCATGAGTTTCGACACCAGCAGCCGGCTGGTGGCGTCATTTCAGGTAAGGCCATCGCTACTATCGGTTACCGGGGAATGCATTCCTTTGATGTATTTTTCGAGGACTACTTCGTGCCTTCTGACTGCTTGATTGGTGAAGAAGGCGGACGAGGCAAAGGGTTCTACTTCACCATGGCGGGGTTTGCCGGTGGACGTATTCAAACGGCGGCCCGGGCAACGGGCGTTATGCAAGCAGCGTTTGAAAAGGCTCTGAGTTATTCACGGGACCGTAAGGTGTTCGGGAGCCCTGTCGGTGACTATCAACTTACCAAGGTCAAGCTCGGCCGGATGATGGCAACGCTTACCGCCTCACGTCAGTTCAGCTATGCCGTGGCACGAATGATGGATAAGGGTGAAGGTCAGATGGAAGCGAGCCTGGTCAAACTCTTCAGTTGCCGGGCTGCGGAATGGGTAACCCGTGAGGCCATGCAGATTCACGGTGGAATGGGGTATGCGGAAGAAACCGCCGTCAGCCGTTATTTTGTGGACGCGCGGGTTCTGTCAATTTTTGAGGGCGCCGAAGAAACCCTGGCGCTGAAAGTAATTGCCCGAAATCTGGTGAGCCGCGCCTGAAGGGCGCCACTGGGTGCAATCAAGCGGTGATGCCAAGGCATCACGACCATGTTTACTGGTAAGACTACAACAAGTTTTAAGGAGATTATTGTGAGCGACAATAAACTGTTAGATGGAAAAGTCATCATCGTAACGGGTGCGGGCCGCGGTATTGGCCGTGCGACTGCTCTGATGCTGGCAGAGAATGGCGCGAAGGTCGTGGTAAACGATATCGGTGGCAGCGCTGATGGCTCCGGCAACGACGCCACCCCGGCGCAGGAAGTAGTAAATGAAATCAAGGCCGCTGGCGGTGACGCTGTTGCCAACTTTGACAGCGTAGTGTCTTGGGAAGGTGGCCAGAACATTGTTAAGGCCGCCATCGACACTTTCGGACGCCTCGACGGTGTGGTCAATAACGCGGGTAACCTGCGCGACGTGATCTTCCATAAAATGACCGAGGATGACTTTGATTCAGTCATCGCCGTTCATTTGAAGGGGTCATTCAATGTTAGCCGCGCTGCTGCCACCGTTTTCCGTGAGCAGGGTAGTGGTACCTTCGTCAACATGACCTCAACTTCAGGTCTGATTGGCAACTTTGGCCAGGCTAACTACGCTGCTGCGAAGATGGGTATTGTCGGCCTGTCCAAGTCGATGGCGCTGGATATGGCTCGTTACGGCGTCACGTCCAACTGCATCGCTCCGTTCGCCTGGAGCCGTCTGATCGGCAGCATCCCGACTGATACTGAAGAGCAGAAAGCTCGGGTGGCCAAGATTCAGCAAATGACTCCAGACAAGATTGCTACACTGGCTGTCTCTCTCTGTTCAGACAAGGCAAAGAATGTAACCGGCCAGATCTTCGGTGTTCGTAACAACGAGATCTTCCTGTTCAGCCAGCCGCGTCCGTTCCGTTCAGCCCACACGTCTGAAGGCTGGACTCCGGACACCGTTCTGGATCGGGTACTGCCTGCGTTTGAAGCTGATTTTTATCCGCTGAGCCGTTCTGCTGATGTATTCAGCTGGGATCCTTTCTAAAGACATTGCCAATGACTCAAAGGTGCGCCCGGATTAGTCCGGGCGTTCCTTAGCGGTGAAACAAGAACAAAGGAGAGCTCTGGTGGCGATCGACTATAACAAACTGATGAGTCGCAAGTTTGAGCGACTGGAACATACCTTCACGGAAAAAGATACCATTCTGTATGCCTTAGGCGTGGGTATGGGTATTGATCCGCTGGACGAGGAGTGTCTCAAGTTCGTCTATGAAGATGGATTAAAGGCTCTACCGAGCATGGCCAACGTGCTGGCCTATCCAGGATTCTGGGCGAAGGAGCCAGATACCGGGATTGACTGGGTCAAAATCCTCCATGCCGGTCAGGAAATGATTATGCATAAGCCTTTGCCGGCGTCAGGCACGGTTGAGGCTACCACTAAAATCAACGAGATAGTTGATAAGGGTGAGGGCAAAGGTGCTTTGATCCTGTCTGAGCGAACTGTCCGTGACGCCGCGACTGGTGAAGATCTGTGCACTTTGATCAGCACGACGATGGCCCGTGGTGATGGCGGCTTTGGCGGCCCTGCGGTCCCTTCACCCAAGCCGGATCCCATTCCTGAGCGGGCACCAGACATTACCTGCGATCTTCCGACCCTGCCAATGTCGGCGCTCATCTATCGCCTGTCAGGTGACTACAACCCGCTGCATGCGTCTCCCTCTGTCGCGACTGCCGCAGGGTTCAAAGCTCCGATTCTGCACGGCTTGTGCACATTTGGCGTGGCCACCCACGCTATTCTGAAAACTCTTTGTGACTACGATCCAGCGCGTTTCCACAGGATTCGACTCAGATTCTCCTCGCCAGTTTATCCAGGCGAAACTATCCGTACAGAGATCTGGCGTGAGGGAGGTGCTATTGCGTTTCGCTGTCGTGTGGTTGAGCGTGATGTTGTGGTGATCAACAACGGATATGCAGAAGTAAGTTGACGATAGGTCTTGGCCGCCTGGTTGGCGGCTTTTTTTCCCTGCTCTGATATTCAGGAACAACATATGCAGAACATACTTTCGGGCCTTCGCGTGGTGGAAGGCAGTGCGTTCGTTGCTGCGCCTTCAGGTGGCATGACCCTGGCACAACTTGGTGCCGACGTAATTCGCTTCGATCCGATCGGGGGCGGTATTGACTACCGCCGGTGGCCAGTCACCAAAGATCAGAAGAGCCTTTACTGGCATAGTCTGAACAAAGGCAAGCGTTCGATTGCTGTGGATTTCAAGCGGCCGGAAGGGCAAGAGTTACTGACGCGACTGATTGCAGCGCCGGGCGAGCAAGCTGGTATGTTTCTGACCAATTTCCCGGCTAAGGGTTGGTTGTCCTATGAGCGCCTCAAGCAGGAGCGAGAAGACCTTATCTACCTGAACCTGGTTGGCGACCGACACGGCCGTGGTGCATTGGATTACACCGTGAACTGCAAAGTCGGTTTCCCTTCTATGACCGGAGTTGGAAAAAGCGGCGATATTGCGCCATTGAATAACCCGATGCCCGCCTGGGATGTGATCACGGGACAACAGATCGCTCTCGGCCTGCTAGCTGCCGAACGCCATCGTTCTCGCACCGGTCAGGGACAATTGGTGCGCATTGCGTTGGCAGATGTCGCGCTGGCGACATTGGGAAATCTGGGCTATGTGGCCGAGGCCATGATCAACGGTACGGAGCGTGATGCCATCGGAAATAACATCTACGGAACCTATGGCCATGATTTTCAGTGCAAGGATGGCGAGCGATTGATGGTGGTTGGTGTTAGCCCGAACCAATGGCGTGCCCTGGTTCAGGTAACGGGTACCGAAAATGAAATACATGCGCTGCAAGAGCGACTAGGACTGGACTTCAGAAAAGAAGGCGATCGTTATCAGGGGCGGAATGGTATCACCGAAATATTCAAGCCCTGGTTTGCTGCCCGTAACTTTGCCGAGGTGACAGCGGAGCTCGATAAGGCAGGAGCTTGCTGGGGTAAGTATCAGACCGTGAAAGAAACTGTGGAACAAGATATCGATTGTTCAGTGGACAACCCCCTGTTTCAGATGGTTGACCAGCCAGGAATCGGTAAATACTTGATGCCGGATCACCCTTTGAGGTTTACGTCTGTGGAGCAGGAACCGGTCCGCCCCGCGCCTCGACTAGGTGAGCACACGGAAGAAATTCTGGCAGATACGCTGGGCTTATCCGGCTCTGAAATTGCCAGGCTTTTCGACGAAAAGATCGTAGCGAGTTCTTAAAAATAATAAAACGGTCGTCAGGTGGCGGCCTGCGGGAGGCAGTATACATGGGACCATTACACGGATTTCGTATCATCGAGTTGGCAGGTCTTGGCCCAGGTCCTTTCTGCGGCATGGTACTCGCGGATCTTGGCGCCGAGGTCATAAGCATTGAGCGCGCAGGATCCAACCATCCGGCTGCGGCTTTAGATTGCAGTCGTCGCGGGAAGCGGTCTGTCACCCTGAACCTGAAAACACCAGCCGGAGTCGCCGCCCTTCTGGATCTGGTTGAATCGGCAGACGCGTTGTTTGAAGGTTTTCGCCCCGGTGTGGCAGAGAAATTGGGAGTTGGGCCAGAGCCATGCCTGGCGCGCAACCCCCGGCTGGTATATGGGCGTATGACTGGCTGGGGGCAGTTTGGTCCCTTGTCCCACGCTGCTGGCCACGATATCAACTACATTTCATTGACTGGTGCACTACACGCTATCGGCCGGGCTGGAGAAAAGCCGGTGCCACCGTTAAATCTTGTCGGGGATTTTGGTGGCGGCGGGATGTTTCTGGCACTGGGTATCGTAGCAGCGCTCCTGGAAACTCAAAAGTCCGGTAAAGGTCAGGTGATTGATGCGGCCATGACAGATGGTTCAGCAATACTTATGGCAATGTTTCACAGCATGCATGCCATGGGTCTTCACAGTCTGGACCGCGGTACCAATAAGCTCGATGGTGGCGCGCACTTCTACGACACCTATGAAACCCTGGATGGCAAATACATATCCATCGGTTCAATAGAGCCCCAGTTTTATGCCCAATTACTTGAAGTCGCCGGATTGCAGGAAGACTTGTTCCAGGACCAGCTAAACAAAGCCAACTGGCCTGCGCTCAAAAAGGCAATTGCAGAAGTATTTGCTCAGAAAACCCGAGATGAGTGGTGTGATCTCATGGAGGGAACGGACATCTGCTTTGCGCCAGTGCTTGATTTTGAGGAAGCTGCAGGCCACCCGCACAACGTGGCCCGGGAAACTTATATTCGCGTTGGCGATATGATTCAGCCAGCGCCTGCTCCCCGTTTCAGCCGGACTGTCTCGGCGCGACCGTCTCCCGCCAAACCATATGGATCGGATACCGAAGCGGTATTTAGTGAGCTTGGCTATAACGCAGAACAGCTAGGCGCACTTTAATCCATCGTTTATCACAAGTTCAGGTGCTCGGTGCTCCGCCGGCGCCAAGAGGAGAATAATAATGAGTCACCTTCTTTATGAAGTCGAAAACGGTGTTGCTTACCTCACGATGAATCGACCGGAGGTTCGCAATGCATTGTCGCTGGAAATGCGTGAGCAGCTGCTCCGTACCTTTCAGGAACTGGAAACAGATGCCTCTGTGCGCTGTGTGGTGCTCAGAGGCCACGGCGAACACTTCATGGCAGGTGGAGACGTTAAGTCGTTCTTCGATTTCACCAAGCTGACGCCTGCTGAGCGACGAGTTACGTTCATTAATCGTATTCAGGCCAACCTGAATGGTTTGATTTCAACAATGCGGCGTTTGAATAAGCCGATTATTGCCTCTGTAAACGGAGCGGCGGCGGGCGCGGGTGTGAGCCTGGCGTTGAGTTGTGACTTGGTGGTTGCCTCCGATAACGCATTTTTTACCCTTGCTTATTCCCATATTGCCAGTATCCCGGATGGCGGTGCGACCTATTTCCTGCCACGACTGGTCGGAACGAAAAAGGCCATGGAAATTGCCTTGTTAGGCGACCGGTTCGGTGCCCAGGAAGCCAAGGACATTGGCATGATAAACCGGGTTGTGCCGGCGGATGAGCTTGAGGCGCAAACCCGTGCACTTGCTGAAAGGTTAGCGAAGGGGCCAACCAAGGCCTACGGCAATATCAAAAAACTGATTTCCTCCTCACTTGAACACTCTCTCGAATACCAGTTGCAGGCTGAAGCCGAAACATTCGGAGATACGGTGACGGCCGACGATTGGGTTGAAGGTGTTACCGCTTTTAACGAGAAGCGAAAGCCGGTGTTCTCAGGCCGTTGAATTCTGTTTGTTCCCGAGTTGAGTATAGTTTCAGGAGACAGTTAAGTGACTGACCCAATGATAGATAAGAAGACCTTCAAAGGTATTGTCTGTGGCGATCGGCATTTGAGCCACGAAGAGTTTCAGAAAGAGATTCGCAAGGCGGCGGCCGGTTTTAAGGCCTTGGGTGTTAAAGAAGGTGAGTGTATCGGGATATTCATGCGCAATGATATTCCCTTCCTCGTTGCTAACCATGCGGCCAACTTTATTGGTTCTTATGCAGTTCCAATCAACTGGCACCTTGCTGGTGAGGAGCTCAGCTACATTCTGAATGACTGCAACGCAAAGGTTCTGGTCATTCACGCAGACCTCTGGCGCTCAATTCACGACGCGATTCCGGACGGTGTGACCTGCCTTGTGGTCGAAACGCCTGACGATCTGCGGGAGTCATTCCGTCTTTCTCCGGAGGAATGCCAGATTCCGGATGGGCAGGTTAATTGGCACGCGTGGTTGGATTCTCATGAGCCCATTGAAGAGGGGGCTGTGGTAGGTCCATCCTCCATGCTGTATACCTCCGGGACGACAGGACATCCGAAGGGGGTTCGGCGCGCTCCACTGAGAGGTGACGATGCGGCAGCAATGAGAAACTTCCGGTCACGTGTCTACGGCTGTGCCCCTAATGCGCGTTGTATGGTGCCAGGGCCCTTGTACCACAGTGCGCCGAATGGCTATGCCATGCAGGCGTCAGCGATCAGTGATCTTTTGGTTATTGTGCCGAGGTTTGATGCGGAAGATACGCTGAGATTGATCGAAGACTACAAACTGACCGGTGCTATTATGGTTCCGATCATGTTTATCCGCATGCTCAAGTTGTCGGAGGAAGCTCGGCATAAGTATGATCTTTCGTCCCTGAAATTCATTATCCATGCTGCCGCTCCTTGCCCCGCCGACGTGAAGAAGGCAATGATTGAATGGTTCGGGCCAGTGATTAACGAGTTTTATGGTTCGACGGAATCTAATGCCATTACTGCCTTAAATTCCGAACAGGCCCTCGCCAAACCGGGAAGTGTCGGCAAAACCGTTGAGGAAGCAGATATCCGCATTCTGGACGAGAACGGCAACATCCTGCCACCGAACACCATTGGTGAAATCTATTCCCGGTTCCCACTGCTGGACTTCACCTATCATGGGAAGCCCGAAGCACGGGCCGAGATTGACCAGGATGGTTACATCACTTCTGGTGACATGGGCTATATGGACGAAGATGGTTATCTGTTTATAGCAGATCGTGCCAAGGATATGGTGATTTCCGGTGGTGTGAATATCTATCCGGCAGAAATCGAAGCTGTTCTCCATAACTATCCAGGCCTGAAAGATTGTGCGGTTTTCGGGATTCCCGATGAAGAGTTTGGCGAGTCCGTGATGGCAGTGCTTGAGGTTGAGCCTGGAAACAGCGTTGCTATTGGTGATGTTAAAAACTTTCTGCGCGAGCATCTGGCAGGCTTCAAGGTTCCTCGCTTTATCGAAATTGGTAAAGACTTGCCAAGAGAGGATTCCGGCAAAATTTTCAAGCGAAGGCTGCGTGATAAGTATTGGGAAAAGGCCGGCCGAAAGATCTGAGTTTAGTCTGTGTATTTCAAAAAAGGGTCCTGAGGGACCCTTTTTATATGTATGCCTGCACTGTATGGCGTATATCAATAAATTATAGAGGTTGTTGATAGTTCACAGTGTTAGTTTGATAAGTACAACAACAAAGGAGTAAGTCATGATGATAAATAAGCTGCTTACTGGCTTAGCAATTAGCCTTTTCTCTATCTCCCTCAGTGCTGAAACCACGTTACGATACTCCGAAACCGGGCCAAACCGAGGCACCCGGGCTCAGGCTATCGAATACTTCATGAAAAATGCGACTGAACTGAGCGGTGGCGAGCTGAAATTCGATATTCATTGGGGGGGCGCCCTGCTGGACTACAAGGCCGCAGCTAATGGATTGTCAGTTGGTACGGCAGATATTGGTTCCGTGCTCGCGGTCTACGAACCTACCAAACTGAAGGCTTTGGCGATTGGTGATATCCCTCACCAGTCTGCTGACCCCTGGGTGGGCATGCGGGCCATGTACGAGCTCATGAATACGAATGAGGACCTCGAGAGACTTTTACAGAAGGAAAATCTGGTTTATCTGACCAACTTTTCAAGCAGTGGTGTTCAGTTTGAATGTTCCGGATCCAACAAAATTGAATCTATCGACGATATTAAAGGGAAGAAAATCAGAGCAGTAGCTATTTACAGCAAGGTTTTGAACGATCTTGGTGCCGAAATTGCGAGTGTAACCGCAGGTGAAATCTATCAGGCGCTTGATACCGGGCTGGTGGATTGCAGTGCCAGCTATTTGTACACCGTGAGAGCGCTGAAAACCTTTGAGGTGATTGATCATCTGTCCCTTTCCGACTGGGGGCAGGTTTCTGGCTTTGCCATTGTCATGAATGGGGATAGCTGGTCATACCTGAGCGAGCCGGAGCAGGAGGCGCTGAAAGAGGCTGGCTCGAATATGATTGATTACTTTGCTCGCCTTCAGGTCGAAGAGATGAACGGTGTTGTTGATGGTCTCACGACTGGCGAAATTGGCAACCAGGTCCCGGTGACGAGGTGGTCACAGGATGAGCGCCAGAGGCTGATTGATGCTTCTGCCAGCTACACCGAGGATTGGATTCAATTGATGAATAAATCCGGTGTTGACGGTCAGAAAATATGGGATCAGTACATGGAAATCGTTGCCAGGTATGAGAAAGAGAAGGACGAGCTAGGTTATCCGTGGGAGCGTTAAGTTCGGCGGGTATGTGATTAACGTGGTTCCGCTGTCTGCAAAGGGGCAGCGGAACCACTGGAGCGAAGTGTGAGCTGTATGAGTCAGGAAAATATTGCGTTGGAAACGGCCAACATGAGTGGCTTTCGGGAGGTTTTGGGGTTTGCTATCGAGGAGTGGGGGCCGGGTTACGCGGTAATCACCGCGCCGGTGCAGCCCAGACACCTGAATCGAAATGGTCTGGTGCACGGAGGAGTATTTGCCTCTTTACTCGACAGTGCAGCAGGGCTCTGTGGGACATATTGCACGGTCCCGGGTAATGTCCGACGTTGCATAACCATTTCGATGAGCACTCAATTTGTAAATGCCGTTAAGGAAGGATTTTTACGGGTTGAATCCAGGATGGTAAGTCGGGGGCGCAAGATCTTCTTTGCTGACGTAAGCATTACCTGTGAGGGCAAAGTCATAGCTACAGGGCAGTTTTCGCTGAAGTACGTGTCAGGCGGTGAAGACGACGAAGGGGTAAGCCTGTAGGGAATGAGTAGCCCATACAATTACAGCATGGTGACCATAAAATATGGTGAGTTGTTGTTATTGGTTGGTGGTGTTAGTTTTTGTGCAGGTAAGAGCGTTTTCAGTAGATTATTTTCCTGGTTATATAGCCAGTGCCAAAAGGCATAAAAACAAGAGGTAAAGCAGATGGCCTTTAACAAATTTTTGAAGTCGGTCGTTGCCGGTTCGGTGATTTCACTTTCTACCATAGGGGTTGTCGCCGCTGAGACAACGTTCCGATACGGCGAAGCGTCCCCTAACCGCGGAGCCCGGGCGGAAGCGCTGCAGTATTTTGCCGACCAGTTGGAGTCAAGGTCAGGTGGCGACCTTAAACTCGATATCCATTGGGGTGGCGCGCTGCTGAAGTACAGTGCGATTCTTGGTGGGGTCCGCTCGGGTGCTGCTGATATGGGTAGTGTGCTTGCCGCCTACGCGCCGCAAGAGATGAGAGCGCTGAGTGTCGGTGATATACCGGTTCCGCAGTCTGATTCGTGGGTTGGCATGCGGGCAATGTATGAGCTGATGGCTACAAACCCAGAAATGCAGAGGGCGTTTGAAGACAATGGTGTTGTGTATGTGACCAACATGACGACGAGTCCTATGCAGTTTGAGTGCGCCGGAAATACTCGGCTTGAGTCTCTTGCTGACTTTAAAGGGAAGAAAGTTCGTGCGTCAGCCATCTACGCCAAGATTTTGAATGATGCCGGTGCAAATATGGTTAACTTTGTATTTTCAGAAGTTTATCAAGCACTGGACACCGGGCTGGTAGATTGCTCTGGTACTTACCTGTATGCCATGCGAGCCTTTAAGACCCCGGAAGTTGTAAGCAGTGTTGCTGTAATGGATTGGGGGCAGATTGCCGGTTTTGGCATGCTTATGAATAAGTGGAGTTGGGATGACCTTTCCAGTGAACAGCGCAGTTTGTTCCGGCAGATTGGTTCCGAAATGATCGATTACTATGCCCAGAAGTTGGTTGAGGAGCGCCGGGAGGTCTTGGCGGAATTGCCTACGGGTTCTTTGGGTAACAAGGTGGAGGTCATCAGCTGGTCTGAAGAGGCCCGGGCTGAGCTCTTCGCTGAGTCGGATAAATATGTCCAGGAATGGATTCGTGATATGGAAAAAGCTGGTTACAACGGCACCCAGATCTGGGACGACTATCAGGCACTTCTGAAAAAGTATCAAGGCGAGCTGGACGCAAAGGGTTATCCCTGGGCGCGTTCCTGATCCGCACCTGATGGGGCAGGCCGTATGGCCTGGCCCATCACTCCTCTGAGTAAAAACAACCACAATTTTCAAGGCTGAGCTGGTGTTGTGCTGCCAGGTCTTCGCTGGGAGGTGTGTATGGCGAATTTACAGAACCAAAGCTCTCAGGCTATGCCTTCGGCCACCATAAGAATGCTGGTGTGTTCCCGGGGCTTTCTGGCCGGGGTTGAAAAAGTCTTTCTTTACGTTGGTGCGATTTGTGTATTTGCGCTGGCGGTGTTGATTTCGAGTAGTGTATTCCTGCGCACGGTTTTTAACACGGGCATTCCTGATGAAATCGTCATTGTTGGCGAGTTTATGATTGGCGCACTGATTTTACCTCTGGCGTTTGTGGCTGCAGATCGAGGCTTTATTACGGTAGAAATTTTCACACAGGGGTTTGGGGTTAAAGTTCAGCAGGTGCTGAATGTGCTTACTTCAGTTTTCGGAGTTATTGCTGTCGCACCAATTACATATGCGGCATACCTGACGTTTTTTGATGTTGTTGATTCTGGCGCATACTTTTTCGGTTTGCTTGAATTGCCTAAGTGGCCGGGCAGAAGTCTGTTCTTCTTTGGTTATATTTTGTTTTTTATAAGGCTTATTGATCTTTCAATTTTTGATCTTCTGGTTGCGTTCGGAGTCGTGGATGCTCCGGTAGAAGAGTCTGACGAAGAGGGTGCTTACTAATGGAACCTACAGTTATTGGTGCTTGGGGATTTGGTACAGCCTTACTTCTTCTTTTTTTGCGTGTCCCTATAGCATTCGTGCTTGTGGGAGTGGCATCTGTCTGCTCCCTGATCACCTATGCATGGCGCCCGGGCAGTGACTTTATCTTTGAACGCGGTATGCGGCCGGCCCTTGCTTTGATTGAGTCTAACGCGTTCGATTTCATCCACTCATATTCGCTCAGTATGATACCGCTGTTTATTGCGGCAGGGCATATTGCTTATCACACCAGGATAACCACAGATATCTATGAGGCGGTTCGTGTCTGGCTGGCGAAGATGCCTGGTGGGCTAGCGGTGGCATCGTTGTTCGGGTGTGGTGGTTTTTCTGCCATTACTGGTTCAAGCCTGGCTTGTGCATCGTCTATGGGGCGGATCTGTGTGCCGGAGATGCTCCGATATGGGTACAACAAGCAGCTGGCAACATCTACTGTTGCAATGGGGGGCACCCTTGGTTCGCTTATCCCGCCGAGCGTTTTGTTTATTCTGTACGGTATGTTTACTGAGCAGTCGGTTAACAAACTTTTTCTGGCGGGGGTGTTGCCAGGGATTCTGACCATTGGCGGCTTCATTCTCGTTGTCATGGTGTGGGCAACGCTTAAGCCCGGGCATGCGCCGGCGCCAAAGGACATCGTGATCACAAATCGTGACCGTTTGAACGCTGCGGTCAAGGGTTGGCCTGCGTTGATGCTTATGTTCATCATCATTGGTGGCATTTACGGTGGCGTGTTTACAGCGACAGAAGCGGCAGCGGTTTGTTTCATCTTTGCGGTGGGCTTTGGGGTAATCTCAAGGCGGCTGACCTGGGCTGATTTCCTGAGTTCAATGAAGGAAACCACGTACCAGACAGCTTCTTTGTTCTTTATTGCTGTTGGTGCGAAGATTTTTGTTTCGTTTGTATCGTTGACCGGTGTAACCGGCGCTTTCGTAAGCTTTGTAAATGGGCTTGGTCTGGAAACCTGGCAGGTTCTGTTTTGCATTGTGTTGTTGTATATCGTGCTTGGGATGTTCCTGGACTCAATTGGCACTATGCTGCTGACGCTTCCGTTCGTTATTCCTGTGGTTGAGGGGATGGGGATGGATCTGATCTGGTTTGGTGTGGTTGTAGTTAAGCTTCTTGAAATCGGGCTGGTCACTCCGCCGTTGGGGATGAACGTCTTTGTCATAAATAGTGTTGTTGGCAAAGAAATTAAAGTGCATACGATTTTCTCAGGTGTGATGAAGTTCCTGACAGTGGACCTTATTGTTCTTGGTTTGATCGTTGCATTCCCAATCATTTCGTTGCTTATCCCCAACTCCATGGGGTAGATGGGTGAAAGGGCGGAACGGTGATGCTGAGTTTTTATAAGTCTTATCATTCTTTGGTATTTGTAACCCTACAATGATTGCTTGATATTAGTCATGCATTGTTGTTTCTTGAATCCCTTATTTGGGGAAGGGTTTTCTGGGTGCAGAAAGCCCTTTTTTTTTGCCATATTCATTTAAATCAACAGCGAGTATGTGTGATGGCTGGAATCCGATTTAATTTTCCTGCTCCTGAAATTGATCAAAGCATCAATGAACTCAGAAACGAGGTAAGGGCCTTTCTTCACGAAGAGATTCGCGGGGGAGGTTTTGTTCCGGTAGCAGACTGCTGGTGCGCGGGGGTCGATCGGAACTTCAGTCGTAAGCTCGGGCAGAAAGGCTGGATCGGTGTCACCTGGCCAAGGGAGTACGGTGGCCAGGAACTAAGTGCCCTCCACCGGTATGTGATCACCGAGGAATTGTTGGCAGTTGGTGCTCCTGTGCATGCGCACTGGATTGCGGACCGGCAGAGTGGGCCGCTGATCCTCGCGTCAGGTACCGAGGATATGAAACGGAATATTCTGCCGCGTATCGCAGCCGGGGAGTGCTTCGTCGCTTTGGGTTTGAGTGAGCCCGAGGCAGGGTCTGATCTGGCTTCCGTAAAAACCCGTGCTCGAAAGGTTGATGGCGGCTGGGAAATTACCGGTACCAAGCTGTGGTCGTCTGGCGCCCAACATTGTCAGTATATGACCGTTCTGGCGCGTACCTCGGACCCTGTCGAAGGAAGTCGGCATGAAGGGTTAACCCAGTTTCTGGTCCCCCTTGACTCCCGGGGTGTGACCATAAGCGGCATTCGGGATATGAGTGGTGTGGAGCACTTCAACGAAAGCCACTTCGAAAGTGTGTTTGTGGCAGATGATTCAGTGCTTGGCCAGGTGGGTGAGGGGTGGAAACAAATTACCAGCGAACTGGCCCTTGAGCGGTCAGGGCCAGAACGGTTTCTCAGCACATTTATAGCTGTGGAGCGGGTGCTTGAGCAAGCGTCCAGAGATCTGACAGATCGGGAGGCCACTGTGCTTGGAGGAATCGTTGCGCGGGTCAGGGCGTTGCGAGCGATGTCTCTTGGTGTTGCAGCGCTGTTAGAAGAGGGTAAGTCGCCGGACGTTGAAGCGGCGCTGGTAAAGGATTTGGGGACGCGCTTTGAGCAAGACGTTGTCGAAAGGTTGCGTGAGTTCGGGCCAATCCTCTGGAAGCGGGGGAGTGGTGACCTTCTTGATGACGTGATGGCAGACAGTTTGCTGCGCCAGCCATCGTTTACGTTGCGAGGGGGCACTAACGAAGTTCTCAAAGGTATCGTGGCTCGCGGTATCGGACTTCGATAAGCCGCATCTCACCGAAAAGACTAAGGATATGTTATGAACGAGACAGACCTTCTGATTCTTGATGCTGCCGAACGGCTGATGAGTGATTTCTGCACCACTGAGGCTGTCGCCCGACATGAAGCGGGTGTTGTATCTGCTGAGCTCGCTGAAGCAGTCATGGACTCCGGGCTTCCGATGGCGTGGGTGCCAGAGCACTTTGGGGGAGTCGGTGGGTCACTGACGCTTGGCTTTGACTTGATCCGCAAATCTGCGTCTTACGCCCTTCCTTTGCCTCTTGCAGAAACCCTCGTGGCAAATCTTCTGTTGGCAGTCAGTGGGCTTTCGGTCCCGGGTGGTTGGGCTGCCCTGGGCTACGATGGAGGTGCACTTCCTGTGTCTGAGCGCGGTGAGGTGGACGGCACTATAGAGATGGCTTCCGGGGCAAAGGAAGCCTCTGTGATTGTGGTTCCTGTGCTGGAAAAAGGGTATCTGCGAATAGCTTCTTTTGCGCCTTCAACTATTGATCTGGAGCATCGCCGGAACCTTGCCGGAGAGGTGCGGACCAGGGTGATTTTACGGTCGGCGATACCAAGCCAGTTGTCCGGGCGTATCAAGACTATCAGCGAGGATGGTGTTCGACAGTTCTGTGCACTGGTGCGCGCGGCACAGATTGCCGGTGCACTCGATAGAGTGAGCGTCCTGACAGCTGCATATGTAGCGGAGCGAAAGCAGTTCGGGAGAGCTCTTGGGAAGTTCCAGGCTATTCAGCATCGTATAGCAGATATCGCCGGGGAAACAGCTCTGGCAGGCGCCGCAGTACAGCAAGCTACAAGGATGCTTGGGGCTTGTGAGCATCCTCTGCTTGGTGATCACTCCACTGCGATATCTATCGCTACTGCCAAGGTTCTTGCTGGGGAGGCGGCCCGAAAAGTGCCCCAGGATGCGCATCAGGCCCATGGCGCGATGGGATTTAGTTATGAGTACCCATTACAACACTTTACCCGCCGGGTCTGGAATTGGCGGGAGGAGTTTGGGTCTGAGTTTTATTGGTCTGAGCGTATCGGTTTCATGATTAAAGACGAAGTTCAGGCTGGCCCGGAAAGTTCGGTATTTGGGCTGGCATGGGATTTCGCCACCCGATAAGAGATGGAGAGTGTGTTGTGACCGTTTATAAAGATCTGAATGTGCAGTGGTGTACTGAGCACGTGGTGCTGGTTGAGATATGTCGTCCTCCCACTAATTTTTTCGATGTGGAGCTGATAGAGCATCTGGCAGATGTTCTCGAAAACCTGGAGGCGAACGATCTTTGCCGCGCTGTTGTGTTGGCTGCTCAGGGGCGGGTGTTTTGCGCAGGCGCAGATTTTTCTGGTGGTGGATCGGACCTGTTCGATAACAATGCTGAGAGTAACGCATTAACCCTGTATCAGGCAGCGCTGCGACTATATCGTTTCAGAAAGCCTATTGTCGGGGCTATCCAGGGGCCTGCGATTGGTGGTGGGCTTGGCCTGGCACTCGTTCCCGATTTTAGGGTCGTTTGTAATGAAACTCGTTTTGCGGCGAATTTCGTTCAACTTGGGGTTCACCCTGGCTTCGGGATCAGTCTGGTTCTTCCGCGGTTGATTGGCCAGCAAAGCGCAAACCTGATGTTGCTGACCGGGCGCCGAATCAAGGGCGAAGAGGCGCTTCGGTTCGGTTTGGCCGATCTGCTGGTCGATGCGGGAGAGGTTCGTTCCGCTGCTATCGAGCTGGCCACCGAGATCGCCCTTTGCGCACCGCTTGCGGTTGAGTCAACCCGCTCTACCTTACGCCATGGCTTGGCGGACGAGTTGAAATCTCATCTTGAGCATGAGTTTGCAGAGCAGGTTCGTTTGGCTAACACGCGGGATCATTTAGAGGGAATGAAGGCGGTATCCGAACGACGAGCCGGCGTATTTCATCGAAGCTAGGTGTTTCTGGGTTGCCGGGCTTAATTGCCAGACTCCCCGGCAAGGCTCTGGAATTGTTCGATCAGGGCTTTGCCACACTTAGGCAGTGCGTCCAGCTCCCTGACAATCAGGCTGCGTTCCCGTTCGGCCCAGTCATCTGCAAGTTCAACAGTGTGGATATCCATGAAGGCAGCGTAACGATGTGCAATAGAGCGGGGCAGGATACTTATGCCTACACCTCTGCTGACCATGCGGCAGGCGGATTCAAAGCCGTAAACCTGGATGCGCATTTGAAGCTCAAGGCCGGCATCGTGGGCCTGACTTTTCAGAAACTGAAACAGGGTGCTGGTTTCATGTAGGCCGATATGTGGATGGCCGAGGCTCTCCCTGAACGTGATCGTTGTCTGCCTGGCAAGTTCGTGATCATGCGGTGTTACCAGCACCAGTCGGTCGACGCTGAAGGGAATGACCTGGAGCTTTTTTGCATCTTTTAAGGGGCCGGCGATAACGCCAAGGTCTGAGGAGCCGTCAAGCACGCCACGAATAATTTCATGGGTCATGCGCTCTTGTAGGTCAATGGTCACACCAGGGCGTTCAACCAGAAAGCGTGCCAATACATCGGGCATGAAATCGCTAACCGCGGTTGTGTTGGCAAAGATTCGTAAGTGGCCGGACTGGCCCTCGGCATACTGCGAAAACTCATCTCGGATGTAGTCGACCTGCCGCATGATAGCCCGGGCATGGATGAGCAGGTCGTGTCCGGCAGGTGTCAGTTCCACGCCCTGACTGTCACGGTAAAACAGCCGGGTTTCGAGCTGACCTTCAAGGGATTTGATGCGCATGCTCGCAGCAGCGGTTGAGAGGTTGGCCCGGCGAGCACCGCTGGTCAGGCTGCTCGCCTCCGCGACGTGGATGAACAGGTTCAGGTCGGGAATGTTGAAATGCATGGTCATCGAAGCCGGTTAGGTATTGGAGGAGCAGGTAGGTTAGCAAGATGTTCACGAAAACCAAAAGGACCCTTGCGGAAAAACAAATTCTAACACGCAGAGTATAACGGCATTATTAGGAAAATAGAGAATCCAGAATAAAGATTGATAGAGGTTTGATATGGCAAGTTCACCACAAGATTGGATTGGCAAGCGGGAAACACGCAGTGACAGGCTTGATCCAGCGCATGCAGAACGTATTGCCGCAACGCTCGACAGGACCGCGCCGGCAGAGGGAGACTCTCTGGCTCCCTTGTGGCATTGGGCATACTTTCAGATTCCGGTTCCACCTTCCGGAACGGGGCCGGATGGGCATATCGCCCCCGGTGGTTTTTTGCCCAAATCTGCGGGTGACACCCGCATGTGGGCAGGTGGCCGGGTAGAGTTTCACCAGCCCTTTAAAGTCGGGGTGGTGGCTGAGCGTAGTTCAGAAATTCTTGCCGTTCAGGAAAAAGTGGGCAGAGCCGGTAAATTGTTGTTTGTGACGGTAGGCCATGAATACCGACAGGCCGGTGAACTGTGTATTTCTGAAGAGCAGGATATTGTCTACAAGGCTCCGGCGCCCCCCCGCCTGTCTCTGGATAAGCCGATTAAAGATGCAGAGTGGAGCCAGGCTATTACGCCATCACCCCTGCTATTGTTCCGCTATTCCGCGGTCACGTTCAATGGCCATCGTATTCATTACGATCATCCGTATACCACCTCGGTGGAAGGATATCCGGATCTGGTGGTCCACGGTCCGCTGATTGCCACTTTGATGTTGCAGGCATTTCTGGAGGCCAATCCAGGCTTGCGTCCGAAAAAACTGTCCTATCGTGGTTTGCGCCCTCTGACAGTCAATAAAAGTTTTAACGTAGAAGGCCGAATGGATGGCGAAAGTCGCGCACTGCTTTGGGCCGCCAATGAGGATGGCCCTGCGCATGAGGCCGAAATTGAATTTGAGGAGAAATGAGAGATGACTAGCCCTTCTTTGGAAAAATATGAAGATATTCGTGAAGGTGTGCGTGGGTTGTGCGCTGAGTTTGATGCGGCCTATTGGCGCGGTGTTGATGAGCGCAAGGCGTTCCCGGAAGAATTTGTAGAAGCGATGACCAAGGCTGGCTGGCTGGCAGCGATGATTCCTGAGGAATATGGCGGATCCGGCCTTGGCGTTGCAGAGGCCTCGGTCATCCTGGAAGAGGTTAACCGCGCTGGTGGTAACTCCGGAACCGTGCACGGGCAGATGTACAACATGTTTACTCTGTTGCGTCATGGTAGCGAGGAGCAAAAGCAGAAGTACCTGCCACGAATCGCTGCAGGTGAGCTGCGTTTGCAGTCCATGGGTGTAACCGAACCAACGACCGGCACGGATACAACCAAGATCAAGACCACCGCCGTTAAACGGGGCGACAAATATGTCATCAATGGTCAGAAAGTGTGGATCTCCAGAATCCAGCATTCGGACCTGATGATTCTGCTTGCCCGGACAACGCCGCTGGAAGAAGTGACCCGTAAAGCTGAGGGCATGTCGATCTTTATTGTCGATCTGCACGAAGCTATTGGTAACGGCCTGACCGTTCAACCGATTGCCAATATGGTCAATCACGAAACCAACGAGCTGTTTTTTGACGACCTGGAAATTCCGGCGGAGAACCTGATCGGAGAAGAAGGCAAAGGCTTCCGTTATATCCTTGATGGCTTGAACGCAGAACGGGCCCTGATTGCCGCCGAGTGCATTGGCGATGGCCGCTGGTTTATCGAAAAGGCCAGAAACTACGCCAATAACCGGGAAGTGTTTGGTCGTCCTATCGGTAAAAATCAGGGGATTCAGTTCCCGATTGCCAAGGCGCACATAAACGTTGAGGCCGCAGACCTGATGCGCTGGAGAGCGTGTGAAGAATACGACAGCGGCCGCAACGCCGGCGCCAGTGCCAACATGGCTAAATATCTGGCGGCTGAGGCTTCCTGGGAGGCGGCTAACGCGTGCCTGCAGACCCATGGCGGATTTGGTTTTGCGAATGAGTACGACGTTGAACGGAAGTTCCGCGAAACCCGCCTGTATCAGGTTGCGCCTATCTCAACCAACCTGATCCTGTCTTACGTTGCGGAGCACTTGTTGGAGTTGCCTCGTTCATTCTGAGAATCTGCGGTTCGGGATGGTATTGTGGAGATGGAAAGTCGAAGACAGCTTCCTTTGGAGGGGGTGACCGTTGTAGCGCTTGAGCAGGCGGTTGCCGCTCCTTTATGTACCCGCCATCTGGCGGAGCAGGGAGCCAGGGTCATCAAGATCGAGCGGCCGGGCGAAGGCGACTTCGCCCGGGGCTACGACACCCGGGTTAAAGGCTTGTCTTCGCACTTTGTCTGGGCGAATCGGTCAAAGGAAAGCTTGACGCTTAATGTCAAGTCAGAGGCCGGGCAGCGGATCCTTCACCAGCTTCTATCGACAGCGGATGTGTTTGTTCAGAATCTGGCGCCGGGTGCGTGTACGCGTCTGGGGCTATCCTTCTCCACGCTTCATTCCAGATATCCGGGGCTGATTGTTTGTGACATCTCGGGTTATGGGCAGGGTGGCCCTTATCAGGATAAGAAGGCTTATGACCTTCTTATCCAGAGTGAGAGTGGGTTCTTGTCGGTCACCGGAAGCCCTGAAGAAGGCGGGATGGCCAAGGCGGGTTGCTCTGTCGCTGATATATCAGCGGGTATGTACGCATACTCATCAATTATGTCGGCACTTTTGCTGCGGGCTCGGACTGGCGAAGGATCTCACATAGATGTGTCGATGCTCGAATGTCTGGTCGAGTGGATGGGACACCCTCTCTATTACAGTTTTGAAGGGGCGCAGCCACCTCCCAGAGCCGGAGCTTCCCACGCAACAATCTACCCCTACGGCCCGTTTTCTATTGGTGATGGCGGCGTGGTGATGCTGGGTCTGCAGAATAACCGGGAGTGGAGGGTCTTTTGTGAGCAGGTCTTGCAAGATGGCAGTCTGGCGTCTGATCCCCTTTATGTGGATGTGCCTTTAAGGTCGGAACACCGGGTTGAGCTTTCGGCTCGGATAACCGACGCATTCCGCTCAATGTCGACGCAAGATGTGCTCAACCGCCTCGATGATGCCGGTATCGCCAATGCTTTGGTAAACAATATGGCAGATGTGTGGGCTCACCCACAACTTCAGGCCCGCGGCCGCTGGCAGGAAGTGCAAACACCTGCTGGTGTCATTCCATCATTGAAGGCACCTGGAATCTGGTTTGATGAGACCGTTTCCGCCGTTCCTGACTTGGGCGAGCACACGACAGCGATTCTCAGTGAATTGGGCTACAGCGAGAATCAAACGCATAACTTTATTAATCAGGGCGTCGTCTGACGCCCTATCCATTGTTAACAGGAGTCTGGCCATGACCGCCAACGACTTGACCACCATGCTTTTTGTTCCGGCAACGAAGCCTGAACGCATCCCTAAGGCAGTTGCTTCCGGTGCCGCTGCGGTGATCGTGGATCTTGAAGATGCTGTCCCAGCGGGAGCAAAGGAGGAGGCCCGGGCTGCTCTGGACCTTTTCCTGGCCACGAATCCGGAATCTGCGGTTTTCGTACGTGTGAATGCTCGTGGAACCGCGGAGTATTCTGCAGATATTGATCTGTGTCGCAGGCATACAAACGTTGCAGGAATCGTGTTGCCGAAAGCGGAGTCCGCCGCTGATATTGTTTCTGCTGCAGAGGTGGGAAAGCCAGTGATTCCTCTGATCGAAACGGCGTTGGGCATCAGGTCTGTGAATGAGATTGCGGCAGCCAGAGGGGTCGAAAGGCTCAGTTATGGGGGGCTTGACCTGAGCGATGACCTGGGCATTGAAGGGGGAACTGAAGGCGCCCAGGTAATTCTCGACCATTGCCGGTATCAATTGCTGATTGCTTCCCGAGTTGCGGGACTTCCGGCGCCGATTGAGACCGTGTTTCCGGTCTTTGATGACCCTGATGCGGTGACACAGCGTGCTCGCCGGGTTCGCAACATGGGCTTTGGCGGTATGTTGTGTATTCACCCGAAGCAGGTTGGACCTGTGCAGTCAGGATTTGCACCGACCCAGGAACAGGTGGCGTGGGCGGAACGCGTGATAACCGCTGCAGAATCAGCCGAAGGGGCGTTCAAGGTCGATGGTCAGATGGTTGATGCACCTGTAATCGCCATGGCGAGGAGCATCTTGGCGCGCGTCGCTTAAGCCTCGATGCTGCGCTAGCCGTACAACGTTTTAGTCCACAAGAATCACAAAAAGGACGAGACCATGCCCAATCCTGTGATGAGGATGTCGCACATTCAAGGCCGGGTGACAGCGAGGCTTTTGGTCACTCTGGTATCGGTTGTCGTGTTGTTGCTGCTTGTTGCCCAGTGGTTTTTTTACCGGGTTAGTCATGTGCACGTAGTGGATGCCCGAATCAAGAGCGACATGGTTGCCGTAGCATCCAGGTTGCCGGGGTGGCTGGAGCATGTCGCAGTTAATGAGGGCGATGAGGTCGCAAAGTCTCAATCGCTGGTTACCATTGACAGTGGAGAGCTCCGCCTGGAACTGGAAGTCCTGGTGAGTCGGCAGGCCACGTTGCGCGCGGAGCAGAATCGTCTTGACGCAGAATTGGCCTATGTTGCAGCTGTAGACCGGGCCGAACTGCTTCTGGCTGAGGAAGCCGTAGCGAGGGCTCAGATTGAACTTAATCAGGCTAACCTGGAGCTTAAAAAGGCTGCCGCTGACTTGAGGCGTTTGGAGGGAATGACTGCAAACGCAATGGTTTCAGCGCAGCAGCTCGCAGATGCGGTTTATCGGCGAGAGCAAGCAGATGTCAAAGTCAGTTTTGCGGGAAGCGAGCTCCGGTCAACAAAGGCAGCTTTGGAGAAGGCCCGAGCCTCTTTGGCGCGCAAGGATGTGCTTGCCGGACAAAAGGGTGTTGTCACTCAGGAAATTGCTGAGCTTGACGCAGAGGAGCAAAGGCTTCGCCTGAGACTTCAGGACCACAGTGTGCGCAGCCCGCTGTCTGGTCGGGTCACCAAGGTTTTTGTCGAACAGGGTGAGTTTGTGCAGGTGGGGCAGACGCTGATGCTAGCCTATTCGCCGGACTCTCTTTGGGTGGAGGCCAATGTCAAGGAGACGGTTATCCGGAAGGTTTCCTCGGGCCAGGCTGCGGTGATCACCGTAGATGCAATGCCGGAACATACGTTTCAGGGTGAGGTGATCAGGGTCGGCTATGCAACCACCAGCGAGTTTGCGCTGATTCCCAGCCCGAATCCCAGTGGTAATTTCACTAAAACCACCCAGCGTATACCTGTTCGCATTCGCTTTGATGCGCCTGACCAGCGGCTACGCCCGGGCATGATGGTCGAGGTTGGAATACGTGTCCGGGATTGATCAGCTGTTTGATCGCTACGGACCTGCCTACAAGTGGCTAAGCACTTTGACGGTCATGCTTGGTACGTTGTCGATGACGCTTGCAGCAACCATTGTCAATGTAGCCATTCCGGACGTCATGGGCAATTTTGGAATTGCCCAAACCAAGGCTCAGTGGCTTTCGACCGGATTTCTGGCGGCCATGGCGTCTTTTATGCTGTTGAGTTCGTGGGTGCTTGAATCCTTTGGGATGAAGGCTGCCTATATTGGTGCGATGGTCATTTTCATGCTTGCTGCGGCGATTGGCGGCATGAGCGTGCACGAAGATATGGTCATTGTTTCCCGGGTGGTGCAGGGGGCAATGGCGGGTATTATTCAGCCCTTGGCTATGACTGTTATTTTTCGCGTATTTCCGTCTGATCAACGGGGATTAGGTATGGGGGTTTATGGTCTGGGCGTCATTCTCGGACCCGCTGTCGGCCCTGCCTTGGGAGGCTTTCTTGTTGATCTGATGAGTTGGCGGGCAGTTTTTTTTCTGCCGCTACCAGCGTGTCTCGTTGGAATAGTTCTGGCGCTCTTTTTTGCGCCTGACCGTGAGTCAGACTCCGTACGTAGCCCCTTTGATTGGGCCGGCTTTCTCCTTTTGTGCACTGCTCTTTCTGCGTTGTTGTGGACACTGTCGAACGGCCAGCGTCTGGGCTGGAATTCGTTTTCAATTGCGGGGGGCGGCGCGCTCGCAATTGCGGCTGCGGTGATCTTTGTTGTTTGGGAGTGGCGAAGTGACAAAGCACTTCTGGCAGTGAGGATCTTTGCCAACCCCGGGTTTGCGGCAGGATCTTTGGTGGCCTTTTGTTACGGTGCCGGGCTGTTTGGTTCAACTTATCTGGTGCCTTTGTTTGTACAGGAAATTCAGGGTTTCACCGCGACAGCCTCAGGCCTTCTGCTGATGCCCGCGGGACTTGCGATGGGGTTCATTTTTCCCATTGCCGGCAAAATGAGTGATCTCTATCAGGCCCGTATCCTGATTGCTTTAGGTGTGATGCTCTTTGCATGGTCCTGCTGGGAACTGGCCAAGGTGGATGTGAGCACCTTGCCCTGGGTACTCGGCGGCTGGGTGTTGGTGGGGCGCTTGGGACTAGGGCTGGGAATGCCGTCTTTGAGTACCGGGTCGTTAAAGGTGCTTCCGGATCATTTACTGAGCCAGGGGGCCGGAGCAAACAACTTTGCCCGGCAGTTAGGGGGGGCTGTTGGGGTGAACGTACTGGCTGTCGTTCTGGAGTGGCGAAGTTCTTTTCACGCAGCAGCGATTGCCAGCACCCAGACATCAGGAAATGTTGTAACCAGTCAATGGCTCACGGCCATTGAAAACGGGTATCAGGCGGTTGGCCTCAGCCCGGAGCTGGTTGGGATGTTTGCTCGGTATCAGTTGGGGGAGTTGGTCTGGTTTCAGGGATATGAGAGTGGTTTCAGGGATAGCTTTCTGGTTCTGGCATTGATTTTTGGATTTGCACTGTTGCCGGCCTGGCTGATGAAAGGTGCAAGCAGTAGCCGTTACCAGAATTGCTAATGAAAACATTCATTATTGCCATTGGGGAAAGTCTGTTTGGCTTTTACTCTGGAGTTGAGTTCTTGAGCCAAGTGGCCTGAATAACAAATAAAGAGGACAAAATTTTGGACCAACAGTACAGATCTCCGTGGATGACTGAAGAGCTGGAAATTTTCCGTGATTCGGTACGCAAATTCCTGGAAAAGGAATTCGTGCCTAATCAGGACCGCTGGGGAAAACAGGGTTTTGTTGATCGAGAGGCCTGGTCCCGCGCCGGTGAAATGGGCCTGCTGTGTGCAAGTATTCCGGAGCAATATGGCGGCGGCGGCGGTGATTTTACCCATGAGGCCATCATCAACATCGAAATTACCCGGGCCTTGGTCAACTTTGGTATTGGTGTGCATAACGGCATTGTGTCGCATTATATCCTCGCCTATGGCAGTGAAGAGCAGAAGCAGAAATGGCTGCCACGCATGGCAACCGGTGAGTTGGTGGCTGCGATTGCCATGTCTGAGCCAGGGGTTGGTTCCGATCTTAAAAGTGTTCGGACCAAGGCGGCCCGAGATGGTAAGGACTATGTAATCAACGGTTCTAAAACGTTCATTACCAATGGCTACCACGCTAATCTGATCTGTGTTGTTGCCAAGACCAACCCTGAGCTGGGAGCCAAGGGCATATCGCTGATCATGGTTGAAACGGATGAGGTTGAGGGGTTCAGGCGGGGTAAGTTGCTGGAGAAAATCGGCCAGAAAGCTCAAGACACTGCAGAACTTTTTTTTGATGACGTTAGGGTGCCGGCGAGTAACTTACTTGGAGCAGAGGAAGGAAAAGGCTTCGTCCAGCTTATGCAACAGCTGCCGCAGGAGCGGATGATCATCGCTCTGGGTGCCCAGGCCAGTATGCACCGGGCTATTGAGTTTACCCGTGAGTATGTCCGTCAACGGGAAGTGTTCGGCCAGAGCCTCAGTGAAATGCAGAACACCCGCTTCAAACTTGCTGAATGTCAGACCGTTGCCACGATTGCGACCACGTTTGTTGATCAGTGCATGATGCAGCTGCTGGCCGGCGAGCTCGATACGACTACCGCAGCAATGGCAAAGTGGTGGACCACCCAAAAGAACTGCGAGGTAATTGATGAGTGTCTTCAGTTGCACGGTGGCTACGGTTATATCCTCGAGTATCCGATCGCGAAGATGTACGCCAATGCCAGGGTCAGCAAGATCTATGGCGGCTCTAACGAGATAATGAAAGAGCTGATAGCAAGAAAAATGTTCTGACTAAGAAGTCAGAATTTCGGAAATTGAGAAAATAGACGTTAACGCAGGAGAATAAATATGAGTGCTGCGACACATGGGTATTGGCCCAAAGGGTTCCCCAAAGAGCTCCATATCCCGAGGACAAGTCTTTACTATAACCTTGAGGTGGCCACCAGACGTTACCCTGACAAACCAGCAGTTGTGTTTTATGACACTGTGTTGACCTATTCTGAATTGTCGCAACAGGTCGAGTTGCTGGCAGGTTACCTGCAGAAAGTATGCGGGGTTAAGCCCGGGGACAGGGTGGCACTGTATTCGCAGAACTGCCCTCAGTTTGTGATCGGGTATTACGCTGTTTTACGCGCCCAAGGTGTGGTCGTGCCGGTGAACCCGATGAACCTTGGTGAGGAGCTGCGCTACTGTGTAACTGACAGTGGCGCAAGAGTGGCCCTCGCGGCGCAGGAATTGTTCAGTAACGCGGAGCCACTTTTGTTTGCCGGGGATCTGGATCATCTGATTGTCCACACCTATTCTGATTACATTGAGGAGGATACGGATCTTAACCTTCCGGCTGCGGTCCAGGAACCCCGGGTTCCACATTCCGGTGCTGGCATTGTGCTGTGGGCAGATGCACTGGCCGAGAGCCATAAGCCGGAGGTGTTTTCTGGTAACAGTGAAGATCTGGCTGTGATCGGTTATACGTCTGGAACCACTGGAAACCCAAAGGGGTGCGTTCACTCACACTTCACAGTGATGGCTTCGATTGAAAGTTCGAAGATCTGGCGCGGTGGTTCGTCGGCACAGACGGCTCTGGCGATAGCTCCCCTATTTCATTTCCTCGGCATGCAAGGCGGTATGAATTCGCCACTGCTGACTGGCGCCACCTCTGTGTTGATGCAGCGCTGGGACCGAGATGTTGCACTGACGCTGATTGAACGTTATGGGGTGAGTGTCTGGAGTGCGCCCCCTTCTATGATTGTGGATTTCTTTTCGAACCCCGCTTTGGCGGGTCGGGACATTTCAAGCCTGACTCGATTGATGGGTGGTGGTGCAGCAATGCCTGAAGCAATCTCCAAAAAGTTGAGGGATGAATTTGATATCTCCTACAACGAGGCTTATGGGCTGAGCGAGACAGCGGCCTTCATTTTGGGTAACCCGGTAGAGCGGGGCAAACGGCAATGTCTTGGCATTCCCAGCTTTAATGTGGACGCACGAATTGTCGATCCGTCTACGCTCAAGGAATTGCCTCAGGGCGAGACAGGTGAAATTGTTCTGCACGGTAACCAGGTTATGCTCAGCTACTGGAACAACCCTGAAGCTACGGAGAAGACTTTCTTAGAAATTGACGGCAAGCGATTTCTGCGCACGGGGGATCTGGGCTACATCGATGATGAAGGCTATTTCTTTATGGTTGACCGGCTCAAGCGCATGATCAATGCGTCTGGGTTCAAAGTATGGCCGGCGGAAGTTGAGAGTATTATGTATGGTCACCCGCATATACAGGAAGCTTGCGTGATTGGAGCCCCGGATCCGAAGCGTGGCGAGACTGCGCGGGCGCTGGTCGTTCTGAAAATGGACGCGCCTGAAAATATTTCAGAGGCCGATATAATTGCCTGGTGCAGGGAGAATATGGCTGTGTATAAGGTGCCCACCTCTGTGCAGATTGTAGACGCGCTACCCAAATCCGGTACCGGTAAGATCATGTGGAGAAAACTGCAGGACGAAGCGTTCGAGGAGAGCGCAGCTAATGTCTGAGGCAGCTGCGAAAGTGCAGGGTGTAAGGTACAGCCCGGGGCAGGCCGAAATGTTGGAGGTAGCGCCGAATGTATACTGGGCTCGCATTCCGCTGGCAGGGAAGCTGAATCACATAAATGTCTGGCTTCTACGCGATGCAGATGGGTTTACTCTGATAGATACTGGTATGAATACCCCGGAAGCCAGAGATGCTTGGCGAGCTCTCATGGCTGAAATGCCGGATGGGATGCGTATCAAGCGTGTTATTGTCACCCACCTGCACCCAGATCATGTCGGCTTGGCTGGCTGGTTGATGGAGAGTGGTGCTGAAGAGTTCTGGATGACCCGGACGGAGTATCATACCTGTCAGACAATGATCTCCCATGCGGAGGACGATCAAACGCCTGATGACTTTAGAGAATTTCAGATAGCGGCAGGGTGGTCGGATGATGCGATAGAAGGTTACCTGAACCATTACCCTAATTATGGCAAGCGCATCTATCGGTTGCCCCGAAGCTATAGGCGCCTTGAAGAAGGCCAGTGCCATCAATTTGGAGGCCATGAGTGGAAAGTGATCGTTGGAAGCGGCCACTCTCCAGAGCATGCATGTCTTTATTCAGAAAAGAGCGGCCTGTTCATTTCGGGGGATCAGGTGCTGCCCGGAATCTCATCTAACGTATCGGTGACTCCTTTAGAGCCCAATGCAAATCCAATGGAGGATTGGCTTGCCTCATTGCGAAAACTCAAAAACGAAGTGCCAGATGATGTGCTCGTCTTACCGGCCCATCAACGTTGTTTTGAAGGGTTGCATGCACGGATTGATAGCTTACTGCATAGCCAGGAAGAAGCTTTCAATCGTTTACGAGATGCGTTATCAGAAGGACCAAAGAGAGTTGTTGATCTGTTCGAGGTCATCTTCGGCCGCCATATAAATCACGATAACTTCATGATCTTTAATCTTGCGACAGGCGAAGCTCTGGCTTGTCTGAATTATCTTATCAGTGAGGGAGCAGTTGAGTTTTCGGTCGATTCTCGGGGCGCTCATTGGTATGGACTAAGGTAAGCATAATCCGGGTCAAAGCTGTGCTTGATGTTGCGTCAAAAAATAAGTTTTATCGGGAGTTATGATGTCTTCAGCAAAACTTGGTTGTGATTCAGGGCAAGCATCATCTATCGCCGTTCAGAATCTGCTGGAGAGGGCTGCCGAACTATGGCCGGACAGCCCTTCTGTAACATTTGAAGATCGAACCTTCTGCTGGCGAGAGACTTATCAGCGCTGTTGCAGCTTTGCAGACGTGTTAGCCGCGAAAGGAGTTGTTGCGGGGGATCGTATCGCCTATCTGGGTTTCAATTCGCATTGGTGTTTTGAGCTTTTTTTCGCTGCCCCCAAAGCAGGCGCTATCGCGTTACCTCTGAACTTCCGGCTCTCCATCTCTGAGATGATTGCCTGTATGGAAGATGCCCGGCCTGAGCTCTTGTTAGTAGACGAACATCACCTTGAGCAGGCTCATATGTTGCTGGATGCCTGTCCTTGGCTGAAGACCATCATCTATACTGGTAATGGTGCACCTCCGGCAAATATGGAAGGGTACGAAAATCTTTTGTCTCCACCTCATGCGCAGTGCCCCGTCGGCAGTAGTGGTGATGACACCCTTGTGATTTTTTATACCGGTGGTACGACGGGACGGTCAAAGGGAGTCATGCTCACTCATAATAACCAGTTCACGAACGCATTGGGGGGATTATCCTGGTATCGGATGACGGAACGGGAAACCCACTTGCTGGCGAGCCCTTTGTTCCATACCGCAGCAGGGTCCCGGGTGTTCACAGTAACTATGACTGGCACCCATTCTGTCATTTTGTCTCGGTTTGATGTGATGGCCGTCATGGATGCGGTGCAACGGTACCGCGTCAATACAATGCAGATCGTGCCCACCATGTTGCAGATGATGCTTGAACATCCTCAGTTTTCTGACTTTGAATTTTCCAGCCTTCGCCTGATTACTTATGGCGCGGCACCGATGCCGGTTGCTTTACTTGAGCGGGCCTTGAAGGAATTGCCCGGCGTTTCGTTTGCCCAGTCTTATGGTATGACAGAGGCATCGCCCGTGGTTTGCGTACTCGATGGTGATGACCACTCTCTCGCACCCGAAAGGTTGACACGTCTTGAGTCTGTGGGGCGCCCAGTATTCCATAACCATGTCCGAATTGTAGATTCGCAGCGAAAGGTTTTGCCTGTAGGGCAGGTGGGTGAGATTGCAGTAAAGGGCTCTAACGTGATGAAAGGGTATTGGCGGGCGCCTGAGCTCACAGAAGCTGTTTTGAGTGATGGTTGGTATTACACCGGGGATAGTGGTTACTTTGATGAAGGTGGATATCTTTTCCTGTCTGGCAGGATCAAAGACATGATTGTCAGCGGTGGAGAGAATGTGTATCCGATCGAGGTCGAGAATGTACTGTCACGATATCCGGGTGTAGTTGAGTGTGCAGTGATTGGTATTCCCCATGAAAAGTGGGGCGAGGCTGTCCATGCGGTTGTAAGGTTGGCAGAGCCCGGCAGTGCGACCGAGCAGGATATAAAGGACCATTGTCGTGAGCTTATTGCACATTACAAATGCCCTGTTGCAGTGACTTTTGTCGATGAGCCTTTGCCGATTTCGTCTGTTAACAAGATTCTGAAGTCGGCTGTCAGGAAAATGATTGTTGAGTGAGCTGGGTAAATTTGTGGAGGCGCGAGGTTAACGCCGCAGACTAGTCGAAGGCTGGACTGCGGCGTATGCTGTGCCCGTTGTTTATTGCCCAGTGTATTCAGGCCTTTGCTTGCTCTGATGTGCGCGTATTCCTTCAGCAAAGTCATCCGTGTTGAAGGCTATTTGCTGGCACTTCGCCTCAAAACTTAAGGCGCTATCCAGGTCCTCTACGTTAGCCTTTTCAATTTCGCGCTTAATCAGCCCCAGCGCCTTTGTTGGCCCCGAGGCCAGGTCCTTTGCGAGCGAGCAGGAAGTTTCCTCAAGCTTATCATTATCGACGATTTGATGAATAAGCCCCCATGCAAGCCCTTGCTGTGCTGTAAATTTACCTCCAGTGAGTGCTAGTGATGCGGTCCGTTTTGCACCTATGGCCCGGGTCAGAAACCATGAGCATCCACCATCCATCACTGCCCCTATACGGGCAAATGATAGGTGGAAAGTAGCATCCCTGTTAGCCACCATCAGGTCAGCTGCCAGGGCCAGGCTTACTCCAGCTCCGGCTGCAGGGCCGTTTACCGCGGCAATGACCGGTACTGGAAGCTGAGTGATCAGTCTTATGATCTGGTTTATTCCTGCTTCGACTTCATCCCCGATAGTGTCACGCCGCCCGAGGATTTTATCTGGCTGGACATCTGCTCCTGTACAAAACCCCCGACCGTTAGCCTGAATTAGAAGGGCCCTGCACGAGAGGCGTGTGGACTGTTGCTGCAGTAAATTCAGAAGCTCCTGGCGCATAGAGGGGCTGAGCGCGTTGAGTTTTTCGGGGCGATTCAGTGTAATAGTCAAAACGTCATTTTTTTCTTCACTCAGTAAGTCTGGCATTGGTTTCCTCTTTTAATGATGGTCATTTCCTGAATTCTCGAAGATAGTAGAGATATCTCTGCGTTTTTAGTATCAATCAATCCCTTGCTAGGGTTCCAGGTAGTCTATTTTTATATGGATTCTATCCAGCATAGGTATTTGTTGTATTTTCAAAGGGTACTAGTTTTGAATGGTGCAGAACAATATCTCTTCTGCTCTCAATAAAAGCAAAACAATATGATCTGGAGATTTGAGTATGGTGCATGAAATCAGGTGGTTTGTGATGGTTGTGTTATTAATATTTGGTGGCATTTCACAAGCCTCCGCAGCCGTCACACTGCGTTATGCTGAGGCTGGTCCAAATCGTGGAACTCGTGCTGAAGCTGTCCAGTTCTTTGCCGATGAAGTGGAAAGGCTTTCCTCTGGAAATCTAATAATTGATATCCATTGGGGGGCGCTCTTTTGAAATGGAGTGGCGTAATGGAGGGCGTCTCAGCAGGAAGTGCAGATCTGGGCAGCGTGTTGTCTTCCTATGAGCCACAGGAGCTAAGAGCCCTAGGAATCGGTGATATCCCCCTCGAATACTCCGACCCGTGGGTCGGCATGAGAGCGATGTTTGATTTGATGACTACAGACCAACAGCTCAAGCAATCACTTGGCAATCAGTCATTGGTATATCTCAGTAATTTCAGTACGTCTGGCGTTCAGTTTGAGTGTACTGCAGGTAACCAGATCCTTTCAGTAGAAGATATAAAGGGTAAACGTATCCGGGCTACTGGTACATACAGTAATGTGTTATCGGATCTTGGTGGTAGCATGGTAAGCATGACTTTTGGTGAGGTTTACCAAGGTCTTGATAGCGGGCTTCTGGATTGTCTCGGAAGTTATTTTTATACCATGAGAGCATACAAGACATACGAGGTCGTCGAGACCGTTACCCGTGTTGACTGGGGACAGTTACTTGGATTTGCGATAGTAATGAACCAGTACGTGTGGTCAGACCTCAACGAAGGTCAGCAGAAAATTATGCTTCAGGCAGGATCTAATATGATAGATCACTTTGCCAAACTAATAATTGAAGACGCCGGTGATGTTGAAAATAGTCTTAATAATGGTACTTTCGGAAAAGTTGTACCAGTTACTCGTATTTCCGAGGGTGAGCGTCAGAAAATACTCGATGCTACGCTAAAGTACCGTGATAGCTGGATTTCAGAAGCTAATGATATGGGGCTGTCCGGCGAGAAAATATGGGCCAACTATATTGATTTGCTGAAGAATTACCAAGATAAGCTGGAGGCCTCTGGTTACCCTTGGGAGAAATAAATTTCTAAGTTGCCAGCGCTGGCTTTGATGGCTCGTCAGGTAATACTGACGGGCCTCTCCTACCACGAGTAGTGCTCACCCGCCACTTTTCAGTTTTACCTCTTCGTTATACAAGCCAACGATAACCGTCTTTAGTCCGCTTGGTCGAAAATGGATTGGCGGCACCCGCGCCTATTGGTTTTCTTTTGTGTCTATGTCAGAAAGTTCTGTATTTTTAGTGCCTTAAGGGACCTTTCAAAAAAAGCGAATTCTAAAGCTGTCGATAAACAGCGAAGATGGGCGTGGGTAGTCCGTTGGCTGAGATGACCCTTCGGCGCACTTAATACAAAAAAAACAGGAGCGGAAATGAGAGCATTAGTTACCTTTTTTACTAACCTGGTGCACAGGTATATGCCTGATGCCTTTGTGATCGCAATAGCGCTTACGCTTCTCACGATCGGTCTTGCGGTGGTTGCGGAAGGGGTTTCGGTGGCGAAAGCGGTCACGCTGTGGGGCGATGGCTTCTGGTCGCTTCTATCATTTGCCATGCAGATGGCGATCATTCTGATTTCCGGGTATGTACTGGCTAAAACGCCATTGGTGGATCGCTTTCTGGATGCGATCACAAGCAAAGTCACTTCTCCTCGTAAGGCTATTGTTATCGCAACGCTGGCGGGTGCGGTGTTTTTCAAGATAGTTGACACTGTTTCTGTGTTTAAGCCGCGTCTTTTTCTACGGCGCATTTTTCCGGATTCAGTGTCGTTGGCCCAACGGGCTCGCAATTTCTGACCTGGCGACT
>NZ_VCGZ01000016.1:0-41769 GCF_016597775.1 Marinobacter sp. 1-3A
GGCGGCGATAACTTCGCCAGCACTGCGGCTTTACGTTCATCCGAATAACGAGGCACTATCAACACCTGTACCGCCCAACTGGTTAAAAAT
Organism: Marinobacter sp. 1-3A; assembly: GCF_016597775.1. Taxonomy (NCBI): domain Bacteria; kingdom Pseudomonadati; phylum Pseudomonadota; class Gammaproteobacteria; order Pseudomonadales; family Marinobacteraceae; genus Marinobacter; species Marinobacter sp. 1-3A. The sequence continues at coordinate 91 of NZ_VCGZ01000016.1, forward strand.
TAAGTAGTGCCAACTATCCTGCCAGAGCGGGCTACACCAAGGACTAAAGATCAATATGCGATGACAGAGAAACTTCGCTTATTGATCCAGTCCTGGCCCTTGCCAGTGATTGTGGTGGGTGTGGTTGGTGGCTTGTACACCGGTACAGTTACCGCGACTGAGGCCGGTGCGTTCGGTGCTTTTATCGCGGTGATTGCAGCTGTTGTCCAGGGATCATTCAGTTGGTCTGCGATGAGAGAGGCCGTTGCAGAAACTGTCCAGAGCACTGCGTCTATCTTTCTAATTGCCATTGGTGCTGTGTTATTCAGCCGGATGCTGACATTGAGCCAGATACCAATGAGTATTGGGGAGTGGGTTGGAGATTATGCAGTAGCGCTTTGGATATTCCTTATAATTGTGACGGTCTTTTATATAATTCTCGGTATGTTCTTAGATCCGATTGGGTTGATGTTGGTGACCCTTCCAGTTCTGGCTCCTTTCGTAATTGCGTTTGACATAAATGTAATCTGGTTTGGAGTGCTGGTAGTCAAGTTTATTGAAATAGGCTTGCTAACGCCGCCAATTGGGCTCAACCTTTTTGTTGTTAGTGCGGGTGTTGGAGATTCAGTTCCCTTCGGGAAAATCGTTCGGGGAACGATTTGGTTTTTGGCGGCAGAGGCATTGGTGCTTGCATTGCTGATGTTTTTTCCCCAGATTTCACTGTTTCTTCCCTCTCTGATGTACTGATAAACATTGCTAATCACCCCCCTGCTGCCGTCAATTAGGCAGGGGGGCCTCCGCGCACTTCCTTTATCGTGCCGGAAGGCTTATCTGCACCCAGAGGTTTCAGTGGCGACTCTCAGAATACTTATTGTTGGTGCCGGCGGCATCGGCGGCTATTACGCCGCAAGGTTGGCTGAAGCCGGCCATCAGGTTGTACTGACCGCCCGTGGAGATCACCTCGCGGCCCTACAAGCGAACGGCCTGACCGTTGATTATGAAGGGCAGGTTTTCCACCATTCCTTCCCGGCTTGCCACCACCAAGACCTTGTCCGTAACTATCAGGCGGATGATTTTGACCTGATCGTGATAGCCCTTAAATCGACAGCCACCAGTACAGTGATGGCGGAGCTTTCTGAATGGCTGAGGGCTGGTTCGGTTCCGGTACTGTCTCTTCAAAACGGCGTCGATAACGAACCCCTCATTTCAGAAGTGGTCGGAGAGGGCCGTGTCTTGGGTGGCCTTGCGGTGCGTATTGGCGGCCATATTACCAAGCCGGGCAAAGTGTTCGCCGAAGGTGTTGCCCAGATCGTGATGGGCGCCTGGCCTCAGCAACAGCCTGATGACCCACGGGTGGCTTTGCTGAAGAGGCTGGAGGCTGCCTTTAATGAGGCGGGTATTCCGGCCACCGTAACCGAAAACATCCGTTATGAGCTTTGGCGCAAATTGGTGATTAATAACGGTGTTAATCCGTTGTCTGCGCTGACTCTTCTGGACACCAGAAGCCTGACCCATCATCCGGAATTCGGCAAGATGGTCTACGGGATGATGGCTGAGACTGTAGAGGCCTCCAGAGCCGATGGTGTGAACCTGACGCAGCGGGATCTCGATGACATGTTTGAGCTGATCAGCAGCTTTAACGCCATCAAAACCTCCATGCTGGTGGATCAGGAGAAAGGCCGGCCGCTGGAGTTGGACAGCATTGCCGGGGCGGTATTGCGGCGGTGTGACAAACTCGGCGTGGAAGCACCTTACACTTTCACTGTGAATGCCGTTTTAAAACACCAGAATTAGTCTGTTGGTGCCCGAAGCTTTGTCCGACTGCCGGGTTGTTCAGGAAATTTAAAGCCCGGCTTTAGAATTACTTGATTGCTGTTGTGCAGGAGCGTGTAGATGATAGTTGGTCATGGGTTTTTGTAGCTTGAGGGATACCACCAATGACAACAACCGTTCCGAAGCATGCTATTCCTGTTGTACAGGTTGAAAATGTTCTGCTTGGAGCAAGGAAACTTGGGCTTGATTGTGACGACATATTGATGAAAGCCGGAATTCCGCCTTTACTTCTGAAGTCGTCACTGGGTCGGGTTTCTCAGCGTCAGTTTGCCCGCTTGCTGAGACTCATTCAGCGGGAGACGCATTGCGAGTTTTGGGGCCTTTGCTCTAAAAGGATCAAGGTTGGGACGTTCGCGCAATGCTGTCAGTTAATGGTGCAAGCGGAAACTTTAGGCGAAGCACTCCGTTCCGGAGCTCATTTTTATCACCTTGTGTTTGATGACTTCACTGTTCGAATACAACATTCCGAAGGGCTTGTGTGGGTGCGCCTGCATCGTGAGGTAGAGCTGGACGAGTGTGGTGAGTTCGCCGAGCGGGCGTTCATGTTTTTTGCTTATGGATTAATTTCGTGGTTAATTGAAGAGGCGATAAAGGTGGATGTCGTCCGGATGACAGGCACGCGATCAATGGGGCAAGGTGATGCAAGTTTGTTATTCAATGCGCAGGTGTTCTTTGAGCAATCAGAGAATGCTTTTGGCTTTGACCCGAAATGGCTGGATTGTGCAATTCGTCAGGACCAAGTGAGTCTCCATCGTTTTTTACGCAGTTCACTTGGGCATCTTTTGGTACGCTATCGTGATAGATCCCAAGCGTCAGAGAGAGTGCGATGCTTTTTGCGTCAGCATTTGTCAGAAGGCTCGATTACGCTGGAAGAGGTCGCATATGCGATAGGCATTCCTTCCCATACGTTACGCCGAAACCTTCGTTTAGAAGGCCATAGGTTTCAGGAACTTAAAGACGCAGTGCGGCGCGATGCATCAGTAAACCTGCTGTCATGTCCAAACCTTTCGATCATGGAAGTGGCAGAGCGCCTAGGCTTTTCCGAGGCCAGCACCTTTCATCGGTCATTCAAAAAATGGACTGGCGTGACACCTGGTGATTATCGGCAAGATTCTCTCGCAAACTAGCGGGAAAAGGGGCCGTTCGAATGCAGCACGCCGGCCCCTCTGTAAGTATCAACTTACTTGTCGGTCATTGTCTTTCCAGAAGCGTTCTCGCATTTTGAATTTCAGCAGTTTTCCGGCCCCTGACATTGGCATTGTTTCAACAAACTCAATACTACGTGGGCATTTGTAGCCAGCGATGTATTCCTTGCAGTGAGCTTTCAACTGTTCTTCTGTTAGCTCACCATCAGGAGTGAGTTTGATCGCAGCGTGTACGCGCTCACCCCAACGTTCGTCCGGAACACCGAACACGGCACAAAGTTCCACCTGAGGCAGTTTCAGAATGACATTTTCAACTTCAGCAGAGTAAACATTTTCTCCTCCTGAAACGATCATGTCTTTGATTCTGTCAACTACGTACAGATAGCCATCATCATCGAAGTATCCCGCGTCCCCCGTATGCATCCAGCCACCTCGCAGGGCCTGAGCGGTCTGCTCTGGTTTGTTCCAATAACCTTGCATGACCATTGGTCCCCGGGCAACGATTTCGCCTACATGATGATTCGGAAGTTCCTGGTCTTCCGCATCTACGATACGGATTTCCGCTACAGGTGTTGGCATGCCTGCTGCGCGGAGTTTGCCATTCTTTTGGCCCTCCAGCGTATGACAGCGTGGCGGTAGTACTGCAACCGTCGGCGCAAGCTCGGTCATGCCGTAAGCCTGGGAAAAGTCCACCTTAGGGAATTCATTAAGTGCCCGCTCGAGAAGTGTGGCATCCATGGGGGAAGCGCCATATCGTATGGACTCAAGCGATGATAAGTCACGGCTTGGGAAGTCCGGATGATCCAAAAGCATACGGAGCATACTGGGCACAAGAAATATTTCCGCAACGCTCTCGGTCTCAATAGTCTTGAGTACCTGTGCAGGCTCAAACGCGGGGAGCATAACGTGTGTCCCCAGGCGCATTGACAGGGCGAATACTGACTGCATACCTGCAACGTGGAACAGTGGTGCCGCTTGCAACCCAACTTTTCGGGGTGGCCGGGGAGCGGCGAGCGATGCGCCAATCGCACCAAGATAACAATTACTATGACTAAGCATCACGCCTTTGGGCTGACCGGTCGTACCGCCGGTGTAGAGGATCGCTGCTAGGTCGTCACCGCTCCTGAATGCGTCGGGTGCTTCGCGGGCTTCAGCAAGCAGCGTTTCAAGCTTAACTGCGCCTTCAGGAGCCTCTCCCGCACCTACGAAGACAACGGTGTCAAGAGACTTTGAGTGCTCTCGTAAGGCGGGTAAAAGCTTGGCGTAGGCTTCATCAATTAACAGAATTCTGCTGTCGCAATCGTCGAGTGAGTAGGCAATTTCTCTTGCGCTCCACCTTACATTGACCGGGTTAACGACACCGCCACCCCAGATAACTGAGTAAAGGTACTCAACGTAATAATCTGCGTTACGGGCGAGCATCGCAATGCGGTCATTCGGCTGCATGCCTAGTTGCTGAAGGACTGAGGCCATGCGCGCAACTCTTGAGCCGAAGGTCTGCCAGGTTTGTTTGCGATCACCGTCAACGACTGCGATTGATTCGGGACACTCCCTAAGAGCTTTGTGTAATGCTTGGCTAAGATTCATAGAGTTGCCTTTTTATTGTGCGTGAAAACAGTCAATGCCGAACCACCTATCACATCAAACTCGGTAAGAATGTGACGATTTCGGGAAAGATCACCAGCAGAGCTATGGTTATGATGTCCATGGCAATAAACCAGGATACGCCTTTGAAGATATCTCCCAAGCTTACTGTATTGTTAACGACCGCTCTGAGAATGAAACAGTTAATGCCGACAGGTGGGGAGATCAGTCCAATTTCGAGATATTTGATCATAATGATTCCAAACCAGATCAGGTCGTATTCCAGGCCGTTGATGATCGGAATTACGATCGGAAGAGTCAGTAGCATGATTTCGATGGAACCCATGAAGGTTCCGAGAAAGATGTATAGAAGTGATAACGAGGCAATAACGATTAATGGGTGTACGTCAAAACCGCCTGCCCAGGCCGTCAGCTCGGATGCGATGCCGGTAAGCGCGGTAAAGGAGGTGACCATATAGGCGCCGATGACTGCTGCAAATAGCATCGAGGTCGTTTTGAGTGTATCCAGTAGTGCCGTAGAAACTTTGTTGCGGTTGAGGCGCCTCCCCAGCAGGCTGATGATGAACGCAACGGCCGCCCCAATAGCGCCGGCCTCTGATGGCGTAAAGATACCCGAGTACAGTCCTGATACTACGACAACGATCAACAGCAGCATGCTCCAAGTGTTTTTCAGAGAGCCGAACTTTTGCTGCCAGGTTACTTTGGGTGTAGGTGGTGCAAGGTCAGGGTTGATCTTGGCGCGTATCATGACCATCGCAACATAGATGAGCAGGGAAAGCAGTCCGGGTAGCACGCCGGCAACAAACATGGCTGCGATCGACTGGTCGGTGAAAATGGCGTACAGAATCATGAGGATGCTTGGGGGAATGAGCGACCCTAATGTTCCTGAGGCAGCCACTACACCGGTAGCGAGACTTTTGCTGTAGCCCCTGCTGATCATTTCGGGAACTGCCATTTTCCCCATTGCCGCCGTTGTTGCCAGGCTGCTGCCACTGATCGCTGCGAACAATGCGCAACCGACAGAAGATGCAACAGCCAGACCGCCTGGAACCCGGCCCAACCACATGCGCGCCGTAGTATAGATGTCTTTGGTAAAGCCGGCTTCTGTTGCGATGTATCCCATCAGCAGGAACATCGGGATGGTCGTGAAGGTGTACTCAGCGGTGGAAGAGTAGGGGAGCTCGCCCAGGAAGCTGTTCGCGGTCATGATGCCTTGCGCAAGGTCGAAACCTCCACCCCGGGTTGCCATGACCAAAACGAGCCCGGTGTAACCTGTAGCTACGAGCACCACGGCAATGGGTATGCGTAACAGCAGCATGGTTATCATGCCAATGGTCGCCCATATACCGATACTAATTGGATCCATTGTTAGTAAGCCTGTTGTTGTTATTGCGATTCGTCAGGAAGAGTTCAGTATTTTTCGCTCTCTTCGAGAGCTTGGTCGAAGTCATTTAAGTGGCGGTGTCGGCTAGATGGAATGACCAGTTGCACGACCATTCTGATGCACCACCATCCCAAACCCAGCGGTATGATCGCCTTCACTGGCCACTCAGGAATACCTAGTGAACTGGCATAGGCAATTTCCTGATACTCCCACGACTCCCAAGCCATCCGGCCGCTGAGGTAGGCCATAAGCCCGAAGAAAATAACGCCAAAAATCAGCCCAACTGTCTGAAGCCCCGTTTGAACAGGGAGGGGCAGGTGATCGGTTAAGACGGTCACTTCCAAGTGGCCATCCTGCGACTGAACGTAGGCCATTGGCATAAAAACAACGGCGACCATGAGCATTTCTGAGATAAGGAGGTCATCGGGTACGGCGGAGGAAAAAAAAGTGCGGCCTACAACCGAGACAAAAGTCAGCATGACCATGCTGGCCAGCATTAACTGTCCAAGCCTGACAATCTGTTTATCTACGGTGTCAAGTACTGTCAGAACGGGTTCACTCAAAGGACTCATCAGGTAACTCTCCAGTTCAACGGAACTTTGTCGGAGCATTCACGCAGGCCAGTGTTGGACCTGCGTGACATGGCTCAACCGGTTACTTGCGATCCCAGGGGTAGCCTTGCTCGGCGACCTCTTTCTTTACTTCCTGGAGCGCATCAAAGAAACGTTCATGAAGTTCCGTTGCAGCTGGGTTCTGCTTGGCTCGGTCGGCAACATATTGTTCAGTTGCCGGGGCCAGGTCCTTTTCCCATGCCTGCTTCTGTTTGTCATCGAGTTCAAAATACTCGACAGCGTAGGTTGGGTGGTTGATAAGCAGGTCTTTAGCCATGGCAGCTTCTTCCAGTCCGGCCTTGGTCATCCGTTCGATGTATTCTGGCAGCAGATCCTCAAAAACTTTTTGCTCCTCATCAGAGAGGCTGCCCCAGACCCTTTCGTTCATCAGCACTACAACCAGTGACTGGCCAAGATCAGTCTCCACAACATAGTCAGACACTTCGTTGTGTTTGTAGGGAGCCATCAGGTAAAGGTAGGACTGAGCGCCATCAATAGTGCCCCGCTCCATAGCAGAGTAAAAATCAGCGAAGGTAATATTGACTGGAGTGACGTCCCAATTATTGATGTTGGCGGCATTGACCGATCGCGGGGTCAAGCGCACTTTGTCACCCTTGAAGTCGTCAGGGGTGAGGTACGGGCGGGTACTGCTCATGTTAACCCTTGCGCCACTGGAGTAGAAACCAATAGGTCTTGCTCCCATGCGCCGGTATTCTTCCAGCAGAGGCTCAAAGTTCTCGCTGGCACGACGCCAGGCCTCTGTTGCGACGTAGTTATCCCCAGGGCCGGTCTCTGTGGATGAAAGTGCCAGCAGGGGGTTTTGTGCCATGGTGTACTCAGGTGTCATCGGCGCAATATCCGCAACACCAGATTTCACGCCTCGAGCAGCATCTTTATATTTGACCAGACTCTGAAGCCAGTGGATTTTGATGCTGATAGAGCCCTCGGTGCGTTTTTCCACTTCGTCAGCCCACCACAGGAGTGCGTCATTGGTCGGACGGTCGGTTGGGGGAGCCGGTGTAGAGAAATTCAAGGTTCTGGCATCTGCATCAGCCGCAGTCAGGCCTGAGGCTAGAGCCAGTGATAGTGTGAGTACTGAAAATACCTTTGGGAGTGCCAGACGGCTTAGGGATTTCATTTTATAACCTCAGATTATTGTTGTGTTTTGGCTTGGAGCCGGAACATCAGTCTAGGTAGAGCAGGTGAGCAGGCCAATGACAGATGCGGTGAACTTGATTGGCAATTCTGTGCACCGCCAGGAGAGCCCGGCGGTGCAATTATAAGAATATGATTTAAATGATTTTTTAGGGTTTTCCCCCGGCGCACACAAGTACCTGGCCACTGACATAATCGGATTCTGGAATACAAAGCATGTAAACCGCACCCGCAGCCTCCTCTGGTTTGCCACCGCGGCCAAGCGGAATGGTTTTTTCCGCCATTTGCAGGATTTCAGGGCGTACACCGACCTTGATTTTCTTGCCTTCAATGTCAATGCTGGCATCTGCATCTGCGGGGGATTCGGTGAGACGCGTCATGATCAAGCCGAAAGCCACACTGTTAACGTTGACGTTATAACGCCCCCACTCCTTTGCCATGGCCTTTGTCATACCGTTTACACCAGCTTTCGCCGCTGCGTAGTTGATCTGGCCTGCGTTGCCGTAAACGCCAGCCGTGGATGAGATATTCACTACTTTGCGATGGACCGGTGTGCCGGCTTCAATTTCTTTCTTGGCGGCTTCACGGATAAAACCGGAAGCAGCTCGCAGAATTCGAAAGGGTGCGGTCAGATGAACTGAGAGAATGGCTTCCCATTGTTCATCTGACATCTTTTGGACAACGTTGTCCCAAGTGTAGCCAGCATTGTTTACGATAATGTCGATGCCACCAAAGCTATCGAGAGCGGTTTTGACAAAGCGGTCAGCAAACTCTGTCTCGGTAACGCTGCCGGTGCAGGCGACAGCCTCGCCCCCAGAGGATCGAATTTCATCAACGGTCTGTTGGGCAGGTTCGTGGTCAAGATCGTTGACCACTACGCGAGCACCCTCGCTGGCTAGCTTTAATGCAATCTCGCGGCCGATGCCCCGGCCTGAACCTGTGATCAGTGCAACTTTTCCGGCAAGTTTCTGTGTCATGTACATCGTCTCCTGAGTTAGTTAAGTATCACTGCAGCGCAATTACAGCATCGCCCGAGAGTTTGGCTTGTCCCTGCTGATCGCAAGTGCTCAGGGCCAGGCGGATTCTGTTCTCATGCCCGACTGTGAATTTTTCAGTGACTTCCGCCTTGCAGGTGATCTGGTCGTGTATCTGGGTAATGGACACGAAACGGACACCAAAGCTGCGAATGGCCTCCTGTGGTACCCAGTTGGTCAGTAGCCGGCCGAGCCAGGCCATCGACAACATGCCATGGGCAAATACATCTGGCATGCCTGCACTCTTGGCAAAATCCGAATCCACGTGGATCGGGTTGTGATCGCCCGAGGCTCCACAATAAAGCGCGAGGGTATGCCTAGAGATCGGTGGCAGTTTCAGGCTGGCAATCTGATCACCAACCTGAATGTCATCAAAACGCAGAAGCTTTTCTGTCATCTCTGTTTCCTTAACCATTGCGGGATACGGTCACGCTGTGCAGATCGGCAACGTGAGTACCCAGCTGGTTGGTAACGGTGGTTTTGCGAACCACAAACTCTAGGAGTCCGTTCTTTTTGTCGTAGATGTCTTCGACGCTTTGCTCAAAGGTCAGTACATCGCCTGCATAAGCCATCTCGTGATAGGTGAAACTCTGCTCTCCATGGAGCAGCTTCCGGTAATCAAGGCCGAGCAAGTCTCTGAATGCATCCTTGTCCGGAGATGCAGATTCCAGACAGAAAAAGAAGGTTGGTGGTACCGGGAGACCCCTGTGGCCAGCTGTCTTTGCCGCTGATTCGTCAATGTAAACCGGGTCAGTCTGCCCGGTAGCTTTCGCAAAAAAGCACAGCTGTCCCTTTTCTACAGCAACCGAAAATTGTGGCATTTTGTGGCCAATAAACTTGCGGTCAATCATGATGCTGACCTCAGACTTTTTGATAGAGCGTGACAACACAGGCGCCGCCCAGCCCCAGGTTGTGTTGCAGACCAAAGCGCGCACCCTCAACCTGTCGCTTGTCAGCATTTCCGCGCAACTGGGAAACAAGTTCGTAGCACTGGGCAAGGCCTGTCGCGCCAAGAGGGTGACCCTTGGACAGGAGGCCGCCAGACGGATTGGTTACAACCCGGCCACCGTAGGTGTTATCACCATCAAGAATGAACTTCTCCGCTGTGCCTTCCGGAGTTAGCCCCAGTCCTTCATAGGTGATCAGCTCGTTTGCTGTGAAACAGTCGTGGAGCTCTACCACCTTAATGTCTTCCGGGCCAACACCGGCAGCCTCGTATACCTGTTCTGCTGCAGATACAGTCATGTCGTAACCCACGACTTTACACATGTCGTCGCTGTCAAATGTGCTGGCGGTATCGGTCGTCATGGCCTGGGCGGCAATGACGACATCCGTATTCAGATTGTGCTTTCTTGCGAACTCCGGAGAACACACAATTGCGGCGGCAGCACCGCAGGTTGGAGGGCAGCACTGATATCGGGTGAGCGGGCCGTAGACCGTTGGTGAAGACATGATTTCTTCGAGGGTGAGTTCCTGACGGAATACCGCCAGTGGATTACGAGCTGCGTGCTGGCGGGCCTTGACAGAAATTCTGCCCAGCGTGTCAGGGCTGATGCCGTATTTTTTGATGTAATCTGCGCCAGCTCCACCAAAGAACTGAGCGGCTCTCGGTGCATTTGGATCGGTGCCCTGATGGGCATCCATCGCCTGCGCAAATCGCTCCATTGGGGATGGGCGATCTGTGTAAGCCCCCTTTAATGCGCCAGGGGTCATTTGTTCAAAGCCCAGTGCAATGGCGCAATCAATCATACCGCTGGCGACCGCCTGGCGGGCAAGGAAGAGTGCAGTAGAGCCAGTGGAGCAGTTATTGTTGACGTTAATAACGGGAATTCCGGTCAGTCCGACACCATAGATGGCAGCTTGGCCAGACGTCGAGTCACCGTAAACGTAACCAACAAACGCTTGTTGTACCAAACTGTAATCAACTCCAGCGTCCTCGAGTGCGAGTTTTGCGGCGCGGGCACCCATCACGTGGTAGGGTTCGCTGGCTCCGGGCTTGGTAAAAGGGATCATCCCGATGCCTGCTACGTGTACAGGTTTTTGAGAAAAAGACATAATTACTCCTTGATGTTTGTTGTTCAGGTATTTATTCGCTGGCTTCAAGTGACTGTTTTCTCTGCCACGGATAGCCATGTTCCTGCACCTCGCGCTCAACCTCTGCAATGTGTGTCATCAGGCGTTCATGCAATTCGTGCGCAGCCGGATTACGCTTGGCAATGTCATTAATGTACTCCTCGATTGCGGGAGCCATGTCTTGCTCCCAGGCGGCTCGCTGGGCTTCATTCAGGGTGTAGTATTCAACCGGATACCTTGGGTGATTCTGTAGCAGCTGGATGCTCTGTTCGGCTTCTTCCAGCCCGGCTTTTGTCATCTTTTCGCTGAACAGTGGTTCCAATTCCAGAAAGACCTCACGTTCTTTGTCTGTCAGGCTTTCCCATACTCGTGCATTCATCATGACCGGAATCAGCGACTGGCCGATCGTGGTATTGACCACATGTTTGGCCACTTCGTTGTGTTTGTATGGCGCAATGACATATAGATAGCTTTGTGCACCATCGATAGTTCCTCGCTCCAGAGCGGAATAGATGTCCGTAAAGGTGATGTTGACCGGCGTGACATTCCACTTGCTGTTCGTTCGGGCAGAGATGGCTCGTGGTGTCATGCGAACTTTGTCGCCTTTGAAGTCATCCGGAGTAAGGTAGGGGCGTGTGGTGCTGATGTTCACTCTCACGCCGCTGGAGTAGTAACCGATAGGCCGTAGGCCGATTTGGGCGCTCTCTTCTTCCAGAGGGGTAAAGCCATTGGTAGCGCGGCGCCAGGCTTCGGTGGCAATGTAGTTGTCGCCTGATCCGGTTTCAGTCTGGGTGATTGCCCATAAAGGATTTCTGGCGGCGGTATATTCGGGCGTTACATCGCCGATATCGGCGACACCCGATTGGATGCCCCGGGCTGCATCCCTGAATGCGACGAGGCTCTGAAGCCAGTGCACTTTGATCTCGATGGTTCCGCCTGTCCGGGCGTTTACTTCATCAACCCACCACCTCAGGACATCGTTGGTCGGGCGCTCCGTTGGCGGGCGTGGAGTGGCAAAGTTAAGTGTGCGCGCATCGGCCTGCGCCATCTGAAAACCGGCTGCCAGAGCGAGCATCAAAACAGTAGATGTGGCGAATCTGATCAGTTTTCGTGGCTTTTTTTTTGTCATGTTGCTTTCTCTCATTGTTGTTTTTGTCTGAAGTTCTGACGCTGATTTTCTGCTTGCTGAGCCAGAATATTGCTTTCGTGCGCCGCTACCAATGGCGGATTTGGCTATCCTGATTGACAAAACTGTGCACTCTGATGGCTAGTATTTGGGGTGCGTTGCTAGGGTTCTGGAGGTTGGCTTATCGTTTAAGAAGGTCTTGATCGCTGCTCACAAATGTGTGACATTTGACATTATTCAGGCGAATATCGAACTATAGTTTCGAATATCGAACATTTTTAAGGTTCGGAACTATCGTTTACTTACCCATACAACAGTTTTGGAGGCCCCGATGGCACTAGATAAAGACACCTTGAACCAGTTCGTGGATAGCGTCAGGCGGTATGTCCGTGAACGCCTTGTTCCTCTGGAAATGCAAGTAGCCGAGGAAGACCGGATTCCCGAAGATGTGATCAATGAAATGAAAGAGATGGGCCTGTTCGGACTGTCCATTCCCGAAGAATTCGGTGGTCTTGGTCTGACCATGGCTGAGGAGGTCGCCGTAATTCAAGAAATGGGGTACACGTCGCCGGTTTTCCGTTCCATGTTTGGTACCAACGTAGGCATCGGATCCCAAGGCATTGTTATTGACGGAACTCCTGAGCAGAAGGCCTACTACCTGCCGAAAATGGCGAGCGGTGAATTGATTGGCTCTTTTGCGCTGACGGAGCCGGATGCGGGGTCTGATGCGGGTTCGGTTACTACGATGGCGCGTCGGGACGGTGACGAATACGTTATCAATGGCACCAAACGTTACATCACCAATGCCCCGCGCGCGGGTGTTTTTACTCTGATGGCGCGTACCGGCACCAAAGAAGAGGGTGGTCGGGGTGTGTCCGCATTTCTTGTAGACGCTGACCTGCCAGGCATCACCTTGGGTAAGCCGGATAAGAAAATGGGCCAGAAGGGCGCCCATACCTGTGACGTGATTTTCGAGAATGTTCGTGTACCGGCGTCTGCCTTGATCGGCGGAAAAGAAGGGCAGGGGTTCAAGACGGCCATGAAGGTCCTGGACCGGGGCCGACTGCACATCAGTGCTCTGAGCGTGGGGACGGCAAAGCGCTTGATCGAGGAAAGCGTTAATTATTCAACCCAGCGCAAGCAGTTCGGAACCGAAATTTCCAACTTCCAGCTGGTGCAGGCCATGCTCGCAGACAGCCAGATGGAATACTACGCCGGCAAGTGCATGGTGGAAGAAGCGGCAAGATCCTATGACGCCGGTGAGCCAGTGTCTATGAATGCATCATGCTGCAAGTTGTTCTGTACGGAGATGGTCGGTCGTGTTGCTGATCGTGCTGTGCAGGTGCATGGTGGCGCAGGTTACATCGGTGAGTACTGTGTAGAACGATTCTATCGTGACGTTCGTTTGTTTCGTCTGTACGAGGGAACCTCACAGATTCAGCAGTTGGTCATTGCCAAGCACCTGATCCGTGACGCTCAGAACGCTTGATAATCGGGGAGATTGAAATGTCAGGTCCATTATCAGGCATCCGTGTACTGGATTTGTCCCGTGTGATGGCGGGGCCCTGGAGTACCCAGATTATGGCGGATCTGGGTGCGGAAGTTATCAAGGTTGAGCGCCCGGGACTCGGAGATGACACCCGCCAGTGGGGGCCACCGTGGCTGAAAGACAAGGATGGTAAGCCAACAGCCCAGTCGGCTTATTATTTGTCGGCAAATCGGGGCAAGCACTCGGTCACTATTGACCTCGGTAGTGAGGAAGGGCAGCAGCTGGTTCGCGAACTTGCGGCAGACTGCGATATTCTGGTTGAGAATTTCAAAACCGGCGGCCTGGCCAAGAAAGGACTGGGCTATGACGATCTGTCCAAGATTAATCCGGGCTTGATCTATTGCTCAATCACCGGTTTCGGTCAGACAGGTCCAATGGCCAGTTACCCCGGCTATGACTACCTGGTGCAGGCACAGGCTGGTTTGATGAGCATTACCGGCGTTGCCGACGGCAACCCGGGTGCCGGCCCTCAGCGAGTTGGCATGGCGGTAGCTGACCTGACCACCGGGATGAATGCAACGATTGCGATCCTGTCGGCACTGCATCACCGGTCGAAGACAGGTGAGGGCCAGTACATCGATATGGCTCTGCTTGATGTACAGGTCAGTTGGCTGGCAAATCAGGCGCTTAACTACTTCTGTAGCGGTGATATTCCGACCCGAACAGGCGAGTATCACCCGAATCTTACGCCTTACCAGCCGTTCCCGACGAGTGATGGGCAGGTAGTGATTGCCGTCGGTAACGATGCTCAGTTCAGGCGTTTGTGTGAAGTTCTGGGCTGTCCGGATATTCCTGTAGATCCTCGTTTTGAGAACAACCCGCAGCGAGTTGCGCATCGGCAGGAGTTGGTGGGCAAGATCTGTGAGCGGACCCGGACCGGAACCAGTCGTGAATGGATGGAAAAGCTTGTAGCTGTTGGTGTGCCCTGTGGCCCGATCCAAAATATCTCGGAGGTGTTTGACGACCCGCAGGTCCAGGCTCGCAACATGAAGTTGGAGCTCGAGCATCCAGCTATTGGGCCGGTACCGGGCATTGCTAATCCAATCAAATTCTCCAAAACACAGCAGAGCTACAAGAAGGCGCCTCCGCTGCTAGGGGAAGACACGGATTCTGTCTTGAGCCGGGTGCTTGGAAAGTCTGTAGATGATATCAAGGCGCTGCGTGATAAAGGCATAGTCTAGGGGCGGTGCTGTTTCAGTTATGCAGAGTCGAACCCTGTCTCATAGGGGGCGGGTTCGACTCTTTTTTTTCAGAAGGGGGAAATCGGTATGTTGGTTACTTATGAGCTGGTTGGTGACTTGGGCGTGATCACCATCAATAACCCACCGGTGAACGCACTGTCACAAAAGGTGCGTCAAGGCGTGGTGGAAGCAATTGCGGAAGCTCAGACAGATAACTCGAAGGCGATCGTCCTGATCTGCGAAGGTCGCACTTTTGCGGCAGGGGCGGATATCAAGGAATTTGGCAAGCCGCCGATGGCCCCCTCATTTCCGGAAATGAATGAAGCTGTTGAATCTTCCGCAAAGCCGGTGATTGCCGCATTACACGGCACGGCTCTGGGTGGTGGCTTTGAGCTCGCGCTCAGCTGTCACTATCGCTGTGCGCTGAAAACAGCGGCTGTGGGCCTGCCGGAAGTTAATCTGGGTATCTTGCCCGGAGCCGGTGGTACACAGCGTTTGCCCAGACTGGTTGGCGTGGAAACGGCCCTGGATGTTATTACCTCTGGTAAGCGAGTGGCTGCGCCGAAAGCTCTGGAGCTGGGCATGATTGACCGTGTGGTTGAGGAGCCCCTGCAGGATTCGGCCCTGGCATATGCTCAATCCCTTCTGGAAGACGGCGCGCCGCTGCGCCGGATCAGAGACCTGGAGGTGCCTGCTGCCGAAAGCGATGCAGATGTCTTCGAAGTATGGCGCAAGAACATGGCCAAGCGCCGGCGTGGGCAGGTTGCTCCGCAGAAGATTGTTGATTGTGTGGAAGCGGCGGTATCGAAACCCTTTGAAGAGGGCCTGCAGTTCGAAAGGGCGAGTTTTGTTGAATGTGTCGGATCCGACCAGGCCGCCGCCATGCGACATATGTTCTTTGCCGAGCGCAAGGCCGCAGTTGTTGAAGACCTTGGCGAAAATGCAAAGGCGAAACCCATCAACCGTGTTGGCATTATCGGTGCTGGCACCATGGGTGGTGGCATCGCAATGACCTTTGCCAATGCCGGAATCCCGGTAACGCTGCTGGAGCTTAACCAGGAGGCGCTGGATCGTGGCCTTGCGATGATCAGCAAGAACTACGGCATCACGGTCAGTAAGGGCAAGATGTCGCAGGAGGCGGCGGGTAAACGTCAGGCCCTGATTACTGGCAGCACGAGCTATGACAGCCTGGCTGATGTCGATCTGGTTATCGAAGCGGTGTTTGAAAGCATGGATGTGAAACGGCAGGTTTTCGGTGAGCTTGACCGCGTGTGTAAGCCTGGGGCCATTCTTGCCTCAAATACCTCCTACCTTGATGTGAATGAAATCGCTGCCTGCACTTCGCGCCCGCAGGACGTGGTCGGGCTGCACTTTTTCAGCCCGGCGAATGTGATGCGCCTGCTGGAAGTGGTTCGCGCCGACGCCACATCCGAGGATGTGATTGCGACCTCTATGGTGCTGGGCAAGAAAATTGGTAAGGTGCCGGTTCTGGCTCGGGTGTGTTATGGCTTCATCGGCAACCGGATGCTGCGCCCCTATGCGCGGGAAGCCCAGCTGTCGATGATTGAGGGGGCGTCACCTGAGCAGATTGACGGTGTTCTCACGCGCTTTGGTATGGCCATGGGGCCACTCGCGGTTGGTGACCTTGCCGGCCTGGATATCGGTTATAAGGCCCGTCAGGCCCTGACTCCTGAGCAAAAAGGCGACCCTCGCAGCTATTGCATTGCTGATGCGCTTGTCGAGATGGGACGTTTGGGGCAGAAATCCGGAGCGGGATATTATCGCTACGACCCAGAGACCCGGGCCAGGTCTTCGGACCCAGAGGTTCTGGAAGTAATTGAAGCGCAGGCTAGGGCCCACGGCGTGCAGCGCCGGACCATGAGCGATCAGGAGATCCTTGACCGGCACCTGATGGCGCTGATTAATGAGGGTTTCCACATTCTCGGCGAAGGTATTGCGCAAAGGCCCAGTGACATTGATGTGGTTTATGTGAATGGCTACGGCTTCCCGGTATTCCGCGGTGGCCCTATGTTCACGGCAAGCCAGATGGGGCTCAGGGAAGTGTACGACTGCATCTGTGCGCTGCGGGACAAGACCGGGGCAGATTACTGGCAGCCTGCGCCTTTGCTGGAGCAACTGGCTCTTGAGGGAAAAACACTGGATAGTTGGATCGCCGATAAAGGGTGATGTTGTTTTACCTCAGCTTTATGGACCGATTTAATGACTGATCAAAACAAGGATATGTCAGGAGCTGACAAGGAGTTTCTGACCACTTTTGCGCGAGGGCTGGAGGTTATCCGATCGTTTGATACGGAAAACCCTTCCATGACGCTGTCCGCCGTTGCAGAGAAAAACGGGTTGTCCAGAGCGGCAGCCCGGCGTTTTTTGTTGACTCTGCAGAAACTGGGTTATGTGTCTCTGGAGGAGAAAAAGTTCAGGTTAACGGCCAAGGTGTTGGAGCTTGGATATGCTTACCTTGCGTCATTGGACTTCTCGGAAACTATAACCCCACACCTGGAAAAGGTTGCGTATGAGTTGGGTGAATCCTGCTCTGCGCTCGTTCTGGATGGGGCAGACATCGTCTATGTGGCGCGTATTCCGCGCAGGGGCCTGATTCCGATCAATCTGCAGATTGGTGCGAGGTTGCCGGCCTATGCCACTTCCGGTGGTCGCGTTCTGATGGCGTATTTGCAGAAGCCAGAACTGGAGGCGGTGTTCGAAAAGTCTCGTTTTGAGAAGCATACACCGAACACCAAGGGGCCGGACGAACTTAGAGTGGAGCTTGAAAGGGTTCGAGAGCAAGGGTACGCGATCGTAGACCAGGAGCTGGAGTTGGGTATGCGTGCTGTGGCAGTCCCTGTAATTGACCGAAGGGGGCAGGTGCGGTTTGCGCTTAACTCCAGTAGCCATGTCAGTTCTGTCACCCTGGAGCGAATCGTTGATGAGTATGTGCCGATAATGAAAGCGGCTGCTCGTAACATAGCGGCTGTGTTGCCCTGAAGCTGTTCATGCCCGGAGCCGGTGTACTTGATACCGGCCCCGGCGTTTTCCTTTTCCCGTTCTTTTATGCCTCCTTGCATCAGCCCGTCTATTAGTCGTATTGCCCTCAATTGATCAGATTTTGTTCGTAAAAGTACTTGCACGAACAAGCGTATTATGTGAAATTGGCGTTCGACAATACGAACATATGTTCGATAATCGAACCAAAGATAAGCAGGACAATGACAAGATGATTAGTACATCAACTAAACTGTTCAAATCCGCGGTTGTTGCAGCCGTTGCATCTGTCACTATCGCCATGACTGGAGTCGCGCATGGCAAAGAGTGGCCGAGTGATAACATTCGCCTGGTCGTACCCTATTCGGCTGGCGGCACTACAGATCTGCTCTCCCGTAAGGTGGCAGACCTGCTTCAGAAAGAACTCACCACCGTTGTTGTCGAGAATCGTCCAGGTGCGGGCTCCACTGTTGCAACAGCACAGTTGGCACGTGGCGGCCGTGGTTCCGATCACATGCTGGTGATGGCATCCCCGGGGCACACAATCGGCGCGTCGATTTATCCCAACCTTCGCTATGACCCGGTTGAGGATTTCGTGTTCATTCGTAATGTCATCGACATCCCGAACGTGATGGTTGTGCCGGCAAGCAGTCCCTATAACTCTGTTGCAGAGTTCGTTGCTGCGGCACGTGAAGGGCAGTTGTCGTTCAGTTCCCCAGGCATCGGCAGCTCGATCCATATGTCTGGTGAGCTGTTCAAGAACCTGACCCAGGCTAACCTGATTCACGTCCCTTTCCGGGGTTCAGGCGAAGCACTGCCGGCGCTGTTGGCAGGGGATGTAGACGTGGCCTTTGAAAATATGCCAACGGTTTACCCCCATATCCAATCCGGAAAGCTCAAGGCCCTGGCGGTAACCACTGCTGAGCGTTCAGAATTCCTGCCGGAGGTTCCTACGCTGCAGGAAGTTGGTTCTGAATTTGGTCTTGGCGATTACGTGACTTCGGCCTGGTTTGGCCTGATTGCTCACAAATCGCTCCCCGAGGAAGCGCAAGCGAAGCTTGAGGCGGCGCTCGAGAAAATTGTTGAAAGCGAAAACTTTAAAAGCTTCTTGCCCCAGTTTGGTGCGGTAGCAGGTAAAGAGGTTGGTGACGAGTTTCGTGCCTTCGTTGCTGACGAGCTTGAAAAGTGGGCAGACGTTGCTGAGAAGGCAAACCTGAAACGCTGATCAATCTTGCGCTGGGCGGGACCGGTTTGACAGGCCGGCCCGCCTTTTCTTTATCAACGAATACTGTCGAGAGTTTTATCATGGCTATCTCCGAGAACCAGAGTGCCGATACGCCGGCAACTCATTACGGCCGACTCAATCCGAATACAATCGTGGGTGCGGTATTCTTTATTCTGGCCTTGGTTTTTCTTTATTACATCATCCCCAGCTACATTTCAGCGCCTCCGTTCATGCAGCACCCGCTGCTGTCGCCGCGATTCTTGCCGCAGGTTGCCGGCTGGTCAGTGCTGGTTCTGTCTCTTGTGCTGATGGTCTCCGGCCTTCGAGTTCCGCTCGAGCGAGAGCCTGGAGATGAGCTTCGCCGAGGCGTGTCTTTTGTACGTCAGGCCTTGATGGTAGCGGCAGGTGTTGTCTACGCGTTTTTCTTTGAGCAGTTGGGTGCCATCGGCAGTGGTGTGCTTGCCTGCGTGTTGCTGTTTTTGGCCAGCGGCCTGCGTAATCCGCTGATATACCTGCTCGCGATCGCCTTTCCGGTGCTTGTGACCATGTTGTTCATTTACCTGCTGAATGTGCCCCTGCCTGTTGGGGAGCTGTGGGAAGCCTGGTTCTGAAGCCAGCAAAAACTCGTTAAGTATGCGCAGGCTCCGGTCAGTTGGGGCGGGCGTTGGTCCAAAAGCTTTGGGTGCCAGAGATGGAAAATTTTTCAGAAGTTATGTCGCTCTTTCTGAGCGTTGATAATTTTATAGCGATAGCTGTCGGCGTTCTGATTGGCGTTGTGGTGGGTGCCA
The DNA here is from genome assembly GCF_016597775.1 of Marinobacter sp. 1-3A. Classification (NCBI taxonomy): domain Bacteria; kingdom Pseudomonadati; phylum Pseudomonadota; class Gammaproteobacteria; order Pseudomonadales; family Marinobacteraceae; genus Marinobacter; species Marinobacter sp. 1-3A. Next base: position 19,776 of record NZ_VCGZ01000016.1, read on the forward strand.
TCCCCGGGTTGACGGCAACTATGGCGGTTGCGCTCGCCCTGCCGTTTACCTTCTCCATGGAGCCGGTAACCGCGATCCTTCTGTTGGTCGGTATTTATAAGGGCGGAATGTATGGTGGTTCGATTACTGCGATATTGATTCGTACCCCGGGTTCTCCGGCCTCGGCCTGTACCTTGCTTGATGGCTACCCGATGGCTCAGCAAGGCAAGGCTAAGAAGGCGCTGAAAACGGCGTTGTATTCATCGGTGGTTGCCGATGTGATTTCCAACGTGGCGTTGATTTTCTTTGCCGCCTACCTGGCGAAGATTGCGCTGAATTTCGGGCCACCGGAGTATTTCTGGCTGATCTGCTTCTCCCTGACCATTATTGTTTCGGTTTCAGGCAATTCTGTTGTCAAAGGGCTCATTGCAGCGTTTTTGGGTATTATCGTCTCCACCATCGGGCTGGATGCGGTATACGGCACGCAGCGCCTGACTTTTGATAACTACAACCTGATGGACCGGGTGTCATTCATACCGTTGCTCATCGGGTTGTTTGCAATACCCGAAGTTATTGATTTTTACACGTCCAAGGTTGCTCCACACATACGTACCGCGGTTACGGGTGCGTCTCTGACCTGGAAAGAGTTTAAAGCGTCTCTGAAGACCATTATCCGGGGCAGCATTATTGGTGTAATCATTGGTGCTATCCCGGGAACGGGAGCCACGTCTGCCGCGTTTATCTCATACAGCGAAGCCAAGCGGACATCCCCCAGAAAGGATAACTTCGGCAAAGGTGAGGTTGAGGGTGTTGCGGCAGCCGAGGCCGGTAACAACGGCGTTGCCGGTGCAACCCTGATTCCGTTGCTGTCGCTGGGGATTCCCGGGGATGTTATTACCGCCATTATTCTCGGCGCCTTCATGATTCACGGGCTGACTCCGGGGCCGGTGCTGTTCCAGGAAAACCTGACGCTGGTTTATGCCCTGTTCTGCGGGATTCTGGTGAGCTCTGCGGTTCTGCTGGTAGTGGGTAATGCGGCTATCAAATATTTTTCCCTGATTGCTGATATCCCTAAAACCATTTTGCTGCCGATCGTTTTGATGTTCTGTATTTACGGCGCCTATGCGGTCAACAACAGTACCTTTGATATCGGCTTGATGCTGGCATTTGGCATTCTTGGCTTTGTGTTCAATCGCACTGGTATTGCTGCCGCTCCGTTTCTCATCGGTTTTATCCTTGGGCCCATGTTCGAGGATAATCTGCGCCGGACCATTCTGATCAGCAAAGGTGACCCATCGGTGTTTTTCCGTGGGCCGATTACCTGGGTATTTGTTCTCCTGACTGTTGCCTCGCTGGCTTTTGCAATTCGTCGGTATTGGGTAACCCGTAGCTGATTTGGGTGCTTCTGTGTTGCGGTTGAAGGATTAATCGCAGTAAAGAGCTTAAGCGTTGACCCTCCTTTGCCGCCAGGCTTCGAATAGAAGCCTAGGCAGTTTTTTTGTTTTAAAACTTATGCTCTTCGTTGAATTAATGTTGTTGGTCCGGTATGCGCACCGGGCATAGGTTTGATAAAAAATATGCTTTTCTCAAAGGGTTGGTATCTTGCTAACGTGATCCGATAACTACAATCAGCAGGAGTTGGTATGGATACGCAGGATTCAGGCTTGTCTTTGATCGATGCAGTCAACGGACGGCATTCTGTGCGGGGGTTCCGGCCCCAACCCGTTCCGCAAGAAACCCTCGAAGCTATTTTTAAACTTGCACAAAGCGCGCCCTCTAACTGCAACACGCAGCCTTGGCATGCGTATGTCGCATCGGGACAGAGCAGGGATCGTCTGCGCCAACAGTTTCTCGATCGTATGAGTAGCCAGACTCCAGGCAATCCCGATTTCAGCTATGTCTCACGCTTTGAAGGTAAATACCGCAAGCGGCAGGTCGATTGTGCTGTTGCGCTCTATAACGAAATGGGCATTGCACGGGATGATAAAGAAGGGCGAGCCCATGCCGTGCAGCGTAACTTTGAGTTCTTTGATGCCCCGCACATTGTGTTTTTAGGTATGGATAAAAGTTTCGGTCCGACGATTGCGCTGGATGTAGGTATCTACGCACAGACACTTATGCTGGCTATGGAAGCATACGGTGTGAGTTCATGCGCTATGGGTAGTATGCGTGCCTATCCGGATCTTGTCAGAGACGAGTTCGGAATTGACGATGATATCGGAATCCTTCTGGGGATCAGTTTTGGCTATGAGGACCCGGACGTACCTGCAAACCGAACCAGAACTGACCGGGAACCTCTGGAGAATTCCGTGGTTTTCAGTAGTTGATCTTTTATAAGGACACGTGGGTGTAACCCACGTGTAATTATCTAGTCTTTGTGATGGGGCCAGTACCGTGGATGCGAGTTTATCGTCTGATGATTTGAAATTTCGGGAAGAGGTTCGAGCCTTTTTTCATAATGCTGAACCGGAAGCGGCACAGCAGCTCATTAATAATCCCCGTACCTATAAGCAGGGTGCGGTGCAGTGGCAAAAGAAACTTCATGAAAAAGGCTGGATCGCCCCTTTTTGGCCAAAACAGTACGGTGGGGCTGGGTGGACGGTCACCCAGTCATACATTTATGAAACCGAGCGGGTTAAAGCAAACGCTCCGGATGTAGTCCCCTTTGGTTTGAAGATGGTAGGCCCTGTTATCTACACCTACGGAAATGACGAGCAAAAAGCCCGCTTTTTGCCTGGCATTCTCAGTAGTGATGACTGGTGGTGTCAGGGTTACTCGGAACCCGGGGCAGGCTCCGATCTGGCGTCACTAACTACCAGAGCCGTGTCGGAAGGCGGTGACTACATTGTTAATGGCTCGAAGATCTGGACCACTTACGCACAATACGCGGACTGGATCTTTTGCCTGGTGCGCACAGATGCCTCCGGTAAGCCCCAGCAGGGAATCAGTTTCCTGCTAATTGATATGAACACCCCGGGCATTACAGTCTCTCCGATCCAGAGCATTAACAGTGTGCACTCCCTGAATGAAGTGCACTTTGAGAATGTGCGTGTTCCGAAAGCGAACCGTATCGGTGAGGAAGGGCAGGGCTGGACTTATGCGAAATCGCTGCTTGCTCATGAGCGAACGGTTATTGCCCGAGTTGCGGATTCCAAAAAGCGCCTTAACACACTTCGGCAGATTGCTTCTCGAGAGCTCCAGGGTGGTCAACCGGTAATTAAGGATGCGTCGTTCCGGCACAGGTTTACCAATATCGAAGTTGAGTTGATGGCTTTGGAGTATATGGAGCTAAGGGTTCTTGCTGCGATGGCTCGTAATGAAAGCCCCGGGGCAGAGTCGTCCTTGTTGAAAATCAAGGGCACGGAGATTCAGCAAGCGCTGCACGAATTGACTATAGAGCTTGCGGGAATTTATGGCGGAGTCGTTCTTGATGATGGTGAGCCCGGATCATCGGTTGGTCATGATTTCGGAGACAGCGCGCGAAAGGATTTCATGTACGGCCGAGCGTCCACCATATTTGGCGGCTCTAACGAAATTCAAAAGAACATTATCGCCAAGCGCGTGCTCGGACTTTAAGCAAAACGCTGAGCCAATTACAGAATAAGGAATCCGCTGTGAATTTCAATCTTACCGAAGAGCAACAGATGCTGCAGGACAGTGCCGCACGATTTGTGGGGCAGGATTATTCATTTGAACGCAGGCAACGTGATGTTCAAAACGACATCGGTTTTGACCCGGAGTTGTGGCGACAGTTTGCCGATCTGGGATGGCTATCGGTTCCATTCGCTGAAGAAAATGGTGGTTTTGGAGGTGATGCAACAGATCTCTTTGTGCTGATGGAGCAGCTGGGTAAAGGCCTGGTTGCTACTCCGTATCTTCCCTCGATTCTGCTGTTTGGTCGTTGTTTGGAAGCGGGGGCGAATCCGGCGCTTAAAGCTGAGTTGCTCGAACGACTCATTGCAGGAGAGCTTCAGGGCGCCCTGGCCTATATGGAGCGTCAGTCCCGACATGAGCTGTTTGACTTAGAGACCAAAGGGCACCGGGATGGGGATGAGTTTGTAATCTCGGGTGAGAAAGCTTTGGTAATGAACGCTCTAGCCGCAGATATGTTTGTGGTATCTGTTCGCACTTCCGGCACCGCTACAGATAAGAATGGTGTAAGCCTGCTCTTGGTGGATGCGGACGCGCCGGGTATTGAGTTGAACTCGATCCAATTAATGGACGGCCAGAAGGTTGCTAACGTTACCTTCCGTGATGTCCGGGTTAGTGCTGACCGGTTGATCGGTCTGGAAAATCAGGGCGCAGCGATTCTTGAAGAGGTCGTTGAGAAAGCTATTCCGGCTATTTGTTCTGAAGCGCTGGGCCTGATGACTCACCTTACAAACACGACCATTGAGTACAGCAAAACCCGAAAACAGTTTGGCGTTGCCATTGGTTCGTTTCAGGTGCTTCAGCATCGAATGGTTGACATGTTCACTGCCTGTGAAGAAACCCGTTCTTTATTGTACCGGGTACTGTGCTCTGCGGGTGAAGATGATCTTCAGGAGCATAAAAAAGACTTGCATGCGCTTAAGGTTATTACGGGGCTTCGTGGCAAACGGGTAGGTAATGAGTCTATCCAGTTGCACGGAGGAATGGGTATTACCGATGAACTTGATGTTGGCCATTATGTGAAGCGGTTGATGGTTCTGCATTCGGTGTTTGGTGATGCGGATTATCATCAACAGCAGCTTGCCCGGATGTCACTGCCGCAGTGAATATTGGCGCTGCAGTGTTGAAACGGCAGGGTAATTGGGATGATTTTGCCCGACTCCCTGCCACTGTTTGTCTGTTGATTGCGACTGCCTGTGCGATTGCCCGGCAGTTTGGTGTGGAAGATTGGTTATCCATACCGGCAGCAGCTGCGTTATTGGTGTTTATTGCCCTGCAATGGCAGGGCATTACTACGACTTACAGAATATTCTCCGTTGTCACGCCAGGGCTCGCTACAGCGCTTTGGTTATCAGATAAAATCGACGGTCAGACGATTGCGAATGGCGTTGACAGGGCAGCGTTTTTTACCTTCTTTTTGACTTCGCTGGCAGTGTTGCGAGAGTCTGCGAAGTCCTCCGCTTTGGTCCGGGAGTGTGGAAAGGTCTTGGTGAATCAACCGCCGGCCCGGCGATATATGCTGATGTCTTTTGGATCCCACCTGTTTAGCGTAATGCTCAACATTGGCGCATTAAATGTGCTGGGGACAATGGTTCAGCGCGCTGTTCGCATAACAGGAGGAGATGACGCTCAGCGGCTGGCGAGTATTCGCAAGAAAAGGATGCTGACAGCAACGCTGCGAGGGTTTTGCGGTGTACCTTTGTGGGCGCCCACTTCGGTCACCATGCTTCTTGTGCTTTCAAGTTTGCCACAATTAACTTGGGAGCAGTATGCTCCGGTAGGCTTGGCGTGGACCGTATTGTTCATACTTTGGGGCGGTCTTCTGGATTGGCTGGCATATCCACGACCACGAACAACCCAGGTTATCGGTAGAAACCTGTCGGTGCTAGTTCCATTTGTGGCTCTCGTCGGGCTGATTCCAACCCTGGCATATTTCTTATCACGTATTACCAGCCTTGATATTTTTCCGATGTTGCTGTTGTGTGCGCCGGTAATTGGAATTATATGGATCTGGTATCAGTATCGCCGTGCAGATCAGTGGCTCCGGTTGCGATTGGTTTTTCGGAGAATGAAACGCAGCTTCCCCAAAACTTTTACTGCACAGCGAAATGAAGTTGTGTTGTTTGCCAGCTCTGGATTTCTTGGCGTGATTCTCATCCCTTTGGTAGACCCGGAGATTGCTCGTAATTTTCTGGTTTACGCCAATGTCAGCAACGCAACGATCATGGTGAGCGTTTCTTTGATCATGCTCACCTGCTCGTTTATGGGAATAAACGCGATTATCACCGTAACGCTGCTGCTGGGTACTCTTCAGCAAGTTCCAGATCTCGATATTGCACCAATTGTCCAGGCCTCAGTGGTTGCCATTACATGGGCAGTATTTGCAGGAGCGTCACCTTTTACCGCGTCGCTAAGATTTATAGCCGGCTTTTCCGGTGTTTCGGCGCTCCGGCTCGGGGTGGTCTGGAATGGCTGGTTCAATGTGAGTGTGCTCGCAATTATGTACATGGTTCTTTACATCGTGCTTTGAGGCACAAAACCTACAAGAAACAACAGAGGAAAGGATATGACTATTCCAGCTTCACTAAAAGACAAGCTTAACCTGCCGGTACTTTGCTCCCCAATGTTCATCATTTCCAACCCGAAGGTTGTTATCGAGCAATGCAAAGCCGGGATTATAGGGTCATTTCCTGCGTTGAACGCCAGGCCAGCAGAAAAGCTCGATGAATGGCTTTCTGAAATCAAGCAAACGCTGGCCAAATATCAGGCTGAGAACCCGGACCTGAAAGTTGCGCCTTTTGCTGTAAACCAGATTTGTCATCCTACCAACGAGCGTCTGCAGGCCGACATGGATGTGTGTGTAAAGCACGAGGTGCCAATTATCATTACCAGTCTCCAGGCCAATGCCGAGATAATCAAAAAAGCTCACAGTTATGGCGGACTGGTGTTTCATGATGTAACCAATATCCGTCATGCAAAGAAAGCAATCAGTATGGGCGTGGATGGATTGATTCTGGTAACCGCCGGTGCGGGAGGGCATGCTGGGACACTGAATCCATTTGCGTTGCTTTCGGAAATCCGTGAGATCTTTGATGGCCCGGTTGTACTTGGGGGCGCGATAACAAAGGGGAACCATGTTCTTGCTGCACAAGTGATGGGGGCCGATCTTGCCTACATGGGAACTCGTTTCATCGCTACCGAAGAGGCCAACGCTGATCAGGCCTATAAGACTATGATCGTCGAGTCATCGGCGTCGGATATTGTGTACACCAATTTGTTTACCGGCGTTCATGGAAATTATCTTCGCGGCAGTATCGAGAATGCAGGGCTAGACCCCGACGACTTGCCTGCATCGGACAAGAGCAAGATGAGCTTTGGCTCTGGTACCAGCAAGGCGAAGGCGTGGCGTGATATTTGGGGAGCCGGCCAGGGTGTCGGCGGTATTTCAAAGTTGATGACGATCGCAGATGCTGTGCTCCAACTGCGTGACGAGTACGACACCGCGAAGCAAGGTGTCGTCCATTAATCCTGAAAAACAGTTTCAAACATTGAATTTTATGAGGTGAGTTATGCAAAAAAGACGTGCAGCCATTGTTGCCCCAGTACGCACAGGCGTTGGGGCTTTCGGTAAAAGTCTGCGGCCGGTGTCTGTCGAAGACCTGATCGCAGCCGTAGTTAAAGAAACCATGAACCGCTCCGGCATTGATCCTGCATTGGTTGAAGATGCCATTGTGGCGCAGTCTTATGCTAACAGTGAGGTGCCCTGTGTCGGCCGTTGGGCGGCCCTGCATGCAGGATTGCCCGTGCATGTTCCGGGAATGCAGGTAGACCGTCGCTGTGGCGGCGGCCTGCAAGCGTTGATCAACGCAGCCATGATGGTGGAATCCGGAGCTTGTGACGTTGTGCTTGCGGGTGGTGTTGAAAGCATGAGTAACATCGAATACTACTCCACCGATGTCCGCTGGGGTAAGCGTGCGGGATCTTTCACAATGCATGACCGGCTTGATCGCGGCCGTGAGCGGTCACAGCCTGAAGAGCGCTTCGGATATATCTCCGGCATGATCGAAACAGCAGAGAACCTGGCAACAAAATACAATATCACCCGCGAGCAGGCCGACGAGTTTGCTGTTCAGAGTCACAAGCGAGCGGCAAAGGCTTGGGAGGATGGCCTTTTTGATGAGGAGGTTGTGCCTGTCTCCGTTCCACAGCGAAAAGGAGATCCTCTGGTATTTCGCAAGGATGAGGGTATTCGTCCAGATACTACAATGGACTCCCTGTCCGCACTTCGCCCCCTGATTAAAGGCGGAACGGTAACCGCTGGTAATGCTAGCCAGCAGAGTGATGCAGCGGCTGCTTGCCTGGTTGTTGCCGAGGATAAGTTGGAGGAACTTGGTCTCGAGCCGATGGCATTTCTGACGGGCTGGAGTGCCATGGGTTGTGACCCTGCAACTATGGGTATTGGCCCGGTGCCAGCGGTTGAAAAACTGATGCGGAAAACTGGCCTGAGTCTCGCCGACATGGATCTCGTAGAGGTAAATGAAGCGTTCGCGTGTCAGGTGTTGGCCGTACTGAAAGAGTGGGACTGGAACGATTCGGATAAGCTCAATGTAAACGGCTCAGGCATATCGCTTGGTCATCCAATTGGGGCGACGGGTATGCGGATCATGACTAGCTTGCTACATGAAATGAAGCGCCGAAACAGTCGGTATGGGCTGGAGACTATGTGTGTGGGTGGTGGGCAGGGAGTTGCCGCTATTTTCGAAAGAGCATAATCGATTGAAGGCATTGGGTATATAATCTTGGCATGTCTCGCATAGAAAAACGATTTGTTGAAGAATGGATTAGTTGTTGACCCGCTGATGTGAGGCCGGATAATTGGTGGAAGATCCGGCCTCGGTCCGGTCAATAAGTAACTGTACAAAATGGTTGCTTCATCACAAAAACAATTAGGAGATGTGCCATGTCCTTTCTCTCTAAGCAAGTCAAACGTCCGCTTGTTGCCGCCGTCACTTCAACTGCACTGATGTTTGGTGCGAGTGTGGCGGTTCAGGCGGCAGAGCCTGATCTTCCCAGCACGATGACCTGGTCGTCCTACGATGTGGGTTCCGCAGGCTATGCGGAAGCATCAGCCATTGCTGATGCGTTCGGTAAGCAATATGGCACCCGTATTCGTATTCAGCCATCCGGATCTGCTATCGGGCGCCTTCAGCCTCTGCTGAGTGGTCGGGCGGCTGTGGGTTTCCTGGCCACCGAGACCTTCTTTGCTGCAGAAGGGATTTACGACTTTTCAACTCGCCAGTGGGGACCCCAAGATTTGAGAGCGCTTGCAGGTCGTCCTTCTTCTATTGGTATTTTTACGGCAAAGGACGCTGGTATTGAGACACTGGAAGATCTAAAGGGAAAACGTTTCGCTTATGTCGCTGGGAATCCCTCAATCAATGTAAAGTGTAATGCGTTCTTGGCGTTTGCCGGTTTGACTGAGGATGACCTTGAAGCCGTGATGTTCCCCACGTATGCGAGTGCGATGGGCTCGCTTGCCCGGGGCGAGGCTGATGCCTCCTGTACAACGACAACGCCGAGTCATGTGTACGAATTGGCTGAGTCACCTCGAGGTATTCGCTGGCTGAATATGGACCCTGAAGATACCGAGTCCTGGGCCAAGGTTAATGAGGTAGCTCCGTTCTTCGCACCGTTCAAAGAGACTATTGGTGCAGGTATCAGTGAAGAAAATCCTGTCGATATCATGGCATATCGCTATCCCGTGTTGGCGGTTAAATCCGATATGGATGCAGATACCGCATACAATATGCTTAAGGCGGTTGATGAAACCTATCCGCTGTACAAGGCTGCTACTGCAGCCATGCCTCGCTGGGATATCAATCTCGCCGGGGTGCCCGCCATTGACGTGCCGTTCCACGAAGGCGCCATCCGTTACCTGAAAGAAAAAGGTATCTGGACTGACGAGCATCAGGCTTGGAATGACGCTCGGACTGCTCGCCTGAACGCGTTGCTGGAAGCTTGGCCGAAAGCCGTTGCCGAAGGTGAGGGCAAGAGCGATGAAGAGTTTGCCCAGATCTGGGAAAAGCATCGCCAGCAAGCCCTTGGCTCACTTTGATTTTTAACCTGAGTTGATTCTGAGCGCTGCGACTTCGGTTGCCGCGCTCAGGATGCCAACCTCGGAGTATTAGTAACATGACCTCTCCACAGGGCTCCGAAGCCCAAACCAATACCCCTGAACCCCAAAGCTCCGACAAAGGACGTCTGCGTGGAATTGGCTACTGGATAGCCTTGGGCCTGGGTGCACTGGGGCTGCTGATGGCAATCAACCAGACCTTCAACCTGAAGATACTTGGGTTTCAGCCCCTGGGTAACTCCTACCTTTATTACCTGATCGGTATATTCCTGGCAGCTGCGTTTCTCTGTTTCCCGGCCTGGTCCGGGGCCCGCAACCGGATTTCCTGGTATGACTGGGTGCTGGCGGTGCTTGCGTTGGTTTCCTGTGGCTACCTCGGTTATCACGGCCTGACCATGATTAACATGGGCTGGGAGTACATGGCGCCAACTGAAGCCACCGTGTTTTCAGGTGTTTTGCTGGTACTGGTACTCGAAGGGGTACGCCGGTGCGGTGGCTGGCCTCTGTTGTTCGTGTCACTGTTCTTCGGCACATATCCGTTATATGCCGACAGCATGCCCGGCTTTCTGTGGGGTAATCAGTACGAGTTGCCAGAACTGCTTCGCGCCCACGTAATCGGCGTGGAAAGCATTATCGGAATTCCCATGCAGGTGGTGGCGCAACTGGTCATCGGCTTCGTAGTGTTTGGCGCCGCGCTAACCATTACTGGAGGTGGCGACTTCTTTATGAAATTTGCCACCGCCCTGATGGGCCGCAGCCGAGGTGGTCCGGCCAAGGTGTCGGTATTGTCCAGCGGTATTCTTGGTAGTCTTTCCGGCAGTGTTATTTCCAATATTCTTACCACTGGCCCCATCACTATCCCTACGATGAAAAAAACCGGCTATCCGGCGCACTATGCCGGTGCTGTAGAGGCCTGCGCTTCCACCGGAGGTACCCTGATGCCTCCCGTCATGGGCGCGGTCGCCTTTATCATGGCGTCGTTTCTCGGGGTGGCATACGCTGAAATCATGATCGCCGCGTTCTTGCCCGCACTACTGTTTTACCTGGCATTGCTGTTTCAGGTGGATAATTATGCTGCCCGCCGAGGCCTCAAAGGCCTGCCGGAGGAAGAAATTCCGTCACTGAAAGAAACGCTGAAAGAAGGCTGGCCTTACTTGTTCTCCTTAGCGATGTTGGTTTACATGCTGTTGGTAATGCGAATCGAGGCCTATGCACCCTATTATGCTTCCCTGGTTTTGCTGGGTGTCGCCCTCTTCAAGCGTGACTACCGACTGAACTGGACCCGTGCCAAGGCCTTCATTGCAGACCTGACAACTAATGTTTCCAATCTGGTCGCGATTTTGGCGGGCATCGGGCTGGTGGTTGGCGGTCTGTCATACACCGGGGTGGCGGGTGCGTTCTCGCGGGAGCTTCTGTTGTATGCCGACGGCAGCATACCACTGATGCTTATTGCTGGTGCCATAACCAGTTTTGTCCTGGGGATGGGGATGACGGTGAGCGCCTGTTACATTTTCCTGTCGATCTTGCTGGCACCAGCGCTGGTGAACGCCGGGCTCAACCCGCTCGCTAGCCACCTGTTTATCCTGTATTGGGGGATGCTGTCATACATTACGCCGCCGGTTTCCCTGGCTGCCATCACTGCCGCAGGTGTGGCGGGCTCTAACGCCACCAAAACGGGTGTATATGCAATGCGTTTAGGCGGCATCCTGTTCATTCTGCCGTTCCTGTTTGTACTGAACCCTTCGCTTATTCTGCAAGGTGACATCACGCGAATACTGATATCAGCTCTGACAGCCATTACTGCCATCTGGCTGATCGCTTCAGCAATGGAAGGCTATCTATACCGCATCGGTATTATAGGCTGGCCGATACGTATACTGGCGCTGGCTGCCGGTGGTTGTTTGATCTATCCAAACCTGATTCTGGAGATGGTCGGACTTGGCCTGATTGTCCTGATGTACGTGGGCAAAGGATTGCTGAACCCCTCGCGCGTTGCAGTACCTCGCAGCTAAACAGCGGTAAACGAGTGCAATAAAAGCAGTAAACTATCGTGCGGCCGGTAATCATCTTAGCTATGATTGCCGGCCGTTGTACGTTTCGGGCGACTACATGTCAGTTTGATGTTTGGGAGATATTTAGGGATGGGTATCAAATGAAGGCCTTGTTTCAACCGGATAGTTTTTCCCACTCCCGCTCGATGCTGGCCTATCTGGCTTTGTTGGCCGGGGTTGCGACTTTTCTTCCTGGCCACATCTATCTGTCAACCGTTCTTGCTTGTTTGGCTATTGTGTTGGGCTGGGGAAACCTCCGCACAGTTGGCCGTGCAATTTTTGTACTGATCTTCTTGCTGGCAGTGGTTGCGCTGGTTCTCGAGCCGTCTGCTATTCCGAAAGCTGCGGGTAATATGGCGCGCATTGGTTCCCTGATTATTACCGTGATGCTTCTATCTGCGGTGCTCGGACAATCAAATGATCTTAAGGTTATCTCACGCAGTCTTTTTAGCGGTAAACCGTTACTGCGCTATTTGGGCATGACATCGGGAACCGCTATGCTCTCCATTCCCCTAAACTTTGGCGCCGTCGGTGTTATAGCAACCATGATTGGTCTCCAGGTGAAGGACCAGGGTGACAGTCCGATGGCTCGCAATGCCGCGCGTGCGGTAATTCGGGGCTTCGGGGCTTCGCCTATGGCTTCACCGCTGTCCATTGCGATCGTTATGACCGTGACGTTCCTGCCTGGCTTGTCGAGCTGGAAGCTGATTGCCCTGGGTCTGCCGTTTGCTTTGCTTTACCTGTTCGCTGGCACCCTGGTACGGGAAGAAGAGCCACCCCGGGAAGCCCCGCTGATAGGCGAAGCTGAGCAGGAATCAGCCTTGCTGCCATGGCTGCGATTCATCAGCATTATTGCGCTTATCTGCGTCGGTGCCTTCACCCTGAGCACCTGGGGTGGATTACTTTATTCCCAAGCGGTGACCTTGAGTTGCCTGACAGCAGTGGTGATGGGACTTATCTACCGCCGGTTCCATGATGGTGTTCTGGCCATGCCATCACTGGCCATGATTAATAACGAGTTGGCCATTATGGGCGGTTCCTCATTTCTCGGGGGGATTGTCAGCACCTTCGCACTTGGCTGGCTTGGCATGGAATTTAGCCTGCCTGTCTGGGCCTATCCACTGGTGGCGATGGCGGTGCCCTGGCTGTTCTTCGCCGGTGGGTCGATCGGGGTAAACCCGATCATCTCCGGGACCTTATCAGGGAGCATTCTCGGGCCGATTTGGCCGGAGTATGGTCTGCTGGGGCTCGGATTAGGTATCGTGGCTGGGTGGGGGATTACCATTGCCGGCACGCCGTATTCGGCCAATTCGCTGTTGCTGGAGCGTTGCACTGGATACAGCGCCCATACCGCATCCTATGGCTGGAGTCTGCGTTATTCCCTGGTTGCGCTGGTTGCCTGCAGCCTGGTTTGTGCGGTGTTTACCTTGCCGTTCTGATGCCGGACGACGGGAGGTAGGGCCTCCCCCCCGTCCGGCACTCTGCCTCATGCGTGCCCTGCCACTTGGTGGGGCAGATATTGGGCCTCGAGGGCGGCTATCTCGTCCCCGCTCAGCTCCAGTTCCAGTGCCGCGAGGGCTTCTTCGATATGGCCCGGCTTACTGGCCCCGATGATGGGAGCAGTGATCGCGGGGTTGGACAGTACCCAGGCCAGCGCAACCTGTGCCATGGAGGTGCCGCGGCTTTCTGCGACTTCCTGCAGGGCTGTGATAACCGGCTGATCGATATCGCTGCCGAGGCGCCACCTGCGGGTATTCTCGTCGGTGCGCGCCCGGGCGGTTTCACCGCCTTCGCCCTGCACTGTCTTTCCTGCCAGGATGCCACGGGCTAGCGGACTCCAGGGGATTACCCCGATGCCCTGGTCGGTACACTGCGGCAACATCTCCCGCTCTTCTTCCCGGTAGATCAGGTTGTACATTGGCTGCATGCTGACAAAACGAGTCCAGCCGTGCTTTTCCGCGGTGAACTGTGCCTTGGCAAATTGCCAGGAAAACATGGACGAAGCTCCGATGTAGCGGGCCTTACCGGCTTTCACTACATCGTGCAGCGCCTCCATGGTTTCCTCAATGGGGGTGTGATAATCCCAGCGATGGATCTGGTAAAGGTCAACATGGTCGGTGCCCAGTCGCTGCAACGACGCGTCGATAGCCGCCATGATGTGCTTTCGGGACAGCCCTCGGTTGTTGGGACCATCCCCCATGGCGTTGAAGACTTTGGTGGCGATAACCACGTCCTCGCGGGGCGCATAATCCAACAAGGCTTTACCCACCACTCGCTCCGACTCGCCAAGGGAGTACATGTCAGCGGTGTCAAAGAAGTTGATTCCCGCGTCCAGGGCCTGCTTGATAAAGGGGCGGCTGGCTTGCTCATTTAGAACCCACTCGCGCCATTTGGGCGAACCATAGGTCATGGTGCCGAGGCAGAGTCGAGAGACTTTCATGCCGGTTGTTCCGAGGCGGCGGTATTGCATTTCCATTCCTCCTTTATTTCAGACCCGGAGTTGGCTCTTCCCGGGGTAATTGAATTACGTCAGATTGGGTGAACGGTTATCGGTATCGTTGAAAAAGACTCTCACAGAACTCTTGGGCAAACGTAGACAGGCCATCGAAGTCGACTGAGCATAGCTTAAAATTACGCTCTGCCCAGGCATCTACAAGCTCAATCTGTTTGATATCCCTCGTGCCCTTATGGCGTGCAAAGCCCAGTTGCGGAATGATTGCGATGCCCACTTTAGCGGCGACCATCCGGTATATGGCATCATAGCTGGCGACCTGAACTCTGATGTTCAGATCAATGTGCAACTTTTCAGCTTCACGGACCAGAAACTGGTGTATGGCAGAAGCCTCAAGCAGGGATATCAGCGGATATGACAGGCAGTCTTCGAAGCTGATCTCTTTGTGTTCAGCAAGGGGGTGATCCATCGGGCAGATAACGATCAGTCGACTGCGAGCAAAGGGGCGGGTTTGAAGATCGGCGGTGGGTATGTTGCCGGAAACGATCCCCAGATCTGCCATGCCTTCCTTGACTGCGCGAATAATCTCCTCACTAACTTTTTCTTTCATCTCAACGTGTACATTGGGGTGGGATTGTAGATATTCCCCTAATACGGCTGGCAGTAGTTCTGTAATTGCAGTTGTGTTTGCAAACAGACGCAATTGCCCTGTGACGCCTTTGGTAAATTCCTGCAAGTCACCGCTAAGCACCTCTAGCTGGGCGACAATCTTACGAGCATGGCGTAAGTAAACCCGGCCTTCGTTAGTAAGGTTTACGCCTTGCGAGGTTCGCTGCAGTAGCTTTATACCTAGATTGTCTTCCAGGTTCCGAACCCGATTGCTCGCCGCTGGCACTGACATGTGGCACTGCTCCGCGCCTCTAGAGAGACTCTCCTTTTCTGCAATTTTGATAAACAGCCGAAAATCTGTCAGATCGTACTTTATTGCCATTAGTTACCCCGGTGGCTTCAATGTCCGATCTGAAAACATACGGCATCTTATGGTTTTGAGCCATAGAACTTTTTGGCCAGACATAAACAACCCCGCGACAGCGGGGTTGTTTGGAAAAACGGGGGGGGGAACGGTCAGAACACCTGCTCTACTACCTCATCTGCGGGTAGTCCGCGCTTATTGAGCGGCTCTGCCCATTTTTTATGAACTTCGGTCAGTTCACCCTGAACTTGCTTGAGTTCGTTTTCTGGCAGGTTGAGTGGCTGGATACCATGTTTTTCTTGAAGGTCGGTAATTGCTTGTGTTTCCGCGCGATTTACGTAGTCACAATGGTTCTGGTTGGCATACTGCCCGGCTTTGACCAGTATTTCCTGCAGTTCCGGAGAAAGTTTGTTCCAGGTGCGGTCACTGATTGAGTAGGTCACATTAAAGCTTCCGACGCTGAGGTTAGGGATCATTTGGTCCAGCGCGGTTTCCAGGCTCCAGTCCTCAATGCTGATGAGTCCCCAGAATACGCCGTCCAGCGTTCCTCTGGACAAGGACGCCAACACGTCTGAGCCTTGCATCCGGATGGGGTTTGCTCCCAAATGGTCTGCGGTCATTGCCATGGCCCCGCCCGCCGTGCGCAGTTTGAGCCCTGAAAAATCAACAGGCGAAGAAAGCTTCTGCTTGTTGGTTAATATCCGGTAGGGGCCAAGGTTAGCGGTAAACAGCGGGCGCACCTTGTTCTTTTTATACTCTGCTTCATAAAGAACGGCGCCAGGCTGCGCCAGTTCATAAAATTTGTTGGCGGCGGTACAGGAGTCCGTCACCGCCCCGGGGAGTTCCACCACTCCGGACAGGGGAAGATGTTCCGACACATAGGCAGGAGCTACGTTCGCAACATCTGCAACCCCACTTTGCAGCAGCGTCAGCGACTCGGAACCTTTGCCAAGCTGCTCGGCAGGGAAATACTGGAATTTGATCTGGCCTTTGGAAAGCTCTGTTGCTTTCTCCATGAATGCTTTCGCGCCGTAGC
This sequence comes from Marinobacter sp. 1-3A, assembly GCF_016597775.1. Taxonomy (NCBI): domain Bacteria; kingdom Pseudomonadati; phylum Pseudomonadota; class Gammaproteobacteria; order Pseudomonadales; family Marinobacteraceae; genus Marinobacter; species Marinobacter sp. 1-3A. The sequence continues at coordinate 36,051 of NZ_VCGZ01000016.1, forward strand.
TTGTGGTAAAGGCGGATTCTGGCATCCAATCAGCGAATCGGAGGGTTACGGACTGGGTTGCGTGAGCCGTACCTGATACAGCAAGTGTAGCGATGCAGGCCGATATAAGAAGTTGTTTCTTGAGCATGTAGTTTTCCTTATTTTTTATTTTCTGGATTAAGCATCTTCCAAGCTATCAAATATCTGCAGTATCGGCGTTTCTAAAATATTCAGCGCCTGTTAATCATCGCTTAATGGTAAGTGAGATTAATGTTGTTCCTGTTAACCACTGGTTAAGAATGTGTTTGATAATTCTGCATTGACTCTTCCGTTTGCGCTGACTGATATTGGAAGGCGAAAGAACGGATGGCATCAAATCCAAAGTTCAAAGCCTCCGAATCAATTATAAAAAGGTCTCTGCCATGATTCAGACTCGGCGTATCGGTGACGCTACTGTCACCCGCATCCTGGAATATTCTGGTCCTACCCATGATCCTGCTTTCCTGTTTCCGGAGGCCGAGCGAGGCGATTTTGATCGGCTTGAGAGCATCATGGCGCCCCACCATTGGGTGCCTCATATGGGTAAGCTGATCGTGACAATCCAGTTCTGGATCGTACAGACCGGCTCCAGCATCATTGTGATTGATACCGGAGTGGGCAATTACAAGCCCAGACAAGATATTCCCCGCATGCATATGCTGAACACCTTGGTACGAGAATGGCTCGTAGCTGCGGGGGCGGCACCTGAGGATGTGACCCACGTAGTGATGACTCATCTGCATGCCGACCATGTCGGCTGGAATACCACCTGGCAGGATGGTCGCTGGGTCCCCACATTTCCGAATGCAACCTACTACTTTCCGGAAGATGACTTCACTTTCTGTCAGGAGGGAAAGAACAAGGCACCCGGTGTGATCGACGTGTTTGGTGATTCGTTCTTTGACAGCGTTATGCCAATCATGAATGAAGGTCTCGCCCGTCTTATGCGTCCGGGTGATGAAATTGCTGACTGCCTGACCGTGCATTCGGCTGCCGGCCACAGCCCCGGGCAGGTAACGTTCCGGCTCGAATCGAAGGGCGAGGTGGGCATTTTTAGTGGTGATATTTTCCATAGCCCTCTGCAAATCATGCGTCCCGAATTCAATTCCGGCTACTGTATCTGGCCAGAGCGGGCGCGAGAGGTAAGGATGCAAATGCTCAACCAGCTGGCCGATGAAGATGCCCTGCTTCTGCCGGTTCATTTTGGTGACCCCTATTGCGGCTATGTGCGACGCCAGAACGGCGGTTTTGTGTTTGAGCCGGCTACTTGGTGAGTCATGTGATCGGGCACCTCAAAGTATCAGTTTAAGAAGGGGATGACGTTGACTACTTTAGCTGTTACCCGCCCTTTAGCCTGGCTTGATTGCGCAGTCCGTTACGTCGAAAACCTGTTGGTGGGCGTTGCTGCGCTAATGATCGTGGTTGCGATGGTTGTTACCTGTGTCGATGTATTCCTGCGTTACGTCTTGTCCAGTCCGTTGAGTTGGTCGTTTGACTTCATCGTGCTGTATTTGCTTCCCGGCTCTTATTTCCTTGCCTTTTCATATGCGCTTCGAATGGGTACCCATCTCAAGGTCGACTATTTCGGTGAAAGAATGAACGACCGGGTGCAGGGAGTGGTGCTCTTCATCGTCGGGCTTGCTTCTGTTGTGTTGTTTGCCTATATCGCATGGTTCTACCTTCAGGAGGGGTGGCACGCCTGGGTCGACGGTGATGTGATGGGTGGGGTCATTCCATGGCCAATGTGGCCAGCAGACATCCTGGTGTTCCTCAGTTGTGGGGCTTTTGCCCTGCGCCTCCTGACGACCAGTTTTCACCAGTTGCTGGCGCTGGGAGGAAGTCGGACATGACGATTTATCTACCATTTTTTGTACTTTTTGCGCTACTGGCTTTTGGTGTGCCGGTTGCGATCAGTCTGGCGCTCTCTGGTGCACTTGGCATTTTTCTGGCGACCAATGCCGATGTGCTGGTTGGGATACTGACCGCGTCACCAGGCTCCGCATTGAGTACCTATGAATTGTTGACCATTCCCATGTTTATTCTGATGGCCGAGTTCATGGGAGTAAGCGGTATTACGTCGTCTTTGTTCGATGCAATCGCTAAATGGACTGGCAGGGTCAAAGGAGGGGTCGGAATCGCAACTGTGATCACCGGCGCGGCTTTTGGTGCCATTTCCGGTTCAAGTACTGCTGCGGCCGCTACACTAGCCAAAACCAGTGTGCCTGCCATGCTGAATGAGGGATATCCCCAGCGAGTCGCTGGCAGCATCGCGGCTATATCAGGAACCATTGCGATGCTTATTCCTCCTAGCGTCGCGTTAATTTTCTATGGCCTACTCAGCGGCGTGAGCATTGCTGATCTGCTCATCGCAGGAATTGTACCCGGGATTCTGGTAACACTGACCATTGCGCTCACCATCAAGGTTTTGCTGTTCCGTCATCCACTCCCTGAAAGTTATAGGGGCTATTCATTCCAAGAGAAGATACAGTCACTCAAGGTCGCCGGACCCTTTATTCTCTTGTTTCTCGTGGTGACAGGGTTGATCTACACCGGAATCGCTACACCCGTTGAATCTTCAGCGCTTGGCGCATTTGGGGCGTTGTTAATTGCGGGGAAATCCGGAAACCTTAACGGCGAAAGATTTCGAACAGCACTCGTTAACACCTGTGCAATTTCCGCAATGATCGGTTTAATTATCATTTGCGCACATATTTTTGGTTATTTCATTACTTTTACGGGGGTTACCCGGGAGATGGTGGCATGGGTGGGTGGTTTGGATGTTTCCCCCTATCTGATCCTTGCATTTATCGTCTTGCTATATCTGGTGCTTGGCCTTTTTCTGGATTTGATTTCTATTCTGATTCTAACCGTACCGGTGGTATTACCTTTGGTAATCAGCCTGGGTTTTGATCCACTTTGGTTCGGAGTGATCGTTATTCTGCTGTCTGAGATCGGGATTGTGACTCCGCCTGTTGGGATAAATGTATTTGTCGTGGCTAAATCTGCCAATATTCCAGTGGAATCTATATTCTCTGGCGTCCTTGCGTATGTTCTCGCATTGTTGGCACTTGTTTTTGTCCTGATTGTTTTTCCTGACCTGGTCCTTTGGTTACCCTCTACTGCAGGTTAATCAATTAAGGGATTGATGGAGGTGGTGGATCGTCGGGTAAAGTTTCTTGACCGATTATTTTTTATTGCTCAAAAACAAAAGGGAATAGAATGATTGATAAACAAACAAGTGATCTTCTGGAGGTGGTCTCCAGGGTTAATGAGGGAGACACCGTTGCCATTGGCGGGTTTGGTGGCGCTGGATCTCCCAATATGCTCATTGACGCATTAATAAAAAATAAAAATGCCAAAAATCTTGTCATTGTTACGAATAATGCCGGGCAAAAGGAGGAAGGCATTGCTGCTTTGCTAAAGGCCGGGAAAGTCAGAAAGATTATCTGCTCCTTTCCAAGAATGAAAGATTCCTGGGTGTTTGAAGATCTGTATCGCAAAGGTGAAATTGAGCTTGAACTGGTGCCGCAAGGCAACATGGCTGAGCGGTTAAGGGCTAGTGGGGCTGGGATTGGAGCATTTTTTACGCCAACCGGATATGGCACTGCTCTGGCTGAGGGAAAGGAAACGCGAGAGATCGATGGAGTTAACTACGTCTTGGAGTACCCCATTCGTGTTGACGTGGCGTTGATCAAAGCGGCTGTCGCCGACCGTTACGGAAATCTTACCTATAAAAAGACTGCCAGAAATTTTGGCCCTGTAATGGCCATGGCAGCAAAGACAACCATTGCCGAAGTCAGTGAAGTCGTTGAGGCTGGTCAGCTAGATCCGGAATGTGTTGTGACTCCGGGTATCTATGTCAATGTTTTCATTAAAGTCTGAGTCTTCTTCCCTAACAATGGTTAAAGGTTTGCATTATGAATACTGAAGATAGGTCTATGCTAGCGGCGAGAATTGCCGGCGATATTCCGGAGGGCGCGTACGTGAATCTGGGCATTGGTATGCCAACTCTGGTGGCTAATCATTTAGGAGAGGGAGATAAGGAGGTTATTCTCCATACCGAAAATGGTGTGCTCGGGCGCTGGATTGATGCTCCGGAAGGTGAGCAGGATCCTGATCTGGTTAATGCCGGCAAAGTGCCGATCAAATTGTTACCAGGCGCGGCAATTTTCCATCATGCGGATTCGTTTGCGATGATGAGAGGAGGGCATCTGGACATCTGCGTGCTCGGAGCCTTCCAGGTTGCCTGCAACGGCGACCTCGCCAATTGGCATACTGGAGATCCGGATGCAATCCCGGCGGTTGGCGGTGCGATGGATCTGGCGATCGGTGCAAAGCAGACCTTCGTAATGATGGATCATGTAGATCGGGATGGCCGCCCCAAGATTGTGCCACAACTGACCTATCCGCCCACCGGGCTGGGTTGTGTGACCCGCATTTATACGAACTATGGAACCTTTGAAACTTGCAGTAATGGTCGCAAGGTTCGTGCGCTCTTTGTGAACCCGGCCATCCCACGGGAAGAAATCGTGCGAAGTACCGGGGTAGAAGTGGATTTTTCAGGCTTACATCCCGCTGATTGAGAGGCTACCGATGATTAGAATAGTGTATTTGCTGGTGCGTCCGGAGAGTATGTCTCCTGAAAAATTTGCAGAGGAGTGCAAGGTTCATTACGACATGTCCCATGATGTCCCGGCCTTATATAAATACGAGGTACGGTTAGTCGCCCGGGAGCCGGAAGACACGCATGTCCCATATCTCAATGTTGGGCCATTCGATGCGGTAGCCGAATGTTGGTTTGAAAGTGACGAAAAATATCAGGAATATCTGGAATCAAGTATTCGTAAGGAATGGTTTGAGCATGGCAAGAGTTTTATTGGAAAGCTCAAACCCATTATTACCCGGGATGTTCATTAAGTTCTTGGTTTTCTAGTTGGGTGAATGACTTTTAAGGAGTTTTGGCTATGTTGTTTATGGTTCAGATGACTGTAAATCCGCCTGTGCATATAAAAAAGGAAGAGTTTGAGGATATCAAAGCAGCAGAGAAGAATCGCGCAATTGATATTCAACGCCAAGGAAAGTGGCCTCATTTGTGGCGGGTGACAGGGAAATATTCAAATGTGAGTATTTTCGATGTAGAGTCGAATCAGGAGTTGCATGAATTATTGAGTTCCCTTCCTCTGTTCCCTTTCATGGATGTTGAAGTGACGCCTTTGAATGAGCACCCGAGCGCACTCAAAGACTAAAATAGTGTAGTGGCATAGTGAATCTGGCCACCTGATTTTGAGTGTATGATCACTCACACAGAAAGTCAGGTGCAGACGATGACGAAGAATAGAAGATACAGCCCGGAATTCCGCTTGGAGGCCGCCCAGCTTGTGGTAGACCAGGGTTACACCCTGAAGGCAGCCTGTGAGGCAATGGGTGTCGGTAAATCCACGATGGAGTACTGGGTGCGCCGACTCCGAGCGGAGCGATCTGGCAAGGCTCCACAGAAAGGTGAGGCGCTGACCCCGGAGCAGCGTGAGATTCAGGAACTGAAGCGCAAGCTGCGGCGGGTGGAGGAAGAAAAGGAGATATTAAAAAAGGCTACGGTGAGTTCAACCGGTGAATGCAACATACTGCATTTATCACAAAACTGGGCATTCACTCATGGCAACGATGAAGGCGCGCGGGTTCTCAGCTTCACAAAAGCGAGAGC
>NZ_VCGZ01000017.1:0-35316 GCF_016597775.1 Marinobacter sp. 1-3A
AAATGGGCGGCATTTACGCCTGATATTGGCTATTTTATGTTCAACTCTGGCGCTGCCGAATGAATCAACTAAGACCAGTGAGTTGTTGGCTCTCTGAAAGTGGCATTTTTGCAGGGGCGACTATTTAGTTTTTCAAAGTAAATTCTTTGACGAAAGAGGTTATATTCCGACCTTTGAAATTCTGAATCACCTAAAAGAGAATGGTTTTCCGAATTGTAGTGAACAGGCTCTTCGATCGTCTGTCATCGCAAAGCTTAGAGATAACGATGTAGTTATAGCTAGTTCAAGTCAAGGCTATAAGATTCCCAAATCGAAAGCTGACCTGTTCGATTTTGTAAATCGTGTCAGCGGCCAGGTATTGCCACTTCTTGAGCGATTAAAGAAGGCAAGAGACAGTTATCGCTTGGCCACAAAAGGCAATCTTGATCTTTTGGGCGAGGAAAATTATCGAAATCTCCTAGCCATTGTTAATCGGCTTTCCTCTCAGCTAGATGATGAATAATTGATCGTCGTACAGTTATTGACAGAACTCCAAGGTGGCGGGTAACTCTGACCGTTCAGTATCTCCCACGCATAAGCGGTATCGTTAGGCCGTGCGCCGATTTCCACTTGTGCCATTTTCCGGACTTGAATGAGGCGACTAACCCGTTCGAGCCAGGAGTCGTTCCAGGTGGAAGCTGGTTCTTTAGTTCTCTGCGGCCGCTTCACCACCCATCGTAAAGCTCTCGAAATCCAGCATCGACCCCGAGCACAAAGGCCAAACAACTTGCCTTTAGAGGGCTCATCATACTGGACGACAGGGCAATCAAGATACTCACCGGTGTCCTGATCATCCTTCAGCCATTTAGCCCTTTTGTAGTGTGATCGACTCGTTTGGCACAGGGGCCATGGGTAGGCGTAACGCTTTGGCTGAGTGTTCGAGATTAGATTGACCGCTTCAGCCACAAAGGTTGCCGATCTAAAGCAAGATCACCATAATTCGCAAGTAGCTCTCCACACAGCGAAACTAAGCCCGATCATTAACTCTGGTCCTGGCCGCGATCTGTTGAGCGCGGGCCTCTGAAAATCAGGGAAGAACGAGACTCAGGTTGTTCCCCCTAGAATGGACTCTTTTTACTGTATGGAATCGCATCGCCCAACTTGCTACGACATCGCCTCTCACTTTTACGTCAGCCACATCAATGGTGCGGTTATTCCAGGCACTCGCCTGAGCAAAGTCCTCGAAAGCATGTTTCACAGGCGGCCACTCACTGCACTGTCGTTGAAATACCTGCAAGAGCTAAACCTTACTCGATTGCACCAACTCGCAAGCGGCCAGTTGACCTATGAGGCTTTTATCGAAGGCTTGGATCCAGAGTTAGTTACCCGCGAACGGGCTGCTGACGCGCAGCGCCAAGCTCTTGAGAAAGAGCGTCGAGCCGAAGCGGATAGGTGGGCTCAAGAGGCCGAGCGAAAAAGAAATGCCATTAAGGCTGCTCGCGCAGCACGAGAAGTTGATCGCATTGCTGAGGATGCTGAGCGCAAAGCAAAAGATGAGGCTCGCTTGGCTCAGTGGACAGAACAGGACAAGCGGAACCGAGTCGCTGCAGAAGCCTTTTACGAGGCAAGAATCCGTGACCCTGACTATAGCCCCCTTACTCCCCATGATATTGCTTGTCACTATCACATTGACAACCATCCTAGTGCGGTTCGGTCGCCGTTTAGCAATATTTTGTGGGCGCTGTATCAGGGGCATGTTCTTTCGCCAGCCTATATTAACTACCTCAAGGTTAAAGGGTTTACCCTCTTGTATAAATTGGCCACAGGCCAAATAACCTACGAGTCCTATATTTCATCGATCCATGCAGCTGAAGCCGCAAAAAAAACTCGTATTGCACAGCTTAAAGCACGAAGGCTCCAGCGAGAGACAGTAGAGGCCGCTCGTATTGCTCGCGAACGGGATCCCGCATACATCCTGCGCAAGAAGTACGGAATTGTCGAAAATAGTGAGCAGCCTCTAGTCTTGCGGTTGATGAATGTTCTCCAGCACGTTGAGGCTGGTAACCGTATTGCCGAGCGGGACTTTGTTTGGCTTAACGCTGAGGGTAAGCGGTATTTCACTAAAGAGCTGCGGGAGGCCTACCATTTTCGGGAAGCTGAATTCTGCGCAAGAGAATATATTCGAACCAGGGATCCCTGGAATGTAATTAACGCCAGTGGTCACTATCGAAAGTGCAAGCAGCCAGAATCAGCGCAAGAACTTATCGGGCAGGTACCGGCGAAAAGCTTAAAACACCCCAAGATCCACTCGGCGATGCTCACTACTCACGGCGGTGTGTTGCGCGACCTGAAACAGCGTAAAAAAGGCTTGCAATTCGGGATACAGGCTCACGAGTTACAGCCAAAAAATTTCAGGCCCTGTACGTTGCTGGGTGCTTTGAACATTGAGCTAGGTAACTTTTCAGAGGGGCATGACTGGTACGCAAAGGCTGAAAAACTGGGTGCCTCAAAGCAAAGCATCGACACCGAGCTAAAAGGTATCTTTCGTCGGGCGGACAAGACATTGCGCGAAACCATGAGAACTTCTCTGCTAGCCATTGACCCAGTCCGATATCGCTGGGTGGATGAAAAATCCCGCGTATAGGCGCCATTGATATACGAGTTGTAGCCGCCTATCAAAGCTGCTAACAGTTTATATCCGGCTCTGCCAATAAGTAGCGCTTGAACGTGTTTGGAAAAGCGCCGTTATCGAGAGCATATATTTCTGCAGTCACGCGGAGCATGGTCAAGTTGCAGTCATGTGTGTGGGTGACTTTAATACTCAGGACGTGGCAAAAAAATGAGAAGTGATCTGAGAGCTAGAATCATTGAGGTGTGTGACAAAAAAATAGCGGCTAAAGGCAGCACTGTCGGCCTTTCTTTCTATGCATTCTTCGACAACAAAAATGATGATCCAGAGCGGTTAATGGAAGCAGCTACATGGTGGATACAGACGCACCAGCTTGACCATTTTGAAAAAGCACAGAAAATCAAAGGAATGATAGAAGACGGGCTTTGATCTCAGGTGATAAACAGATAGTCAGGCCTGTCACGGCGACAGCTTGTCTGTCGCGGCTTCGCTTCCATTCAGCAGCCGCACGTGCTGTAGTCGTTGGCAAGGGCCTCGATCAGCCAGGGAGACTCACATGAAAGGTAAATGTTTGTGCGGTTCTATTGAAGTTGTTTCGGAAAGCCAGGCTGAAGTGGGGCTTTGCCACTGCTCTATGTGCAGACGTTGGTCTGGTGGACCAATGTTTGCAGTCCATTGTGGCTCGAACGTAAAGTTTGAGGGAGAAGAGCCTTCAACTTACCAGTCTTCCGACTGGGCGCAGCGTGGCTTTTGTTCCAAATGCGGTACGCATCTCTTCTATCATCTGCTTCCAAACAATGAGTACATCATCCCGGCAGGACTATTCCAGAGCGAGCAATTCGCGCTGAATAGTGAGATCTTCATTGATGAAAAGCCCGCATTCTACGAATTCAAGAACAAAACAAAGAAAATGACAGGGCAAGAGGTCTTCGAACAATTTGCTCCGAAGGAGTGAATGTGCCGAGCAGGGGTGTATCAGCCTCTAATGAGGAGTAAAAGCAATGACTGACCAAAAAATCGTACTGATCACAGGTGCCTCTAGCGGTATTGGTGCAGCCACAGCTGAGAAACTCATCGAGGCGGGGCACAAAGTCGTTATTACGGCGAGAAGTACCGGCAAGCTAAACGACATAGTCAAAAGGTGGGGCAACGACAGGGTTTTAGCGGTAACGGCAGACGTGTCCAAGCTAAACGAAATTACAAACGTGGTGGATAAAGCCATAGAAACATTCGGCAGACTCGATGTGGTGTTCGCTAATGCAGGCACAGGCGTTAACGCTCCGGGCATCGAAAACGGTGATCCTGACGAATGGAAAACGATGCTGGACGTTAATATCAATGCGCTGTTGTTTACCGCCAAAGCCAGCCTGCCCGCATTAAAAGAAACCCAGGGGCACTTTATTATTACCAGCTCCATTGCAGGCAAGATCACATTGAAAGGTTCTGTGTATGGTGCCTCGAAGTGGTTTGCTTACGGATTTGGCCAAAATCTAGCCGCCGAAATGGCTGAATGGAACGGTCGTTGTACCACCATCTGCCCCGGCATGGTCAATACGCCCTTTTTTGATGAGGCCAAGCCAGACAAGCTAGACCCCAGCGATATAGCCGATGCGGTTGTGTATGCTATTTCTGCCGACCCTAGATGCGATGTGCGTGAAATTACGCTGATGCCAACTAAGTAATTGGTCTTGAGTGACATTCGTTATCTGCGGCTTTATATTTTTCAAGGAACTAGCATGTTCATAGCAGAAACGCCGAGACTAGTGCTTCGGGAGTTGTCCCTCAACGACGCTGGTGCGCTTGGAGAAATTCTTGGCGATCCAGAAGTAATGGAGTTTTCGACCAATGGGCCGTGCACTGATGACGACACCCAAAAGTTTATTGACGGGTGTCTAACGTCATACAAAGAGCATGGCTTTGGTCAGTGGGGGATTGTGGACAGTTCTTCGGGAGCCATCATTGGTTTTTGCGGCTTGAGTCCGGTTGACCTGAACGGAGTGCAGGAGGTGGAGATTGGTTATCGCCTCGCTCGTAATGCATGGGGCCAAGGGTTGGCTTCAGAGGCTGCCGCGGCAGCGCTCGCGTACGGCTTTTCAAAATGTGGCTTGGATTCTGTGATTGCGATTATCGCTCATCGCCATATAGCGTCGATTCGGGTAGCGGCGAAGGTGGGGCTGAAAATTGATTTCTCAACAACATACCGGGGTTGGGACGTTGGGATCTATCGTAAGGGCTAGCACACGCCGAATGCCGGCTATTCCCTGACCACCTTTTTCACCGAGTCCGCTTTTGATGATTTGGAACCAACTTTTCTCCAGGCTTCGTATTCTTCGCCATTAATCCACGTAACGCCTATGTGCTCTTCCCAGTTTTCGAAGTCTGCACTTCTGTAGCTATCACCTCCGCAGCCGCCTGCACCGTAGGCGATCTCGCAAACTCTCAAAACAATATACTCACCGTCGTAATCGAGGACCTTCTCACCGCGCCCGCTATTGGTGCACTGGGTGAACAGGCGGGATGGGACTTTGAATATGACTTCTGCGGTTTTCTCATCACCACTGCCTGTTACTCGGGTGATGGAGCAGGTACCTGCGTAAAATTCGTCGCCGTTGATGGTCACATCCGGCTCCATGGGTTCCCACCAGGCTATGGGCGCCACTTCCTTTTCTGATTCAACACTCCCGCTTTTGTAAAACTCACAGCCAGTCAGCAGTGCTGCTGCCACTGGTAAGACGAAAAATATACGGAGAGCTTTTGTCACGCGGCTTGCCTTAAACAATATACTCACTAACCGATACATGCGAACCGCCCATAAAGAAACCTGGAACCTAGTATACAGATTATGATCACCAGCTTACTTTGGCGCCAAGGGCTTACGCGTGAAAATACACAGTATCGGCGTGCCCTGTTGCCGAATGACAGGTTCAATATCCCGATGCAGAGCGTGGTAGTGATAGAAGGGAACTCTGGGGAACAGGTGATGGATGGAGTGCAGATTCTGGCCCAGCCAAAACCACTCTAATGGCTTCATCCAGGTGGGCATTATCAGGCTGTTGGTGTTGCGGTAACGCTCGGCAGATTTGTAAGGGATGTGTGGCCGATAGGCGAACCAGTAGGCGGTGAAAAAGCCACCCATCACATACCCAAGAAGAACCACCCAGGCAGCGCCGGGTACATCGATCAGGGCAAGAAAGGCCACGCGCCAACCCAGGGAAACCGCTATCTCTGCACAATACACGCTGCGCTCTTTAATCGTGGCTTTGCCCCAGTGGGCACTTACAAAAAACGTATTTTGTAACCACAAAAACTGAAACACCGTGCGAATTGCTCCAATGGGCCCCCGGCCAATTCCGCTGATCAGATAATCAGGGTCTTTGTCTGGCTGGTTGGTGTATCGGTGATGGGTAAAATGCTCAAGCCGGTGTGAGGCGTAGGGAATGGCGATCAGGGGAGCCATTAAATAACCGCACAGATCGTTCACCCAGCGCAGCTTGTCATGCTTGCCATGAATGTTTCCGTGAACGGCTTCATGCACCGGGGTGTAGGCCATGTAGGTGAGGGCGGCAAGAATAAGCATTGCGGCCCAGGCTGGCACCACGCCAAACGCAAAAAGAGCCAGGTTGCCGACAAAGCCAGCCAGCACCAATGCCACTAAAACAACCGTTGGCCATCCGAATTGCCCCATGTAGTTCTTTGCGAAAACAACGGCTTCGCGGTTGGCTGTACTTACATCCTGGAGCATGCTCACCTCTCGTTTTAATATTTGTTGGGAATATGCTTTCAATGTAATGTCTTCGGTAACCTGCACACAGGGCAGCTCTGGCCAATCGAGAAGCCCTTGTGGCCAGTTATGCTGATCAAACCCAAACTATAAAAGTACCTTGATGATTAACGCAGACCCCATTCTTCATCCCATTGTCATCAGCCAGGTGATGCTTAACTTCGCCGCCAGCCTGGGTGTCGATAAAGACACCTGTCTGCAGGGCACGGGTATCACCGATGAGGCGTTAGGGGATGGCGAGGCACTCATAGCCCGCGATCAGGAAATGCGTTTGATCGAGAACCTGATTCTTGCGTTGCCAGACACGCCTGCGCTGGGCTTGAAGCTTGGAATGCAATACAACGTGGCGACGTTTGGTATTTGGGGCTTTGCGTTGAGTACCAGCCGCACGCTAAGGGATGCAGCTAAAACGGCCATCCGTTACCTGCCGTTAAGCACGGCCTATTGTCGGCTGTATTGTTTCGATGAAGATGGCTTCTTTGGAATTGGTTTAGATCCGGAATTTATTCCTCCGCATGTGCGCCAGTTTCTGCTGGAGCGTGATCTGGCAACGGGCGTGAATCTGGTGCGGGAGCTTAGTTTATCTGGCCTGGCGATCAGTAAAGCAGAGTTTGAAGGGCCTGAGCCTGCGTATGCTGGTTTTATTGAAGAGGTTCTTGGGGTTCGACCAACCTATAACAGTCACCGTAACGCAATTATGGTGGCGGGCCTTGCCGCCGATAAGCCGCTGCCGACGTTCAATGCAAGGTTGGTGAGGATGCTGAACGATCAATGCCGTTTGCAGCTGGAGCAACGACAAACCAGTGGGTTGTCCGGGTTGGTGCGGCAGCAAATTCTTGGCCCGCTTGGGTTGGTGGCAACACTTGATGAGGTGGCCAGCGCACTCGCTATGTCATCCCGAAGCCTTCGGCGGAAGCTGGAGCAGGAAGGTACCAGTTTTCGGGCTCTGGTTGATGAAGAGCGCCGACAAACGGCTACGCAGATACTCAGCGGTAGTCACATGAAACTCGACGAGTTAGCCATTCATTTGGGCTATACCGATACAGCCAGCTTTACCCGGGCTTTTCGGCGCTGGATGGGCGTCTCTCCGGGTGAATATCGCAAAACCAACGTGTTGTAACATGCGCTAAAGGTCGCTTCGACAGCGAACGCATCCTGCCTGATACTGACTGTTTTCTGATTTACGGTGAACGGAGGTAACCCGCCATGACAAATCTGCTGAAAAGGCATACCGATGAGATGGGCATTACAACCCTTACCCTGAGCCAGCCTGAACGGCGCAATAGTCTTTCTCTGGGCATGCTGGATGCTCTGGGTGAAGCTCTCGAAGACATCGCCGCAGACAGCGCTACACGGGTTGTGGTGATTGCGGCTGAGGGTAAGGTGTTTTGTGCTGGCCATGATTTGAAAGAAATTCGCGACCAGCTGGATAGCCACGAGTTTCAGTTGGCGTTGTTTAAGCGTTGTAGTGAGGTAATGCAGCAGGTGGTTAACCTGCCAAAGCCCGTTATTGCCCGGGTGGCGGGTGTGGCGACGGCAGCTGGGTGTCAGCTGGTGGCGAGTTGTGATTTGGCGGTTGCAGAAACCTCTGCTCGCTTTGCCACGCCGGGGGTGAATATCGGGCTGTTCTGTTCAACACCTATGGTCGCACTCTCTCGAGACGTATCACGAAAGCACGCCATGGAAATGCTTCTTACGGGGGAGATGATCGACGCCGCTCGTGCAGAGCAGCTAGGGTTGGTAAACCGTGTGGTCGATGAATCCTTGCTGGATGAGACGGTGTACGCCATGGCTCGCACTATTGCTGAGAAATCCGGGCACACGCTGAAAATAGGTAAGGGCGCTTTCTATAAACAGCTGGAAATGCCCCTGGCCGATGCATACGACTACACGGCCAGGGTGATGGCAGAAAACCTGCTTGCGGATGATGCCCGGGAAGGCATCTGTGCGTTTCTGGATAAGCGTAAACCGGAGTGGCAAGACCGCTAGCGATTACTGCAGTTCTGTTCGCCAAGCTTGAGTCGATCTCCGACCCCAATATCATTAGCTTCAAAGAAGCCTGCGTTCATTTCCACGGCGGAGATGAACGCAACCTCCGCAGGATAGCTGGGGCAGCGCGCGCCACTGGATGAGTCGCAAGGTTCCATCTGTTTGATGTTGCCAATCACGCCTTGGTTATTCAGGTAGGCGATATCGAGTGGGATGAGAGTTTGGAACATCCAGAAGCCATGATCCGGGCTCTGCTGCTCCTGATACTCAAACAGCATCCCGGAACTGGTTGCCATAGACTTTCTGCCCATCAAACCTTTCTGGCGATCCCTTGGCGCACGCGCCAGTTCCAGGCTGACGCTAACGGCGTTGGAGGCTGTTACGAAGCACCCTTCAATAACCGGCAGGCCGACTGATGGCTCGACAGCAGCCGAACCAGAGCAACCAGCCAAGGTGGCCACAAAGCAGAGCAGGGTGTAGCGGTATCGCATCAGGTGCGCAGCCGGTAACCGGTTCTGAAAATCCACCAGATACCTGCCATGCATGCGAAGAGAAAGAGAAGTGTCATCCCCACGCTAATTCCTATGTGCACATCAGACACCCCATAGAAGGCCCACCGGAACCCGCTAATCAGGTACACCACCGGGTTGAACAAGCTGATGGTTTGCCAGATTTCCGGAAGCATATCGATGGAGTAGAAGGTGCCCCCAAGAAAGGTAAGCGGGGTTACGATCATCATGGGAACGATCTGCAGCTTTTCGAAACCGTCGGCCCATATTCCGATGATAAACCCGAACAAGCTGAAGGTTACGGCGGTCAGTATCAGGAACGACAACATCCAGAATGGGTGCAGTATGCTGTAGTCCACAAACAGCCTGGCGGTGGCGAGTATGATCAGGCCCAGTATCACCGACTTGGTTGCCGCTGCGCCCACGTAGCCCAACACCACTTCAACGTAAGACACAGGGGCAGAAAGCACTTCATAGATTGTGCCGGAGAACTTCGGCATATAAATACCGAACGAGGCATTGGAGATGCTTTGCATCAGAAGCGACAGCATGACCAGACCGGGGATGATGTAGGCGCCGTATGCAATGTTATCAATATCGCCCATCCGGGAACCAATCGCTGAGCCGAATACCACAAAATACAGACAGGTGGAGATGACTGGCGAGAGCACACTTTGCATAAGAGTGCGCCGCATGCGGGACATTTCAAAGTTGTAGATGGCTTTAACACCGTAAAAATTCATGCTTTCTCCTGTTAGCCTTTGGTGGCTTGTTCGTGCACCAGGCCGACAAATATGTCTTCCAGGGAGCTTTCCCGAGTGCGCAGGTCGCGGTAATCAACGCCTATATCTCCAAGGGTTCGCAGTAATCGCGCAACGCCTGCCTGCTCCTGCTGGGAGTCAAAGGTATATATCAGTTCGTAGCCATCTTCGGACAGCTCAACTGGCTCGGTTAGCAATTCACTCGGTACCTCGTCCAGCTTGTTTTGCAGTTGCAGGCGCAGTTCTTTCTTACCGAGTTTGCTCATCAGTTGGCTCTTTTCCTCCACCAGAATGATTTCGCCCTGGCGAATCACACCAATGCGATCTGCCATTTCTTCGGCTTCTTCTATGTAGTGGGTGGTGAGAATAATGGTGACTCCGTCTTCCCGGAGTTTCCGAACCATTTCCCACATGTCGCGGCGAAGCTCCACGTCCACGCCTGCAGTCGGCTCATCAAGGAACAGTATGCGTGGCTCATGGGACAAAGCTTTGGCAATCATCAGCCGGCGCTTCATGCCACCGGAGAGGGTCATGATACGGTTGTTCCGCTTATCCCACAGGGACAAATCCCTCAGCACTTTTTCAATGTGAGCGGGCTTGGGCGCTTTACCGAACAAACCTCGGCTGAACGATACTGCATTCCACACAGTTTCAAATGAATCGGTGTTGAGCTCTTGGGGTACGAGGCCAATGGTTGATCGAGCCTTGCGGTAATCCCTGATGATGTCATAACCACCAGCACGGACTTCACCGGATGTCATGTTGGCGATACCGCAAATGATGCTGATCATGGTGGTTTTGCCGGCGCCGTTCGGGCCAAGCAAAGCAAATATTTCACCCCGATTGATTTCCAGATTGATATTTTTCAGGGCCTGGAAACCGCCCTCATAAATCTTGTTGAGGTTTTTAACGGAAATATCCGGCTGCACGGGCGTATTCCTGTTTTTGAAAGTGGGTCAGATATGCGAGCGCGGCATTTTCTCATGTATGGCGCTGGTTTAGAAATCTTTGCCTTGACGCAGATAGTGTCCATAATGCTTTGTGGTTTTCAACAGGGGGTTTAAGCCCGGTATCGGTATGTTACGAACGATTTTGATCTTGGGTTTTGTTTTGGGCCTGGCGACCGTAGCTGTACTTGGCCTTCGCTGGTTACAAACCCCAAACAATGGGCCTGCAGACGCTGCGTTACCTGTATGCGACTTGTTGGGCTCTCCCTGTGAATGGGAAACAGGGGCCGGTCTTTGGAGTGTTAGCCTTCAGATTATCGGCGACGAAGGGCAGGGCACGGAATACCGGCTAGTTGTTTCTTCACCGGTGGCGCCTGAGCGCTTCATTGCGGTTCTGAGGGGGGAGTCTATGTACATGGGAGAGTACCCAGTGCCGCTACGTGGGGGGGGTAATGGTCAATATTCGGCACGGTTTGTTGCGCCTTTGTGCACCGCTGACACTGAGATGGTTTGGCGTGTGGATCTGCAGAGTGGCCAGCAACCTCTTTCGGAATCCGTGCCCTTGAAACTGGTATTTCAGAGTGAGGATCATTTAACGCGATAGTCTGGCCCTTATTCACCCCATACCTTGGCTGACAAAAGCTCAGGAAAGTGTAAAATCATGCAAGAATTCGCGCTAACTTCAGAGAAAATATGATGGATTATGGGGAAAGTGTACAAAAGGTACTTCTGAGGAAGATTCGCAAGGCCGAACAGGATTTGATGCAGCTGAAGCTGGATTATTGCCGTTTTGTTTTTGGCCTTACTCATCGGGCCAGAGTGGTATCGGGTGGTACAACTTACCTGGTTCTTTCAGTCGATGTGGAGTCTATGGCATCTACAGATGAAGGCGCATTTACTCGCCCGTCTGTCGCAGGTGTACCTGCAGACACGCCGAACCAGGCAGAATCGGTGCCTCTGGGCACAGACTGGATATTGGAGCAGCAGCACAAGGGTTAAGAGATCAGATCAGTGCGTTAGCGGTAATAGCTGAATAAAGGCTGTTTTCAGGCTGAACGTACTGGTGAGCCTGCCAGAATTCCGCGCCTTCAAGCCCGGCGCGGAAACAGGCCAGCAGTACGCCGCAAGAAGTCAGTGTAGCTATCGCCTGCACGGCTTCTGACTGCCGAATACCGGTTTTACGGGCGGCAATCTGGGCCACCAACCCTGCTAATGAATCACTGTGCCGTTCTGATTGGTCGCACAGGGCGCAACCGGCGCCGTATAACCAGGCTGCCGCATAAGCACGAACCGCTTCCGGCGCGTTGCTGAGTTGCAGGCCACTTATTCGACAGTCCCTTTCCTGAAGACCTGCAAGAATGTGCAGCTGGGTAAACAACTCTGTACGATCTGTGGTAGCCAGGCGCTTCTGTTTTTGAACAGATGGCTTTTCCTTGGGTGTTACAGGCAGGAGTCGGTTGTCAGCTGCAGTCGCCAGTAGAGGTTCAGAGCGAGTCAGAGTTAACATTCGCCACACCAGGGCCACAACCAAAACAAGCAGGCCGACCTGAGTCAGTACAACAAGTCCTTCGATCATGAGCGGTGCTACCTTGAATGAACTATTTCAGAACGTTTCAACAGTGTAACGGATTGTATCCCTTAGTCGTCGCGAACTCTTGGTCATAAACGGCCTTTAAGTCGACTAACCTGCAGAAATTGTGACAAGGTTCCCAGTGGCTAATGAAAGAGAGAAGGCCCCAATACTCCCAAAGGCAGCCTGATGACAATTATTCTGGTACTCCACACTCTGTTGGTTCTTACTTTTACCATCCGGATTTTGTTACGGGATGATCTATCGCCGCCCGGGCGGCTCGCGTGGTTTGTGGTTCTTAATTTATTGCCTTATTTCGGCAGTGCTATTTATTTCCTGTTCGGCGAAACAGATATCGGCAACCGCGCAAGCAAACGACACAAAGAGGTCTTCCGCGAAATAAGAGCGAAAGCGTCCTGGTTTATGGGTGACGCCACCAATACTGAAACACTGATTGATCCCGTATACCGCCCCGCGTTTCGCTATGCGGGTTCGATAAATGGCTTCCATCCTTCAACAGGCAATACTGCCGAGTTGATGAGAGATGGCGATGAGACTCTTTCCAGAATGGTGGCCGATATCGACGCCGCTACCGATCATGTTCACGTGCTTTACTATATCTGGCTTGACGACAACACCGGTCACGCCATTGCTGAAGCCTTGATTCGAGCCGCACAAAGAGGTGTGGTCTGCCGTGCCATGGCGGATGGGCTGGGTTCCCGGGCAATCATAAACTCGCCGCTCTGGCAGCGTATGAAAGAGGCGGGCGTTCGTATGGCGGTTGCTCTATCCCTGAAGCATCCCATTCGCACCATTCTGACCAGCAGATTGGATCTTCGAAACCACCGCAAGATTACAGTGATTGATGCCCGCATTACTTATTGCGGCAGCCGGAACTCCGCAGACCCTGAGTTTCTGATTAAAGCCAAGTACGCGCCCTGGGTAGATATCATGCTCCGGTTTACCGGGCCGGTGGTGGTTCAAAATCAATTACTGTTTGCCAGTGACTGGATGCAGGCTACCAACGAGTCTTTGGATGGTATCCCTTTATCGTCTGGGCGGGGCAAAGAAGGATTTCCTGCACAGGTTATGGGCGTTGGCCCAACTGAGCGTCATGGTGCTACACCCCATCTTTTTGCCAACCTGTTTGCATGCGCCCAAAGCGAACTGACACTCTCTACACCTTACTTTGTTCCCGATGCTACGGTTCTTGAAGCCCTTTGCGCGGCTGCCTACAGGGGTGTGAAAGTAGCGCTGATCTTCCCTAAAATTAACGACAGCTTGATTGTGGCCGCTGCAAGTCGCAGCTATTATCACCGGCTGCTCGATGCCGGCTGTGTTATTCATGAGTTTAAAGGGGGATTGCTGCATGCAAAAACCCTCACCATTGACGGCAAAATCAGCCTGATCGGATCGTCGAATCTCGATTTAAGAAGCTTCGACCTGAACTATGAAAACAACATCCTTCTGCAGGATGAAGCCACAACGCAGGCCATCACCGAACGCCAACAGAGCTATATCAGTCAATCTGAGGTGGTCACTTTGCCTGAGGTTCTTGCCTGGCATTATCACGAAAGGATTTGGCACAACGTTATCGCAACCATTGGCCCTGTTCTATAACCAACGGCACCTGCGACACACGGGAAATACAAGATGCAACGTGGATTTACCAGGCTTAGTGTTTGTCTGAGCCTCTCTTTGATCATGGGTGATGCTTATGCCAGCCTGCCCGACACCAGAACCTCTGTTATCGAAGTGCCGGCTGGCACCGTTGGCCTTGGGGCAGCCCTGCGCAGGGGAACCAGCCCTTACACTGGTGTGGATAACATTTCTGGCATGGACAAAGACAGCAAGGCAGACCTTATCCCACTCTATCTTTATGAAGGTAAATGGTTATTCGCCCATGGCACCTCTGCAGGAGCGCATCTTTTCAAATCAGACTGGTTGAGTGTAGATATGCTCGCCAAATATCGATTCAATCAGCTCGAATCAGATGCCACCTCTTATTTTAACGGTATCAACGAAAGGGATCAGACCGTAGATATGGGCTTTTCAGCCACGGTTTCCGGCGACTGGGGTTCACTTTCAACAACCTGGGCAAACGACATACTTGGTGTTCACAATGGCTATGAGTGGGATTTCACTTACGCTTATGGCATGGAGATCGGGCGCTGGTCTTTCACCCCATTTTTCAGCTACGTATACCAGGACAGCGATCTTACAGACTATTATTACGGCGTTGATGCCGAAGAGGCCAGGGCCGACAGACCTGTTTATAAGCCAGATTCTGCAGCGTTCTGGCGTGCCGGTGTTAACACTTCGTACCGGGCAACATCCCGCTTGCTGTTATTTACAAACGTTGCCTCTCAACATGTAGATAGTGAAATCTATAACAGCCCCCTGGTGGACGAGTCCCAGCTTGTTTCCGCCTCTTTCGGATTTGCCTACCTGTTCGGAAATGCACTGGATGACTCAACCAAGCAGTCTGGCTCAGAGCGCGCTGGAGAGTGGTCGTGGCGGCTAAATGCCGGCTACCAGGCAGAGGGCCCTTTTACGCGAACAATGACAGGCAGGCTCAAGCGCAGCGAGGATGTTCACGCGTATATGGCCGGCTTAACTCTCGGAAAGCTGATTTCAGATGGCAAATACGTCGACTACTGGGGCAGGTTGTCCCTTAACCGGCGTTTTGAAAACGGATACCAGGATGACTTTGGTGAATACAACGCTTACGTGATGGCCATGACCCCGGCTAACCCGCCATGGTCATCTAAGGAGTGGTTTCGTTTAGGTATTGGCTTTGGCTTTTCTTACGCCGCAAAAGTTCCGTATGTAGAGCAGGTCAAACAAGCGGAGCGGGAGCGAAACACCTCTCACTTTCTCAACTACCTTGAAGGGCAAATTGATGTGCCACTGCGCCTGATGACTGAAAACAAAGCCGTTAGGAACTGTTACGTGGGCATTTCCTTGCTACACCGCTCGGGTATCTTTGCTAAATCTGACATTCTGGGCAGTGTCTCTGGCGGTTCCGACATGGTGTCTGGCCACATAGAGTGTAAGCGGTAAACGGGTAGGCCCTGAGTATTCAGCACCGAGACTTAGCAGGTTGGCATGGTTTTGAGGGCCAGCTTGCGACGAATATAGCGCCCAAGCGTATCAACACCTATGTTCAGCAGGGCTGT
This sequence comes from Marinobacter sp. 1-3A, assembly GCF_016597775.1. Taxonomy (NCBI): domain Bacteria; kingdom Pseudomonadati; phylum Pseudomonadota; class Gammaproteobacteria; order Pseudomonadales; family Marinobacteraceae; genus Marinobacter; species Marinobacter sp. 1-3A. The sequence goes on from NZ_VCGZ01000017.1 coordinate 15,345, forward strand.
GATCAGGATTAGCACCATGGCACGGTCAAACCGGATATTCTGTATGGCGCTGTCTACATAGAACCCAAGGGTGTAGATGCCGAGAATCCCCAGAATGGCTGTCTCCCGCATGATAATTTCCCAGCGATAAAACAAAAATGCCAGAAATGAGCGATAAACGCGGGGTACCAACTCCCACCCATATCGGTTAATTCCGTTTGGCGCGTCGGGGCGAAGTTTGATTGTGTTGGTTTGTCGGCCTATCAGGTGCCCTATGATACCGCCGTTGTGCAAGGCCAGGGCTACCACTGCGGGCAACATCGACGGCCCCCAGAGTTGGAGGAGAATATAAGCCAGAATGTATTCCGGCGTAGAGCGCGCTATTACCAATGCAACATGGCCAGCATTGCGCCTTATGGGCCCGCCAAAGTGGTTGGAAATTAACGGGAATGCCAGCAGCGATATAATCCCTGTGGCCACCAGCGCAATCTGGGTAAGCACAATGGTGTTCCAGATGCCCGGCATAGCCTCGTTAATCATCAGGTCGTTCAGCCAGGGCGCAAGGCCAGCAAGACCCTCTCCATTACGCAATGGCGCGGGAACTATGTCTTCAGTAAAAAAGCGTTGCACGTTACCCCACACAATGGGCAAGCCTTCGCCAAGAAAGAAGGGAGCGCCGAGAATATACACGGGCAGCAGCTTTGGACGCACCCAAAGGGGCATTGTGGCAATCAACACGTAAAACAGGATCAGCATGGCGCCGGCGTCTGAATACAGCCCTTGGGAGAACGATGCCTCCAGGTAAAAGCCGAGTGTTGGCAAACCAACAAAGCCCAGGATGGCGCTGGAGCGCAAGCCGCACTCAAGGCGGTACGCGGTATAGGTCCGCATTTTCACCCAGCAGTCTGGAATGCGGGTGTAGAGAAATGCCGAGATGATTCCTGTGCCTGGTGGCAACGCCCGACCGGGCTCCGGATCGGCTTCTTCGAGAATTTCCGAGTACACCTTGGCAAAAATGCCCGCGTAAGGGATGGCAATTGCCAGTACCCCGGTTAGGGGATGAAAGCCAAAGAATTGAAGGAAAATCAGCGCCCAGAACAGCTCGTGTATTGCGCGAACAAATGCACAAAACATGCGCACGGGCAGGGATCGGTAAGCCAGAGCGAGAAGGAATCCCGCTACTCCCCCAAGCGCAACGCCTACGAACGCGAACGCAACCGTTCTAAGCAGGGCGGTCATCAGGCCTTCACTGCTGAAAAAGTTGGGCGTTACGATTCCAAGGAAGAAATTGCCCAGATCTCGCCAGGGATTGGATGCTGTGATGGCAATATCGGCAAACAGAAGCCCGACCAAGGCAATGGCAAGGAAAATAAAACTGGTACGAACCGTTGGGGAAGAGAACATGGAACGGCCGAGTTACCTAGTAAAGAGACATGATGTCTGAAGCCACAAGGTTTGCGCTTGGTTCATCGAGGGCGATTTGGCCATCCTGAATGCCCACTATTCTGGTGCAGTAATCCAGCGCCAGATCAACGTCGTGCAGCGCAATAATACTGGTAGAAAACCGATCCCGAAGTAGCGTCATTACCGTATTTGCCATGGGCCCATCGAGCGCTGAAACAGGCTCATCAGCTAGCAGAATGGATGCCTTGCGGTATAAAGCGCGGGCAATCGCAACACGTTGTCTTTGCCCGCCTGACAGTGACGCCGTGGGTGTCCAGAACTTTTCCGTCATTCCAAGTGACTGAAGAAGGGTGGTCACCTCAGCGCGGTCCTTGGCAAAGGGGCGTGCCAGTGTAATCGTGTTATACCAGGTTGAGTGCTTGTCCAGTTGCCCCATGTATACGTTATGGAATACTGACAAAGCACTCACCAAACCCAGCTCTTGGGGGATAAGCGACGACTCCCGATTGACACGTTCGTGCATCAAACGGATGAGTGTGGATTTACCAGCGCCGCTTTTACCCACGAGCGCGATTTTTTCGCCCGGGTTAACCTGCAGCGAAAGCGGGCCTATAACCCGCTTGCCGCTGAATGAAGCCGTAAGGCCAGAGAAAGCGAAGCCTGACATCAATCGAGGATTCCAATCTCTTCAGCTGTTTTACGAATCGGCTCATAGTCGTCGTTAGAGGCGGGAATAAAACCTGAGCGTGGGAAGCTTTCCAGCAGTTCAGGGTTATCGAGGTTCAACAGTGCTTCAGTAACGCGCTGCTTGAAGCCTTCGCCAAAACGCTCATCTACATCACCGCGAATAGTCCACTGGTAATCGGGGTAGGCGGGGGTTTTCCAGATAACCTGAACGGCATCCGTATCAATGTTCCCGTCACTCAACTCTTTCTCCCAAACCTGGAAGTTGAGCGCTCCAATATCGTAGGTTCCGGCTTCAACCAAACGCAGAGTGCGTGTGTGATTACCGCTGAAGCCAACGCGCGAGAAGAAATCCTCAGGCTTGGTACCAAAGGTGTCGCGCACATAGAACTCTGGCATCAGGCGACCAGACGTTGAACCTTTGGATCCGAAGGTGAAGGTTTTGCCCTTCATTGGAGCTTCCAGATCGCTGAGTTTCTCAGTCGGCTTAATTGCAGTGGTGGTATTGGCAATAAAATAGGTTTCGAAAGCTTCGTCTTCAACACCTTGAGCGATTGCCTCAGAACCTGGAACCAACCTGCGGGCCTGCACGCCGGAAAGGCCACCAAACCAGGCGAGCTGAACCTGGTTGTTACGGAATGCAGAAACCGCTGCAGCATAGGATTTCACTGGAATGTAACGTACATCAACATCCAGTTGCTCGGAGAGGTAATCTGCCACTCCACGAAAACGCTCTACCAGTTTGGTTTCGTCCTCATCAGGGATCGCTGTAAATACAAATGTTTCCGCCGATGCGGTTACGGCGGTGACGCAGAACAAGCTGGATACCACTAACTTCCGTATAAGATTCAAAGCCATTTGAAATCCTTGATCGGTTATGTGACTGATATAGTACAGGTGAAGGATACTCTGATTGCCGCAAAGCCTGAACAGCTATACGGTTTACGGGTTTAATCAGGTCATATATCCGGGCACTATTCTCCGGAAATAGCTTGTAAGTCTACCAAAGTTTCACCCGGGCTCTGAAAGGGGGCCCTTATACCAAAGATGCTTATGGATATTATCATCATTACGCCTGCCGCTCCTGGCTCCAAAGCTGGAAACAGGGCAACCGCTGAGCGCTGGCAGGCGTTGCTGGAACAATCAGGGCATCAAGTGTGCGTTATCACGGAATACAAGGGTGAAGCCTGTGATTTATTTCTCGCGCTGCATGCCTGGCGAAGCCACGATGCCATTCGTTTGTTTCGTGAATCCTGGCCGGGTAAACCTTTGGTCGTCGCTCTCACGGGAACAGACATCTATCGGCACCAGTATAAATACCCTGAGCAAACTCTTTATTCCATGCAGGTGGCTGACGCGCTGATTGGATTGCATGCTCAAGTGGGGGACGATATTCCCGAAAGATTCCGGGACAAACTGGTCACGCTTTTCCAGTCAGCTGACAAGCCACCTGAGGCGCCGGGAGCGGCTGCTTCTGCGACGTCAGACTTCAATGTGTGTGTTATCGGCCACCTCAGGTCTGAAAAGGACTCACTGCGAGCAGCCAAGGCGGCAAGGTTGATGCCCACAGCTTCCCGAATTCGTGTGATGTGTGCAGGCAAGGCACACGACGCTCACTGGGAAGGCCTTGCGACCCGGGAAGCCGATGAGAACCCACGATTCCACTGGCTTGGTGAGCTTGAGAAAGCCGATGTTTTGCAGCTGATGGCCACTAGCCAGTTGTTGGTAATAAGCTCCGTCATGGAGGGTGGCGCTAATGTGGTCTCAGAGGCCTGCCGTGCCGGCTTACCGGTAGTAGCCTCCGATATTTCCGGTAATATCGGGTTGCTTGGTAAGGATTATGGCGGGTACTACCCGGTAGGCGATACGTCTGCGCTGGCTACTGTGCTCACGCGGGCTGAGACGGATTCAGCATTTTTGGTTCAGTTACGAGAGCAGGTGAGCCAGCTGGCTGGCAAGTTCACACCAGAAAAAGAGCAGGAATCCCTGGAGCAGGCGCTTTTACTTGCCGTGCAGCGCTGTTCCAGGATCAACCCTGAGTTCATTCCTTTAAGGTAATTGGCTCGATTGATCCACTTTCATCTTGTGGAGTAACCCGACCGATAATGGCTGTGTGCGGATAGCCCAGGGCTTTCAGCTCTCGAACACACTCTTCTGCCTTATCAGCCGCAATACTCGCCAACAAGCCGCCCGCAGTCTGCGGATCAAAAATCAGCGGATAGCGTGGGTGATTCACCCATTTTTCCTGATCCCGAATACCACGACGCAAGCGTATGTTGGCCGGTTGAAGAGAGCTGAGAATGCCTGCTGCAGCTGTTTCTTCCGCTCCGGGCAGGATGGGTATCGCAGATAGGTCCAGCTCTGCATCCACACTCGAAGGCCGTGTCATTTCAACCAAGTGACCCAACAATCCGAAACCGGTCACATCGGTACAGGCTTTTGAACCTGAACGACGCAGGCAGTCTGCCGCCGCCTTGTTGGACTGCACCATGGAGGCGAGGGCCGAATCTATCCATCGTCCTTTGGCCGCCAAGCGGGCGTGAGCGGCGAATAGCGTTCCAGTGCCAATCGGCTTGGTGAGAATGAGTACATCACCAGCTCGCAAGCCGCCTTTACTCATCACTTCATCGGGATCTATCAAGCCATTAACTGCAAAACCCAGAGCAAGCTCCTGGCCTTCACCAGTATGACCACCCACCAAAGCACAACCGGCTTCATTCAACACATCTACGGCGCCAGACATCATCTGGAAAACAACGTCCTCCACTTTGGATTCAATACCATAAGGCACCGTAGCCACAGCGGTGGCACTCTGGGCTTCAGCGCCCATAGCAAATACATCGCCCAAGGCATGGTTGGCTGCAACGCGGCCAAATGTGTAAGGGTCGTCAATAAATGCTCTGAAAAAGTCGACGGTATGCACCACCGCTTTTCCTGGCGGGACTCTCAGCACGGCTGCGTCATCGGGCGCATGCAGGCCGATAATAATATCGTCCCGATCAATGGGCCGAAGCTCACCCAGTGCACGGGAAAGCACCGTACTGCCAACTTTGGCACCGCACCCACCGCAGCGCATAGCAACTGCAGAGATGGCCTGGGATGCCTCCTTAGGATTCTGGGCTGCAGCTGTATCGGGCAGGGCGCCAGATTCTTCCATGGCAGGAAGATCGGTGAATTTTTCCATGAATCGGCGGTCGATCCAGTCTTTCCAGCGCCACACCAGGGCGCCATCGAACTGCATATCACCACGGGAAGCTACCGCATACTTGTCGCCGGTGCTGATCAACGCCAACCATTTTTTCTGGGGATGGAAATCTTTGGGGGCCTTGCCCAATGCCATGCGTTTAAGGTTGTCCGCCAGAGCGGGGCCTTGACGCACAGCAAACACCCCCGCTTTCTCGCGGGGATGGTTAACCACGTTAGCGATATCGCCGGCGGCAAAAATGCTGTCGTCGTTCTCAACCTGCAAGGTGTCTCGCACTCGCAGGAACAGGCCGTCGTCCAGCGCCAGGCCGGTTTCTTGAAGCCAGGCTGGTCCGCCTGCTCTGGTCACCCAAAGAACTTCATCGGCCTGCTGGGTTTCGCCAGAGGCAGTGCGCAACAACCTGTTGCTGACCTTTTCTACCGGGGACCCAAGGTGGAGTTTTACGCCACGATCAGAGAGTGTCTTTCGGAAAATCTCACGAACTTTGGCGTTATGGGTCGGAAGAATTTCCTTGGCTGCATCAAACAGATGAAAGTGCAGCTGATCAGAATCCCGTCCACGTTTTTCCAGTTCGTTCTTGAGCCGGTATTGCATGGCGAGAGTGAGTTCTACGCCTCCTGCACCTGCGCCTACAACACCAACGGTTAAGGGCCCTTGGTGATTCTCGATACGGGAGAGCAGGGCAAGCCATCGATTATTAAATCCGGTGATAGGTTTTACAGGCACTGCAAATTCAGAAGCGCCTTCAACCTCATTCACTCTGGGAGAAGAGCCTATATTGATCGAGAGTATGTCGTAAGGCACATCCGGACGGCCTTTGCAGATCACACGCTTGCGATTGCGATCTATGCCTATGGCTTCGGAGCGATAAAAACGTGCGCCAGCAAATTCTGCCAACCGGCTCAGGTCGATGTGCACATCATCGTAGCTGTAATGCCCAGCCACATAACCTGGCAGCATTCCGGAGTAGGGGGTGTGAGTATCACGGCAAATAAGAGTCAAGCGCACGCCGGGAACGGGTTTCATTGCAAACCGTTTGAGTACCCCGACGTGGCTGTGCCCGCCGCCAATCAGAACTATGTCCCGTAATACAGGCTGGTCAGGCGTTCGCATCAGTTAATTTTCTTGGCTTCGGCCGCCAGTTGGTCGAACCCCTTGATGCTGGAGAAAGCCTTCAGCTTATCCGTATCATCTGCCGATGGATTGGCAATCTGGTCGATGGAGGTTATGCCAGCCTCTTTCATCTTTTTGGCCGTTGCAGGCCCAATACCTTTAACCAAGGTAAGATCGCTTCTGTCAGCGGCTTTCGCTACTTTCGCTGCAGGAGCTTTTTTTACTGCGGGCTTTTTGGCTGCGGCTTTTTTAGGTGCTGCTTTTTTGGCAGCAGGCGCTTTGGCTTTGCTTTCTTTCTTGGGTGCGGTGCTTTTCGCAGGGGCCTTCTTAAGCTGTTTTTTGCTTTCTTTTTCAGCCTTGCGAATGTCTTCTTTCGAGGCAACGCCCAAACGCTCGAGAATGCTGGACTGCAGTTCGTGGAACTCTTCCAGCCGGCGTTCAAACTCATCAGTGAAACGCTTCATTTCACGCTCACGAAGCTCGTCCACTTCTTTCAGTAGCTTACGCACCGGATCCTGAACCTGGTGTTGCAGGGAATCGAAGTGCTTCATCGCATCGTTGATCAGCGTTTCTATCTGGGCAGATGTCTTCTCAAATTCCTTGTTGACCTTCTTTACGATTTTATCAACGCTCGATTTGGCATTTTTCGCCATGGTATTCACTCCTTGAGGCGGGTAGAACGGATAATAATCAGGCCATATGCCGCATGTTCGACATGGAACCTGAGGAACGTCGTGATTTCAACGACTGCTTTTTGGAAAGCACCTCTCTGATACGGCGTAACTTTTCTTCAAGAGTGGTGTCACCGTCAGACTTTAAATCGGAAAAATCGATTGAGTAGAAAAAGTTGCTGCAGTGTTTTCTGCGTTCGGTAATAAGTCCAGGCACGTTCTCCGCCCGAATTTTATCAAACGGCATATCCATAACCAGATCAAGCGTGACTGTATCGCCGGGGTTGAACATCTTGTCCGTCTTCATAACGCAACCGTAAGAGTCCAGTTCAAATAGCGCAGCTTCAACCCGTTCCTTGCGGAACAAGCCGTGCCGGATTGTGAATTGGGCGACCAGATCGGGCAACGCTTCGTTCATGAATACCAAGTCTCTACAGAAGCTGTTTGAATACTGATTAAACAATAGACACTGATAGCAAGATTTGCAACGCCATCAGTGTCATACGATAAACCTTTAATACTGTTCTTCAACACCTATCGGGTGATAATTTCATACATGTCAATTCTGCGGTCTTTAAGGTTGGTAACAGAGCCTTCGTTACGCACCAATGTGAGTTTTTCGAGATCCATGTCCGAGAACATAATCATCTCGGTATTTGGCGTGGTCTCTGCCATCACTGCATCGTGAGGGAAGGCAAAGTCAGAAGGTGAAAACACCGACGATTGCGCGTACTGCACATCAAGGTTTTCCACTTTCGGCAAGTTACCAACACTGCCAGTGATCACCACATAGCACTCGTTTTCGATAGCCCTGGCCTGGGCGCAGTGGCGAACCCTCAAATAGCCGTTCTTGGTATCTGTCCAGAATGGCACGCAGATTATGTCTACTTCTTTCATTGCTGCAATTCGCCCGAGTTCGGGAAACTCGATGTCATAACAGATAAGAATCGCAACACGGCCGGAGTCTGTGTCGAAAACTTCAAACTTGTTGCCACCTTCAACCACCCAATCACGGCGCTCGTGTGGGGTAATGTGGATCTTCCGCTGTTCGTCTACACGACCATCCCGATGGCATAGATAGGACACGTTATAGACCCGGTCGTTCTCCAACAAAGGCATGGAACCGGTGATGATATTGATGTTGTAGCTCACCGCCATCTCTGACATACGATCCCGGAACTGCTGCGTGAAACCGGCGAGGAAACGTATGGCTCGGGTTTGATCTACTTGATCGGTCAGACCCATCAGAGGCGCGTTGAAAAACTCCGGGAAGAGTGCAAAGTCACTCTTGTAATCGGAGAGTGCATCCACAAAGTACTCAACCTGCTCCAGCACTTCCTCAACTGAACCAAACTCTCGCATCTGCCACTGAACGGCACCCATACGAACCTGGGTTTTCTTTTCGTTCAACACAGAGGAGGGCGGGGTATAGAGAATGTTCCGCCACTCGAGCAAGGTTGCATACCCCAGAGACTTTTCATCCTCTGGCAGGTATTTGTGCATCAGCCGGGTTACCTGAAAATCGTTGGAAAGCTGGAAGCTCAAAATCGGATCGTAGATGTCTTTGCGGTCAACGCGATCAATGTACTCGGCCGGAGTGTACTGCTCGGAATACTTGTGATAGCCGGGTATACGCCCGCCCGCAAGAATGGCACGCAAGTTGATTGAACGGCATAGTTCCTTGCGAGCTTCGTACAGCCGGCGCCCAAGCCGATACCCGCGATATTCCGGATGGATAAACACATCCAGCCCGTAAAGTGAGTCGCCCTTCGGGTTATGCCGGATCTGCTCATTGCTCAGAATCAGGTCATCATAGGTATGAGGGTTGCTGAATCGCTCATATTTGACAGAAACCGTAAGAGCAACGGCCACAAGCTCGCCATGATCTTCAATACAGATCTGCCCGTCGGGGAATTGCTCAACCAACGCCTTTATGGTGTCTTTGGGCCAAGCCCCACCAATATCGTCGTAGACCCGATCCATGAGTACCTGAAGCTGTTCATAATCATCAAGCTTCAGGTTGCGGAGGTTTAGATGCAGCTCTTCATGGGCCATTCAGTGGGGCTCCTGTACGGCGTGGAAATGAATTTACGAAACAAGTTTATCAGAAGGCATTAAAGAGTTCGCACAGACGGCCGTTAATCAGTGAAACAAAATAGGGAGCGCGCCGTGCATCTTACATTTGGTCAAAAGCTACTCGTCACTTTCAGCATTCTACTCTTGCTGGTTATGGCCGCCTTCACAATTTCCGGCAACCTCCGTTTGCAAAACACGTCGCAAACCTATGTGGATTCATTAATCGAAAACACTGCAGAGCAGAATACGTCAAGCATTGCTGAATGGCTCAACACCCGGCTTATAATGACCGAATCAACGGCTAAAGCTCTCGAGTCAGTGGCAGACGATAAGCAAGCACATACGTTGCTGCAGGCAATTTCAACAGGCGGCAATTTCAAGGATGTGTACGTGGGCCGTGTTGACGGGTACATGTTGATGAAAAGCCAGGCCGATACTGACACTCTACCTGAGGGCTATGATCCTCGCACCCGCCCCTGGTACAAAAGAGCCATGGAGCTTGGCCGCTCATCCTTTACTACTCCATACCTGGATGCTGCAACCGGCGAAATTATTATCTCTACATTTGCCCCGGTGAAGCGTGGGACGCATCAAGGTGTTGTGGGTGCGGATATTACCCTTAACGCCATTGAGCGCATGCTGTCTGTGATCAATCTGGCAGGCACTGGTTATGCTGCGCTGATCAGCAATGACGGCACGGTGCTGTACCACCCAACCCGGCGCCTGATAGGTAAAAATATCAGCTCGCTACTTGGTGAGGCTCCAAAGCTGAAAGAAGGCTTGCACAGCTTTAAGCAGGAAAGTGCTGACTGGAGCGCCAGCTTTCATGCTATCAGCGATGCCCGCGGTGTTGACTGGTATTTGGGTACCTTCGTTAACCAGGACAAAATAAGCGCCCCTGTTCGAAGCGCCATGATAACCGGCGTGATAATGGCTGTTGTTGGGCTTCTGGTATCACTTGTTGTACTGCATTTGGGAATTCGTACCCTGATGGCTCCGATTCGCAGGTTGAATGCAGCCATGGCAGACATAGGCTCAAACGATGCAGATCTCACCCAGCGTTTAGACGACAGCGCCCGCGACGAGTTCGGCCAGTTGGCTGCAAGCTTTAACCAGTTTGTCGGTAAAATTCATCAGGTGGTTCGTGAAGTGCAGCAGGGTAGCAGTGAACTGGCTACCAACGTAACGGCGCTCAGAAGCACGGCCAAGACCAGCCGCAGCAGCGTTGAAAATCAACAAACCGAAATCGATATGGTGGCGGCCGCGATTAACCAGATGTCCGCAGCAGCCCATGAAATTGCACAAAACGCCCAGCAAACGGCAGACGCAGCTAACACAGCGGATGACGACAGCAGGGCATCGCTGGAAACCATGTCTGCATCACGAGATGCGGTGCAGCAGCTGTCTCGCGAAGTAAGCACAGCTGCAAAAGTCATCGATTCACTAGGTCGCGATGTTGCCTCTATCACAACGGTGCTGGAAGTTATTCAAGGCATTGCTGAACAGACCAACCTGTTGGCACTGAACGCAGCCATTGAAGCTGCGCGGGCCGGAGATGCTGGTCGCGGTTTTGCCGTGGTTGCAGACGAAGTAAGAAACCTTGCGCGGCGCACCCAAACCAGCACTGAAGAAATAAACGATATGATCGAGCGGCTCCAGACCGGTGCCAATGACGCGGTAGATGTAATGAACGCATCAACAGCGGTATCTAACGTAAGCATGGAAAAAGCGCAGGATGCCATGGATTCCCTGAACCGCATCACTAGCGCCATTACCGCTATCAGCCAGATGACATCTCAGATTGCCACTGCCTCAGAAGAGCAAACCTCGGTTACGGAAGAGCTGAATTCGTCGATTACCCGCATTGCGGATCAAGGCCAGGAAGCCGCTGCCGCTGCCAGTGAGAATGACGTTTACAGTGGACAAATAGAACAGATTGGCCACACCCTTGATGGCAACGTATCCCGTTTCCGGGTTTGATTGGGGCTTAGTCGCGAAGTAGCTCAATCCGCCAGCGCAGGTTGTTCAGCGTATCGCGGCCAATGCTTCCTGATTCTTCACTCAGGAAGGGGTTGTCCAAAACGATGATGGTGCGTTTATCCAGGTTAAGGTTAGCAACCGCCGCACCATAATACTGCTCAAGAAACACGCCAAAACTGCCGTCCCGAATGGCGCGCTCCATTCCGAGCTGCAAACGGTGCGCTGTTACCTGGTCTTCAGGGCCTACAAACAGGTAAGAGGGCATTGGATAGGCCAGCACCAGGTTGGGCTCTATCGTCATCTCGGGGTCATTTTCCATTTGCAGGTCGTTAATCACCTCACTGACACCCCTGGCAAAGCAATCGAAACGGTGTTTTCTTAACATTCCAAAGAGAATTTCGTAACGGGAATGGGTAATAACTGGAATCTCGTTGTTTCTGAGTATTGGAGTGTCTGGCCAGTGATCCCCTTGGCCAATTCGCACGCCCCTCTCACGAAGATCGTCTAGGGAGTGAATACCCTCAAACAGTGAGAGACTTTCTGGCATAACCACGCACACGCGAAAACCAAGCAACCCTCCGTCTACAGGAACCGGCACAGGGGTCAAAAACTGCTCCCGCTCTGCTGATGTGGCCACGTTTGCAATATCCACCATACGGGTTCCGCCTCGACCCAGCTCGCGCAGTGCTCGCCCTTGGCTAAGCTCCTGGCTCCGGATAATGCGGAACTCCCCATACTCGGGTGTTTTTTCCAATGCCAGAGTAACCAGTGCATAGATAGCAGGGCTATCGTAATTCCGGTACCAAAGGACATACTCTTGTACAGGGTTGTGTGCGGGGTTTGCATGAGCAAAGCAACTCGACACAAGCGCACAAAGGAGTGTGAGGGAGAGCCTGGTGGCAGCAAACATTTTGGTGCCTGCTTGGTCACAGGTTAAACGGGGTTGGGCATATCGCACTATCCGAATCCTTGTGAAATGTTCCGAATCCGTTCCAGCTCGCATAGGCCAGCTGTTTTGACGTTATGACTAAGATTACGGGTAATCAAACTTTAGATCAGAATTCTCCGGAGAGCCGGCAAATCTCTCCAGAAATATGTAAAAGAGTGTTGCGATGTGTGTCCGGCATTGTAATCATCCGCCTCAATACAACTTACGGAGCACAATGATGGCCTTAATAGACAATATTATCGGGGCGACCGGTCAATGGATTTCAACCATAGACCCCAAGGCAACCCTGGCGCAACCCGTCGAGTGGCTGAAGAAAACCGGCGGCTACGCCGCCGTTAACCGCCTTATAGGCTTGTCGATTCCGTTCGCGCCCCGAAACCGGTTCAGCGTTGAAGAGGTTCGCCCGGGTTACGTGCGAGCGCGCATACAGCTCAAAGGTAACAAGAACCACTTTGGCAGCCTGTACGCAGGGGCTTACTTTCTTGTGGCGGAAATTCCGGGTGGGGTACTCACCTTGTTTGATCTTGGCCCCGCCTACACACCAATCCTGAAGGAAATGACGCTGCAATTTTTGCTGCCCGCCAATTCGGATGTGACTGTCGAGTTTGAATTGTCACCGGAAGAGGTTGCGGGCATTCTTGCTGACGCTGACGCTACTGGTCGGGCGAAATTCAGCCTCACCGGAGAACTGCGGGATATGGACGGCAACCACGTTGCTACGTCCATCGCCCAGTATCGGGTTCGCAAAAAAGGCTTCAAGCCCGCGGCATAAGGAGAAGCCTGAGGTTGTTCCTCAGGCTGGATCCAGCTTGGCAATGGCGGCGAGGAATATCTCGCCGTATTTCTCCAGTTTTGCGGCTCCCACACCGCTCACGCCGGCTAGCTCATCAAGCGTTTGAGGCTTGCGTTCCAGCATGTCGAAAAGAGTGGTGTCGTGGAAAATAACGTAAGGCGGCACGCCTTGTTTGTCCGCAAGCTCCTTGCGGCACGCCCTTAACGCCTCCCAGCCCACGTGATCTGTAACCTGATCTTTAACCGGGCTTCCAGTTCTTCCACCTGAAGAGCGGCCTGAAGACTTTTTAACGACGGGGTCTTTGCGCAATTCGACCTTGTGCTCGCCTTTCAGTAGTGGACGGCATTCTTCAGTGAGCTGCAACGCGCCATAGCCATCGGGATCTGTTCTCAAGTAGCCGTTAGCCACCAATTGACGGAACACCGACTTCCACTCGCTAGCGGAAAATTCTGCACCAATGCCATAGGTTGATACCTGATGGTGTCCCAATTGCAGCACGCGCTCATTTTCTGAACCCCGTAACACATCAATCAGGTGGGTAACACCAAAACGCTGACCCGTACGGAACACACAAGAGAGTGCTTTTTGCACCGCCACCGTGCCATCCCAGGTCTCAGGCGGGTTCAGGCAGGTGTCACAGTTACCGCAAGGCGCATCCAGTGCATCGCCAAAATAGTTCAGCAAAACTTGTCGGCGACATTTGGTTACTTCACACAGCCCGAGCATAGCGTCCAGCTTTTGCCGTTCAATACGCTTGAAATGATCGTTGCCCTGGGAGGCTTCCAGCATCTGCCGCAGTTTGATCACGTCCTGAAGGCGATACACCATCCAGGCGGTAGAAGGCTTGCCATCACGGCCCGCACGGCCGGTTTCCTGGTAATAGGCTTCCAGGCTTCTGGGTAAGTCGAGGTGTGCTACAAAGCGCACATCCGGTTTATCAATGCCCATGCCGAAGGCGATGGTGGCCACAATAATCACACCATCTTCCCGGAGGAAACGCTCCTGATTACGTGCCCGATCGTTGGCCGGAAGCCCCGCATGGTAGGGCAGTGCGGTGTAACCTTTCTGGGCTAGCATCTTCGCAGTGGCATCCACTTTGTTGCGGGATAAGCAATAAACTATGCCACAGTCGACTTCATGTTCTGCTTTAATAAAATCAAGCAACTGCTTGTTTGCGTTAATCTTAGGCGCTATTCGATACTGAATATTAGGGCGATCAAAACCGCTAATGAAGTGCCGCGCCTCGGTGAGGGACAGGCGCTCCGCGATCTCTTTGCGGGTGCGTTCATCGGCCGTGGCCGTTAACGCAATCCTGGGGATGTTTGGGAATTCGTTAGCGAGCACCGCCAACTGCAGATAATCCGAGCGGAAGTCATGCCCCCACTGGGAAACGCAGTGGGCCTCGTCGATAGCAAATAACGAAATGGACGCATCGTGCAGTAGTTGCAGAGTACGGGGCTGTATGAGCCTCTCAGGTGCACAATAAAGAAGATCAAGCTCACCGGTGCCAAGTGCGTACTCGGTAGCGCGCGCCTGCTCGAAATCCATTGTGGAATTGAGAAAGGCCGCTTTCACTCCCAGTTCACGCAGTGCAGCAACCTGATCTTGCATCAAGGCGATCAGTGGCGAGATAACTATCGCCGTACCGGAGCGAACAAGCGCAGGCACCTGATAACAAAGAGATTTACCGCCGCCGGTGGGCATAAGCACCAAGGCATCGCCACCAGACACCACCTCATGGATGATATCTCCTTGCAGAGGGCGGAAGGATTCGTACCCGAACACTTCGTGCAATACCTGTTCGGGGCTTCTGCCAGAAGTTGTGGGCCTCTCGGCAGAAAGCTGTTCAAAGTCCTGGTCGGGATACATAGAATAACCGGTCAATCGCGAGGCTGGAGTGAAATCAGGTAGCGGATCATACCAGATTCACCGCAAGGAATGGCCGGACAAGCCGTGTTTTTGGGAAGCAAACCCACGGGAAAACCGATACAATACCGCGGTTTTAAGCCTAGGTTTAACAGCTCAAGATAATCGATACACACAACAACAGGGCAGCCATGCAGGAATTTGACGCCATCCGTCCCTATTCGGACGAAGAAACCGGCCCGGCGATTCAACGGTTGGTTAACGACCATGAGTTTTTGGATATGGTCGGGCGCTTCAAGTCGCCCTTACTTGCACGCTGGGCCCCGGCACCTTTGCGATTTTTTACGCGACGCTGGCTTTCCAGCCGATTTGGACACTTCACAAAGGTAGATGATCTGCAGGCTGGGCTTTCTGGCTATATCGGTGAACTGATTGAAAGCACAACGGCCCGTGTAACCACCAGCGGCCTGGAGAATTTGAGCAAGCAGGGCGCCTATCTTTTCATATCCAACCACAGGGATATTGTTTTTGATCCCATGGTGGTGAACTACCTGTTGTTCCATAACGACTTGCGTACCACTCGGATCGCCATTGGTGACAATCTGCTCGCAAACCGTGTATTTGCTGAGATGATGCGGCTTAACAAGAGCTTTATTGTGCGCCGTGACATGACCAGCCCGAGGGAAATGCGTGACGCATATATCACCCTCTCTGGATTTATCAACTACAGCGTTGCCAGTAACGAGAATATCTGGATTGCCCAGCGAGAAGGGCGCGCTAAAGACGGTCGTGATTTTACCGACCCGGCAATCATCAAGATGTTTTACATGAGTTGTAAAAAGAGCGGGTTGAGCTTTGCAGAAGCCATGAACAAGCTCCGCATTGTTCCGGTGTCCATATCCTACGAATACGATCCTTGCGACGCTGATAAAGCCCGCGAACTGGAAACAAAAGCCCGCAGTGGTAGCTACAAAAAAGCAGAAGGTGAAGATACCGAGCAAATCATGAAAGGGCTGACCCAGTTCAAGGGCCATGTGCACGTCCATTTTGGCGCCCCCATTCTTGATGCGCCCGAGAACGCCAAAGAACTTGCTGCAGTGATCGACACAGAGGTGCACGCAAATTATCGCCTGCACGCCTCTAACCTGATCGCCTACGAGATACGCGGCCAGAATGCTGAGGGCGCTTACAGCCTGGATGTTGTTCGAGAGTCAGTGGTAACCGCCGAAAACTGGTCAGAAGCCGAGATTCAAACCGCGCGCGCGGAAATAGAAAGAAGACTCGAAGCTTGTGATCCGGCAATTCGACCCTATCTATTGGATATGTATGCTAATCCGGTTCAAAGCGCACTGGATGCAAACGCCAGGTTAAACGCACCGGAATAATCCGGACAACAATCTCCCTTTCAGAAAACGAGGTACTGCGTGCAGGATCTTCAATATATTGAGCTGGAAACCCGAGCCAATCCCACCGCTGCTGTTATCTGGCTGCATGGCCTTGGCGCAAGCGGGCATGATTTCGAACCGGTAGTGCCAGAGTTGGGTTTGCCAGACGATGCAGCGGTACGTTTTATCTTCCCCCACGCGCCCAATCTGCCGGTCACCATCAATGGCGGAATGTCCATGCCAGCCTGGTATGACATCAAAGCGATGGATATTGACCGAATTGTAGATACCGACCAATTGATGGCATCGGCCCGCGCCGTGGGCAAGTTGGTTGATCGGGAAATTGAACGCGGTATTCCTTCCGAGAACATCGTTATTGCAGGGTTTTCACAGGGTGGGGCGGTTGCTTATGAGCTTGGCCTGACATACCCGAAACGTCTGGCAGGCATTCTGGCACTTTCCACCTACTTCGCCACAGCGAAAACGGTAAAGCCTTCCAAAGCAAACGCCGGTATTCCAATCAATATTTATCACGGAACCTTTGACCCAATGGTTCAGGAATCGCTTGGTGTGCGTAGTGTGGAGGCACTCAAGGAAATGGGCTACGAGCCGGCGTACATGACCTTCCCTATGGAGCACAGTGTGTGCCTTGAGGAAATTCAGGAGATCGGGCGCTTCATTCACAAGCACGCCCTCTAAAAACCATTAAAACGTGCCGGCATTCAGGTTCAGAGATAAAAGGTTAGCTGCGCCAGAATGCCGGTGAGAGCACAATCACCACACTAAGAATTTCCAATCGTCCCATTAACATGCCAACCGCCAGAATCCATTTGGCGGCATCCGGTAATGGGCCAAAGTTCCCCGCAGGACCGATGATGTCCCCCAACCCAGGGCCTACGTTGGTGAGTGCCGTCAATGCACCTGACAACGACGTGATAAAGTCGAGCTGCATGGCTGCCAGAGATACTGTGATCAAAAGCAGGCACAACAGAAAGATAAACGTATAGGCGATCATAGACGCGATAATGTCATCACTGACGGCCCGCCCATTGTAGTTACGGGAGAGTACCGCCCGTGGGTGCAGCAAACGGATTAACTGCTCACGAAGCACAATCAGAGAAAGCTGAAAGCGGAAAATTTTCATGCCGCCTGACGTTGAGCCGGAACAGCCGCCAATAAACATCAGGAAGAAAAACAATACGAACGCCAGTGGCCCCCAGGCGGAATAGTCTTCAGAGGCATAACCGGTTGTCGTCACCACCGAGGTCACGTTAAACAAGGTTGCTATGTAATTATGAACCGGGTCAAAAGGCACCGGTGAAACCGCCCACCTGTATAGGGTGAGAAGCGCCGGCACAACCAGTAATATGGTGAGAAACAATCTCACCTGTTGGTCTTTGAATAACACTCCGCGCTGACCATGCATCTCTCTGACAAAAAGAAAGAATGGCAGGCTCCCAATCATCATGAAAAACGAGGCTTCCACAAGGATCAGATCGTTGAACTTACCCATGCTCATATCCGACGTGGAGAAACCCCCGGTCGCAATACTGGTTAAGCCATGGTTAAACGCGTCGAACAGTGACATTCCGGATAGCCAGTATGTAACAACTGCGATTGTTGAGAACACGAGGTAAACAAAGAGCAGCCCACGGCTCAGGGTTTTCATTCTTGGAAGCGCTTTGTCTGTCCATTCTGAAGACTCGGTGGCAAACAGGCGCATGCCACCTACACGCAGGAATGGAAGCACGGCTACGAACATGCCGATTATCCCTATGCCGCCAATCCACTGCAGAATCGAGCGCCAGAGAAGCAGGTCTTTATCCATGGTGTCCAGGCCACTGAATACCGTAGCGCCTGTAGTTGTGATGCCTGAAGCACCTTCAAAAAACGCATCTGCAGCAGAAATGCCGTCATCGCTAAGGTAGAAGGGAAGTGCAGAGAGCAGGGCTATAATGAACCAGGACGACACGGTAAGCACGAACATATACCGTGGTTTCAGATCGCGGGGCTGCCGGTAAGTAGTGGCAATGCCGAACAGCCCTATGCCGAAAACGATGGCCGCGGACTCCACAAACGACGCTGCATTCGGCGCATCCGAGCCCAGCATCAAAAACACAGGCAGCGTCATGAATATGCTTAGCAGCACAAACATGAGACTTACAATAAAAATAACAGGGTAGAGGTTTCTCAATGGATGCCCGAGCTAGCTGAACCGAGAGAGGGCGTCAGAATACCTCCGGGGGCGCTCAACCGCAAGAAAACTCACGGTTTGCAGCAGGATTACCCAAGTATTAAAACACCGTCAGCAAAGGGCTTTTTAGCATTCCTGGTGTGGAAATGCCGGGCAGTTTGTTGCAGTCTGAATCACACAGCTCTGGAACCGGGGAACAACATTGAACCACCTTGCGCATCTTTTTCTTGCCCCCGACTCGCCTGAAGCGCGGGTGGGTAGCATGCTTGGGGATTTCGCCCGCGGTGTCGACGTAGCAGCACTCCCATCTTCTGTAAGGTTAGGGGTTCGACATCACCTGGCGGTAGACAGCTTTACCGATAAACACCCCGACGTACTAGCCAGCAAGCGGCTTTTTTCTGCCCAGCGCCGCAGGTTTTCCGGGATCGCGCTGGATATCCTCTATGACCACTTTCTCTTACAGCATTGGAGCGAGTTCACTAATGCTGATCAGAACACCTTTATCAGTAACGTTTATGCAGAGCTGCAGAATAACGAAAACCTCATGTCGCCGGATATGACCAAAACCGTCCGACATCTTGTTTCCCACGACTGGTTTGGCTCCTATCGGGATCTAGATAACATCGGTTACGCCCTGGACAGGGTGGCCGCACGCATACGCTTTCAAAATTCATTTGCCGGAATCATTGACGAAATACGGCCTTTGCATTCAGAGCTAGAGGATTATTTCCTATCTTTTTTCCCGGATTTACAATCATTTGCTGGAGGAATTGAATGAGGTTTCTGATCCCTTTAGGTCTTGCTACCGCGCTTATTATTCCCGCCACAGCTTTCGCCGAGAAAGCAGACAAAAGCGTCGTACCTGTTCCCGAAACACTCGGCTTTGTGGAGTGGGTGGTGATGAACGATACCGGCCTGAGGCTAAAAGCCCGGCTGGATACAGGTGCAAAGACTTCCTCACTCCACGCTGTGAATGTGGAAGAGTTCAAGCAAGACGATCAGAAATGGGTGAGATTCCAGATTCCTCTGGCCGACCATAAAGATCACCCCATAACAGATGACAGCACGATAGATCACGAAGAGGTGATTCTTGAGCTGGAGCGACCTGTAGAGCGCACAGTGCTTATAAAGCGAAAAGGAGCCCCATCCCAACGACGTTATGTTGTGATGCTGGATTTTTGCATTGCAGGCACCAACCACAAAACCCAGTTCTCCCTCACCGACAGGGGAAATTTTTCTTACCCGGTTTTGCTTGGTCGCAGATTTATGAAGGATGACAATATCCTGATCGATTCTGCTGACAGCTTTATTGCCAAAAAAGACTGTGCGTACATGAATCTGGAGGAGCTTGCAGACAAGCAACAGGCGAACATTGTTAAGGCAGATGGAGCGAGTTAATTCTGCACATACCCACAGCAAACAGATGCCGTGGGTATGTGCGAGTGGAGCTAAGGATGCATGGGCGCTTGAGCCTACCTCCTATACATAGAAGTCCAGTTCTTCCTGGGCTTTCAGCAAATCCCGCATTTTGATGGGGTCATCACCATAAAAGGGGTATACGGATTTAATGGTTGATGGGGCACCTTCACCCCATCAATCTGATACCACCCTCAGATGGTTGATAGATCGACTCCGTAGTTGAGTTCCTCTGCGAAGTCCGGCAGTCCGTAACC
>NZ_VCGZ01000018.1:0-19161 GCF_016597775.1 Marinobacter sp. 1-3A
TTCAAGGTAGGTTTTCAGCAGATCTCGTTGTGGTGCCTGGCGCTTATCCCGTGGAATCATGGCGTTTTCTTCCGGTTTTTGGGCGAAACGGGGAGATTTATGGTGGATATTATACTCGAAATTCAAGCCAACTCATTGCTTTGTTTCAGTTTTTTGGTTTTGCAGGGACGACTAAGTAGTGCCAACTATCCTGCCAGAGGGGGACCCTGCGAAAAAAGGCCCAGGCGATCTGGGGGGACGAGGACGACTGACCAGTGCCCTGGATCGCCAGCGCGCCGTGCAGCTGATCGATGAGGCGCGGACTGAAGGTGCGCGCCTGAAAAGCGCCTGTGCCGAGCTGGGCATCGGAGCCAACACGTCGTACCGCCGCTGGAAAGCCGGCGGTGAGGATGGTCGGCCCGGTGCTCCCAAACAGACGCCATCTCACGCACTCACAACCATGGAAAAAGCAATGATCCTGGCCGTTTGCCATCAATCCGATTATGCCAGCTTACCGCCCTCTCAGGTCGTGCCGCTACTGATGGACGACTACGGGTGGTACATCGCCTCGGAATCGTCGTTCTACCGCGTTCTGAGCGAGCACAATGAAAATCATCGTCGAGGTGCCCGCCGCCACTCCGGGCGAGTCGGTCCGCCACGCCGTCACGAGGCCAACAGACCGAATCAGGTCTGGTGCTGGGACGTGACGTATCTGAAGTCCACTATCCGGGGCCGGTTCTTTTATCTGTACTTCATGCTCGACGTGTACAGCCGCAAAATTGTTGGCGCTGAAGTGTTCGACGCGGAAAGCGCGGCCAACAGCGAAGTCGTATTGCGCAAGGCACTGTTGCGCGAGGGCTGTGCGAATAACCCGCCAGTGGTGCATTCTGATAGTAATAATGTCCGTGCCAGATATTCTTGAACTAATCCGCTTTAACAGCTGATCGGTCTATTATGAATAATCTGGTGCCGTATGGGTTCTTTGGCCACCTGACCCACACTCTGATCGACCTGCTCAATGTGTCTTTCCGTTGACTCGTCGGTGGCCCAAGATCACTTAACGGAGAGGGTTCACCTCGTCGTTACCTGTGACCCGAGAAGGGCCTGACCATAGGTCTCATTACTGTCATGTCCGGGCAATCGATTCGAAGGTGGAATCCATCATTTTGAATTGATTGATTGGTTGGGGTGAGGTCATGAAAAAGCAGCATAAGGCACACTCTCCGGTGGTTGGCGGCGTTGATACTCACAAAGTTATTCACGTAGCTTCTGTCGTGGATGAGTATGATCGTGTTTTGGGCTCAAAGACCTTCGCGACGACTACGCATGGCTACAAAAGCTTGCTGGCTTGGATGCGCTCTTTCGGTGAGCTTGAGCGTGTGGGCATAGAATGCACCGGCACCTATGGTGCGGGATTATTGCGGTACCTACAGCGCTGCGATGTTAAGACCTTGGAGGTGACGTCGCCTGATAAGACAGCTCGTAGAAAGCGTGGTAAAGACGATGTCATGGACGCCGAAAATGCTGCCCATGCCGCCTTCGCTGGTATCCGGACGGTCACTCCCAAAACACGCGACGGGATGATTGAGTCACTACGTGTTTTGAAAGTTTGTCGCAAGACGGCTGTTGCTGCTCGGCGCGTTGCTCTTCAAATCATCCAGACACAAATCGTGTCTGCACCCGAGACACTACGTGACCAGCTGCGCTCTATGACGAGGATGAAACTCATCCGCACAGTAGCCGCTTGGCGCCCCGACTTGACGGGATATCGGGATGTCACCACAGCTTATCGGATTGCCCTCAAATCCCTTGCTCGCCGCTACATCGAACTACATGACGAAGTGGCAGAGCTGGACATCATGATCAAAGCCATTGTCGATGATCTGGCACCTAATCTCATAGCACGCCGCTCTATAGGCTATGAGGCTGCTTCACAGCTACTCATTACGGCAGGTGATAACTCAGAACGCCTGCATTCGGAGGCAAGCTTTGCCGCTCTGTGCGGAGCCAGTCCTGTACCTGCATCCTCTGGGCAGAGGCAGCGTTATCGCCTGAACAGAGGTGGCGACAGGGCGGCTAACAGCGCTTTACATATCATTGCAATCGGTCGAATCCAATACGATCCTGCGACCCAGGCTTACGTGAAAAAACGCACCGAACAAGGACTCACGAAACTGGAGATTATCCGCTGCCTAAAGCGCTACATAGCCAGAGAGGTTTATCACCTCATCCGTGCCAGAAATCATATGATCAATCAGGTACAGATAGGCACTTGATCTTTAGAAGGGCGTCAACGGCAGCGCCATGAAAGGCGGCACTCTGCCGGCCACCTTCGAAAAACTGGGGGTAACGCCGTCTTACAGTCGACCGCGAGTGTCTAATGACAACGCTTATATCGAGTCGCTGTTCGGTACTACCAAGCAACGCCCGGAGTATCCGCCAGAGGGCTTTGAGAGCCTTGAGTTGGCTCGTGACTGGGTGAACTCCTTCATCCGTTGGTACAACAATGAGCATCGCCACAGCGCGATCCGTTATGTGACTCCGGCCGATCGCCATGCGGGCAAGGATGCTGACATCCTGGCAAACCGCAAAATGACATTGCTCAGAGCCAAGAGAAAGAACCCTGGACGTTGGTCTACCGACATTCGCAACTGCGAACCGGTCGGAGCGGTGTGGTTGAACCCGTTGCCAGAAGAGCAAGCTGTTAAAGAGCAAGCTGTTAAAGAGCAATGTGTGGCCCATTAGAGGCCAAATGAATCAGGTTCCAACTACCTTGACAGACGACGTATTGTTTTGACCGGCTAATGCACCATCACTCTTTATCGGGAGATTAACCAATGACCAGCCCGTTGAGATATAACTCCTGTTAAACTGCCATGTTAAACTGTCAATTGGTATCCGGAGTCACTGAACACAATTACCTCTTTAGTTTATCTGATTAAATTTCTCCCTAATCTTGTACTTCATCATTTTTCCAGTTGGTGTCCGGGGAATGTTGTCTACAAACTGTATTAACCTAGGGATCTTATAGGGTGCCAGCTTTCCTTGACAGAAGCCTTTAACATTTTCGATATCTAACTCTTGATTATCTTGCGACACTACAATTGCAGCTACAGTTTCTCCCCAGTCCGCATGTGGAATACCAATTACAGCAACTTCAGACACTCCTGGGCAATTCACTAGGACATCCTCCACTTCTTTCGAATAAACATTCTCACCACCTGTGATGATCATATCTTTAGTTCTGTCAACAATAAAAAGATAGCCATCCTCATCCATCCGTGCGAGATCACCAGTGCGATACCAACCATTATCGAAAGCTTGCATAGTTGCGTTAGGTTGGTTGTGATAACCAAGCATCATTGACTGTGCGCGCAACCAAATTTCTCCAACATCCCCAGGGTTTGCGTTTTTACCATCAGTACGAACCACACGAAGATCGCACCCAGTTAAAGCATATTTCCCAATAGAGCCTGCTTTCATTATTTGCTCATGTGGGTAGAGCGATATACCAGTAGGGCCTGATTCTGTCATACCATATACTTGGTAAAAACGATCACTTTTAAATTTTTCCCTTAACATGTTAGAGGTTGAGGAATCAATTGGTCCGCCACCGAAAAGCCATGCTCGCATACTACTAATATCGAATGAGTCAAAATCATCGAGCGTTTGCACTGGAAGTATGAAGGCGATTGGTGCACCAAAGAAGACAGTACATTGTTCTTCCTGGATTGTTTCCAGGAATTTTCTTGGGCCGTACTCACGTAATAAGACTAGGGTCGCACCAACATATAACGCACCAATCAACTGACAATTCAGGGGAGCTGAATGCCATATTGGCATTCCTATTAGTACCCGGTCTTGTATATTAAAACCCCAACCTACTACGCTCGTTGATAGTGCAGCTAACAAAATCGTTTTGTGAGAGTGCATGCATCCTTTTGGCTGACCAGTAGTACCTGAGGTATAAAGTAACTCAGCCAAGTCGTTTTCTGAAACATCGACTGGGATAAATGCACCCTGCTTACCATAACCCGCAGGTTCAATAGTACTGTCAGAGCTATCTTCATCGAGTGCAAAAACAGATACTCCAGCCCTCTCAGGGCTTAGCTCTAATTCAGTAAATATTGAGGAATCGACAAACCAAAGCATGGAACCACTATCACGTAGTATATATTCCACTTCTGTGGCGGCTAGCTTATGATTTACAGGCACCACAACACCACCGCAGCGAACAATCGCAAAAAAAAATTCTACCCAAGAAGTTGAGTTTCTTCCTTGAAGGGCAACTTTGTCGCCTTTTCTAACACCTTGCCTCTGTAACCATGCAGCCCGTCTATTGACGCGCTCTCCAAGCTGTTGCCATGTCAGCCTCTCTTCCCCATGAACTAGTGCCTCTTTACTTTCGAACTTTCGGATATTATTATCGAAAAAATCATTTATTGTCCACATAGAGATTTCCCTTTTTTATTTAACTGAAAGATAACTGCTAACTAATGTAAACAATGGCACTCCTGAATTATATTTTTGACTGATTATTAAGATCTGCACTCTGCCCATCCCGAAACTCAAACTCCAAGTCTATGTTTTCTTCGAATAGCCAACTTGCACCAATACACTTGTTGACGGCGACCGAGCATCTAATCAAATACAGAAGGTATAAAAAGAATTATATTTGGAAAATAGATTATTAGAAATATTATTAATAAGTCCATTATCAAAAACCAAAATATTCCTCTAAAAACTTCTTTTGTTGATACTAAGTTACCGACAACACTCTTGATAACGAATACGTTCATTCCAATTGGAGGTGTAATCATTCCAATTTCCAATAACTTAGTTAAAACAACACCAAACCACAAAAGACTTAACCCAAGGTCACCTACCACAGGTATTATAATTGGTAGAGTCAAAAGCATCGCACCTATAGGCTCCAAGAACATACCCAGAAAAAGATAGACGAGAACTATTCCGATTATAACTATTGCAGCACTATAGTCCGCACCGATAATTAGATCGGAAATAAACTCACCAGTGCCTGACAGTGCCAAAAATCTGGTCAGAAGACTAGCTCCAATCGCAATAATGATTAGAGCGCTAGTGGTGACCAGTGTCTCAACAAGGGCGACTTGCAATTTTTTAAACGTTAATGACCTTTTCAACAACCCCACTACAAAGGAAAGAAATGCACCCACCGCACCTGCTTCTGTAGGTGTAAACACTCCGCCAAAAAGACCGCCAAATATCCCGGCCATAATTAGAAGTACTGGCCAAGTTTCTTTAAGAGAACCGAATTTTTCTTTTATTGTATGTTTAGTATCAACAGTAGGGGCTAGCGAAGGGTTCAGCTTTACTCTAACAAGTATAACGACAGTATAGCCAACTGCAGTAATAACTCCAACAGCAATACCGCCGAGGAAAAGACCTGTAATAGACTGCTGAGCTACAACACCATAGAGTATCATAATAATAGATGGAGGTATTAATGCTCCTATAGTACCTGCTACGGCGACTGTTCCAGTAGCCAATTCCGGATCATATTTATGACGAATCATTTCTGGAACTGCAATCCGTCCCATCGCAGCAGAACATGCAACAGACGAACCGGAGACAGCTGCAAATCCAGCCGAGCCGAATACTGCAGAAATGGCCAAACCGCCCGGAATTCCAGAAAGCCATATACCTGCTGCTCGAAACATCCCTTGCGTAAGCTCTGCGTGATAGCATAAAAAACCCATCAATAGAAACATAGGTATTGAGCCCAGCACCCATGTCGACGCAAACTGGTATGGTATTACTCCGATAGAACCCCAAGCTATATCAAAACCCATTAAGTACCACAAACCTGCAAAAGAGGCTGAAATCAATGAGACAGCAATAGGTACTCTAATAGAAATAAGAACCACTATGGAAGCAAGAACAAAAAAACCAAGTTGTATATCAGTCATATGCTAACCCGCTCATTATAGTCTCTCAAAAGTTAAACTCTTGATACCAATTTTTTAGACAACACTAGAACGATAAGAGCGAAGCTAACTGGTAGTACAAAGTACGTTGGCCATGTAATAATACTAGAGTTTGCCTGCAGAACTGATGCTCCTGTAGAAAATTTGTTTAATGCCTCCTCCCAAGTGCGTATAGCCAGCACGGTATATACCGGAATAGTTAGTAATGTGGTAAATTTTGAAAGAGCATGCTGCGTACTCGGAGCAAGCATTTGAGTGAAAACATCAATCGATATATGAGAATCTTTTAACTCTGCAAGCGCCAAAGGTACAAACACTACTACAGTCATATAATAGTATGTAAATATCGCCAATGTGCCGGGCAACGGAATTGCAAAAAAATGTCTAAGAAAAACATCCAAGGAAACATGAATCATCATCAAAAATAAGATAAAGCTAGCGATTAAAGAAAAAGCCTCCAAAACGCTATCAACTTTAAACACTTTGTTTGTCATAAACATAGTCCAAGCGCCAACTCAAAAAAGATAAGACTGCTGCAGCAGTCTTATCTACCTTCAAGATCCGTACGTATTTACGTTGACTTTAGAATATACTCGATCAAGCAAAGCATCCTTAAATGATTCACGGCTATCTAGATCAGGAGCTAAAATTTCCCATTCGTTTAGAATTTCAATAAAAGCTGCAGCTTTCTTTTGAGCATCTTGCACACTGTACTTTTGAGCATATTCATTGACGATACCTTCCAAATCTTTGCGAACAAAAACTTGAGTTCTATTTGTCAGGTCTGGATCTGCCTCATGAAGAGCAATGCCGTTATTCTTAGCGCTGTCGAGAGCCTTTTTTGCGTATTCGATGCCTTCAAACGCCTGAGATGCAACAAGACCGGCAGAAGCAGTCATAATCGCTTTCTTGTTGGCACTACTTTGTTTATTCCACTTTGATAAATTCATGTTGGCTGAACCACCACCTGAAAACAATCCTCCAGGTATATTTACAGTGACATCAGTAACTATATCCGAAAGCTTAAGGCTACTAAGTTGAGCAGCAGCTTGAATATCGCAATCGACAACTCCTTGACTCAGAGCTTCGTACGACTCATTAGCTGACATTACTATTGGGCTCCCACCAAGGCTCTCGACCCATCGTGCCCACGGGGCAGCAGCAACACGCACTTTCTTTCCGGAAATGTCATCTAATGAAGCAACTTTTTCTCGGCAGAGTAGTGTATATGGTGTAGTCATTATACTACTAGTAAATACTTGGTTTTCATTTTTATATTCGACTTGACAGTCATCACAATTCAGCATTACATACTCAGCCATGGCACCCGCGTATGCCACTGTAGATTGCTCATGCGAGACACCTTCTTTAAGCATTAAGGTCATTGATAGGTCGGCGACCATATTCGTATTCGGATACGACTCTGGAAAATAGGGTGTTAAGACAGTACCGAAATCTGCCATACCCTGCCCTACTCCATCGGACATTTCTGCAAAATTCAATAGTGACAAAGGGAAAACCCGTATATCTAAGTCGCCCTCACTATATTTCTTAACTTCTTCAGCAAACACTTTCCCTGCGTCTACAAAAGAGCCTGTAGTGAAACCTATAGCATAATTCAATCTTTCTGCGCTTGCGATAGATGGCAGTGTCAAAGCAAGCGATAAAGCGGTATATTTAATTTTTTTATTCACAATTGGCTACCTTTTTATAATTATAACGTCGGTTAATTGATTCCAGACACATTATTACAACAACTTCACTTCAACTACTTTAAATAAGTTTTAACTCTCCCGAAGCTGGCGCCTTAGTACTTTTCCGACAGAATTTTTCGGAAGCGCGTCTACAAAAACGACCTTCTTAACAGTTTTGTAGGATGCAAGATACTCCTTAGAGTGGCCCATAAGGTCTTGCTCAGACGTGACCACGCCGGGCTTTTGCACCACATACGCAACAGGCACTTCGCCCCAACGCTCATCGGAGTGTCCAACAACGGTGACTTCAGCTACAGCGGCATGCTTGCTCATCACCGCTTCGATCTCGGCTGGGTAGATGTTTTCCCCGCCCGAAATAATTACATCTTTCAGTCTGTCCTTCAGATATACTCGTCCCTCGCTATCCACATGACCCACATCGCCAGTCCTATACCAACCATTCACCAAGACCTCAGCGGACGCCTTTTCATTCCGCCAGTATCCCGCAAACGTCATTGGACCGCGTAACCAGAGTTCACCAATGCGGCCTGAACAGACTTGTTTTTGCGTCTGGACATCGAATGCAGCAACTTCCGCATTCATAATTGCGCGTCCGGCGGACCCAAGGCCATTTGGATCATCCTTGTTAATCCAGAATGTAATAGGGCCGGTAAATTCGGTAGCGCCATAGACAATCTGTACATCAATATTATGTGCAGCACCCTCTCGAACCAATTCAGAACTTACGGATGCCCCACCACAGATTAAGTATTCAAGATGAGAACGATCGACGGTGTCGATTTCTGGAGCATCAAACATAGCTCGCAACATCGCAGGCACAGTCATCATCATACTAATCTGCTCTGTCTCTATAAGCTCCCAAGTCAGCGCTGGTTTAAAATCCGGTAACATGACAGTCGTACTACCACGCATGATGTTGCCGAACAAATAAAACAGCCCACCTATATGGAACATCGGGGCCCCCAAAAGAAACCTCTGATTCCTGTTCCAATCGATCGTGCATGATGCGCTGTGAGCCGCAGTATAGAGGTTTTTATGTGTTATAACGGCACCCTTGCTGCGACCAGTAGTACCCGAGGTGTACATAATTACAGCTGGGTCATTAACATCAATTGCCACATTGATTGGAAGACAGCTTTTCTCCCTCTCTTCGTCGGCAGTGACTATCGTTGCGTATACAATTGGCTCATTGGCATTAGATTCACAAACTGCGTCACAAATCTGAATATCAGGTAGAACTTTTGTAGATATTTTATCTAATAAAGGAGAGAACTCGTGCTGATATACAAGAGCTACGGGCTCGCTGTCCTCGAGGATATGCTCCATCTCCGGAGGTGCTAGCCGCCAATTAACAACAACGGCTATAGCTCCCAGCTTCACAGCTGCGAGAACTGTAGTTGCGTGCATCTCCGAATTGCGAGCCAACAGCGCAATTCTGTCTCCGTGCCCTACCCCGGCGAGACTTAAATGGCTTGCAAAGATATCGACACGCTGATTGAACTCGTCGAAGGTGTAGCGATTCTTATCATCTATTATGGCTTCGCTCTCGGGCGTGAGGCGGGCTCTCTCAGAAAGTAGATGACCAAGTGTCATTTCACTCATAATAAAAGCCTTTTGTATTTATTTTCAAATAACAGCATGATCACAGCTTCCTCTTAGGACGCCGTGATCGGCATACTCTATTCAGTTTCTAATCAACTGATGCCATAGCGCGGGCGACGACCTCATCGACACCTAAATCACTTGGTAAAGTTCCGTATACGGCCCCATGGCGCCTTATAAGTCGAGTTGAATAAAACACTTCAGTTGTAGCAGAATTACCGAACTTTCTAAGAAGTGCAGCTTGGATAGCTACGGAAAGGTCACCTGCTATAGTGCGTGCATTAAATTCAAGATCAGCACCTGCATCAAAAGCCGATTTAAGCTGCTCGACGAAGTCGTCGTACCGGTGATCGAACCCAGCGACGCTGCCTAAAAAGTTGTATACAGCTTCAAGTGCTTCTGGTTCTCGCTTGAGAACGCGAATTACATCTAAAGCAGCCACATTACCGGTTCCCTCCCAGATACTTCCCAAGGGTGCTTCACGGTATAAACGAGGCATCCCTGAGTCTTCGATGTACCCATTACCTCCTAAGCACTCCAAGGATTCTGCGACATGCTCCGGTGTTCGCTTAGCCACATAGTACTTCAGGGCTGCAAGACCTATACGGCGCAACAACAAAGTTTCTGAGTCCCCTTTTTCAACTTCATCAGTTAGCGCTGCAAGCCACATTCCCGAAAGTGCCGCTGCCTCAGCTTCTACAGCAAGGTCTGCAATCACGTTTCGCATAAGAGGCTTGTTTATTAGCTTGTCACCAAATGCTTCACGATGACGTACATGATGTGTAGCCTTGGCCAATCCGTTCATCATAATAGCTGCTGAACATTGCGTGACGTCGAGTCGGGTCATATTGACCATCTCCACGATCGTTCGAACACCACGACCCTCGTCGCCCAAACGCCAGCCAGTCGCTCCCATGTACTCTATTTCAGAGCTTGCGTTGGAAAGATTTCCAAGCTTATCTTTAAGGCGCATCAGCGAGATAGAGTTCACAGTCCCGTCTGGTAGGATGCGGGGCACTACAAAGCATGTGAGACCGCCAGGAGCCTGTGCGAGGGTGAGCAAAATATCGCTCATGGGGGCGGATGTAAACCACTTATGACCTGTAAGCTGATAACTACCATCACTCTGCTGTTCCGCAAGAGTAGAATTCGCACGTACGTCAGAGCCTCCCTGTTTCTCAGTCATTGACATCCCCGCCGTAAGACCTGCTTTTTGGGCAGGACTGGAAAACGTCGAGTCGTAGACCCCGTTCGAGAGAAGGGGTTCGAATTCCGCAGCAAGCTCTTTACTGGTTCGGAGCGCGGCGACCGCCGCATAAGTCATAGTGACAGGACAGGTGTGCCCAACATCACCGGATTGCCAAGCTACAAACTTAACGGCGCGGATGAGGTGCGCGTTATTACGCTTATCTTGCCAAGGAGTCCCATCTAATCCGTTAGCGAGAGCAATATTCATTAACTCGTGATAGGCCGGGTCGTACTCCACTTGGTCAACTCGATGTCCATATTTGTCGTGGGTATTTAAAACAGGTTGATTCTTCTCAACCAAGTCGGCCAAGCGTTGAACTCGCAGACTCCCTGCGACTCGACCGAATTCGTGTATTTCTGATATAGATGCATGGGCATCCCGTGCTTTAAGAAATTCGTCGTAAACTGGATGTTGAACCGCGTCGAAGTTTTCTCGCGGTGGTACTTGGTTTTTCACTTCATGCGTCTTGTAGGTCATAAATCTTCAATCCTTTCACTCGCTAGTTGAGCGATGTAGTGACGATAATTCTCGTATTTGTTACGCAGACGTTTTGCAGGCCAATTATTTGGTTGTAAATGAGCTGGTAGAACTGGGCCGGACCTTAAATGCCGGACAGCGGCGGCAGCCGCAGCGAACCTTGCACTGGGCTCATTTTCGGGATCGAGTGCTTTTATGATTAAATCAGCCTCCGCAGCCCATGCCGGAAGATCCCACAAATAAGCAACTAACTTATGCTCATCCGCATGCTGTGCCTGAAAAACTTGAATTTCAGACATCGGTGGTAGGCTCTTGGCGAGATTGTCAGGTCGTAACCAGACACCATTGCATAACTCAGCGTATCGATGCTCTCGCAAAACCTCACGCGTTGCAGCACGAGAAGGAGCGTCGCGACCTGCCACCGTGATAACAGCCATTTTCCAGCCCGTCCCTCCAACCAAAAGCTCCGGGTTAACTCTCTCTTCTTGAACTCCCCTCCTTATCTGATGTCTTTGTGCCAGCGTGTAGACACCGCCTGATGCATCTAGGTCATCATTTGCAACCATTCTCGACAGAGCTGTGCGCAACGCTGGCGCGGAGAACCCTAACGGCTTAATGACCTTTATGATCGAACTTACGGGTAGCGACCCCGACCTCATACCAAGCAGAAGACTCAGCACAACTGAACGCGCGGACATTTGTGGTATCAATTCTTCGAGCGTTTTCATTGGCCCTCTGCATATAACAGAATAAAATCAATTGATCTGATATCGTAATACCGATAACTTTGCATGTCAAGCCCACAAATCTCCTCTCGGCTGTAAAATATAGCTTCAAGAGATGGACACGTGAGCACCATGCGACATCTTAGGAGGCTCTGAATAATCCCCTAAATCAGCGATAGTGCGACCATCGTCAACTGTATAGGATTGACTGCCACCATAGATCAGCTCTCTTTCTCCGAAGCCGAGTTCCAAACCGAGAAGCGATAAACTCGCCGTGAGACTTTTCTGGAACGTAAGCAAGTTGACTCCTTGGAAACGGCGGGAGAAGAAGGTCGCTTGATATACCCCACGGGCTGGTCGACCAGCATAGCCGCTGCCGACAATGCTGCGAGTCCACCGCATGCAGCCGTTCTACAACCTCATCGACCCGGCCATAGAAAATACCCCGTAAGAGACTCAATCCATGGAGCACTTCGCCGGTCTGAAGCTGGACCTAAAACGGGGTCAGGCGGCACTACGTGCATGAGCGCGATCAAGAGCCTCTTGCTGCCACTACAGAAGATTTCTTCGTCTTCGACTACGGTCGGTCCGTAACCACCGAGAGTCTGGATTATGCCTTTAAGCTACTGCGACAACGGTTGCAGTGGCGCTCCCGGGGCGGCCACCCAGTACCGAGAGTTTATGATCTTCGCCACACCTTTAGCTGTCGTAACTTGGAACGCTGGTATGCGCAGGGCCTCGATATCGACTGCCACATCCTGGCGCTATCCACCTATCTGGGTCATGCCAAGATCACCGATACCTATTGGTATCTCACCGCAACGCCCGAGTTGCTAGCCAAGGCCGCTGAGCGCCTTGGCCAAGGTCAAGGAGGTGGATTATGAGTACCTCGACGCCGTTAAGTTTTCCATGCTTGCTCCAGCAGTTCTTTGTCCAGCGTCTGGTTCAGCAGCGCAGGGCCAGCCCACATACCGCGCGCGCTCAATAACTAAGTGCAACACCCTCTGATCGAGTATTGTGTTGCCATGGAAAATCACTATCACCACCTCAGCACGACAGACCGCGTCACACTCATGTTGATGATGCGTCAGGGAGCCAGTCTCCGGGCTGTAGCCCGTGAGTTGAACCGCTCTCCCAGTACGTTGAGCCGGGAGTTACGGCGTCACGCGGTTGACGACCAGCCCTATGATGCCGAGGCAGCAGGGTTATCTGCATGTTCCACGCGTCTTCGTTGCCGGCCCAGGCGTACGCTGGTCGAAGGCACAGACCTGCATGATATCGTTCTCGACATGCTACGAAACCGGTGGTCTCCCCAGCAAATCAGCGGCACACTGAAGGCCATGTTCCCAGACCAGACCGACTATCAGGTCTCTCATGAGACGATATATAAAGCCATCTACGCCCAGCCTCACGGTGAACTGCGCAAGGAGCTGATTGCGTGCCTGTGCCAAGGCAAGACGAAGCGTCGGCCCCGCGCGGGCGGCGTGGACCGCCGTCAACAGATCCCTGATCTGGTCAGCATTCACCTGCGCCCGCCGGAAGTCGATGAACGGCTCTTGCCGGGGCATTGGGAAGGCGACCTGATCAAAGGTGCGTTCAACCGTTCCGCTGTAGGCACCCTGGTTGAGCGAGTAAGCGGCCTGGTGTTCTTGGCCAAGATGGACGGAGCCACCGCAACCGCCGCCGTCCAGGGCTTCAGCGCGGCCCTCAATCGGGTGCCATTGGAAATGCGCCAGACGTTCACCTACGATCAGGGCCGAGAGCTGGTGCGCCATGCCGAGATCACCCAGAAGACCGGGACGGCGATCTACTTCGCTGATCCACACAGTCCCTGGCAGCGGGCCATCAATGAGAACACCAATGGCCTCTTGCGCCAGTACATGCCCAAGGGCACGGACCTGTCGGTGTTCAGTCAGGACGAGCTGGATGCCATCGCTTTCCAGCTCAATACCCGGCCTCGAAAGCGACTGGGCTTCAAGCCGCCGCTGGAGGTCTTTATGGATCTGATCAAGCGAACCCAGGAAGCGCCGTCAGGCGTTCATTAACCCGGGTGTTGCACTTGGAGTTGGAGACCGCCCCGTATTAGCCTATCGGGATACCTTTCGATTACTGCTGACGTTCGCCCACCGGCAACTTGGAAAACACCCCAGTGAGCTTGCGCTGGAAGACCTGAATGCCACACTTGTTCTGGACTTTTTTCACCATCTTGAAGCAGAACGTCACAACTCGGTTCGCAGTCGTAATGCCCGGTTTGCGGCCATCCGGTCGTTCATGGAGTATGTGGCTTTTCAGGAACCTTCAGCCCTTGCCACGGTTCAATCTGTGCTCGCCATTCCCATGAAGCGTTTCGAACAACCGCTCATTGGATTCCTTTCGCGCGAGCATATGACCGCGATTCTTGATGCACCGGATCGTAACAGCGCGATCGGACAACGGGATCGGGTGATGCTGGCCATGCTTTACAATACCGGCGCTCGTGTCTCCGAGTTAACCGGCATGCGAGTGGACGATCTGGAGCTTGACCCCAGTGCTTCTGTGCGTATCCGTGGCAAGGGGCGCAAAGAGCGCTTGACTCCATTGTGGCCGGAGACGGCCGGGCAACTGAAACGCTGGCTGAAAGCCTATCCTCGCCAGCCTGATCAACCACTGTTTTCAAGCCGGTCAGGTGCCCCACTAACGCGTGTTGGAGTGACTGAACGCCTGAAGCTTGCCGTCAAAGTCGCTGCCGAGCAATATCCGGAACTGGCCAAACGACGGATATTCCCGCATCTGATTCGACACTCGATTGCGATGCATATGCTGCAAGCTGGGGTGGATATCACGGTTATCGCCCTATGGCTCGGTCATGAAAGCCCAGTGACTACCCACAAATATGTCGAAGCGGATCTGGCGATGAAGGAGCGGGCCTTGAAGAGCCTCCAGGAGCTTCCCCAAGCACCGGCGCGGTACCGCCCGCCGGACAGTGTGTTACAGTTTTTGCAGAGCTTGTAGTTATGTAAGGTTCACGGGAGGTACCGGCCTCGAAGCAGTAAAGGGTAGAAGCTGCTAAGTGCAGCAATCACCGAACGAATCAGCATCTATCCTGGCCGGCTCTCCAGTGCCTGATGACCACAACCTTCCATAACTGAAGACCTCGGATAATTCTTGCCCATGGGGATGGGGCGTAGGGCCCGCTCCAGGTGGTTGGTGTCTGGCTGCACGTCCGGGTTTTCCAGGAACACGCTCAGGCTGGCTTCCCGACTGAGCACGTAGTTCAGAGCCTTGGTCAGCGGGTCGCTGGGCACCAGACCACCTCGCTTCAGCTGATCCTGGCACCACTGGAAGAAGTCGCTGACCACCGGTTTGGAGTGATCCAATCGGTACTGGCGTTTCTTCTCGCCGGTCAGCCCCTGGGTTTTGATAGTCTCTTCATTCTGATACAGCATCGCAATCCGTTGCAAAGCCTCGGTGACGGTCTCCGGGTGATCCTTCTGTGCCTCGATAAAATAACGGCGACGGTGCACCCAGCATTGGGCATGGGTGACGTTCTCCTGGGCGGCGGCATAGCGGGCATAGGCCGCGTAGCCGTCACTGATCAGCGTGCCACTGAACGACTCGCTGAGTACCTGTTCGATGTGGGCGCGCCCACGGCTGTTCGAATAGGTGAACACCACCTCGTCGGCATCGCCGTACAGCGGCCAGAACCAGCCGGATTTCATTTTGCCTTTTTGTGGGCCGGCGCGGCCCTGGTGGCCGGCCTTGATGGGCGTTTCGTCCATGGCCAGCACCCGGCTGCGCAGCACGTTGTCGGTCTGGGCATCCACAATGGGCCGAAGCAGATCGATGGCGCGCTTGACCAGGTTGGTCAGGGTGCTGCGGCTGACGGTGACACCGGCTTGCTGGATGCGCTGGTGCTGGCGATACAGCGGCAGGTGGAACTGGAACTCGTCCACCAGCAGCCCGGCCAGCAGGCTGACATCGGCCAGGCTGTTGTCCAGCACGTTGAACGGAGCCGGGGTGGTGATGGGCTTCTCGGTGCCCTTGCGCCGGAACACCGGGCGTTCGCACTTGAGCACCACGTAACTGGAGGCCCGCTGGGCCAGCCGGTAGGTGGTCTTGCTGCCGATCACTTCGTACTGGTCGGCCTCAGGGCCAGTCAGCTCCGGCGGCCAATGTTCAAGGACTTCCACCGGGACATCGGCGGTAAAGCGCAGTCCGGTGTCGTTCAGGCAGTCGTCGTCCCGCTGTTTCTTGCCGGTGCCGCGCTGATAGGCCTTAATGGTGCGTTTTTCTTCATCAGCAGGCCGCTCCGGCAATGGTGCTTCCTCTGGCTGGAACAGGCTGTCCTGTTCCGGTAGGCCATACACCTGCTTCTCGGATTTGGGGCCGAACAGCTGTTTCTTGAACCAGTCCAACTGATGGGTCAACTGGCGAATGGTCTCCGCCTGAGCGCCCAACTGCTCCCGCAACACGGCATTCTCCTCGGCCAGGGCCGAGTAAGAAGACGTGTTGGAATGGGGTGCGGAAGCCGTTGAATTCATGGCCGATATTATACCGGAAGTCCGTCTTCTATACCCCTCGAAAACGCTTGAACTGGCGGTATTTCTGCACCTCAATGCCGTCAATCAGCAGCTGCAAATCCGTCAGGGTCAGGGCCCGCTGGCCGGAGGCCGATAACGGTACCCGGAACTGTCCTTGCTCCAGGCGCTTGGCCCACAGGCAGTAACCGGTAGCGGTAAAGTACAGCATCTTCATCTGGGTCTTGCGGCGATTGACGAAGACGAAATACTGGCCGCTGAGCGGGTCGTGCTTCAACTGATTCCGGACCAGGGCACTCAGGCCCCGGAACGATTTGCGCATATCGGTGGGCTCGGTACACGGCCAGATGCGCGCCTGGCTATCGAGCCCGATCATCCGTTCTGGCTCAGCCGCAGTTCGACGCCATTGCCCAGGCTGAGCACAATGTTCCAGCCTGGGCCGGAGGATTGCGACGTGCCCATCAGTGACGACAAATCCAGAAAGCTGGCGTCACCGGATCCTGCTGCCTCATCAGTCGACGACCCGGCCAAGCGCTTGCGCCAGTTACAGAAGCTGGCGTAGCCAATGTTCTCTTGTTTGCAAAATTGCGAAGCTGAGAGGCCGCTGGCGCGCTGCTGATCAACCAGGGTCTGCCACTGCTTTGGCGTACGATGCTTTCTCATGGGGGTAACCTCGTGTTGGAAATTGTGAGGTTACTGTAGGGCGAATTTCAGCAGGGTGGCAGGACGTCTTAGAATGAACGTGTATGGACTCCTCCTCTATTGCAAGCACTTTGTCTGATCGCGACTAAGGTACGACTGCCTACGTGTATCCGGTCTCTTTAATGATGCCGTCCCTGTAGGCATCGGACCCTGATGGGCTATCCGCGCACTGGTTCCCAATCGCTTACACGAGCTCAAGGCTCCACGTTCATTAGGGGTTTCCCAGCGCCGGTTCGACCTGTTCGCCATCAATCAAAATGCCATGCAATCGTGGTGTTGGACGTCTCCTGAAAAGTTGCCGGTTGTTACCCTGGCACACTCAGCCTTGCAGCTACCCACTCAAACTCCTGCCGCTGAGAGCCCTTCGTTATAGGCTTCCTCGTTGTGTACCAGCGCCCAGGCAATACGGGCTGTTTTGTTGGCCAATGCCACCGTTGCCACATTGACATGCTTCCGGGCGGCAAGGGCTTTGAGCCAATGACTCAGTCCGTCGTCTTTGCTCTCAACATGGCGCAACACGGCCCGTGCTCCGTGAACGAGCAGCTTGCGCAGGTAACTGTCGCCGCGCTTGCTGATCCCTAACAGACGATCCCGTCCCCCGGTGCTGTGCTGTCGAGGTGTCAATCCAAGAGAAGCGGCAAAGTCTCGTCCTTTGCGGAAGGCCTTCCCGTCGCCCAGGGCACCTGCCAAGGCACTGGCTGTGAGCGGCCCCACGCCGCGTAATGTCATTAAGCGCTTTGCTACAGGATCCTGCCTGACACTCTCAGTGATCCGGTCATCAAGGGCTGTGATGCGATCATCAAGATGCCGGAGGTCCTCGGCCAACCCATTGAGCAGAATGCGGAAACTATCGGTAAGCTCGCTCTCAGCATCTTCAAGCCAGCCTGGTAAGGCCCGGCGCAGCTGCTGGATGCCCACTGGCGCTACAATACCGTACTCGCCCACTAAACCCCGGATCTGGTTGGCCTTGGCCGTGCGCTGCCCCACAAGCTCTTCCCGGATCCGATGTGCAGCCTGAATATCCTGCTGAGCGACCGTCTTTGGAGCGACAAATCGCATGTTCGGGCGACTCATGGCTTCGCAGATTGCCTCCGCGTCTACTCGGTCGTTCTTGTTGCTCTTGACGTAAGGTTTGACAAATTGGGCGGCAATCAACCGAACATGATACCCCCGCTTCTGGAGTTCCCGAGCCCAGTGGTGTGATGACGCGCAGGCTTCCATACCAATCTCGGCGCCGGCCGGTACTTTTCGGCTGAGGGCATCAAGCCACTTGCTGCGCGAATACTTGCCTTGCCATCGAGTTTGGCCGTGACGGTCTACGCCGTGCACGTGGAAAACTGATTTGGCAATATCAACACCGACACGGATAATGTTCACTTGGGCTTCTCCTCATCTTCATGATGGTTGGCTAATCACTCACCATTTTGGCACGTAGATGCCGGTGAGGTGAGGAGGAGTCCATCCCATTGCTTACGCATAAACGACAGCCACATCGTTCACAGTCCTCAAGGCCTGCCGCTCTGCAATTTCCCGGAGATGTTCCGCCTTTCGCGTTTCCGCCAGTTTCTTTTTTTCATCCTGGGGGTCTTCTCCCTGACGGATACGGACCCGCCAAGCCTCAGCCAATTCCCGAGCAGAACGTGTTCTCAGTCCGTCAGTAAACGCACCGAGAGAATTCTTCCGTCCAACCCACTGACCAGAACCAACCTGAACGGTATACCTCAAGTGCCAAATCTTTTTCCCGCGGGGCGTTACGCGCAACGCCAGCCCGGTAACAGTTGAATCCTGGATGTAGATGTCTTTCTGGCTGGGGGTTAGTTTCCGGATCAACTTGTCTGCTGAGTCGGCGCTCCGTGGAAGGAGTTCCTTGTTTTCTACTGCCATTTTCTGACTCCGTCATAGCTAGTTTTGAAGAATTTTGGGTACTGGCTGGGGACAGATTTTGGCTTGGGTACATGCTGGGTACCTGTAAACCGCTTTGCCACAACCTGAACCAACTCGACACACACACAAATTCTAGAAAAAAATATTTAATTCAAATAGTTGTTAATCTATAACGGAAACGAAATGAACCTGGATGAAACGGAATGAATCACTACACTATTTTATGGGTATACGGATTTAATGGTTGATGGGGCACCTTCACCCCATCAATCTGATACCACCCTCAAATGGTTGATAGATCGACTCCGTAGTTGAGTTCCTCTGCGAAGTCCGGCAGTCCGTAAC
>NZ_VCGZ01000019.1:0-16636 GCF_016597775.1 Marinobacter sp. 1-3A
GTTACGGACTGCCGGACTTCGCAGAGGAACTCAACTACGGAGTCGATCTATCAACCATCTGAGGGTGGTATCAGATTGATGGGGTGAAGGTGCCCCATCAACCATTAAATCCGTATACCCGTTTTTCTAAAGAGTGATATGGTTCCTGGTTTGAATAGTGCGGTTTTGAGATTGCAGGAAAAAGGCTTAGAGCTGGAAGAGTGGGAGAAAGCTTCGTCATTAACAGATGTTGAAGGGTTTTGGCCAGGAAAACTCAATGGAGAAGATGCAGGTTTTGAATTCTCTATTGACGAAGTTGACGATGATGACCTTGAAGCTTGGGATGTAGAGCAGAGTCAGCTTGAAGGTCGAGATCTAATGATGGAGCTCTGTTATTACACCGAAATGGATTTGGCTGCCGCGGTTTTGTTTATCTCCTTTATTTGTGAATCGTGTAATGGAATTACATTTGATGAAAACGATGAGCTGACTGTAACGGCCGCCAATTCAAAGCAATGGAGAGAGGCACTGTTAGGGCAGATCCTTTAGAGTAAGCTGTTTAACAACCTACTTTTTACCCTCCCGATCGGAGGTAAGAAACGATGAGCCTTGCACTTCCAAAAGATAAAGGCCTTGGCTACAAAGTTCCCGCAACACTGGCCAAAAAGCTCGAAAGGAAGTTCTCGCTAACGAGTGAAGCGTGTCTGGATAATGCTGTGTGCCTGGCAAACTACCTGTTTGCTTTGGGTGAAGTAGATCAGGCACGTGAGCTTCTCGAAAGCTTTGTTTTTGATGTGCGGTCTGTTGAAGGGCGCCGAGACCTTTGGGGTTCAGTGGGCCATGGGCTGATTTTGCTGGCTCACATTTACCGGACAAGCGAGCCCGATAAAGCATCCCGTATTATTGCGGCGTTGGATGAGGACGATTTTTATACGTCCGCCATGACCAGGTACGAGATCTTTCAGAGCGATTTTGAGAGCCATCAGAATATTATGGACTACGCTTTCACCGAGACTCCCAAGTATAAATGCGAAGTCATCGGGCAGGAGGCGTTAAACTTTCTCTACTTCCACGAAATGATCCCGGTTACCCGGGAACCCCTACCCGCTGACTTCGCAGATACCTTGCGAGGCCTTATTGATAATTGCTATCACCATCTACGAGAAGCTCTGGCTGAATCCCGGGTGAAGGGGCGTAAGCAGTCGGGAGCGAAAGCCTCGGCTCTGTCAGAGGCAAAGCAACATGCGGATGCGACGGTGTTATTCTCCGGTCAATTAAGCATCAACTATGGACAGTTTTATGTGGATGAGGTCACTCCACAAAACGAAGGCGACTACCTGTTAGTTGAGCGGGCCTTCAGCGGTCAGGCTAATGGGCTATGTGGTGGAGCCCAGAAAGGAAAGCTCTTTCTGGTGGCAGGCCCGCAGACCGGAACCATCTTGATCGATGTGCTCCTGCATTCGTCGAAACCTCCAGTGGATGAGACGTTTGAAGATGCCGTCGAGTGCAGCATGCAGGTACCGGAAAACCAAACAGGCCTGTGTTCATGGGCTCACGAAGAAACCTATGCCCTGGACCTCCCACCCGGAAATTATCGGGTGCGCTACAGCATTTCCGGAATGGATCGAGATTACGCCGAGGATGATGAAGATGTGGATGCGCCAATACCAGGGCAGCGATATTTGCTGCAATTCTGGCCAGCCTCCGCGGCTAAAGACCAAATTTTAAAGGTAGGTGGCGAAACAGCTGCCTATTGGCACGGTACGCTAGAAACCGAGTGAGCGCCTGAGCCAGGGGTTGCAGGCTGATCTCGACGCTGAGGTTCTTATGAGTGTTGTCATTACAATAACCCAAGTTGACTGCCGTAAAGCCGATATCGTGGAGACAGTGGTTTTAAGTCTCGAGGCGCCGAACGAAGGAGAGCGGTTTGAGGTTACCAAAGATAATTTGATTATTTTTGGCGGAGTATACGAATTTCAGCTTTCGGTATCCTGGGTGAATATGGCGGTGAGTTTCTCACTGATAAACGAAAGCGATGCTGTGCTCCGGTATGGCGGTGTAGTGACCGGAAACACACACTTAGACGTTTCGCTTGGCGCGGGTCAGTTAGTTGAAGTGCTGTTGGAAGTGAAATAAGAAGATGAGCATAAGTATCCCGGCTGATCTTGCCGGACCAAAAACGGTTGTGAGCCTCGCCAATTCTTTGCGTAAGCGCTTTGACCTGACTCGATCCGGGGATCTTGAAAAGGCGATTGAATTGGCGTGCTGCCTTCAGGTACTAACGGCCCGGGCTAACTTTGTGTGTTATATGGACAGCTTTATTTACGATATTCCATATAAGAGCAACAGCTACGCATGGGGGCACAAATGCGACGGTTTGGCGCTATTGGCCTACGATGCGGACTCCCACAGCGACGACTCCCTGCGAACAAAAGCACTTGAAATCATCACCAGTAAGAATTTTGACGCGAATGACCTGGGTTGGCTGCTGGAAAACGCTCGGGGTGAGATAGAGGCTGACAAAGAAGAGCGTGAAGGTGCCGAGCTGTTAGCGCAAGCGGGAGAGGTGCCGGACCTCACTGTTAAGGAAAAGCAGCAGGGTCATTATTCGAGAATAGTGCTCTTTGCGTACTATCACCAGCTACTGAAGGCCTTCATACCGGATCTGGCTGTGAAGGAAGTTGAAGAGCTGGCTGTGTTGATTGAGCGCGAAAGGTGGAGCCTCAGGGAAATGTTGAGCTAGTGCGGAAGTACGAGGGAACGTAGATCAATAGTCAAATGCTGACCGGATAGTTATGAATAAGGACCTGTATTCCGAAATATTGAAGGCGCTTGTGTTGGCTGCGGAAAAATTCCCGGCTGGCAATAATGATGTCTCTGAAGAAATTAAGGAGGATTTCGAAACAATCATCGACGAATGTGACATCAGTAGATGGCGAGTAAATGTCGATGGATGCACTAGGGGCGTTGGCAATATTCTTTCTGATCTTGATGTGTCTATTAAAGAAGGCGACCGGAAAAAATGTGTCGAATCAATCGCGATGTTAAGGTGTGCTATCGCGGATATAGCGTCAGCTTTTTCGAACGCGATGGACAGCATGGAAGGTCTTGTGGTTACTATTCGTGATGAAAAATAATGATAGATCGGATTGGCAGCTAAAATAAGAACGTAATGGGGCGCAGATTGGTTCTATGAATTCTGATGAGTTCGGCTCATTGTGCTCGCGTTTGATAAAGGAAGGCGCCGGCCGGTATACACAAGACACGATAGAGAAAATGCATGTGCTCTGTGATAAACAGTGGCATACCTATGAGCTTCCATCGTTGGGTGTCAGGAAGGTCACAAGCCATTGGGTGCACGAGTACCTCGATACCGCATCGCCTGATCCGGAACTCGCTGCAAAGGTTGTTTACTGCTTTGGCCTTAACAGGGAGTTACTGGCGCAGATAATTGAATGTTATGGCGACTACGTTGATTTGAGCGAGTACGAGGAAGACTTGGAGCACTCTGATGGGGATTTTGTCGATCCTTACTGGACACTAAGAAAAGCTGAGTAGATGTAAGCTGTTTAACAACCTGTTTGATGTGAAACCTGATGAAGGGCGCCGTTACCCGAAATGCACCGGATGAGCTAGAGTATTGCAAGGACGAGTGTGAAAGGAGCGACATGAAACAGCAGCCCGGCCAGCCCCCCATAGAACTCACAGAGGTAAGCTTGTCATCTCTGCTAGCCGCATTGCAGCAGAACAAATTCAGTGCCAGCCAACTTCTTGAAAGCTGCCTCAGCAATATCGATCAATTCGATGACCCTGCCAATCAGGTTTACACCGCCCGCTTTGATCGCACAGCGAGAGCTGAAGCCAGCGCTGTCGATGCGCTGCAACAGGGAGGCGTTCCTTCAGGAGAGCTTGCGGGCCTGCCCATAGCGCTAAAAGTGCTGTTCGATGTGGCTGGTGAGATGACTCACTCGGGCTCAAAATGGTGGAGCGAGAAAGCGCAAAGCGATGCGCTTATTGTCTCACGCCTGCGTAGGGCTGGAGCGGTTATTACCGGCCACACCAACATGACCGAGTTCGCCTACTCCGGGCTTGGGCTTAACCCCCATTACGGTACTCCCGCCAACCCTCTGGCACCGGGTCGCATATCTGGTGGCTCATCCTCCGGAGCTGCAGCGGCGGTTGCCTTCGGCATGGCCGCTGCTGCCATCGGTAGCGATACCGGCGGGTCGGTGCGCATACCTGCGGCTTTTTGTGGTTTGGTGGGCTTCAAACCTACCCAAAAACGCATACCTCGCGATGGCGTGTTCCCCTTATCGCAAAGCCTGGATTCTATCGGTCCCATTGCCCGCACCGTAGAATGTTGCGCGCGCCTGGATGCCGTTATGGCAGGTGAATCCTGGCAAAAGAACAACTCGGTTGATTTGCGCGGTCGTCGCTTCGTCGTACCTGCTAACTACATGCTGGATGAGGTCTCGCAAGGCGTTGCCGCTGCCTTTGCCGATAGCCTCCGCAAGTTGCGCGATAGCGGTGCTCAGATTGTGGAAGCACAGGTTCCGGTGCTGGATGAATTGCCGGAAATGATGGCGAGTGGCGGGCTTGCAGCTGCCGAAAGCTATCACGTTCACCGGCACTGGCTGCAGCAACGTGGAGATGAATACGACCCGCGAGTGCGGGAGCGCATGCTACGGGGCTCGGGCATCAGTGCTGCGGATTATCTTGACCTGTTGCAGCGACGAGCCGCCCTGAAAAAGCAGGCAGACCAATGGCTCGGTGCCTATGACGGGCTTCTTGCGCCCACCGTGGCTATTGAGCCGCCCCTGCTTACGGAGCTTGAGAGTGACGCGGATTACCTGCGACTGAACCTGCTGGTACTGCGCAACCCCACCGTCGCGAACCTTCTCGACTTGTGTGCTATCACGCTCCCGAACCATCAAGCCGGGGATCTGCCCAGCGGCCTGATGCTGGTTGGCCGGCATAGCTCAGACAGCACTGTACTGGGTGTCGCACAAGCGGTGGAACAGGTTCTGAAGCAGTGAGCCAGAAACCGGTGCTCGAATCCGCCGGGCTGGACGGCTGGATTGTCCGGTTGTTTGAAACGATCGACGAGGACAACCTGCCTTGGCTGTCTGCATTATCGCGCAGGTGTGAGCAGGCCTTTGGCAGTGCACTGATTGATCTGGTGCCTTCTTACACCACGCTTCTCGTTGTTTTTGATCCGATTACTTTATCGTCTTCAGAGGCCCGGGCCATGATTTGCCAGATTTTGGTGGATCTTGAGCCGGATAGCGGCGTTCAAGACGGGCAGGTACACGAACTTCCCACCTGGTACGACATCAGCGTAGGCCCGGACTTGCCAAGGGTGGCAGAGCATACCGGCATGGCGGTTACCGATGTGATCGAAGTCCACAGCCAACGCACTTATCGGGTGTTTGCTCTGGGTTTTGCACCGGGCTTTGCTTTCAAAGGATTAATCGACCCTCGACTTGAATGCCCACGGCTTGATACGCCCCGCCAGCGAGTGCCGGCCGGAAGTGTGGCTTTGGCAGGCAGGCAAACCGCAGCTTACCCGACAGAAACTCCCGGAGGCTGGAACTTATTGGGGCGTACCAGTGCCCGTTTGTTTGATCGGCGGCGTGAAGGGTTCAGC
Organism: Marinobacter sp. 1-3A; assembly: GCF_016597775.1. Classification (NCBI taxonomy): domain Bacteria; kingdom Pseudomonadati; phylum Pseudomonadota; class Gammaproteobacteria; order Pseudomonadales; family Marinobacteraceae; genus Marinobacter; species Marinobacter sp. 1-3A. Next base: position 5,627 of record NZ_VCGZ01000019.1, read on the forward strand.
CTTCTGCGGGTTGGCGATCAGGTGCGCTTTGTTTCCGTCAGCCGCGAAACCTTTGAGCGTGAAGGTGGGAGCAGCACACCTATGGGGCGTGAATCGTGAGCCACCGGGAGAAGCCGCAGCCGGGTATCCGAGTGTTACGGGCCGGTCCTCTGGCGCTATTGCAGGACAGCGGAAGGTTTGGGGTGCGCCATCTGGGCGTTACTCAGGGCGGCCCGGCCGATCTTTACTCTTGGGCCTGGGCCAACCACCTGACCGGCAACCCTTGGGGTACCGCCAATCTGGAAATAACGTTCGGCGGCTTGCAGCTAGTGGCCGAAAGAAACCTGCACATCGCTATTGCCGGCGCCGATCTGGGGGCCACTCTCAACAATGAGCCTGTTCCTTTGTGGCAGCGAGTGCGCTGGGAAGAAGGCGAGGTTCTGGCTTTCGCCAAGCCGATGAGTGGGCTGCGTGCGTATCTGGCGGTGTGCGGCGGTTTTGTAGCAGAGCCGGTTTTAGGCAGTGTTGCCAGCGTTGTTCGGGATGAGCTGGGTGGGTTTAGCGGAAAGGGCTGCAAACTGGCTGAAGGGGATCAGTTGTTTGTTTACGCAAGCGGAAGGAGCTGTGGCCAAGGCGTGATGCAGACACCGCAGGAAGCCCGACCTGATTTCAGCCAGCCAGCTGTGCTGGACATACTTCCGGGGGCGCAGATTGCTCATTTCACCGGCCGCAGTCTGTTTGACGCGTTCAACACCTGGTGGCAGGTGGATGATCGCGCCGATCGCATGGGCGTACGCCTGATTGGCCCCAAGCTGCACTGCAACATTCGTAGCTTGGTTTCTGAGGGAATCAACCTGGGCGGCGTGCAGGTGCCGCCGGATGGCCAGCCTATCGTGCTGCTGAACGATCGCCAGACCATTGGCGGTTACCCCCGATTAGGTTCGCTATCGCCGCTGTCAGCCTCCCGGCTGGCCCAGTGTTTACCGAAGCAGCGCGTGCGGCTGGTTGCCAGTGGGCACGAGGCTGCGCTTAGGGAGCTCAGATTGTTCCGGAGACAGTTCGAGTGTGTGCGTGACAATAATGTTATGTTATAACATGCTCGCATAAACACAGTATTTGGACGATGACAAAGAATCAATCCATGGCACACAACTCGAAACCCATTCCCACGCACCTGGTACTTGGCTTTCTCGGTGCTGGTAAAACCACGGCAATCCTCAACCTGCTGAAGCAGAAGCCGGAAGGCGAGCGCTGGGCGGTGCTGGTGAATGAATTTGGAGAGGTCGGTATCGACGGGGCCTTTCTGTCGAACCAGGGCGTGGCGGTGAAAGAAGTGCCTGGTGGCTGTATGTGCTGCGTTTCCGGGTTGCCTATGCAGATAGGGCTCAACAGTTTGATCAGCTTCGCGCGCCCAGATCGGTTGTTTATCGAGCCAACCGGGCTGGGCCACCCGGCACAGGTGATCAAAACGCTGACCGGAGAGTTTTACAAGGATGTGGTACACCTTTCGACGTCTGTTTGCTTGGTCGACCCGCGCCGGCTGGAAGACGAGCGTGTGCTTGCCAGTCAGCAATTCCACGACCAGGTTGCAGTGGCGGATCTGTTGGTGGCGAGCAAAGCAGATCTGTGCACGGATGAGCAGTTAGCGCGGTTCGACTCCTGGGCGAGCGACTGGCATCCGGCAAAGCGGCGCATCGGACAGATTAGTGGCGGGCAGCTTCCCCTCGAATGGCTAGCAGGGGATTCCGATCGACTACCCGCGCATTTTCCTGAAAGCCACCACCATCACCATGGTAAAGCCCTGGCGGAGAAACCCTCACTGGAGGATGAACCCTGGCAGTCCTATTTCAACAAAGGCGACGGTTTTACCAGCATGGGTTGGCGCGTTCACAAAGACCGGGTGTTCGATCAGATAGCGCTACAAAGCCTCGCCAGTAGTGGAGGGTTCGAGCGCTTCAAAGGGGTGGTGCATACCAACAGAGGCTGGTGGATGTTCAATGCCGTTGAGGGCGTACTGACACTGCTGGAAACGGAGCCCGCTGATGAGTCTCGGGTTGAAATTATCAGCCGCGCGCTGGAGCAAAATGATCTGGATCACGAACTTCGCAGTGCCTTGGTAGTACGGACATCTGCCAGTACTAAAGGATAGGGCTATACTGTATGTTTGTCGCATTAACCGGCGCAGGAATGTCAAGGAAGATAATGGCATGGCGCCATATACTGTTATCGCTCGTTAACTCAAAAGAACCTCCGCAATGCCCACAACCGTTTTTTCCGCATTTTCCAGTAACTTTCTTGGCAAGGCTCCCGTCTGGTACAAGCAGATTATCCTGCTGTTTTTGATCGTTAACCCGATCGTTATGTACCTGTTGGGGCCGGTTACAGCGGGCTGGTTGCTTATAGCAGAGTTTATTTTCACTCTTGCCATGGCGTTGAAGTGTTACCCGTTATTGCCCGGCGGTTTGCTGGCAATAGAGGCATTATTGATCGGCCTTACCACGGCGGATGCGGTGTATCTGGAAGTGCTGACCAATTTCCCGGTTATCCTGCTGCTGATGTTCATGGTGGCTGGCATTTATTTCATGCAGGACCTGCTACTGGTCGCGTTCACCCAGATACTGGTAGGGGTGCGATCGAAATCTGCCCTCTCACTTATGTTCTGCATGGCTGCGGCGGTGCTGTCTGCTTTTCTGGACGCCCTCACAGTGACTGCGGTTATCATCAGCGTTACAGTTGGCTTTTACTCGGTTTACCACAAGGTGGCCTCGGGTAAGGGCTATCAGAGTAGCGATCATAATTCAGACAGCGATGACGAGGTTATTGAACTGCACCGGGATGATCTCGAAAACTTCCGGGCGTTTCTGCGCAGCCTGTTGATGCACGGCGCTATAGGTACCGCTCTGGGCGGCGTTGCAACCATGGTGGGTGAGCCCCAGAATCTGTTGATCGCCAAGGTAGTGGGCTGGGACTTCATCGGGTTTTTCCTGCACATGGCGCCAGTCAGCATTCCCGTGTTGGTCGCCGGGTTGGTAACCTGCTGGGTGCTGGAGAAAATGCGTTGGTTTGGCTACGGTGGTCGGCTTCCCAAATCGGTTCGGCGGGTGCTGGAAGAGTTTGCAGATAACGAGCGCGCCAAGCGTACCAAGGCAGATCAGGCAGCGCTTTGGGTGCAGGCGGCTGCAGCGCTGATTCTGGTGGTGGGCCTGGCCTTGCACCTGGCCGAAGTGGGTTTGATTGGCCTGCTCGTTATCATACTGATTACTTCGTTTACCGGAGTAACCAGCGAGCACCAGATAGGAAAGGCCTTCCAGGAGTCGCTGCCGTTTACGTCCCTGCTAGTTGTGTTCTTTGCGGTTGTAGCGGTGATTCATGAGCAGCATCTGTTCAAGCCTGTGATCGACTACGTGCTGTCACTTCCGGAAGGGCAGCAGCCAGGTATGTTCTTTATTGCCAACGGCCTGCTATCCATGATCAGCGATAATGTGTTTGTGGCCACTGTGTATATCAGTGAAATCAAACAGGCACTGGATGCTGGTAGTATCAGTTATGAGCATTTTCAAAGCCTTGCCGTTGCTATTAACACCGGCACCAACCTGCCAAGCGTGGCAACACCGAATGGCCAGGCCGCCTTCCTGTTTTTGCTGACGTCTGCCATTGCGCCTCTGGTTCGTCTATCCTATGGGCGAATGGTCGTAATGGCCTTCCCCTATACTATGGTGATGGGTGGTGTTGGCCTGTATATGGTGATGTTCCATATCTGATGCCTTTCCACAGGGCTCTGCTAATCTCATCTCAGGTAGTTTGAAAAGTCCGCATACCTTCAATATGTCGGCACATTCAACGAATCGTTACTATGCGCAGACTCTGGAATCGATATTTAGCCCCGGCGCAGTTCCGGGGCTTGGCAGCCCGAATAGTGATGGTGGTTGCAGTACTGGCGGCTGTTGCCCTAACAAGGCCTGCCCTGGCTGATACTGCGGGGAACAAAGTGCGCATTGCGTACACCGAATTCCCCCCCGCTGAATACCGGAATGAACAGGGCGAACCGGCGGGTTTTTTTGTTGATCTGACTAGAAAAGTTGTCGAGGAAGCCGGTTACGAAGCCGAGTTCATTTACCTGCCTGTAAGCCGGGTTTATTTGTACCTGAAAAGCGGCGCGGTTGACCTGTTTCCCGGCCTTTCCGGTGTGCCGACTCTCAAGTACGAGGTGCTTGAGAGTTGGGTAAATGTTTATCCAACACGGCTCAATGCCTGGCATCTGGAAGATTCAGAACCACTGACCCACTTTGATCAACTGGAAGGGAAAACGGTCATTGTGATCGGGGGGTACACTTATGGTGGCTTGCTGACATGGCTTGATAATTCAGATCGTATTCGGCTTACTGAAGCGCCCAACAGCCGTGCTGCACTCGAGATGCTCAAGCTCAAGCGCGGTGATTATGTACTGGATTACCGCGAAACAGTTGAGCCCATGCTGACGTTGCCATCAGACAGCAAGATTCTCGGTTCGGAAATAAGATCACGCTACTCGGCCTGGCTGTATTCCCTGGCAAGCCCACGCGCTTCAGTGCTTCGGGAAAAAATTGATGATGCCTACCTGAGGCTTGTCAGCCGGGGTGAAGCGCCGCCCGTAAGACCGTTCAAAGCAGGCTTTGTGATCCCGGGGTTCCCTCAGGCACATCGTTAAAATTGCCTGTTAATTCTTTTTTTTCTTGGTTAGCGTGATATCGCCGTACCAAGCACTTGCTTGCTCACCGGTATTGTCAGAATCCGACATGATCGCGATACCCCGGATTGGCGGCGGATTTTCCCCGAAGGCCTGGCGATAGTCCGCCACGATATCCCGCTCTATGGCTACCCACTCCCCGACATTTCCGCTGCCAGAGTTAACGGCAATCATCACGGTTTTGTCGGTGTAGGGATTGTCAATAAACTCGCCTTCCGGCAGGGTGTTTGCCCAAATGTAGTTCAGGGCATTGCCCGGCAGTTTCTCACCAAACAACACCTCCACTGTTTTGCGCTTGGCCCGCTCGAAAAAGCCCGCTTTCTCCGGCTCGAACTCGAAGGCGATGTAGATCCGGGCAGGGTAGTCATCACCAGCTTTGTTCCGGGCATCGCCCTTTTTAAATACATTCGACACCTTCCAGCGCCAGGCCAGTATCGGTGAGCTTTCTGGCTCTATATCCAGCCGGGTTATCAGGCCGGAAGCACCGCCGGAGGTTTCGGCTTTAACCACCCTGGAGCCGTTCTCTGAAATCAGTTCGTAGTGGGAGAGCTGCGTTATGTTGGGGAATTCAAGCGGTTCCCAGCCATCATCCAGCGATGCCATTTCGGAAAATGCCGGGAGCACTGGCTCCTGTGCTGACAGGTGAGAAGAGGCCAGGGCGAGTGCAGCTAGGAGCAGCCAAATAGTGGGGTGCGATGAGGTGCGCATTGGATAGTCTCGAGTTGTTGTGTGTTTGTAGGAGACCGAAGGATTCAAAGAAAGTGCCTTGTTCATCTTGGCTATCCTGTATATAGTGCCCAAATCCTTGGTTTGATACCAGATATGGTATCGGGAATCCGGTGAGAATCCGGAACTGACGCGCAGCGGTATTGGGGAACGAGCGTGGCACAAAGACACTGGCGCAAGCCGGGAAGTCGCCACGCAAGGCAGAGCCGAAAGGTTCACGCCCCTGAGTCCGAAGACCTGCCAGGGAATACACACTGTACCTTCGCGACTCAGGCGCCTGCATTTGGCCCTACAAGGTGAGCAGCAACAAACAAGGCATGATTACAGCCGCTGTATAGCGATTACAGGCTGATGCTGACGTTTGTCCTGCGTACGCGAAGGTTACGGAATTAACGCGTATTCAGGAGAAAACCGCATGTCTGCGACCGCTCTGGCCGAGCCTCGGCCCTCATCGCCATCCGCCACAGAAGCCTTGCAGGTAATCAAACGCAACGGCAATCTGGTCAGCTTTACCCCATCGAAAATCAGCGTAGCCGTTACCAAGGCCTTTCTTGCCGTTGAAGGCGACCAAGCCGCTGGCTCTGCGCGTATAAACGACGCTGTTCACCGGGTAACCGAGCAAGTTGTGCAGGCCATCAGCCGTCGCCTGAAAGCCGGTGGCCGGGTACACATTGAAGACATACAAGACCAGGTAGAACTGGCCCTGATGCGCGCGGAAGAGCAGAAAGTTGCCCGCGCCTACGTACTCTACCGCGAAGAACACGCCCGCGAACGCGCCCTGCACGAACCGGTAGAAGCCCACCCAACCCTTACCGTAAAACTCGCTGATGGCCGCACCGCACCGCTGGATCTGGGCTTGATGAAGCAGCAGGTTGAAAAGGCTGCATTAGGCCTGGAAGGCATAGAAGCCGAATCCCTGGTGGACGAAGCCATCCGCAACCTCTACAACGGTATCGACGAAGCCGAAGTACTGAGCGCCTTGATAATGACCGCCCGCGGCCGCATCGAACGTGAGCCAGACTACAGTGCTGTCACCGCCCGCCTGCTCCTGGAACAACTGCGCCTTGAAAGCGTCACCGCTCTAAACCTCGACACCAGCCTGAGCCTCGCCGACGTTTATCCACAGGCTCTGAGCGCTTTTATTCACGCAGGCATTCGCTACGAGCTGCTGGATGAAGCCATGGCTGCATTCGATCTTGAGCAGCTGGGTGCTGCCATCAAGCCCGAGCGCGACCAGAAGTTTGGCTTCCTCGGCCTGCAAACCCTCTACGACCGTTACTTCCTGCACTGGAAAGAAGACCGCCTGGAATTGCCCCAAGTGTTCTTCATGCGCGTGGCAATGGGCCTGGCATTGCGTGAAGACGACCCCAACAGCCGCGCCATCGAGTTCTATAATCTGTTGTCTTCGTTCGACTACATGTCTTCCACTCCCACATTGTTCAACAGCGGCACCCGCCACTCCCAGCTGTCGTCCTGTTACCTCACCACCGTGGGCGACGATCTGGAAGACATCTACGGCGCCATTCGCGACAACGCCATGCTCTCCAAGTGGGCTGGCGGACTGGGCAACGACTGGACACCCGTGCGCGCACTGGGCTCCCGCATCAAAGGCACCAACGGCCAAAGCCAGGGCGTAGTGCCATTTTTGAAAGTGGTGAACGATACCGCTGTTGCCGTGAACCAAGGCGGCAAGCGCAAAGGCGCCGTGTGTGCCTATCTGGAAAGCTGGCACCTGGACATCGAAGAGTTTCTGGAGCTGCGCAAAAACACCGGTGACGAACGCCGCCGCACCCACGATATGAACACCGCCAACTGGGTACCGGACTTGTTGATGGAGCGCATGCGCCAGGACCGCGACTGGACCCTGTTCAGCCCTAGCGACGTACCCGACTTGCACGACCTATACGGTAACGAATTCCGCGAGCGCTATGAGCACTACGAAGCGCTCGCAGCCAAAGGCAAAATCGAGCTGTTCAAAACCATTCCGGCTAAACAGCTGTGGCGCAAAATGCTGACCGTACTGTTTGAAACCGGCCACCCCTGGATCACCTTCAAAGACCCCTGCAACCTGCGCTCGCCGCAGCAGCACAAGGGCGTGGTGCATAGCTCCAACCTGTGCACCGAAATTACCCTGAACACCAGTGCGGACGAAATCGCCGTATGCAACCTGGGCTCGGTCAACCTGGCCGCCCACATCGCCAATGGCGAGCTGGATGTGCAGCGCCTTGAGCGCACCGTGAATACCGCCGTGCGCATGCTCGATAACGTTATCGACATCAATTTCTACGCCGTGCCCCAGGCCCGCAACTCCAACCTGAAGCACCGCCCGGTGGGCCTCGGCCTGATGGGGTTCCAGGATGCGCTCTACGCACTGGGTCTGCCGTACACCAGCCCGCAGGCGGTGGAGTTTGCAGACGTAGCCATGGAGCAGTTGAGCTACTTCGCCATCCGCGCATCGGCCCAGCTGGCGGCAGAGCGGGGCGCTTATGAAAGCTACGAAGGCTCACTGTGGAGCCAGGGCGTACTGCCCATCGATTCCATCGAACTGCTGAAAGCCGCGCGCCTTGAGGGCGATCTGAGCGTAAACACTGAAAGCCGTCTGGACTGGGGCCCCGTCCGTGAGCTGATCACCCAACACGGCATGCGCAACAGCAACGTGATGGCCATTGCGCCCACGGCTACCATCTCCAACATTGTGGGCGTGTCGCAATCCATCGAGCCGGCGTACCAGAACCTGTTCGTGAAATCGAACCTCTCCGGCGAATTCACCGTGGTGAACCCTTCACTGGTGCGTGATCTCAAGGCGGTCGGCCTGTGGGACAACGTGATGGTGAACGACCTCAAATACTACGACGGCAGCGTGCAGCAAATTGAGCGCATACCCACCGAACTGAAATCCCGCTACGCCACCGCATTCGAGATCGATGCCCGCTGGCTGGTGGAAGCCGCCTCCCGTCGCCAGAAATGGCTGGACCAGGCCCAAAGCCTGAACCTCTACATGGCCCAGCCCAGCGGCAAAAAGCTGGACGAGTTGTACCAGCTGGCATGGGAGCGTGGCCTGAAAACCACCTACTACCTGCGCTCTTTGGGTGCTACTGGCGTGAATGAAAGTGCCGCCCCGGTTGCCGCACCGCAGCCACAAGTGTGCAGCATTGATGAACCCGACTGCGAAGCATGTCAGTAACCACTTACTACTTTTGAGAGGCACAACCATGCTGAATTGGGACGACAAAACCAAACCACAAAACCAGCCCGCTGCGCACAATAGCGTGGCCCCGGTGAACGTAGACGACAAACGCGTGATCAACGGCGAAACCGACGTAAACCAGTTGGCCCCCTTCAAGTACCCCTGGGCCTGGGAGTTCTTCATGAACGCCAACAAAAACCACTGGACCCCGCTGGACGTGAACATGGCGCAAGACGTTCACGACTACCACCACCGCCTGAACCCGGCGGAAAAGCACGTGTTCGAAAACGTGGTGGCCTACCTGACCACCTCCGACATACTGGCCATGCGCAACATCGGCCTGGCCGTGATGGAAAAAATGACCGCGCCGGAACTGCAAATTTATCAGGCGCGCCAGGTATACGAAGAGGCATTGCACACCTGGACCTACCAGCACTGCATTGAAACCTTGAACCTGGACCAGAGCGAAATCTACAACCGCTACCGCGTGGTGCCGCAGATTAACGCCAAAATCCAGATGGCCAACCGCCGCCTGGATGCCGCTATGCGCTCCGACCTCAACCTGCGCAACAAGGACGACCTGCAGGAATTCATCATGTCGTACCTGTTTTTTGCGGCGGTGTTTGAAGGCTGCTGGTTCTACAACGGCTTCAGCCCCATCTTCGCCCTGCAACGCCGAGGCCTGATGCGCGGCACCGGCGAGCAGTTCCAGTACATACTGCGCGACGAAGCCATGCACTTCGCCTTCGGCCTGAAAGTGGTGAACCAGATACTGGAAGAGGAAAACATAAGCTTTGATCCCAAAGCCGTACGCGAGATGTGGGAAGAATCCGAAGCCGCCGAAAGCGACTACGCCAACTACATCCTGCGTGACCCGATACTGGGCTATTCTGCGGAATACCACACCGAACAATTCCGCTTTGTTGCCAACCGAAGAGCCCGCACTGTAGGGCTGGAAGAGCCGTTCCCCGGAGCGAAAAACGTATCGCCCTGGCTGGATGAGCAAGCCACCATGCGGAAGGAGAAGAACTTCTTTGAAACGCGGGTGATTGAGTACCAGACCGGGGCTCAGTTGGAGTGGTGAGTACTCACAAACGCTGAGCTGCGCTCATCCCAACGGACTGCGAACCCCCGCAAAACCTTGCCCTAAAACGTGGGTATAGATTTGGGTGGTTCGCAGGTCTGCGTGGCCGAGTAGATCTTGTACTGTGCGGATATCGTTACCACGTTTTAGAAGTTCGGTGGCGAAGGTGTGGCGGAAGGTATGGCAACTGGCAGGTTTATGGATACCGACAGCCTTTGCCGCACCGCGCACAGAGCGTTGTACGGATGAAATATGGCGATGGTGTCGGGATACATTGCCTAGATTGTCTGTACACAAAACCGGAGAGGAAAAGAGCCACTGCCACGCTAACGAACGGCTTGCTCCGGGATACTTGCGAGCGAGCGCGAAGGGCATACTGACCGGGTGCAGAAACTCCTCACTGCGCTGCTGCCAAGCTTTGCGGATGCTCTCAACATGGTTCTGAAGCGGCTCAATCAGCGTGGCAGGTAATAAAGTGGTTCTATCTTTGGCACCTTTTCCGTCGCGCACGGTGATTACCTGCTGTTGAAAATCCAGATCCTTGATGCGCAGACGACAGGCCTCGGTTACTCGCAAACCAGAGCCATACATGAGGGATGCTATCAGCTTATCAGGTTCACTGAGATGGTTGATGATGCGCATCGCTTCATCGTGCGTGAGCACCACGGGCAACTTACGAGGCTTCTTTGCCCGGACTACATCTCCAATCTCGCCGAGTGGAGTCCCGAATACCTTGTCGTACAAAAACACCAAAGAGTTCAGCGCCTGTGCCTGCGTGGCTGCAGCAACATTGCGATGTACGGCAAGCCAGGTCAAAAACTCATTAACCTCCGGCGGGCCCATATCTCGTGGGTGTTTCATTTGGTGGAAACGAATGAAGTAGCGAATCCAGTACCAATAGGTTTTCTCGGTACGAATACTGTAATGATTGACGCGAATCACCGCGCGAACCTGATCGCGTAAACGAGGCTGCTTTCCTTGCATTGTGGGCTCCCTGTCACAGGACTGTATATTTAGACAGTATTATTGGTGGCGCAGATCACAGAAGTCAAATGATTACGTAGTAGGCTTCTAAAAACTGAGCTAAGCTTTTGTTTTACGTGTTTTTGATCGGTGTACTGGGGTTCGAAAAATCCGTAATAACGAAGCAGTCAAATTTTCGCAATCACTGAGACATCGATCCAATTGCTGTTTGGGCAGACCTTAGTTGAGTGCAGTAGACCCAAAGACCCAAGATCTCAATAATTTAGATAATGATGACTGTATATTCAACCAGTGTTTTTCTATTTGAGATCTGAACCACGAAAC
>NZ_VCGZ01000001.1:0-708657 GCF_016597775.1 Marinobacter sp. 1-3A
TTCAAGGTAGGTTTTCAGCAGATCTCGTTGTGGTGCCTGGCGCTTATCCCGTGGAATCATGGCGTTTTCTTCCGGTTTTTGGGCGAAACGGGGAGATTTATGGTGGATATTATACTCGAAACTCAAGCCAACTCATTGCTTTGTTTCAGTTTTTTGGTTTTGCAGGGACGACTAAATAGGAAATTACCGCCACTTGCATTGAGACGTCGGAATCATAAAAACTCTGATTATCTCTGATAAAAATAGAAGCTAGCCTAAGAGCGTGCTGGTAGATCTGAAAATCTTCATCGCTTTTTTTTTCGTGGCTTTTGAAATTCATACTAAATTCCAGGGGCCACTCTTCAAAACCAATAAACTTATCCTCTAAATCCCTTATCTTCTTCTTGAGTTCGTCTGAACTCCTACTATCCCAGACCTTTACCAAGGACCCTACCAGGAAATCGGCTAGTTGGATTAGAACTTCCTGAGTGCTATCTATCGTGCTGAAAGAGGAGCTCCATAGAAGATCGGGAATGTGATTTTTCTCAACGTAAATCTTTAGACTTTCCTGGAACTCCTTTGATCCATGTTGGTCAACGACTACATCTAGGTCATCGAATGCTCTAAATAGCTTCCTATAGATTATTCCGTTAGTAAACTTCACAAAGGACCGCTTGAACTTTAAACCACTGTCCGGATTTATCTTCGATTTATCGATAAGAAGAAAAAACATCTTAAAGTCTAAAGCTTCAATGTCTGAGAGTATTTCAGTACGCCTTTTAAATCCCTTCTTATCCTTTACCTGACTGCTTTTAATTTCGCCAGATTTAAAGTGTTTTTCTCTAATTTTTTGGACAGCCGAACGCAACTCGGGGAGGTCTTGTTCTTCCACAACAACTGCAGCGACCGCGAAAAAATTAGTTGCTCCCGGCTTTTCAATTTCTAAATCTTGATTGCCTGATTCGTCGAGAAAAGCATACGTCCTTGTCACTGAAACACTCTCCTTAGCTCGACGAAACGACTTTGAATGGGATGAAGAAATTTTCGGCCAGTTGGTCGTATCGAATTTTGGAACGCTCAAGGTGCTGAGAACACTCCAACTCTAGATCACCATGAGGCAGCTTTGACTCAGCTAGGAACGCCACGAGCTGTCGAGCTTCAGTAATTAATCGCTGAAGGCTCTCATACGTTAATACAAAGGAGTTGTGAGCCTCAGCTTGATCTGTAGAGAAGCTATTGGGGTGAACAGATACTCTAATCGATTGAAATCCTGGATACTTATCCTTAAACCATTCATCCGCGACAAGAAGCTGGCCGTGGTTGTCTTTATTTAGCGGATTCGTGGCCTTCTTACGGCTCTTAGCTTCTAGGACCACCCCAATATTCCCCGGCATTAACCAGAGCACATCAGGCCCCTTACCTTTGACATCAAATCGTTCAGAAGAAAACCCAAGGAATTTTCCAAGTAAGGTAAGGGACTGCTCGAAGTTTGACGCGGAAGCCTCAGCATTTAAATTACTGACCACACTTTCAAACTCACTCAGAGTTCCCCGACGAACTCGATAATTTGCAAAGCGCTCTACAATGTTCTTCGCTTGTGATGTGGGCACATTAAGCTGACGGTACGGTGGTTTTACTTTAGGACGATGAAGCGCCCTATTCGTTGCAAAAGCGGACTGTTGCAGTGAGTCAGCCAAATCTTTGTTGCCCCAATGGTCGGCGATTTTCGCAGCTAACTGCCGCAGATACCCCTGGAGGGGTTTGTCTCCCGGCTTGCAGGCCTCGGCTGCTTTCTGGAGGGTATCAATTGCTTTTTCGACATGCCCATCTTTCCAATTTTCTATAGCCTTTCTCTCAAGCGCCGCAACCACAGTTTGGGAAGAGTCCTCCTTTTGGTCATCAATCAAGTCAGCTAGTTGCTCAGCATGGAACGAAGTCCAGTCAGTAGCTCGCGTAAAACTGAGGTCGACAGTCTCAATCAGTTCTTCATCTGAACTGATGTCCTTGCTTACATCTCTGCCCATGTCCAATTGGGCTTTGGTGGGAGCTGTAAGGAATTCAAAATTAGCGTCTTTCGCAATCCAAGCAGAAAGATCAGAGCCAACCAAGAGAACTACGCAATAATCCCCTGCTCCCCTAGCCGCGCGGCCTATGCCCTGCTCGATTCTTTGAGCGACAATCCTTGCTAAGCTTTCACCACCCTGTAGAACGACCGCTCTGTGCAACTCATAATCCGATGTCCCTTTCGGCAAACCATCCATTATGAGCAAACGACAGGAATCTCCAGGCAGATCGATCCCATCGTACCGATTTGCAAAAACAACGGGGCCCAGCAATTCGCGCTTCTGCAACTTCCCCACGATCTCATTTACTTCGCTGGTGGAGCTGGGCTTATAAGCGACATCCGTCCACTTCGTGGCAGCGTGATTTGAGGGTGTAATCACTATTGCGCCCGTGCGCTTCTGATCAACACAGATCGAGAGTAGCTTCCGGGAAATCGCCGCAGCATCGGGCGCGTAGTCCATGAGGGACGGAATGAGGATCATGCGCTCACTAACGCCAGCCAGAGAGCGGGACCGCAGAGGTGACTCAACCGCGGATTTCGAAGCACCGAAAGTTCGAATCAGCTCGCTATCGTCCGCAATTGTAGCCGACATGTATATTCGCCGTGGCGCACTAGAAAACGTCGGAAACAAGTTCGTTAGAGGTAAGACCGGAGTGATAGTAAACCGATTACGACTGATGAACGCTTGGCACATTTCTAGGCTGTCCCGGACCAATCTCCAGGCGAACTGTTCGGACATACCGGCCTGTGTTAAAAGTTCCCTCACGGTGTCGAGATGTTGATGCCAAGCCCAGTGTGGAACCTCTAGAACAGCCAGGTCATCACCCGATCTTATGTCATCAAAGGTTCCAATTTGAGATGAGGCTTTGAAGGTCTCTCGAAAGAGGTCTGTAAGGTTTTCATAGACGTCGTTTTCACCTTTTCGCTCCACTTCGATAGTGAAAGACGCCCGCACATCGGAAAAGGCCACATGCGCATCATCAAGAATTACGGCACCTACTTCTACAGGCGCAGTTGAGCCCGTAAGTCCGAATCTACTGCGACCATTGAAGAGTGACTTATAGTTGGCGACAAGCACGCAGCCGGAATTCTGGAAGTCTTCTTGGAAACCTTTGTTTGAATACTCGACTGCAGGTATTCCGTATTCCTGTGCTTTTTCGAGAGTTTGCCGCACCAATTGGTTGTTAGGCGCAAGATAAAGGACCGGCCTTCGCTGTTCATTAAGAGAAGACTGGGCAATAAGCAGGCCGACAAGGGTCTTTCCTCCTCCAGTATGTAGTTTAAGAACAACGTCGCGATCATCGCGCCTAGAGAACCAGCCTTTCAGAACCTCCGATTGGCTTGTGTAAAGATCATTAATTTGCGGTGGTTTAGGAAGTCGCCGAAAAATTTCTAGCGGATCAATAGGAAGGCTCTTTTTCTTTCGGGCTCGTAACTTGGCAAAATCGACCATGATTCAGATCCTTAGAACCAAAACGGCATGTAAGATACATAGGAAGATAACGTAGCATATGTAACGAGAGTTGTAGATGGTGAACGACATCAAGCGTCTACATAACGTCTACATTTTAATTATTGAATAAACCGAAAAGGGCGGCGTAGAAGCCAAGGCTTTGTTTTTTATGGTGCTCCGGGCCGGAATCGAACCGGCACGACCGTGAGGTCGAGAGATTTTAAGTCTCTTGTGTCTACCAATTTCACCACCGGAGCATTCGGGGGGAAGTTTTGAGGGCCGGAATTGTATAAGGCCATGGGCGATAACGCAATTCAAAACACCCTCGGTTAGTTTTTCCCTCAGGCTACTGGCTTCCGGGCCATCCCTTTGTAGATATACCCGGCTATCTTTGGTGATTTCGGAATGTAGAGGTTTTCCAGTTCCTCAAGCTCAAACCCGGCATGGCGGATCAGGTCTGCGATATGGCGGTTCAGGTGGCAGCCACCCGCCAATTTTTTCCAGCTTGGGTTGATGCGGTTTTGCCATTTGCGGGTGCTGTCATCGGGCGACTCGCCGTGCTCCAGGAACAGGAGTTCTCCCCCAGGCTTTAACACGCGCTTCATTTGCAGCAGCGCGGCGTTCCAGTCGGGAATGGTGCACAGAGTGAAGGTAAGCAGCACGGTATCCACGCTGTTATCTTGCAGCGGAATTTTCTCCCCCGGCAAGCCCAGCCACTCCACATGAATCGGTGTGCGCTTTAGATTTGGCTGGGCTTTGCGGCGCATGCCCTCGGAGGGCTCCAGGCCGTAAACCATTTCCACGGTGTCCGGGTTGTAGAATTCCAGGTTAATACCCGATCCCATGCCTACTTCCAGCACACGGCCTTTGGCCCGGGGTACTAGCTGGCTACGCAGTTTCATAACCTGCCCCATGGAGCAGGCCTTGTCGATAATATGCGGCAGGATGCGTTCTTCGTAAAAGCTCATGCTTTCCACCATACTTGTTTTTAATCAACGGGTGCGACAATCTGCCCTATCGGTTTAGCAGCGATATCCAGTAGCATGCTCTCTAACTGCCGGTAAAAACAATATTACAATTCAGGCTGTGGCAGCTGTGGAGTGAGTGCGCTGTGCTCGCTTATTGTGACGTTAACCTTTACCGGGGGTTCCTATGGAACTAGATCCTCTCATCCTATCGCGAATCCAGTTCGCTTTTGTCGTGTCATTTCACGCCATTTTTCCGGTGTTCACCATCGGGCTTGCTTCCTATATTGCCGTACTTGAAGGGCTTGCGTACAAAACCAGGAACCCGGTATGGCTGAAGCTGTCTTCATTCTGGACCACGGTGTTTGCAGTGGTCTTCGGAATGGGTGTGGTATCCGGGATTGTTATGTCGTTCCAGTTTGGTACCAACTGGAGTAATTTCTCCCAGGCTTCTGCCAACTTCCTTGGGCCCATGCTCAGCTATGAGGTTATTACGGCCTTCTTCCTTGAAGCGGCGTTTCTTGGGGTGTTGCTCTTTGGGCGCGATCGCGTTCCGCCCGGTGCGCATCTGTTTGCCGCAATTATGGTCGCCACGGGCACCTTCATATCGTCGTTCTGGATTCTGTCAGCTAACAGCTGGATGCAAACACCTGCCGGAACCGAGCTGCGAGATGGCATCTTCTACGTTACTTCCTGGAGCGAGGCGATATTTAACCCCTCCTTCCAGTTCCGCTTTGCCCATAAGGTTATCGCCTCGTTCCTGACTGGCGGCTTTGTTGTGGCCGGTGTCAGCGCATGGTATCTGCTGAAAGGCCGTGAGGTGGAAGCAAACCGCAAAGCCTTGTCCATGTGCCTGTGGTTGCTGCTAATTCTTGCACCTGCGCAGTTGGTGGTTGGCGATTTCCACGGGTTGAATACCCTTGAGCACCAGCCAACAAAAGTGGCGGCAATGGAAGGCAACTGGGAAACCTCCCGCAACGTTCCGCTGTTGTTGTTCGCGATTCCTGATCAGGAAAACCAAACCAACCATTATGAAATTGGTGTACCCAGCCTTGCCAGCCTGATTCTTACCCACGAATGGGACGGCGAGATTCCTGGCCTTAAAGATGTTCCTGTAGCAGAGCAGCCACCGGTTGCCATCGTATTCTGGTCCTTCCGGATTATGGTTGGGTTGGGAATGTTGATGATTCTTTTTGCTCTTACCGGTCTCGTTCTGCGTGCAGGTGGCCGCTATTGGCAGGCACCCTGGTTCCTTCAGGGTATGCGGTTCATGAGCGTTGCACCGTTTATTGCCGTTCTGACGGGCTGGTTTGTAACCGAGTTTGGGCGGGCTCCATGGCTGGTCTATGGAATGATGACCCAAGCTGAGTCAGTCACCCCCTCCCTCACCGGCGGTATGGCGCTGTTTACTTTGATTGGCTACGTGGTTGTGTATGCCCTGGTGTTCACGGCAGGCGTTTATTACCTCATGCGGGTGCTTTACGAAGGTATGGAGAACGATAAGCACGAGCCAGACACCCAGTCTGAACGGGCTAAACGGCCTATGTCTGCTGCACACACGTCATTTGAACTCCATGACTCCAAAGAACAGCCGACCAAACAGGGAGGACACTGATTATGGAACTGCTTGATTTGGCACTCGTATGGGCATTTATCATCGGTTTTGGCGTCATTATGTATGTGTTGATGGACGGCTTCGATCTGGGCGTGGGAATTCTCTTCCCCTTCGCCCCGACAGAGCAGGATCGCGACGTGATGATGAACTCGGTTGCTCCGGTATGGGACGGCAACGAAACCTGGCTGGTGCTCGGCGGTGCCGGGTTGCTGGGCGCATTCCCGCTGGTTTACAGCATATTGCTGCCGGCCTTGTACATTGGCGTGTTTCTGATGCTGGCCGGTCTGATTTTCCGGGGCATTGCCTTTGAATTCCGTTTCAAAGCGCGCACCTCCCGTTATCTTTGGAACTGGGCCTTTGCCGGTGGCTCGACTGTGGCCGCATTCGCCCAGGGCGTGGTTGTAGGCACTTACATTCAGGGCTACGAAACCGCCAATGGCGTGTTCACTGGCGGTGCGTTTGATTGGCTGACCCCATTCACCGTATTGACTGGCCTTGGGCTGCTCGCAGGTTATGCGTTGCTGGGCTCTACATGGCTGATCATGAAAACCGAAGGCCGGTTGCAGGAGTGGGCGTACAAAATCACCCTGCCCCTGTTAGCCGCTGTGCTGGTGGTGTTTGGCATTATCAGTGTGTGGACACCGTTTATAGACGATATGGTTCGCGACCGCTGGTTCAGCAACCTTAGCCTTATCTGGATTCTGCCAGCACTGACTTTGCTGTGCGCTTTCCAGATATTCCGGTCGGTGCGTAACCGGTTTGAAGGCATGCCTTTCGTGGCCACTATGGGATTGTTCATAACAGCCTATCTGGGTTTGATTGTGAGCCGGTGGCCGTATCTGGTTCCGCCTGACTACACCCTGTGGGATGCAGCCTCGGCTTACGATTCGCAGCTGTTCCTTTTGATCGGCTTGCTGATTGTTATTCCATTTGTACTCACCTACACGGCGTGGACCTATTGGGTTTTCCGGGGCAAGGTACGTGCTGGGGAGGGTTACCACTAAGTGACAAAGCAGGCTCTTGACCAGCGCGCAGTACGGTGCTGGCTTTCAGGGCTTACAAGTGGCAACCGGCGCTGGATTCAGGGTACGGTTGCCGCAGGTACCCTGGCCGGCGTCGCCACCATCGTGCAGATGGTGTTTCTGGCGCGCATTGTTCACCTTGGTGTTATCGAACATGCGCCAACCTCCGAGCTGGCGCCCTATTTTCTTGGCCTTGTTCTGGCTATTGTTTTCCGATCTGTAGCCCAGGGTGTGCAAACTCACCTTGCGGCACGATGCAGCGAACAAGTACGCCGCACTGCACGGCGTCAGATCCATCAGCACTGGTGCAGCATGGGTCCACTTGAATTGGGGCAAACCTCTGCAGGTAGCCTGGCAAGAGAGTGGATTGACCACGTTGATGCCTTGCACGGTTATTTCGCTCGCTTTCTTCCCCAAATGGCGCTTTCCCTGATCGTTCCGCTTTTGATTCTGATGTTGGTGTTCTATCTCGACTGGCTTGCCGGGATTTTTCTGCTTCTGTCAGCCCCACTGATCCCATTCTTCATGGCACTGGTGGGTATGGGTGCGGAGAAGCTTAACCAACAGCATTTTGAGACTGTGAGCCGTTTGTCTGGTCAGTTTCTGGATAAGGTTCGAGGCATAACCACTCTGCAATTGTTCGGGCAAACCGAAAGCGCTGCAGAAGTGATTCAACAGCGTTCGGATCAGTACCGCAAAATCACTCTGAAAACTTTGCGTGTGGCGTTTTTATCTTCAGCGGTTCTCGAGTTCTTCGCGTCCGTCGCCATAGCGGTCATCGCTATCTATATCGGTTTTGGTCTTCTGGGTTACATAACCTATGGGCCGTCATCGGATTTAACGCTGTTCTCCGGGCTGTTGATTTTGTTATTGGCGCCGGAGTTCTTTCAGCCATTGCGCATACTCTCCCAGCACTACCACGATCGGGCCGCTGCGCTTGGGGCTGGTGCCGAGATTCTTGCCCGTTTGAATGATGACGGGTCGGTTGTTTCTTCCTCGGGCGAGGAAACAGAAAGCCTCAGAGCTACGCCCTCAGCCCCCGAGCCTGTTACCGGCAACGAGACAATCGAACTGAACGCCGTGTCACTGGCTTTTCGAGAAGATCACAAGGTTCTCAGGGATGTATCGCTGGTGATCGGTAAAGGCGATGTAATTGCCCTTATAGGCCCGTCCGGGGGTGGTAAATCCACACTGCTGAACCTTCTTGCAGGATTTTTGGTGCCAGACAGCGGCGATATTCACCTGTTTGGCATGCCAGCAGGCAGCTTTGCCTTTGGCTGGCTAGGCCAGAGCGGATTTCTTGTGCACGGCACCTGGGCAGATAACCTTCGGCTGACCAGTCCGGATGCTTCTGATGTGGCTATCGAGACAGCATTGAGAAACGTTGGCCTTGGCCCCTTGCTGGACAGCCGAGACGACGGCATTTTCAGTCAGGTGTCGGAAGACGGCCAAGGCTTGTCCGGTGGTCAGGCCCGGCGCCTGAGCCTGGCACGAATTTTTGTGGCGGATTACGACGTAATTCTTCTGGATGAACCCACAGCCGGCCTCGACAACGACAGTGAGATGTTTGTTCTTGAGGCGCTTCACAAGCTTGCTCAGGCCGGCAAGACACTGATCTTTTCCACCCATCATCAGGCGCTGCTGGCTCTCGCCAATCGGGTGTTACTGGTGTCTGGCGGCGAGGTTAAAGATGTCTGAACTTAAGCCATGGCTAACATTGATATATCAGCGCCCCGGCAGGCTCTTCGTGGGTGCCCTTCTGATGCTGGCCGCCCTGCTTTCCGGGCTTGGTCTGCTGGCGCTTTCCGGCTGGTTTATCACTGAAACTGCATTGGTGGGCGTTCTTCTCGCGGCCAGCTTACCGGCCACTATCAATCTGTATGTGCCAGGTGGTGGCATCCGGTTTTTTGCAGTATCCCGCACGGTTTCCCGTTACGTGGAGCGGCTCTATAACCACGACACCGTGCTGCTACTGCTCACGGACATTCGCGTCGCCCTGTTCCGAAAGCTTGCCGCCGCCGGACGAGGCCAGAGGCGGGAGCTGACTGGTGCCCAGTGGTTATCGCGACTTACCAGCGATGTGGATGCTCTCGACACCCTGTACCTGCGCCTGATTGCACCAACGGCTTTGGCTGCGTTTGTAGCGCTACTGCTTTTTGGACTGGCTTGGATACTGTTTGATGTGAGAATCGCCGCTGGCGTCGCCCTGATACTCGGCATCGCTTTTGTAGTCGCCACAATCGGTGTTTACGCAAGAACAGCCAGGATTGCAGCTCGGCAGAGTGATCAGCAGGAATCTCTTCGCATGGCGGTTGTAGAGCACCTGGAAGGTTTTGCGGAGCTTACTGCAGCTGGCCGCGTAGGCAAACACGGCGCCTGGCTTATGCGCCAGGCGCACCAAACGGCAACGGAGCAGGTGAAAGCCGACTCCCGCACCGGCTGGCAACTGGCAGGCTCCAACTTGCTGATTAATCTTTCTGCAGTATTCGCACTCTGGGCAGGCTTCGAGTTGTTCCGCGCTGGCGCTATTTCCGGGCCCATTCTGGTTCTGCTGCCCATCGCCCTGCTCGGCCTGGCAGAAGTTTACAGCATGCTGCCGGAAGCCTTTGGCAAGCTGGGCGCTACCCAGGCCTCTGCTGCACGCTTGAACCGGGACTGCAGGAGTAAAGACATCGAGCATGTGCCGAATACCATTGAGCTACCTGAAGGCACCGCTCTGCTGGCCAAAGATCTCTCCGTAAAGTATCCCGAACATGCACCACTTTTTACCCACTTTGATTTGCAGATAGCAACCGGCGAGCGAGTGGGTATTCTTGGCCATTCAGGCAGTGGCAAGTCATCCCTTGCAGATACGTTCTCGGGTCTTCTGGCTCCTTCAGGCGGTGCCAGCTCAAGCCTTTCGTGTGCTTATCTCACTCAAAAAACCGTGTTGTTTGAAGATACCTTGCGAGCCAACCTGTTACTGGGCGCTCCGGATACAAGCGATGCACAGCTTTGGAGAGTTCTTGATGTAGTGGACCTTGCAGAGCGATTCGGCTCAGAGCGGGATCAACTTGATACCTGGCTGGGGAGTTCAGGAAGCCGGCTTTCCGGTGGTGAGGCGCGTCGCGTTGTGCTTGCCCGAGTGCTGTTAAGCCCTGCCCCCTTGCTGATACTGGACGAGCCATTTACCGGGGTTGATGCACCCACACGAGAGAAGATAACCAAGCAAATGGATATCTGGCTGGAAGGACGAACTGTAATTAGCTTGGCACACGGGCCGGAAGCCCTTCCGGGCACCGACCGTGTGATTCATCTAAGCGTTTAAACCCCAGCGTTTACCGGGTTTCAACTACCTCAAACGTAAGCCCTGCTTTGTTGGTCAAACGACCCAGCAGGTTGTCGCCAAGTATCGATGCGGGCGTCCAGAAGCCACCCTGCTTATCTGCAGGCACATCGAATGCCAGGCACATGCCGGCTTCGCCCAGCATTTTACCGGTAGAACCGTAGCCAGGGTCAGCATCGCCAGTCACCTTGGTGATCATGGTTTTGCCATCCGGGGTGCGCCCTACAAATCGCAAATCATAGAATCCTGCCTTTTGAGCCTCCGGGCTCGGGCCTTCGCCAGGCTGAGGCACGAACTTCTCGATCAACCAACGGGTTGGTTTAAGAGCAGACGCCGTCAAGAAACCCATCAGGGCCGCAGTAACACCGTAAGCCGCCAAACGGCCCTTGGCGCCAGTGCCCGTCATGATGGCTTCATCGTAGGTGAACTCTTTGCCATAACGGGCGTCTTGCAGGGCATTGGAGCGGTGCACAATACGAGTATTGATCGCACCCATTACAAACGGTGCCAGCCACACATTGAATGTTTTATCGAATTCCGCACCTTTCAGTGCCGGCTGGCGCACCTTTGAGCGATGCTCCGGTGGGCTGATTGAGAAAGGATTGGCTATTTCCTTACGCAGCTGCGAGTCGGATGCAGCTTCTTTGGCTACGTTGATAATAGAAGCAACCGTACCGCCGGAAACCCCGCCTTTGGCTACTTTCACACGCATGCGCACGTCTTGGCATGGCTCGCCAAACGTCTTTTCTGCCTGTTGTTGCAGGAACCAGACGCCCATATCCGACGGAATGGAATCAAACCCGCAGCAATGCACAATTCGTACACCGGAAGCCTTGGCCTGATCTTCATAGCGGTCAACCATCTGGCGAATCCACTGAACTTCACCGGTTAAATCGCAATAGTCGGTGCCTGTCTCAACACAGGCTTTCACCAGAGGCTCACCGTACAGCGCGTAAGGCCCTACCGTGGAAATGATCACGCGGGTTTGTTCACACATAGCTTTCAAGGCAGCGTCGTCGGTGGAATCTGCGAGAATCACCGGAAGTTCGCTTGCGTCAGCTCCCAAACCCGACTTTAGCGTGCTTAGCTTGGATTCTGAACGCCCGGCAATGGCCCACTTAACCTCGCCAGCAACGCCGTAGGTGTCATACAGGTATTGCGTAAGTATCTGGCCGACGAAACTGGTCGCACCGAACACAACCAGGTCGTAGGTGGTTTCTGCTGATTTGGTCATTGCCTGTCCTTTTTATGAGATCTTTTTGCCGGAATTGTGTGAGTTTTTCTGACTATTTACAGCGAAATTCAATAGAAGGATCTTAGCAGCTTTGAGGTGCCGTTCTAACTTCACTGGGAGCGCTTTAGTGACGTCGTCACGGCCAATCGCACAGCTTGGTGTATAAGGCACACTGGTGAATATCGAATAGATGCACCTTTGGAGATTCCAATTGGCCATATTCCTCCTGATACTTTGTTTGCTTCTTGCCATATTCAGTGGTTTTCTTTGCTGGCAATTCATTGAGCAGCGCAAGATTCTGTCACACCTGATCACCGAAACAATGCGAGCAGACCCGGAAGCTGATCTTGGGAAAGAGCCAGACTTGATCCTTACGCTTAAAGTGCTCAACCCGATTACTGTGGCGAAGCGTGAATCCCGTTCTGCACGGGTTCTGGCGGATAAACTCCCGGTGATGGTACGAAAAATGGTGTACCAGGGCGTTATGAAAGAGCTGGAGCAAGAGATGGTTGAGCGTGAAATCGACGTGGAGCTGAAGATTGAGTATCGCTAGGAGTTTCGCACAGTGACCGTCCAGCTATCCTTGGCATTGCTTTTATTAGTTGTAGCATCTGGCGCTCTTGGCTATGGCTTCGTGCAAGCCAGGGGCTCCAGAGCTCTCATACGCAAGCTTAATTCCTACCGCATAAAGACCAACAGTGCTGTTCAAAAGCGCCGCCTCGATCTCTATGAGGTGCGTAACCGGGCAAAACTTCTGGAGGACACGGTATCCAGTGGCGCGAGCGCTGTTGAGAAGGTGCACAGAGTCATCGCAAACACCACTTTTAGCCTGGTTGAGCGCCTTTCAAAAGACGACGAGGCCCGCGAAAGCGCCCTTAAAGCCCGCAAAACCCACGATCACACCAGTAAGCAGGTTTATCATGCGGTGCGCACCACGAATAAAGCCATTCATATTCTTGCTGACTCACTGTTTATCACTAAAGCAGAGCGGCGAGTGATATTGAGAAGGGGCACCCCCGAGCAGAAAAAGAACGACGAATAGGTCGCAAGGCAGATCAGTTCTTTTTGAAGCGCTTTACGGTGGGCTCTACAGTAACGGTAAGTGACTCAAGCTCTGCCACACGCGCAAGACCTTCCGCTCCAGCCCGATACAAATGTGGCGTCATCGCCAGTAAGTCAGAAACAGACTGTTTATCCGGAAGAGTAAGGCTGAAACGAACGGCCGACGTATCCACAGCTGTGAAACCTTCAGGCGCATCACTTGGAGGCTGGCGAGGCTCTTTTAGCTCTGGATAGATAATGTTTCGCAGCTCTATTAGGTGATCCGGGCCTGCGTCTACCTGTACTATCTCCCCGCCAGGTCTGAGCACTCGGGCAAATTCCCTGTAAACCGGAAAGCCGAACAAACATAGTATGCAATCGAGTGTTTCGGGCAGTACCGGCAAGTTTGCGTTACTCCCAACTACCCATGCAGGCGTTTTATCCTGCTTGGCTGCGGATAATATGGCCCACTTTGAGATATCCAGTCCCAGCATCGCAAGGCGTGCAGCGTCTGGCATTTTCTCTGCCAGATATCGCATGTAGTACCCTTCCCCACACCCGGCATCCATACAAGCCATAGCCGCCTCACAGTGAGTTTCATGGAACACTGCCTGAAAAACTGCTTCAGCAATAGGCTCATAAAATCCCGCCGCCAGAAATCTCTTGCGTGCCGCAACCATCTCCTTGTTATCACCAGGATCTTTGGAGCGTTTGTTCTGAACGGGCAACAAATGAACGTATCCCTGGCGCGCAATATCAAAACTATGGCCAGCATCACACTGCCAACTTCTACCCTTTAGCTGCAGGACAGAACCGTCGATTGGGCAAGCAAGTGCTTCAAATGGGGTGATGGTCATTAATAGACATCCGGAGTGGAAGGCTGGTTACGAGGGTAAGATTACAACTTATGGCTCTGCAACAAAAAAGACACCCGAAGGTGCCTTTTTCGTTTGCTGGCAGAAGGTTACAGAACCTTCTTCAGCTCTTCCTCAAGTTGCGGTACTGCTTCAAACAGATCCGCTACCAGGCCGTAATCGGCAACCTGGAAGATAGGTGCTTCTTCATCCTTGTTGATCGCAACGATCACCTTGGAATCCGACATACCGGCCAAGTGCTGGATAGCACCGGAGATACCCACCGCGATGTACAGCTGTGGCGCAACAATCTTACCGGTCTGACCTACCTGCATGTCGTTCGGTACAAAACCGGCGTCAACCGCAGCACGGGATGCACCCATACCAGCGCCCAGCAGATCAGCCACCTGCTCCAGCATTTTGAAGTTGTCGCCGTTCTGCATGCCACGACCACCGGAGATAACAATACCGGCACTGGCCAGATCAGGACGATCAGATTTGGCTTTCTCTTCGCCTACAAACGAAGACAGGCCTGCGTCTTTTACAACGTCCAGCTGCTCAACGGATGCAGAACCACCTTCAGCGGCTACAGGATCAAAGCCTGTCGGGCGCACGGTGATTACCTTGATGCTATCGCTGGTCTTGACCGTTGCGATGGCGTTGCCGGCGTAAATCGGACGAACGAAGGTGTCTGCGGATTCAACGCGAATGATGTCAGATACCTGGGCAACGTCCAGCAGCGCTGCAACGCGCGGCATGAAGTCTTTGCCTGTGGTGCCGGCAGAAGTCAGGATGTGGCTGTAGCCCTTACCCACTTCTGCAACCAGCTCGCCCAGATTCTCACCCAGGAAGTGACCGTATGCTGCGTTGTCGGCAACCAGTACCTTTGCAACGCCTTCCGCCTTGGCGGCAGCTTCTGCAACCGCGCCACAGTTTTCGCCGGCAACCAATACATCAATGTCGCCACCGATGGCCTTGGCAGCCGCTACAACGCTCAGAGTCGCCTGCTTCAGGCTGCTGTTGTCGTGTTCAGCAATTACAAGGATGCTCATTTAGATCACCTTCGCTTCGTTCTTCAGTTTATCGACCAGCTCGGCTACGTCGGCCACTTTAATACCTGCTGAACGGGCAGCCGGTGCTTCCACTTTCAACGTGGTCAGGCGCGCCGCAATCTCAACACCCAGATCGGCCGGGCTCATCACATCGAGAGGCTTCTTCTTGGCTTTCATGATGTTTGGCAGAGACGCATAACGTGGCTCGTTCAAACGCAGGTCGGTGGTTACCACCGCAGGCAGGTTCAGGGAAACGGTCATCAGACCACCGTCTACCTCACGGGTAACATTGACTTTTTCGCCATCAACAACCACTTCAGACGCGAAGGTGCCCTGGCCCATGCCAGTCAGCGCAGCCAGCATCTGGCCGGTCTGGTTGTTATCAGAATCGATGGACTGTTTGCCGAGAATAACCAGTTTTGGCTCTTCCTTCTCAACCACGGCCTTTAGCAATTTGGCGGCGTCGAGGGACTGAACGTCCTCATCGGCTTCAATGTGGATACCACGGTCTGCACCCAGCGCCAAAGCAGTACGAATCTGCTCCTGACACGCCTTGGGACCAATGGAAACCACGACGATTTCGTTTGCAATGCCCTTTTCTTTCAGACGAACCGCTTCTTCAACAGCGATTTCGCAGAATGGGTTCATTGCCATTTTGACGTTGGCGAGATCAACACCAGTGTTATCCGGCTTGACGCGTACCTTTACGTTGTAGTCGATTACTCGTTTTACAGCGACCAGAACCTTCATAGATTCCTCGTTCTTCTACGATGGGTTAATGACTCTCAACCAAAAATACTCTAAGACAGGCCCTGTATGGGCGGGTGACAGAGCATTCTCGATTGCTGCGTCTCGGCAGAATACCAGTATAAAAGGTATACAGACCGAACGTTTCAAACAGCGGCCTCGCACTGGGGCCATCCGTCACGGCGGACTAATACTGAAGGCAAAGATTAAATGGGTCAATAGTCCAGTTAGACGCGCCACATGTGTTTTCTTGGCCAATTTACCGGTACCGCACCTACTGCTAAGGGCAGAAACACACGCTACAGGCGGCTCAGCGCACTGAATTACAGCACAAATCTACAATGCCAAACCTTTGCTTATAATTCAAACAAACGTTTGTTTGAATCTTCAAATACGTTATCCTTTAAGCGTATAAAGGCTGAGTATTCGCCTGCGGGTAGTCGTCTGGGCAAACATTTACCGGTATGATGGCGCCCCAGAATTTTAAAAAAGCCTGCGGGCATACAATATCCATTAAAGATGTTTGAGGAGACCAACGTGGAACGCGAATCGATGGAATTTGATGTTCTTATCGTCGGCGGCGGCCCTGCTGGCTTGTCGGCAGCTTGCCGAGTGATGCAGCTGGCACAAGAGTCCGGCGAAGAACTGACGGTATGCGTAGTAGAAAAAGGTTCAGAGATCGGCGCGCACATTCTGGCCGGTACGGTATTTGAACCTACCGCCCTCAACGAACTCTTTCCCGACTGGAAAGAGAAAGGCGCCCCACTGAACACTCCGGTTACCCGTGACGATATTTTCCTGCTGAAAAACCAGGACAAGGGAACCAAGATACCAAACGCCTTCGTACCGAAGAACATGCACAACCACGGCAACTACATTATCAGCCTTGGTAACCTGTGCCGCTGGCTTGGCGAGCAGGCAGAGGCACTGGGCGTAGAAGTTTACCCGGGGTTTGCTGCAGCTGAGACGATTATAGAAGACGGCCAGGTTAAGGGGATTATCACCGGTGACATGGGCGTTGCAGCCGATGGCTCGGAAAAGGAAGGCTACATGCCGGGCATGGAACTGCGTGCCAAGTACACTCTGTTTACCGAAGGCTGCCGTGGACACCTGGGCAAGCGCCTGATTAAAGATTTCAACCTCGATGAGGGCAAAGACCCCCAGCACTACGGCATCGGTATTAAAGAGCTTTGGGACATTGACCCAGCCAGGCATGAGCCAGGCCTTGTTGTGCACACAACCGGTTGGCCTTTGACGGAAAGCGGCTCTACGGGTGGTAGTTTCCTGTATCACCTGGAGAACGGCCAGGTATATGTCGGGTTGATTGCAGACCTTTCCTACAGCAACCCGCATTTGAGCCCGTTTGAAGAATTCCAACGCCTCAAGCTCCACCCAGAATTCCGAAAGTATCTTGAAGGCGGCAAGCGCGTGTCTTATGGCGCTCGCGCTCTAACCAAGGGTGGATACAACGCTCTGCCCAAGATGAGCTTCCCTGGCGGCCTGATACTGGGTTGCGACGCAGGCACTCTGAACAGCTCCAAGATCAAAGGATCTCATACTGCGATGAAATCAGGTCTTTTGGGCGCTGAAGCAGTATTCGAAGCACTCAAAAATGGCCAAACTGGTGAAGAAATTACCAGCTTTGCAGACCGTTTTGAAAAGAGCTGGCTGTATAAAGAGCTGTACGATGAGCGCAACTTCGGCCCGGCAATGCACAAGTTCGGTAACTTCATTGGTGGCGCAATTGCATTCTTTGAGCAGAACATTCTGCGCAGAAGCCTGCCTTTCACACTACGTGATTTGACGCCAGACTACGCTGCGATGAAGCCCGCAGCCGAGTGCAAAAAGATCGCCTATCCCAAGCCGGATAACAAGCTGACCTTTGACCGCCTTACGTCGGTGTTTATTTCCAACACCAACCATGCGGAAAACCAGCCGGTTCACTTGAAGTTGACCGATCCTGATATCCCCATCAACGTAAACTTGCCCAAGTACGATGAGCCTGCTCAGCGCTACTGCCCTGCAGGGGTTTACGAGGTGGTTGAAAAGGATGATGGCAGCGGTAAACGCTTCCAGATCAACTCTCAGAACTGTGTTCACTGCAAGACCTGTGATATCAAGGACCCTTCGCAGAACATCACCTGGGTAACGCCAGAAGGCGGCGGCGGGCCAAACTATCCCAACATGTAAGTTGGCCTGGTAGCCTGAAGCACCGATTTACCCGGTGCTTTAAAAGAACGGAGTTGCGATTGAAACCGCATCTCCGTTTTTTTATGACTGCTTTACAGGAGCACAAAAAAAGGGCCCCCTCAGGAGCCCTTCTTCAGAAACCGTCCTTACACTCTTAGTGAGCGTGGCCGTGTTCCTGCTCTTCTTCCGTGGCGTCACGCGCTTCGATGACTTCAACATCAAAGTGCAGAGTCTCGCCGGCAAGCGGGTGGTTCGCGTCGATGGTGACGGTCTCTTCGCTCACTTCCACAACACGTACAACCTGGGGGCCGCCCGGGGTCTGTGCCTGGAACTGCATACCTGGTTCGATGGTGTCTACACCTTCAAACGCGGTACGTGGAACTGGCTGAACCAGCTCTTCGTTGATTTCGCCGTAGCCTTCCGCAGGCTCAACAGAAACCTTAACCTGGTCGCCTGCGTTCTTTTCGGTCAGAGCACTTTCGAGCCCACCGATAATGTTTTGTGCACCTTCCAGATAAGACAGAGGCTCGCGACCTTCGCCACGGGAGGAGTCCAGCTCTTCTCCCTGGTTGTTGGTGAGCGTGTAGTGGATGGTAACAACGCGAGGTTGGGCCATGTGATCTCCTTGAGTGTCGCAATGACTGTTTGATTGATTAAGGGTAATCGAAAGTAATCATGAACAGCCAGACTGAACAGAGGGACTAACGACCACCGGGCCTCGTTTGAGAGCCAGGCTCGTAACAAGAGTGAAAACACAGTTTAACAAGTGACAGAGTGCGTTTTCCACCGTCATTTTTGGGGGCGCCGCTCGGCTTTTCAACCGCCCTGCCCGATTTTGTAGAAATTTCCGTGGCTGAATACGCCCAGCACCGGCTTTCCGTCGACGGTTTGCTCCACAACGTGCTCCGCCAGATCATAGTAAGCTGCGGTTACAAGGCGAGCATCGACACCGTGGCGAACCCGCACTATGGGACGGGGTTGATCCGAATCCTCATAGCTGCCGACTTCCAGAGGGTGATCCTCGCCAACCTCAATGGTTTCGCCCACGTTGGTGGTTATCTTTATGATTTGCTGTTTGCCGCTTCCCTCAACCATAAGTGAGTGAGCAAGCAAAGGCGTATCCTCAACCTGAATCCGCCATTTCTCTACGGGCGTTACCAGATAATAGTGATCGTCTTCTTCACGGCGGAGTATGGTTGAGAATAGCTTGACGATGGCTTCCCGGCCGATTGGCTCACCCTTATGAATCCATTCGCCATCACGGCTCACGCGCAGATCCATGTCTCCGGAAAGCTCCGGGTGCCATTTATCCAGCGGTGGGTTGCTGAGGTTTTTTCCAGTTTTCTGCACTTGTTCAACTAGATTGTCCGGGCTTTGGCTCATATCTCTGCTCCGTTAACCGCTAATTTACAACCCACGCTGCCACTCGGCCCTGAGCGGCACAGCCCCCGGGCTGGTGATGGCCAGGTTAACCTGATCCAGCAAGGTCTGCTTATCTCGCCCCAGGGTCCCTTTGAGGATCAGGTAATTCGAGGCATGGTCGCTTCTGAATATGGTTTGCTCAAGCTCAAGGTGCTCAAGGAAGGTTTTAATCTCCTCAAACAGGCCTCGTTGGGATAACGGTACAAAATCCACACCAAACCCTTCCCGGAAACGTTCTTCGCCCTGGGGAAAACTGACTACCAGGGTAGACAGGTAATCGGGTTGGGTTTCATTACAGAGGGTTGCGGTATTGATGGCATGTTGGCGGGAAAGAGTTTCGCCGCCTAAACCATTCAACACCATCACAGAGCTGGTTAGCCCCGCTTCGCGAATTTTCTCCAAGGCAGAGCGCGTTGATTCCCAGGTCTCCCCTTTATTGATGCGACGCAGCACTTCGTCGTCACCGGATTCCATGCCTACATAAAGGATTTTCAGGCCCGCTTCACGCAGCTGTTTGAGCTCTTCTACAGTTTTTTTGGCAAGGTTTCTGGGTAGGCAGTAGCTGGACACCCGCTGCAATTCCGGGAACGCTGAATTCAACTCCCCCAGTATCTCCAGCAACCGGCGGGTTGGCAGCACCATGGCGTCACCATCCGCCAGAAACACCCGCTTTACGCCGCCCAGGCTTTTGGCTGCATTTTCAATATCCTTGCGGACATCCTCCGGCTTACGGGCACGGAATTTTTTCTGTGGCTGAGTGTACATTTCACAGAAGGTACATTTATTCCACGAGCATCCGTTGGTAACCGGCAGAATCAGCGATTTTGCTTCACTGGGCGGCCTGAAAACGGGTTCAACATAATCAATAGGAAAGCTGTACATAGTCTGTACTCAAACAATAGAAATGACCCTGATCATAATTCAATCAGGGCAAAAACTGGGTTTTCAAGTCTGCGCAGCCAGGGCCTATAACGGGCATATCAAGAACCACGGCTTGCGACGTCATAAAGGGAATGCCCCGACGGTGCCCATCAACCAGCAATGTGGACAAGGCACCTACCAGAGGCATATGCGATACCAGCATTAATGGCGAGTGTTTGCTTTCAAGCAGGGCGTTCAGGCAAACGCCGGGGTCGTCATCCGGCGTAATGAAGTCTTTCTCTTCCACGGGGCAGTTCAGGATTTCTGACACAATGGCCGCTGTTTGCCGTGCACGTATGTAGGGACTGCTCCAGATAACTTCAGGGCGCCAAGGCGATGCGGCGATCTGCCTGGCGCACTGCGCAACCTGCTTGCGGCCCATTTCGGTGAGTGTTCGTTCCTGATCAAGCGAATGCCAGCCAGCCTCGCCATGACGCATAATGAGCAGATGCACAGTTAACCTCCAATAGTGGCTCCCGCATTACCCTTTACTTTTTATTCTGCGACTGTTCTCGGCAGTATGAACTCCACGTCGGAGTTCTGCACAGACATCATCAGTTTGTTGATCACGGCACTGATGGGAGCGTCTCCGTACAAAATCTCAAAAAGCCCGCGAACCAAGGGCATGTAGATCCCTAGCTCTTCAGCCTTTTCTTTCACCAGCTCCAGGGTGTAAATGCCTTCCGCTACCTGACCTAGCTCAGCCACTGCATCATCCAGCTTCTTACCCTGGCCTACAGCATGGCCAACCCGGAAATTTCTGCTTTTTGAAGAAGTGCAGGTAGCAATCAGATCACCTACGCCCGCAAGCCCCATAAAGGTCATCGGGTTTGCTCCAAGGCTGACAGCAAAGCGGCTCATTTCCGCAAGCCCGCGGGTAATCAGCATGGCCTTGGCGTTTTCGCCCATATTCAAGGCGGAGGCCAAACCAGAAACAATGGCGTAGATATTCTTGAGCGCGCCCGCTAGTTCCACGCCATAGATATCCACGTTGGCATACACACGGAAGTACTCACACCCCAGAAGATCCTGAACCCTGCTTCTTACCTGGGGATCTTTGGCTGCAATCACCGTGGCGGTAAGCTCCCGGTTTGCAATTTCGTTCGCCAGGTTCGGGCCGCTCAGAACCCCAATGCGACACTGAGGGATCTCTTCCTGGAGAATTTCGCTCATGAGCTTGAAGCCATTGGCTTCTATGCCCTTGGTCAGGCTTACAACAATCTGCCCTTGGGGAAAGTTGCCGCTGTTTTCTTTGATTACGGCACGGAATGCCTTGCTAGGGATGGCGACAAATACGATTTCCGCCTTGTTTACAGCGCTGCCCAGGTCCGTGGTTGGCAGTATATCGCCTTCAATTACAACATCTGGCATGTAACGGCTGTTGATGCCGGTTGTGCGGATTTCTTCAGCCTGGGCCTCATCACGCATCCAGAAGTGCACCCGGTGACCATTTTCACCGAGTACTTTTGCCAGGGCAGAGCCAAAGCTGCCTCCTCCGAGAACCGCTACATCGTGCACCGGCTCTTCAGCCCCATGTTTTAGAGGCTCGTTTTGTTCAGGCATAGTTAGTCCGTCTGTTTTGAATCAGGTTCGAATCCGTTGGGGCCCTGATGAGGCAAACACAGCGGCTCAGCTGGGTTCTTCGCACTCCAGAGCGCGAACAAGATTCTTGAACTCTTCCCGATTTTGGCTGTTCAGCCCCATAAGAACTTTATGAGCGGCCAATACCCTGTCACGCACGTCCTGCTCGCTCGCTCTCAATACAGGTATTTCTTCGAGTTCTTCGATGCGGGAGGCAGGCTCACGGACGATAATAAAGATCTTATCAAAGCCCATGGAGGTGATAATACGGGTAATATCCGGGTTGGTTGTAATAAGCGTAGGTAAGAATTGGCTTTGCTTTTGGGCGGCCATCGCAATTTTGGCGAGGAGGCCGAGGGTGGTGCTGTCAATAATTTCAGTTTCCGTGAGATCAATCACCACGGTTTTGAAGTGCGGATCCAGAGTAATGGAATCAACCAGATTATCCAGCGTGCAACAAAGGTTCAGCCGGATTTCTCCAATAAACTTAAGGACATAAATGCCCTGTTTTTCAGCCTGCAGGATCTTGTAACCAGCCATGTCTCTCACACTGCCACTATTTCAACGATGTGTTGTCTGACACTTTAACCGTATCAGTAACCGTCACTATACCGATATCGTCCGGCAACTCCGTGATCTCATCGAGCTTGAGAGCCTCGTTTAGAGATGCGACAGTGTGACGACCTCCAGATACGAGTTCAAGTAGTCTCTGCTCCTTTTCATCCAGACTCTTTTGCTGGATGACTTCAAGAATCCCATCTGAAAACAGAATCAGGTGGAAAGGTTTGTCCAGAGCAACGTCATACACTTCCCACTCAGGGTTTTCGAAGAGCCCTATTGGAAGGCCGCTACCTTCCAGAAATGCCGTTTCCCCGCCTTCAAATGAGAGCACCGGCATCGGGAAATGGGCTCCCACTGAATATCTTAACTTACGCTCGCTAAGGGATATGATACCAACAAACATCGTAACGTGTTTTCCCAGGCCGGTATCGAGCAGTTCAGAGTTAATTCGCTGCAGAAAGCGGTCAGGGTAAAGAATGTCGTCAGTAGAGCCACGACGAAGGTTGCGCTGCAAACGGTTACTCAGGTTTTTCAGCAGCACGGTCACGAATGCGGAGCTGGCACCATGGCCGGACACATCGGCAATATAGACCAGTGTCTTGTCTTCACTGAGGGGGAAGTAGTCGAGAAAGTCGCCACTAAGATAAAGAGAGGGTTTAATTAGATGGTCGACGTACAGGCCACCGGTAAACTGCTCTTTCTCCGGCAACATGCGCATTTGAACCTTGCGTCCTGCCCTTTGATCGGCTCGCAATTCTGCAATGCCATCCCTCAGGTCGCGGTTGGCGTCTTCCAGCTCCTGACGATACAACTGATTAAGCCGACTCAACCTTACACGGTCGAGCAACTTGCGAATCACATCGCTCAGGGACTTTTTATCTTTAGCAAACGGCTTGAGGACAAAATCCGATGCGCCGGCACGAAGCGCGTCTACGACCTGTTTACTCGATTCAGTGGCTGAGAATGCAACGATGGGCGTTGGTGATTCAGCTTCGTCCAGCTGATCTGCCAGGCTCTCGATCTGAGGGGGCATGAGGTCTGCAAAGATAACATCGGGCATGCTATCTTCAATGACCGCACTTGCTGTGGCCAGATCATGATATCCCGACACGTAAAAGCCCCTGGTTTCAAGGTAGCGCGCAAGTTCGGCACGAGTCTTCTCGTCTGCATCAATGATCAGTATTCGAATGAGTAGGCGCCCGGTGCGCGAGGTCATGGCTGCTGCCCTAAACTACTAGCGATAAACGAAAATCGGCTTTTCAAAACCTATTTTGGCACGCCCCTGTGATATAACAAGGCCAGTTTCACGAAACCCGGAGATTCCTGCGAATGAGAAGTGCGGTAAATGACCTGTTAGGCGCTTATGACAAGTTGATTATGGATCCGGTTCACGGTGCCATTCCGCTATACCGTCATGAGGTGCAGGTGATTGACCACCCTCTGTTTCAGCGCCTTCGAAACATTTGCCAAAACGATATTCTCAGCCTGGTATTCCCCGGCGCAACACACTCCCGGTTTCTGCACAGCATTGGCGTGATGCACGTTGGCACACGCATGTTCCGCTCAATGATTGACGCCTACCTGCGCGAGCGCCAACTTAGCAACCAGACCGACCTCAGCTTGAGTCAACTGGACGCCATTGATTACCTGGCAAAAACCATTCGCATGGGCTGCCTGCTTCATGACAGCGGGCACTCAAGCTTTTCGCACCAGTTCACCAAGGCACAGCGGATTCGTGATCTGATGAGCCGCCCTGGTCGCTTTGCCGACCTCTGGGAAGGTGTTGATTACTCTGCCTATCACCGCGCCGAGCCGGAAGAGCTGGAACATGAGCACTATTCCGTGCGGGTAGCACACGATGTGCTTGAAGCGGTTGATTTGGAAAGCGCTGGCCTCCATGCCGAAGATGTTATCGGCATTATGGAAACCACCGAGGTAACGCCCAGCGAGACCTTCTGCCGCCATGCCCGAACCTTTTGGGGTTTTATTGCAGGAGAAGATTCAGAAGCTGGGTCCCTGATCAGCGAGAATATTCCACAGCTGGTGCTTGGCCTGCTTTCATCCATCGTATCCGGGGAGATTGATGCCGATCGCGCAGATTACATGCTGCGCGACGGGTTTCACTCTTCTGTGACCATTGGCGGATTTAATCTCGACCATCTGCTCAGCAACCTGCGTATCGGTTGGGATGAATCAGAACCCTGGTTGGGGCTGGCAATTACCCAGAAAGGTCTGGGAGCGCTGGAAGACTTTGTATACAGCCGCTATCAGATGTACCGCAAGGTATACGCCCACAAAACAGCGCTGGGATTCGACTGGCTGCTGCGTGAGGCCATCAACGAAGTTCTGGAGGATGCAGAGAGCTTTGAGTGGGTTGATACCTGCCTGAGCAACATGCGGTACTTTGCAGAACTCACTGACAACTTCTTTTGGGAAGCTTTTCGGAAGGTTGCCCGCCAGCGCCCCGACAGTTTTTCCTTCTGCATCGTCAACCGGGTAAAGCTGAACCACCTGGATACCCGGGAAGATCTGTCAGCCGGCGGCATTGCAAGCCACAGCGCCTGGCTGGCCGAAGCTATGGAATTGAATCCGGCCCACGTAGTGACTTGCTCCATGCGGGCTCGTTTTTCCAACATTCAGGACAACTTCAACGGCATAAAGGTGCTGGTGCGGGACCCGGTGAACCGTACCCGCTCGCTGAAAAAAATCACCGATGTCAGTGCCTTTTTCAGCAAGTTCAGCGACGGAACCATCACCCACTTTTACACCCGCCCAGACTCCACCGTAGATGCCGCAAAAGGGGTCACCGGCTAACTGACTTTGCCGAGCAGGCAGATACCAAACCAGAGGCGCTGTCGAAAGCGCCTTCAACCCTGCCACCGCAGAGCCAATCGCCCGCAAGGCCGATACCCTGCTCTTCAAACCAAAGGTGGCCCGGGTTGGCGCCACCTTCCGAGCGAGCATACAGCCAGCGATGAGCCACTGAATCGGTCACCTTTGTGTCTGTTCCGGTTAGCTCTCGGAAGGCTGCGATCAGGTCTGCCGTTACCTGCTCGGGCGTTGCATCAACATTCTGTTCCGTCCAGTCTGCGTTTGCATGCAACACCCACCACACGCCTTTATCTTGGGAATCGGTATTTTCACGCCCAGGTTTGGTGGAGTTATTAGCCACCCAGTAGAGCACGGGGTGATCACACCTCATGCCAACGTGGCGCGGCCATGGATTCTCCTCAAACCTGGCGGCCACAGCCCAGCAGGGTAAAACCCGGCTTACTGCATCATCAAGCTGTGCGGCCAGTTCCGACAAATCACTGTGCGCCAGCAAATCTCTGGCCTGGGCCGGCGGCGCTGTGATAATAACCTGATCGAATTGGCCCACCTGCTCTCCACTGGTATCCCAAAGTAACCACCCCCCCTTGTTGCGGGTAAGTTGCTCAATGCGGGTTTCCGCCACCACGTTTACATGGGCCGCCATTGCACGGGAAATAGCAGTCATCCTGGGTGTTCCAACATAGCGGGGTTCCTCAGGAAACCCCTGCCACTGGCCTTGCTTGTCCTGAAACCCCAGGTGGCCCTTCCACGTACTAAAGCTATTCTTCCCGGCAAACTCTGTCAGAAA
Organism: Marinobacter sp. 1-3A; assembly: GCF_016597775.1. Classification (NCBI taxonomy): domain Bacteria; kingdom Pseudomonadati; phylum Pseudomonadota; class Gammaproteobacteria; order Pseudomonadales; family Marinobacteraceae; genus Marinobacter; species Marinobacter sp. 1-3A. The sequence goes on from NZ_VCGZ01000001.1 coordinate 25,647, forward strand.
TGGCACAAAGTCGGGATTGCGGGCAGTGAAGTATTGGGCACCAACATCTGCGGAACCACCAGCAACCCGTTTTGCTGCGAGCCTGCCGCCGGGGCCTCGGCTTTTTTCAAACACTGTTACGTCGTGGCCCTTCTGTTTCAGTTTGATGGCGGCAGTTAAACCGGCAAGGCCTGAACCAACTATCGCGATACGGCGTATATCATTTTCAGAAATCGTCTGATTAAACATGGCTTAGGGTGCATCCAATTACAGTGGTCAGAGCGTACAAACGAGCAAGCGACAGGGCCAGGGGTTTCCGAACACCTCGCTGTACAGGTTCCATTCAGAGCAAAAGGGCAATCAGGGTATGACCCGAATGCAACACTTTTTCTTCAATATTCAAAGATGGTTCGATTCCGATGCCGGATCGGATCACATAGATGCCAACTCCCGCGCCTTCAACGTTGTGCGCGTTATACCATTTCTGGCTTTGCACATGGCCTGTTTGCTAGCTTTCTATACCGGCGTAAGCGTGTTTGCGGCCGGTTTTGCCCTGGTGTTTTTCTGGCTAAGAATGTTCGCCATTACGGGATTTTATCATCGGTACTTTGCACACAAGACCTTTAAAACCAGTCGCGCTGCACAATTCGTTTTTGGCGTGCTCGGCGCCAGTGCAGCTCAGCGAGGGCCCCTTTGGTGGGCAGCGCATCACCGGCACCACCACCAGCATTCTGACCGGGAACAAGATCTGCACTCCCCTCATCACGGCGGTTTCTGGTGGGCCCATATGGGATGGTTTACCTGTGATGCAGGCTTTATAACCGATGAAAAGCGCATACGCGACTGGCTGAAATTCCCTGAACTCAAACTTCTCAACCGTTTTGATGCGCTGGTGCCAGCTGCGTCTGCACTTTTGATTTACGGGCTAGGTGAAGCGCTAGCTGCCTGGGCACCGGAGCTTGGCACTAATGGTCTGCAGCTGCTGGTTTGGGGATTCTTCATTTCCACAGTGGCGCTGTTCCACGCAACGGTTTCCATCAACTCCCTCTCCCATGTGTGGGGCAAACGCCGCTTTGAAACATCAGACGACAGCCGCAACAACTTCTGGCTGGCGCTGCTCACTCTTGGTGAAGGCTGGCACAACAACCACCATCGTTGGCCTCAATCCGTCCGCCAAGGATTCCGCTGGTACGAAATCGATGTGACCTGGTATGGGCTTTGGGCTTTATCGAAACTGGGCATCATTTGGGATTTGAACCCGATACCCAAGCATATCCGGGAAGAAACCCGCCAGCGTGACCAAATCAGAAAGGTGCAGAAATGAAAATCGAAGTTGGCTGTCCCAACCCAGCCATGCCCGCAACACTGGAAGCGTTCAGGGTTTTGTTCAACCAACTGGACAAAGGTAACCTGCACAAGTTGCCTGCTGTGTACAGCGAGGACATACAGTTTCAGGACCCGCTTGGCGCTGTCGAAGGCCTTGATGCATTAACTCATTACTTCGCCGGCGCCTATTCCAACGTAATCTCCTGCCAATTTGTCTTTGAAGATGCCCTGGTTCAGGACAGCTCTGCCACCATTCCCTGGGTAATGCATTTACGCCACAAACGCATTCGCAACGACCGGGAGATACAGGTTGCAGGCATCAGCCATGTGGCCGTGAAAGGCGGAAAGATCTGTTATCACCGGGATTATTTCGATGCCGGGCAGCTTCTGTACGAAAACCTGCCGGTGATCGGCGGGGTTATTCGCTGGGTGAAGGGTTACGCGGGATGAGTGATCGCCTTAAAACCGTATCGAACATATGGATTACGGGTGCCAGCTCCGGGATTGGGGAGTCTGTAACCCGGGCCCTTGTGCGCGGCGGGCACCGATTGATTGTTACCGGGCGCCGTGCCGAGCCTCTGGAACAACTTCAAACACTTGCCGAAGAGCGAATTTCTCCGGCAGTGGCAGACACAACCCGCAAAGAGGATCTGCAAGCCATAGCGCCAGCGCTGGAATCCTTTGGCGATCTGAATATGGCCATACTCAATGCCGGCACTTGTGAATACCTCGATGTCGCCGACTACAACAGCGATGTGATCGCCCATAATATCGAAACCAATGTGATCGGCACCGCACGTTGTGTTGACATTGCCTTGCCTGCACTGCGCCGTGCTCGCGCCAAAAACTTGCCAGCCACCCTGGTTATTGTGGGTTCTTCTGCCTGGTGGTTTCCATTCACCCGGGCAGAAGGCTATGGCGCATCCAAGGCTGCCTTGGCGTACTTCACCCAGAGCCTGCGAGCGGATCTTGCCGCAGAAGGAATTGATGTGGTGCTGGTATCTCCGGGGTTTGTAAAAACGCCCCTGACCGACCGCAACGATTTTCCTATGCCCTTTCTCGTCACTGCCGAAGAGGCCGCAGAACGGATTGTGAGCGGCCTTGCCAAGGGCCATAACGAAATCGCTTTCCCCAAGCGCTTTACATGGATTTTGAAATGTCTGGGTGCTCTGCCCCAGTCACTGATTGACCGCATAGCCGCTTCCATGGCCCGCAAAAGCTCCAGCGAACAGGAAACCAATTGATGAATAACGAACGTCAGCGAATTGCCGTTATCGGTGCCGGAGTATCTGGCCTCACGGCTGCTTGGCTTCTGGCAGGAAAACACGATGTAGAAATCTTTGAAGCCAACGATTACGCGGGTGGCCACACCAACACTGAATATGTGGAAGCAGACGGGCGAACCTGGCCGGTTAATACCGGTTTTATTGTGTTCAATGACTGGACCTACCCGAATTTCATGCGCCTGATGGAACGCTTGGGAGTACCTTCCGAAGTCAGTGATATGAGCTTCAGCGTAGACAGTACCACCACGGGCCTGCAGTACAATGGTACCAGCCTGAATACGCTGTTCGCCCAACGTAAAAACCTGTTCAATCTGCGATTCCTGAATATGGTTCGGGAGATTCTCCGGTTTAATAAAGAAACCCGGGCCGACATGGCGGCTGGAAATATCGAAAGCACTGAAACTCTGGGCGCCTATCTAAACCGCAACGGCTACTCCCGATACTTCCGGAACTACTACATTGTGCCCATGGGTGCAGCTATCTGGTCGGCGCCGGAAATTGTGCTGGAGCAGTTCCCGATCCGCTTTTTCCTCCAGTTCTTCAACAACCACGGCATGCTTTCCGTTGACGACCGGCCTACCTGGCGGGTTATTTCCGGTGGTTCTGCCCAATATGTGAAAGCAATGATGGATCGACTTGGTGACTGCATTCGCCTGAATACACCGGTACAAGCTGTAAGCAGAAATGAGAGCGGCGTTACGGTAACGGCACAAGGGCAGGCCCACGAGTTCGATCAGGTCATATTTGCCTGCCATAGCGACCAGGCACTCAAGATGCTGACCGACCCCAGCGACCAGGAACGTGACATTCTGGGTGCCATTCCTTATCAAAAGAATGATGTGGTTCTGCACACTGACAGCAGCGTGCTCCCAAGCAACCAAAGAGCCTGGGCCGCCTGGAACTACTACATTCCAAAGCACAGCACCGAGCCGGTTTCGGTTACCTACAATATGAACATTCTGCAGAATTTTCATCAGGCCCCGAAGGTTTTCTGCGTCACCCTGAACCGCAGTCATGACATCGCACCGGATAAGGTCATCAAACGGTTCAACTATGCTCACCCTGTGTTTACCCTCGAAGCCGTTCAAGCTCAGGAGCGGTATGCAGATATTGGCAATAAAAACCGCACCCATTATTGCGGCGCATACTGGTTCAACGGTTTCCATGAGGATGGCGTGCGCAGCGCCCTGCGGGTAACGGGTGATTTTGGAGTGGAGCTCTGATTATGGCCAGCCAATGGTTACAAGGCTCAATACGGCACCGGCGCTTATATCCGGTTCGGCACGAGTTTGAATACCACACTGGCATGCTGGCGCTGGATACCGATGAGTGGCATCAGGTTGCCAATGTAAGCCCCTTTTTCTCACTGGAGCGTTTCAACTGGATGTCCCTGAAGCGCAAAGACTATTTCCGGCCCGAGGCCGGTGACCTGTCAGAAGCGGTGCGGGATCAGGTAAAAGCGGCAACAGGCTGGTTTCCTGACGGGACGGTGGAGTTGATTACTCACCCCCGCTACGCCGGGTATATTTTCAACCCGGTGAGTTTTTACTTTTGCTATCGCACTGGCAAAAGTGGCGCCAACGGCGATGTTCCTGCTGTGATCATGGCGCAGATTACCAATACCCCCTGGCATGAGCGCCATGTGTATTGTCTGGAAACCACTGGCAGCGAAGCGAATTCAGCCGGATGGCGCACAGAACAGTTCGGGTTCACCAAGCGCTTTCATGTGTCTCCCTTCAACGCCATGGCGCAACACTACAAATGGACATTCAGCTTTCGTGGGCCGGAGCTTAGAATTCACATGAACGTGCTGGAAGAAGGCAAAAAACATTTTGATGCCACCCTGGTAGTCCAGAGAGCCCCTCTCACACGTAAAACCCTTCATAAAAGTCTGCGCCATTTCCCGGTGGAAGCATTCAAGGTTGCGGCCGGTATTTACTGGCACGCGCTGAAGCTGAAATTCAAGGGTGCGCCCTTCTACACCCACCCGGACAAACTCGCTGACAGTGACCCCGCCCACAGGCTGGGGAACACCGATCAAGGTGTCGATGTGACCAGCACAGGCGACTCAAACAAGACTCGAGGAAAGGTAAGCTCATGGAGAACATGAATACTTCGGCCAATAGCATCGCCAACTCTCAGGGCAGTTCTTCACTGGTTAGCCGCATAGCGCGCAGCCTGGTTATCCAACAACTGCGGCAATTGGGAGCAGGCACCCTCACCGTTCGTGAAACCGGCATGGACGACCTGGTGTTTGGCAATGGCAGCTCTGAGCACCCGCCCGTAGAGCTGATTATTCATGACCAAAGCACATGGCGAGACCTGCTGACTGGCGGCAGCGTTGGCGCAGCTGAAGCCTACGTAGCGGGAGACTGGTCGTCGCCGGATCTTGTTGCCCTGCTCCGGTTTTTTACCCGCAACATAGACCGGATGAACGAATTTGAAGACAAATTCAGCTGGGTTACCAAGCCTGCTCTGAAGGGCTTGCATTGGCTGAACCGCAATACAAAAGACGGCTCCAGAAAGAACATCAGTGCCCATTATGATCTGGGCAACAATCTGTTCGAAACCTTTCTCGACCCCACCATGATGTATTCCTCTGCGATTTACCCCAGTGAGGAATCGACACTGGAGGAAGCCGCCGTTCACAAGCTGGACACCATCTGTAAGAAGCTGGACTTGCAGCCCGGCGACCGAGTAATCGAGATAGGCACCGGCTGGGGGGGCTTTGCCATTCATGCTGCCAAACATTACGGGTGTCACGTAACCACCACAACCATCTCCAAAGAACAGCTGGAACTGGCACAAGCGCGGGTACGCAGCGAAGGCCTGGATGACAAAATCACCATGCTCTTCGATGATTATCGCGACCTGGAAGGCCAATTCGACAAGCTGGTTTCCATCGAGATGATCGAGGCCGTTGGACCGCAGTTTCTGGACAGCTATTTCAGCAAGATAAACGCCTTGCTGAAACCAGACGGCCTGGCCCTGATTCAGGCCATCAACATGCCGGAACAGCGTTACCAACGCGCCCTGAAAAATGTGGACTTTATCCAGCGCTTTATTTTCCCCGGGAGTTTTATTCCATCCTTCGGTGCCATTCTGGATTCGGTACGCAATCAGTCAAACCTGGTACTCACCCATTCGGAAGATACCGGCTTTCATTATGCTCGCACGCTCCGGGACTGGTGTGACCGCTTTATGGCCAACCGGGACGCCCTCGAAGCCATGGGCTACGACCAGGCCTTCCGCAAGCTCTGGCACTTCTACTTTGCCTACTGCGAAGCAGGGTTCAGCGAGCGGGCTATCGGAGTATCACAGTTGGTTTTCGCCAAGCCCGGCAATAAGCGGCAGAACATACTGAGTGTATGATTACTTCAGAAGCTGCTCGTAATATATTGAACTTCATACTCTTTCAGATCGGTTGGTTTACCTGTGTTGTGTATCCCGATCTGATGGGACCCTTGGTGGTCGTGGCGTTTCTGGTTATCCATTTTGTGTTGGTGAGCCAGCATCGCTTTACGGAATTGCAGTTTATCGGGCTAGGGGTCCTTGTAGGCTCCCTGCTTGACGGCTTTTGGCTCAATGCCGGCATTCTGAGTGATGGCAACACAGGCGATGAACACCTGATTACACCTGTGTGGCTGGTGGCTATCTGGGCAATCTTCATGACCACCCTCAGCCATTCCCTGAATTGGATTAGCCGCAAAATCTGGCTGGCCTTTGTGTTTGCGCCCATTGCAGGTCCACTCGCCTATTGGTCGGCAAGTAAACTGGGAAATGTAGCCCTTCCGGACTTGCCGCTCTCCCTGGCAGCCTTGGCTCTGGGCTGGTTTGTAGTGTTTCCGTTGTTACTGTTCATTCGCAAGTCACTCTACCCGGAGCTTGTGTAGATGACTCGGACAGGAACAACTGTTGCTGCTGCGATTGTTCTGGCCGCCTTGGCAGCACCAGCATCTGCTGGTCTGTTTGAGTTTACCGGGCAGGCGGAATCCAGCACTGGAGAAGCGCTATATGAGGAACGGCACCGCATTGAAGGTTCTTGTAAAGCCGGAGTGTTCCAGCCTCTGGAGCATAGGGTTGTCTATATCCGCCGAGCTGAAAGTAATCGCCACCCTTTCGCTGAAAAGCGCCTCGATTACCGCTCTTCTCTTTTGCGCCCAGTGGTGAAATATCAACAGCCAGACTTTAAAGAGTCGCTTGAAATTACCTACCCGGCTTCAGATTCTGCGGCGATTGTGTGGCAGCAGCCCGGGGGAGAAATCAAACAGTCCAATTTAGGGGGTTCGAACGATCTGGTGGTGGATGCCGGCTTTGACAACCTGGTACGCCAGAACTGGCATAAGCTTACCACTGGTGAATCCGTAAAATTCCGGTTCTTGGCACCCACCCGTGGAACGGATTACGCCTTTATACTGGAGCCTGCTCAAAACCTTTCAATAGAGGCCGATCATCTGGTGCAAATCCGCCCGGAAAGCCTTGTTCTGAAATTCCTGGTGGATCCTATTGTTCTTGGCTACAACAACAAAGGCGCTCTCACAGCCTACTCGGGCCTTACCAACGTGCGCGAGAACGCTGACCAAAACCACACTGCGACCATCCATTATGAAGTGAACAACTATCCGGAATGTGACCTCATTCCCTGAAACTGCCGTCTCCAGGGACGCAGCTCAGCGGTTTCAATGTGGTAAACTCCTGCGGCAACCAACGCCGGAGAGTTTTTAGTCATGATGTTTGTGTCTTTTAACGTCAACAGTATACGTACCCGCCTGCACCAGCTTGAAGCGCTGATTGAAAGCCATAACCCCGACTTTATCGGCCTTCAGGAAACCAAGGTAAGAGATGAAGAATTCCCGGTTGAGGCCATTCGTGAACTGGGCTACCACGTGCATTTCCACGGCCAGAAAACCCACTACGGTGTTGCCTTATTGTCACGCATGGAGCCAGATCAGGTTACTAAAGGCTACCCTGGAGATGACGAAGACGCCCAGCGCCGCATGATTACCGGCCAGTTCACAATTAATGGGCAAAAGCTCACTGTTCTCAACGGTTATTTCCCCCAAGGCGAGAGCCGCGACCACCCCATCAAGTTTCCAGCCAAGGAGAAGTTTTACGCAGATTTGATGGCCTATCTGGACGAGCTTAACGATCGGGACGGCCACGTGGTGATCATGGGTGACATGAACATCTCTCCCACCGATAAAGATATCGGCATTGGCCCAGACAACGCCAAGCGGTGGCTGCGTACCGGTAAATGCTCATTCCTTCCGGAAGAGCGTGAATGGCTGGCTCAGGTTGAGGCCCGCGGTTACACCGATGTGTTTCGCCACCTGTACCCCGATGAGGCGCAAACCTTCAGCTGGTTTGATTACCGCAGCAAGGGGTTTGAACGGGAGCCCAAACGGGGTCTGCGTATTGACCTGATCATGGCCAGCGACGGCCTGTTAACGAAAGCAAAGGAAGCTGGCGTGTCTTACGAGTTTCGAGGCATGGAGCGGCCATCTGATCACTGCCCGGTGTGGGCTACATTTGACCTTTGATACCTGGCCGGGGCCGATATGACGAAAATTAAAACCCGGGATCGAATACTCAACACCAGCCTGTCGTTATTCAACAGTTTGGGCGAGCCCAACGTAACTACGTTGCTGATCTCGGATGAGCTGGATATCAGCCCCGGCAACCTGTATTACCACTTCAAGAGCAAGGGTGACATTGTAGAGGAGCTGTTTTCTGCGTTTGAGGCTGAAGTGCTGGATTTATTGACGGTTCCGGAAGACGTGGATATCAGCCTTGATCAACAGAGTTTCTTCTTGCATATGCTATTTGAGGCCGTGGCAAGGTACCGGTTTCTGTATCAGGATCTGGTGAATGTATTGTCCCGTTACGAACGCTTGCAACTACGGTTCAAACGGATTCTGAAAAAGAAGACCGGGGCTTTCCGTAGCATCTGCCAAAGCTTGCGCAACCAAAGGATGATGAGCATCGAGGATGATGATCTGGACTCACTGTGTGAGCAGCTCACCCTGACCGCCTGTTACTGGAGTGCGTATGACACCCTATCCCACCTTGACGACCGGGAATCGGTAGATCCCGGTCGCGGCGTGTATCAGATGATGCACTTGATGCTGCCTTATTTCGCACCCGATATTCAGGAGCACGCGAAACTGATCAGCCAGGACTACTTGATGTAGTTTGCGCCAGGTTCTTACTCTTCTTCGTCACTGGTATTACTGCCTCGGAGCTTTGATAGCTCCGCCTCCAGCGCCTCTATTCTTTGCTCAAGCGCTACAATATCTTCCCTGCGATGAATCCCCAGCCTGCGCAAGGCTCCAGACACCCGCTCATCAAACATGTGCTCCAATCTATCCCAGGTACCGGTTGCCCGCTCGCGGACACCTTCAACCCGATCTTCCACAGAGCGGATCTGCTTTTCCACCACGCCACGGGTTTTATTCTCCAGCTGCTCTCCCTCCTGGACCAAGCGATCAAAAAATCGACCGGTGTCTTCCTCAGCCTTCGTATAGGCTCCCAGACCAGCAAGCCAGATTTGCCGTGCTGAGTCCTTTATTTTTGCAGCCAGTTGCGGATCACTTTCCGGCTTTTTGTCGTTCTCATCAGACATGTAACAACCTCAGGGAAGGGATAGTTTGCTTAACGTTCATTATATTACAGGTCGCAGGCAATTTCAGTCGGGCTGGAAGCCGCGTTGCAACAGGGCTCAGTATAACAGCGGGTTTTATATGCAAAAATGTTCCCACGCAAAGTGGTTGCCAGCTTGAAGTGTTCAAAATATAGGCAATACTTGCTTATACCGGAGTCTCTGCAGACGCCGGTTTGTCTGGAAGCCTTTCATGGATACTACTCGCACGCCTCTGCCCGGCATTCCCGCCGGGCTTTTTTTTGGTATGATTGCCAACGGTTATAAGCTTATTCCTATTTTATCTTTCTAATCGGCTTAGCATCTGAAAGTAATTAGAATACCTTAACTGACATGACCCGTTATAGGAGTTACGGAATGATTGATATTGCATGGGGTAGTTTCACTCCCTGGTCGGCACTGGTTGGTGGGGGGCTGGTAGGTCTCGCTGCTGCGAGCTTTCTTCTGCTAAACGGCAGGGTTGCGGGTATCAGTGGAATTCTGGGAGGGTTGCTGTCTCCATCTTCTGGTGACATCGGCTGGCGTATTGCGTTTCTCGCCGGCCTCATCGGTGCACCGGTTATTTGGGTACTCGCTGCAGAGTTACCCGCTATTGATATAGAAGCTGGATACCCTGCCCTGATAATCGCAGGTCTTCTTGTGGGCATTGGTACCCGATATGGCTCGGGCTGCACCAGCGGTCATGGGGTTTGCGGGCTATCACGGCTATCACCAAGATCCTTAGCGGCAACGATAAGCTTCATGTTCGCCGGTTTTGCGACCGTTTATATTATCCGACACGTATTGGGAGTGTAATTCATGAAATCTGCTTTGGCCTCGTTGTTCGCAGGCTTGCTGTTTGGTATTGGACTGATTGTTTCTGGCATGGCAAATCCGGAAAAAGTGTTAGGTTTCCTTGATATTGCGGGCCTTTGGGACCCCTCTCTTGCATTCGTGATGGGCGGCGCAGTTATCGTTGGGCTTTTTGCATTTGCGATTGCGCGAAAAAGAACCCTGTCGTTCCTTGGTTTCAGCATGAGGGTGCCGGGCCAGTCACATATAAATAAACGCCTGGTCATCGGCGGCTTGCTGTTCGGGGTTGGTTGGGGTATCGCCGGTATCTGCCCGGGCCCCGGGCTTGTAGGTGTGGGCGCGGGTGAAATCAAATCCGTTGTATTTGTAGCGTCCATGGTGGCTGGCATGGGCCTGTTCGAACTGATAGAGCGCATGCGAGCGGGCAAGCCCGCCCAAGGTTGGAGCACGACGGCCCAAGAGTGAGCCGACTGACCGCCTATCATTCTGACAGACGCCATCACCTATGAGATGATGGCGTCGTTTTTTACCGAATCCGGAGACTAACCCCCATGGATATCCGAAAGATTGACGACACAATTTCTGTCGCTCCACAGATTACGTACGGCGATGTGGCAGAAGCCGCCAGGCTTGGTTTCAAGACACTGGTTGCCAACCGTCCAGACAGGGAGGAATTTGGACAGCCGGCCATGGCTGATCTCGAGGCCGCCGCATTGGAAAATGGCATGACTTGGGTTTACATGCCAGTGGCATCGGGGAACATCACTGACGCCGATGTGGATCATTTTGGGGCAATGATCCAGAATTCCGAAAAGCCCGTATTGGCTTTCTGCAGAAGCGGAACCCGTTGTACTGTGCTCTGGGCTTTGAATGCTGCTCGCAGTGTTAACGCCGAGGAAATTTTCACAAAAGCGCGAGGCGCCGGATACGACATCAGTGGTCTGGCCCCTCGCATGGCGCAGCAAGCTCGCAGCCAGTAAATAGTCTTTCGTATTTTCGATCAACGCTCAGGATTCACCTCCCCATGCAATACAAAGGTTCAGAGAACTTCCGGCACAACCAGCCGGAACGGATTGGTGTACTGGTAACCAACCTGGGCACTCCAGATGCCCCAACCCCCTCAGCTTTAAGGCGCTACCTGGGTGAGTTTTTGTCTGACCCCAGAGTAGTTGAGCTACCTCGCCCCCTTTGGTGGCTGATATTGCATGGCGTTATCCTTCGCATCCGCCCCAAGCGCAGCGCTGCGGCGTACGCCAGCGTGTGGCAACCTGAGGGCTCGCCACTGCTGATTCATACAGCGAAGCAAGCCGAAGGCATTCAGGAGAGCCTGAGAAAGAAATACGGCAACGATGTGGTTGTAGGCTTTGCCATGCGCTACGGCAACCCTTCAATTCCACGGGTACTTGATGAAATGCAACAGCAAGGTGTCAGGAAACTTATAGTCCTGCCACTTTACCCGCAGTATTCCGCTTCGACATCTGCCTCTACATTCGACGCCATTGCAAAAGATTTCTCAAAGCGCCGTTGGATACCGGACCTTCGCTTTGTTTCTCACTACCCGGACTACCCGCCCTACATTGAGGCGATGGCGCGCCATATTGAAAACCACTGGGAAGAAAAAGGGCGCAACCAGAAGCTGGTCCTCTCCTATCACGGAGTGCCCCTCAAATACCTTACGAAGGGCGACCCTTACCACTGCGAGTGCCACAAAACCTCAAGGCTTCTTGCGGAACGGCTTGGACTGGCAAAAGAAGACTATATAACCACTTTCCAGTCCCGCTTCGGTAGAGAGGAGTGGCTCAAGCCCTATACCGACGAGACGCTGAAGACTCTGCCAAGCCAGGGAGTAAAGTCCATAGACGTGTTTTGCCCCGGCTTTTCATCTGACTGCCTGGAGACTATCGAAGAAATCGACGAAGAAAATCGCGAATACTTTATGGAGGCAGGCGGTGAAGGCTTCAGCTACATCACCGCCCTCAATGCGACACCCGGGCACATTGATGCTCTGGTGCAATTAATTGAAGAAAACCTCAAAGGCTGGCAGCTACCGGATAACCAGCCTGAAACGCTCATCGCCCGCAATCAACACGCAAATGAGCAAAAAAGCGCGATCTACCCTGGCCGGGAACTTTAAACCAAAGGCTCAGTAGCATTTACCGCTTCTGAGCCGATTTTGAAAATGGTATGAAGCACTGTACGCCCTATTCTTCCTCTTCATCCTTTTGGCGCTGTCCTGTGCCCGAAAGATCAGGCATGGCTTCACAGAAGGTGCACTCATCAATATCCACACTGGCACCACCCGTCTCAACATAGCGCACTCTGTGGCTGGCCTGGCCGCGGTTAGTAGAGACAGAAAACTTGCGATCGCGACGATCTACAGCGCCAGCCTCGTTCATGGTATCTACTTTATTGCCTGACATATCTACCTCCCGTGTGCACCCCTGAAATACAAAGCTCAGCGTCAAGGGGATAAGATGGGGCCGCTTCGTCCAGTTTAAAGCCTGGAATACCAAAGAGCATGCATCGGGGTGCCGGACCACAACTGACTTGTAAAAGTTAAAGCGAGCTATTGGGTAATGCGAGAAGTATTCTGGAGAGATTAAGCACTTGATTTCATGGAATAAAAATGGCGGTGGGCCAGGGATTCGAACCCCGGGAGGGCTACTAACCCTCGGCGGTTTTCAAGACCGCTGCATTCGGCCACTCTGCCAGCCCACCGTTTTTCCATTGCTGCCTAGCGACAGCGGAGTGCATGATACCGGAATTGTCTGTGCTGTCAACGCCCTGCACAAAACTCCATGCAAATTTGAACATTAACTGTGTTTAATGGAATCTCGGGACGACTTTCGTGTCGTAAATGATTGAAAGTTGAGAATTCGACATTATGATAGTGTGTAATTCTAGGTGATTGGCGCCTATCAGGCTTTGGGCCTGACGCCCGTAACCAACCAAGTTGCATTTAACCGGAGATCAGAATGCAAAACAGACAGTTCAACGCTCAGCAGAACCGCAATGGCATGATTGCCCGTGGGTCCGCTACCGCACCAATGAGTGCGTCAGCTACCAAGGTTTTGCGTAACACCTACACCCTGCTGGCAATGACGCTGGTATTCAGTGCTGTCATGGCAAGCGTATCCATGTCCATTGGCTTGAGCCAGGGCGCAAGCCTTGTGTGCAGCCTGGGCGCACTCGCTCTGATCTGGTTTGTACTCCCACGTACTGCGAACAGCTCAGCCGGCATTGCTGTAGTATTTGCCTTCACCGGCCTGCTGGGTCTGTCCCTTGGGCCGATCCTGTTCTACTACCTGCAGTTCCCAAGTGGCGGTGAGATCATCATGCAAGCCCTCGGCGGCACAGGTTTGGTGTTTTTCGCCCTGTCCGGCTATGTTCTCACTACCAAAAAAGACTTCAGCTTCATGCGTGGCATGCTCGTTGCCGGTCTGGTTGTGGTTCTGGTTGCCGCACTGGGTGCGATGATTGCATCCATGTTCGGGGTTGAAATATCAGCATTCAGCCTGGCCCTGAGCGCAGCAATTGTATTCCTGATGTCAGGCTTCATCCTGTACGACACCAGCCGTATCGTTAACGGCGGTGAAACAAACTACATCATGGCCACTACAGGACTGTACCTGAACATCTACAACCTGTTCGTGAGTCTGCTGCACCTTATTGGAGCTTTCTCCAACGACTAACCTCGGGGAAGCACTCCACGCAATTTGCAGTTAACGGAAACCCCGGCCTTTGCCGGGGTTTTTGCTATTGGTACACTGGCCCAACTTCAGGCGAGAACTGCACCCATGACTGCCACCACTGTTCAAAACTACACCTTGGTCATCACCGGAGCACCCTACTCTTCCCAAGCCCCGCAAACAGCGCTGCTGTTTGCAAAAGCTGCGGTAGCGGCTGGACATACCGTGGATAAAGTCTTCCTTTATGGAGATGGCGTTCACCTTGCCTCCTCGCTCTCCTCACCCCCTTCGGACGAATCCCACTGGGCAGACCAATGGGGCAATTTTCTGAGTGATAACGATATACCTGGTGTCGCCTGCATTGCGTCGGCGTTAAGGCGCGGTCTGATAGATGAGTCAGAACAAAAGCGTTATGAGCTGCCCGCCAGCAACCTCCGGGAGCCGTTCATCATTGCCGGGCTTGGTGAGTGGGTAGAAGGCACCATGGCATCTTCACGGGTACTCTATTTCCACGCAGGCGACTGAGCATGAGCACGCTGATTGTTATTGATCAACCTCCTTACGGAGCCTGGGCGGGCCGCGAAGCCCTCGACATGGCTTTCTCACTTGCAGCTTTCGACCAACCAGTTGCATTGCTGTTTACAGGGGCTGGCGTTAACTGGCTGCGAAAGTCCCAGGAAACTATGGGGATTGAGCAAAAATCGGTAGAAAGGAATCTTTCCGCTGCGCCGGTTTTTGGTGTTGAAGCGATATATGCAGATGCAACAGCCTGCGCCCTGTACGGACTTGTACCGGACAGTATGGTGGCAGGTGTCGCCATAGCTGAAAGCAGTGCTGAGGTAATACGCCAACACTCACACACCGCCTTTGCAGGCTGACTCACACCAGGTCGGAACTCGTTATGGCCCAGATTCACACTCTCCATATTCTTAACAAGGCCCCCGAGCACCCGCGCTCAGGCGAATGCCTACGGTCCTTAAATCCCGGGGACGCACTTCTTCTTATTGAGAACGCGGCACTGGCACTTGCGACCCCAGGGGAGCTGACTGCTGGCATACCCGTTTATGCCCTGTCTCCAGACGTGTTAGCCCGCGGTCTTGCTCAGACTGCTCGAAAAGCTTCGCTTGTGGACTTCCCAGCCATGGTTGAGTTGACCGCACAGGCGCAAAAAGTAATAAGCTGGTAACCCATGACACAAAGAAGCATGCCCGAGAGGAACAACGAAGGATTTCTCGAAAATCCGAACGACTGGACGCCTGAGATTGCCGCTATAATTGCTGCAGACGACCAGATCGAGCTGAATGAAAACCACTTGGAAATCATAGAGTTTCTGAGATGTTTTTACAAAGAACACGAAATGTCACCGCCCTCAAACCGACTGTTTGTAAAGTCAGTGAAGGAGGCTTTGGGTGAGGATAAAGGTAACAGCATCTATCTCATGCAACTCTTTCCTGGCACCCCTGCCAAAACAGCTTGCCGGATAGCAGGTCTGCCCCGGCCGACAAATTGCCTCTAGGGTTTGCGTCGTTCCAGATCTGCTGCACTGCCAAGCAAGCTGCTGAGCCCGTTCTCGAAAATACCGGAGCCAAACTTGAGGAATTGTCGAGTAGACTCCTTGACGGTGCCATCCCAGGCGTTTTCGGGTAGCTCCCTCAGGGTTTCAGCCACACCAACCTTTACACCCTGAGCTACACGGGGCTCAATTTCGTCAGTCATAGCAACAATCTCCGCCACCTTACGATCAAGGTAAGGCCGAATCACAAGCAGCCAAAACCCCAGAAGCACTGAAAGAACAGCGGCAGCAGTAACAGCAAACTGTGCGACAAGCATTGCCCAGACAGGCATGGAGCTCTCCTTTAATTCAATATTGAGTAGCTAAAGCGGGTAATTGATCAACGCCAAAAACTGTATGGTTCCCGCGATGGCGCCAAATATGCCACCAACAAACATGAGCTGTATCTCCTCCTCGCGAAATGCCGGTCGGAGTATGTCCTGAAACTCTGCTGGCTGCAGCGCTTTCATTTGCCCAGCCAATACCCTGGCCACAACAGGCGCACGCTCCTTGTTAAAAGCGGGGTCGCTGAATACGTCCTGTGTTGCATGAAGTGCCTGCTGATTCATTGCCTTTTTCAACTCGGTATAGCCGCTCATCCCAACCGTTACCTGAGCTGTAAGCTTCACTAGCAAGGAGTTGTCCATCAGGGGCCTCAAGTGCTTCTGTATAATTGCACGAGTGCGGTCGCCCCGACATCCGTTTATCATGGCATCCGCCACTTTCTCGACAGTAATCAGCTCTTCTGCAACCAAGGTTGCCCAGATGTCACTGATTTCAGGCTGGCGCCTCAGAAACAGCCCTTGTATATGCCAGAACAGAAAGCGGCGAGGCTTCAGAGGCGAAAAAATAAGATTAATCGCAAGCCAGTTCGTTACAAAGCCGATTACAAACCCGCCAACCGGCAGCAACCAAGGTTCGGGATAGCGCGACCAGAGCGGAGCAAGTACGCAGCCAAGAATGCCTCCGATGATAGCCCCACGGTTGATGACCGATCTGAGCTCAACCGCGCCGGCCTGCTTGAATATGCGGTTCATCAAATCGGGGTGCTGCTTCAACTCTCTGCTTAGCAGCGCTTTGAGATCAACCAGCTCATCAAGATCATCACCAAAATCCTCAACAAGATCTTCAATGCGAGCCGGCAATTGTTCCCGCGCCCATTGGTATATGCGCCTGCGCAAAAACATGGGCAAGTTATCCCAGAGCACCGGCTGAATCTCGTACATCATTTCATCAATGTATTCGTCGAGTCGTGGCGTTACCTGCGAAAGAACCTGTTCAACAATCTTTTGAGGCTCCAGCTTTTGATAAACGGCATTAAGATCACCAAACTGCCGAAGTGTTCGGTCGATACAGATATGGGCCATTTTCTCGGCTTTACGCGGAATTACGCCTTGCCAGCCAATAACTCCAAGGCCGACAAACTGCACCGGGTAAAAGGACATCTGTATTGCAAGCCAATTGGTAAACCAGCCTACCAAGGCGGCCATGATGGGCACGGAAATAAACGCAGCGTCAAACAAGCGGAACCCCGGTTTTCAAATACAGGCATTTTACCTGCAGCTTTTTTCATTTGTGGTCGGGCGGGCCATCAGTTGCCGCCTCTGATTGTAGAACGAATGATGCGATAGCCCGCAATCTGTGACATTGGCCGAGAAGCCATCGTTACACAGCAACTGTGGCAGCGAAATCAGGAAAAGCTTTAGAGCTGAGAACCAGAGGGAGAAAGAGTACAGCTGAAAGGAAAAGCAATGCACCCGGGATACCTGCGATGTATCTGGCAGATATTCCGGGATCTGACGTAAACTTACATCAGCAATGGCAACCGGGCTTAAAGCCTGCGAGCATTATTGGTAGTACGCGTTCTCGGTCTTCGAGTGATCCGTCACATCACGAACGGCTGTGATTTCTGGCACTCTGTCTTTGAGCGTGGTTTCTACACCCTGCTTCAGAGTAAGGCTAACCGCTGAGCAACCCTGACAACCGCCACCAAAACGCAATACTGCAACGGAGCCGTCGACAATTTCCACTAGCGAAACGTCACCACCGTGGGCCGCCAGGTTCGGGTTGATTTCTGAAGCCAGAACGTAGTTCACCCTGTCTGGCAAAGGCGCGTTTTCATCAACGTTTGGAACCTTGGCATTCGGGGCTTTGATCGTTAGCTGGCCGCCCATCTGATCCTTGGAATAGTCTACATACGCTTCTTCAAGGAATGGTACAGAGTTGTGATCCAGGTACAGCGTGAACTTTTCAAGATCGACCTGCTCATCTGTAGGTACAATCTCGTTGGGAGGGCAATAAGCCAAGCAGGTTTCAGCATTTTTAGTGCCCGGCTGGGTTACGAAAATCCGTACGCCCATGCCTTCCACATCCTGCTTTTCGATAAGTTGTGCAAGATAATCCCGTGCGGGATCTGTCACAGTAACCAATGCCATGTTATCAACCCGTTGGTAAGTTTAGATTCATTTTAAGGGAGTTCGTGGCAACATGAAAGACCAACCAATTTAGTTGGTCTTTCCCAGGGTAGTAACTTTCCCTTACCATAGGCCGTCCACACGAACTTGATGCAAGTAAAGAATAACTGGGCGCGGAACTACGACTGTCGCCAGCATTTTTGCTATGATCCCGCGCCATTGGACCAAACACGCCGTTAATGACGACATCCGGAATACTGACTATGACCGATCGCAATACTCGCCTGGAACAACTTCACAAAGCCCTGAAAGAGCGCATTGTGATTCTCGATGGCGGCATGGGAACCATGATCCAGAACCTGCAACTGGACGAGAAAGCGTTCCGGGGCGATCGGTTCGCCGACTACGACCGTGAAGTAAAGGGCAACAACGACCTGCTCAATATCACTCAGCCTGCCCTGTTGCGGAATATCCACGCTGAATACCTGGATGCAGGCGCAGATATTATTGAGACCAACACCTTTAACTCCACTCGCGTATCCCAATCGGACTACGGCCTTGAAGAAATCTCAAGGGAGCTGAACGTAGAGGCCGCAAAGCTGGCACGGCAAGTAGCG
Source organism: Marinobacter sp. 1-3A (assembly GCF_016597775.1). Taxonomy (NCBI): domain Bacteria; kingdom Pseudomonadati; phylum Pseudomonadota; class Gammaproteobacteria; order Pseudomonadales; family Marinobacteraceae; genus Marinobacter; species Marinobacter sp. 1-3A. The sequence continues at coordinate 43,960 of NZ_VCGZ01000001.1, forward strand.
GACGAGTATACCGCCAAAGACCCTTCCAAGCCGAGATTTGTGGCAGGCGCCGTTGGGCCAACCTCACGCACGGCGTCTTTATCTCCCGACGTGAATAACCCTGGCTACCGAAACACTGACTTTCAGAGCCTGGTTGATAACTACTATGAATCGGTAGAGGGCCTGGTTGAGGGCGGTTGCGATATTATCCTTATCGAAACCATATTCGACACGCTCAATGCTAAAGCTGCCATTTACGCAACTCAACAGTACTTCGAAGACAGTGGTATAGAACTGCCTATCATGATTTCCGGCACTATCACTGATGCCTCCGGCCGCACGCTTTCAGGCCAGACAACAGAAGCCTTCTGGAACTCGATTGCCCACTCTCGCCCGATCTCTGTGGGGCTTAACTGCGCTCTGGGCGCCGATGCCTTGCGCCCTTACGTTGAAGAACTCTCAGCCAAGGCAGAAACCTACGTTAGTGCGCACCCGAATGCTGGCCTCCCTAACGAGTTTGGTGAGTACGATCAGACACCGGAAGAAATGGCTGAAATTATTGAAGGCTTTGCCCGCGACGGATTCCTTAATATTATTGGCGGCTGCTGCGGTTCGCGGCCTGACCATATCGAAGCCATAGCCAAAGCCGTTGCCAAGTACCCTCCCCGCAAGATTCCTGAGCGTCCAAAAGCACTTCGCCTATCAGGCCTTGAACCTTTCACAGGTGACGAAAACACTCTTTTCATCAACGTTGGTGAGCGCACCAACGTTACCGGCTCCAAGCGCTTCTTGCGCCTGATTAAAGAAGAGCAGTATGAAGAAGCCCTGAGTGTTGCCCGGGACCAGGTTGAGAACGGTGCTCAAATCATCGATATCAACATGGATGAAGGCATGCTGGATTCCAGGGAGGTGATGGTCACCTTCCTGAACCTGATTGCCTCCGAGCCGGACATCTCACGCGTGCCCATCATGCTCGATTCATCCAAATGGGACGTCATTGAAGCCGGGCTACGCTGCATTCAGGGGAAGGCGGTGGTTAACTCCATCAGCCTTAAAGAAGGCGAAGAAGCCTTCATTAAACACGCAAAGATCTGCATGCGATACGGCGCGGCTGTTGTGGTTATGGCCTTCGACGAACAAGGGCAAGCGGACACCTTTGAGCGTAAAACCGAAATTTGTAAGCGCTCTTATGACGTTCTGGTCGGCATTGGCTTCAATCCGGGCGACATTATTTTCGACCCGAACGTGTTTGCCATCGCCACCGGCATTGAAGAACACAACAACTACGCAGTGGATTACATAAACGCCTGTCGCTGGATTCGGAAGAACCTGCCCCACGCATCCATTTCAGGTGGTGTAAGTAACGTCTCCTTCTCCTTCCGTGGCAACGATGTGGTGCGTGAAGCCATCCACTCCGTGTTTCTTTACCACGCCATCAAAGCCGGCATGAACATGGGTATCGTAAACCCCGGGCAGCTGGTTATTTACGATGAGATTGAGCCAGAGCTGAAAGAGCTGGTTGAAGATGTTGTACTCAACCGTCGCGAAGATGCCACGGATCGCTTGTTGGAAATTGCTGAGCGTTTCAAGGGTAAAGGCGGCAAAACCCAGGAAGAAGATCTGGCCTGGCGTGAATGGCCCGTCATAAAGCGGCTAGAGCATTCGTTGGTTAAGGGTATTACGAACTTCATTATTGAAGATACAGAAGAATGCCGCCAACAGGCCGAGCGCCCGATTCATGTAATCGAAGGCCCGCTGATGGACGGCATGAACGTGGTTGGCGACCTGTTCGGCGACGGAAAGATGTTCCTGCCCCAGGTAGTTAAAAGCGCCCGAGTTATGAAACAGGCGGTTGCCCACCTTATTCCCTTTATTGAAGCAGAGAAATCTGAAGACCAGCAGGCTAAAGGCAAAATCCTGATGGCCACGGTTAAGGGCGATGTTCACGATATAGGCAAGAACATTGTTGGCGTAGTGCTGCAGTGCAACAACTACGAAGTGATTGACCTTGGGGTTATGGTGCCCAGCGATAAAATTCTGGCCGCAGCCAAAGAGCACAATGTCGACATCATCGGCTTGAGCGGCCTTATCACACCGTCACTGGATGAAATGGTGCATGTTGCCCGTGAGATGCAGCGCCTGGATTTCCATCTGCCATTGATGATTGGCGGTGCCACCACATCCAAGGCACATACGGCTGTTAAAATTGAGCCCCACTATAAAAACGACATTGCCCTTTATGTGTCTGATGCCTCTCGCTGCGTGAACGTCGCTTCACAACTGCTCAGCAAAACTGCCAAGCCTAAACTGGTTAGCGATGCGCGTGAGGAATACGACATGATCCGGGAACGCCGCAAGCAGCGCGGTGACCGCACCAAGCTCGTCAGCCTGAAAGAAGCTCGGGCACGGGCTCCGGAAATCAACTTTGACAACTACGTTCCACCCAAGCCGACCTTCACGGGAATACGGCGGTTTGAAGAGTACGACCTGAAGGAGCTTGAACCTTACATCGACTGGACGCCCTTCTTCATCTCTTGGGATATCGCCGGCAAATATCCCCAGGTATTCGACGACCCCAAACGCGGTGAAGCAGCGCGAAACCTGTTTGATGACGCCCAGGTTATTCTTCGCAAAATGGTTGACGAGAAGCGCGTAAGCGCCTCTGGTGTGATTGGTTTTTGGCCAGCACACCGCCGTGGCGATGACATTGTGGTCTATACAGACGAAAGCCGCACTGAAGAGCTAACCACCCTGCACCACTTGCGCCAGCAGGATGAAAAAGCCCCGAACAAGTCGATGATGGCGCTGTCAGATTTTGTGGCAGAAGAAGGTTCTGAGCATTGCGACTATGTTGGTGGCTTTGCGGTAACCACCGGTATCGGCGCGGAAGAAATGTCGCTGGAGTACAAAAACGCCAACGACGACTACAACGCGATCATGGTCAAAGCCCTCGCAGACCGCTTGGCGGAGGCCTTTGCAGAACGCATGCATGAGCGGGTACGCAAAGAGTTCTGGGCATACAACAGCGATGAGCAACTGGCTAACGAAGATCTGATCAAGGAACGGTACCACGGAATTCGTCCGGCGCCTGGCTACCCGGCCTGCCCTGACCACACAGAGAAAGCGACTCTGTTCAAGCTGCTCGATGCCACCGCCCAGACCGGTATCGAGATTACAGAAAGCTTTGCCATGTTCCCAACAGCTGCGGTTTCGGGTTGGTACTTCTCACACCCTGAGTCCAAGTTTTTCTCTGTGGGTAAAATTGGCGTAGATCAGGTTGAAGACTATGCTGAGCGTAAAGGCCTTTCAAAAGCGGAAGCAGAGCGCTGGTTGGCACCAAGCCTTGCCTATGATCCAGCGGAGTAAAGGCCAGGCTCGCACCCAATCAGGATGAGTTTTTATGGCAGATACGCCAGGCAAAGATAAAAACAAAAACGAAAAGCCTCAAGGGCCAGGTGTTTTAAAAGTAATCCAAAGCGTGGCTGCCGGCGCTCTGGGCGTTCAGTCCAGCAAGCGCCGGGAAGAGGATTTTGGCAGCCACAGCCCATGGCCCTATGTCATTGGTGCCCTTCTCTTCACCGGCCTCTTTATCGGCACTCTTATCGTGGTTGTGCAGATGGTTTTGTCTGGCCGGTAATCCTTACTGGCCAGATACCCACAGCACCGCAAACGCCACAACGAGCCCAATAATTACTACTGCAGCTACAGCGTCAATGGTGCTATCTGATTGCATCGAGTCCTTCATTCCCTGCTCCTGTTATGTAAAACCTGCAACTTTGATGTTGAGTGAGACGACCGCTCACTTAAGTTTCTCCGTATCAGTAAAGCACCAAATTGACATTCGTCCAGCTCACCGCGCGAGCCCTTATCACCATAATCGATAAACATATCTTGAAATAATCGTTTCTAGTATAAGGGGCGACTGTTATCCTTCGTTTCAGATATAAGGCGCCGGCTTCCATAACCACGCTTTCACGATATTATTTCCGCGGGATCTCTCTACTATGTACGTATACGACGAACACGATCGGCAAATGGCTGTCGAGCGGGTTGCACAATTCCGGGACCAGACCGAAAGGGCTTTGGCCGGTGAATTGGCTGAAGATGAATTTTTGCCCCTTCGTTTGCAGAACGGGCTATACGTGCAGCGGCTCGCACCCATGCTGCGCATCTGTGTGCCTTACGGCATGCTGCGCTCGGTTCAACTTCGCCGCCTGGCCCGTATCACCCGGGATTACGACAAGGGTTATGCGCACTTTACAACCCGCCAGAACATTCAGCTAAACTGGCCCAACCTGGAGGATGTGCCTGACATTCTTGCCGAGTTGGCAGAAGTCGAAATGCACTCCAACCAGACCAGCGGTAACTGCATCAGAAACACCACAACTGACCAGTTTTCTGGCGTACAGTCCGATGAGCTTACAGACCCGCGGCCTTACTGCGAAATCATTCGCCAGTGGTCTACGTTTCACCCGGAATTCGCTTACCTGCCCCGGAAGTTCAAGGTTGCGGTAAACGCCTCAGAGAAAACTGACAGGGCGGCCATTCAGGTTCACGACATAGGTCTTCAGATTGTACGTAATGAAGCAGGCGAACTGGGCTTTCGGGTTCATGTAGGTGGTGGTCTCGGGCGAACGCCCATGGTGGCTCCGGTTATCCGAGAGTTCCTGCCGGAACTCGACCTGCTGACCTATCTGGAATCGGTTCTCCGGGTTTATAACCGCTATGGCCGCCGCGACAACAAATTCAAAGCCCGCATCAAGATTCTGGTGAAGGCGCTAACGCCAGAAGGCTTTGCGGAGAAGGTTGAGGCCGAGTGGGCTCACATCAAGGACTCCCCCAGCCGACTAACCCCGGAAGCTATCGATCGCATCAAGGCCTATTTTACCGAGCCGGCTTACGCCGTCCTGGATAATGCGACTGAACTTCTCGCCCAGCAAAGGTTCGAGAATCGTGGTTTCGACCAGTGGCTGAAATACAACGTGGATACTCACAAAAAGCCTGGTTATGCGATTGTTTCTCTGACTATGAAAAAAACCGGGACCCCACCGGGAGATGTGACGGATCGGCAGTTAGAGCAGATTGCAGATCTGGCCGATGAATACAGTTTTGGCGAAGTTCGGGTCACCCATGAGCAGAATGTGGTGTTGGCCGATGTGCGTCAGGATCGTTTGCTGGAACTCTGGCAAGAGATTGTGCCTATGGGGTTTGGCACCGCCAACCTGAACATGCTGACGGATATTATTTGCTGCCCGGGCGGTGACTTCTGCGCTCTGGCAAATGCCAAGTCGATCCCTGTGGCAGATGCGATTCAGCGCCGCTTCGATAATCTGGATTTCCTGTACGACCTTGGTGAAATCGATTTGAATATTTCAGGCTGTATGAATGCCTGCGGTCATCACCACGTAGGAAACATCGGTGTTCTTGGGGTAGACAAGAAAGGTGAGGAGTTCTACCAGGTGAGCCTTGGTGGGGCATCACAACACGACGCCACTATCGGCAAGATACTGGGCCCATCTTTTGCTCGGGATGATATGCCGGATGTGATCGCCAAGATTATTGACGTGTACGTTAACAAGCGCACGGAGGAAGAATCGTTTCTGGATACCTACCGCCGTGTTGGAATTGATCCTTTCAAGGAGCGGGTTTATGCCTGACATTATTTTCCGGGATGGCAGCATCCGTCAGAACCAATGGAATGTGGTACAGCGCCCTGAAAATGGCGAAGCTTTGGATATTCCAACACAGCAGCGCGTGTTGATTCCAGCTGACCTGTGGGTTGAAAATCGTGAGCGGTTTATTGGTAATGACGACGTCGGCGCATGGCTCGATAGCCATGATGAGCCGGAGATTCTGGCAGATTATGTGAATGATCTGCCGATGATTGCGGTTAACTTCCCCAAGTTCAGCGATGGCCGGGGCTATAGCTCTGCTCGCCTTTTGAGGGAGCGGTTTGGCTTCAAGAATGAGCTGCGGGCAATTGGGGATGTGCTGCTGGATCAGCTTCAGTTTATGAAGCGTTGTGGCTTTGATACTTATGAGTTGCGCCCTGATAAGGATATTCGCAAGGCGGCTCGGTGTCTGAATTTCTTCAGTCAGGGGTATCAGGCTGCTACGGATACCGACATGCCGTTATTTCGGCGTCGGGCTTCTTAACCGTAAACGCTTGAGTCCACAGTCAGGGCCGGAAGGCCTGTCAAAACACGCTGTTAATACGTCCGTGTACGCTCGGCTCCGCCATCCATGGCTCCGCACGGTTTTGACAGGCCTTCCGGCCTTGACTGTTCAAACTATGGCGTTTTAGATCGCGTGATCTAAAATGATTTTTCCTGATGACTCGCCTTTCAAAAAGGCGTTTAGCGCACGTTCCAGATCAGCACGGCCAATCCTTTTTGCAGACGCTTCCGTCTTCTCGCACTTCCAGTCACCCGCAAACTTTTCCCATACGGCTTCTTTGTCCGCCAGCGGAATCTCCACTGAATCAACACCCAGCAGGTTTACACCCCGCAGGATGAATGGAAGCACCGTTGTTTGTAGCTGTGGGCCAGCAACCAGTCCGCAGCAGGATACGGAACCGCCCGGTTTGATTTGCTTTAGCAGTTCGGCAAGAGGTGTCCCGCCTACTGTATCCACCGCGTTGGCGAAGGTCGGTTTCAGTATGGGTTTCTTGTCTTCGGCCAGTGCGTCGCGGCCAAGCACTTGTGTTGCACCCAGAGCTTCGAGGCTTTCGGCATGGTCGGCTTTGCCGCTGATCGCGACTACGTCGAAGCCAAGCTTTGCCAGCAGTTCTACAGCAACGCTGCCAACTGCACCTGAGGCACCGGAGACTGCCACTCTGCCCTGCTCTGGCCTAGCACCCATGGTCAGGAGTTTTTGCACGCACAAACCGGCTGTGAGGCCGGCAGTGCCGTAGATCATGGCGGCTTGAGCACCCCAACCAGAGGGCATGGGAACACACCAAGCGGCGGGTACCCGGATGTACTCGCCAAAACCGCCAGCGGTGTTCATGCCCAAATCATAGCCGGTTACGATAACCTGGCTGCCTACCGCCGGGGTTCCCGTGGCGGACTCAACCACTTCGCCTGCAGCGTCTATGCCTGGTGTATGTGGAAAGGATCGACTAACGCCTTTGTTTCCAGAGGCCGAAAGCGCATCTTTGTAGTTCAGCGAGGAGTGGCTGACTTTTATCAGCACTTCGCCAGCCGGGAGATCGGCCGTGCTCAGGGTCTGTTCTGTGCCTTTGTAGTTGCCATCTAGCTCTTCAACTCTCCAGGCTTTGAATTCGACATCGCTGGTCATGGCCTTCTCCAATTTTAGTTAGCTACTGGATTTTCTGGTTGCGAAACGCACTCAACACTTTCCATACGGTGTGTTCCAGCGCAGAGCTGGTTGCCAGCCCGAGTTTTTCAGGCAAGGTTCGTTTACGTTCGAATGACACTGATACTACGTCTGCCCTGTCACAAGCCTCAATGAGATATTCGTCGGAGGTTTTGATCTCATCAATCAGCTTTACGTCCAAGGCACGTTTTCCGAACCAGATATCACCGGTAGCTACTGCCGCAATATCCAGCTCTGGCCGGCGCTCGCTAACGTAGTCTTTGAACAGGTCGTGGGTGTCTTCCAGATCTGCAAGAAACTTCTGTCTGCCTTTATCGGTATTCTCCCCGAATATGGTCATAGTGCGCTTATGCTCGCCCGCGGTCAGAATCTCAAAGTCGACGTTGTTTTTCTTGAGCAGGCGATGGAAGTTTGGCAGTTGTGCCACAACGCCAATCGAGCCAAGAATCGCAAAGGGCGAAGCAATGATACGATCTGCCACGCAGGCCATCATGTATCCACCACTTGCCGCCACCTTATCGACACAAGCGGTCAGATGAATGCCTTTGCTGCGAATACGATCAAGCTGTGCAGCCGCCAAGCCATAGGAGTGCACCAGCCCGCCGCCACTTTCCAACCGGATAACAACTTCATCTTTGCCGGGCTCAGCCACGCTTAATACGGCAGAAATTGCCCTGCGCAGTGGGTCGGTATCACTTGCTTTGATATCGCCGTCAAAATCCAGCACAAAAATCCGTGCTGGCGTTGTTTCTGGCTTATCTGTATCCGGTTTCTTGGCTTTATCCGCCTTTTTATCAGCTTTCTCTTTTTTCTTTTTAGCCTTGCTCCAGGCTTTCAGTTCCTGGTCAGTCATCAGGCGTGCCTGAATAGATTCCCGCAATTTGCGGTACTTTTCGTTGAGCTTACGTATTTGCAGCTCACCGTCGTCGTCTTCTCCGTCTTTATCTTTCTGGGTTGCTGCAACAATAATTGAAACCACCACAACTGCCGCAATAACAAAGGTGATCACTTTTGCCAAAAACAAACCGTATTCAGTCAGGAACGCCAAATCGCTTCTCCAGCCAGTTAAGCAAGCACGAGAGTGTAACTTACCGAAACTCTGGTGATAAGCAGAGCAAAAAAATTAAAACAAGCGTTCGATCGGGCTTGACAGTGATTAAGTCTCCCCATAAAGTCGGGAAGCGAAGTCGGCTCTATCCGGCAGCTGCCAACGATGGCTTGTGAAGCCATGCATACAAAGCAGTTTTCAATACAAGACAACCACCAAACAAAGGGTAAAAAAATGTCTGTAGATCAAATCTTTGAAAAGCTCGAGCAGAACTTCAACGCAGATGCCGCTCAGGGCCTGGACTTGGTATTCCAGTTTGATATCGAAGACGACAAGACCCACCACCTGGTCATCAAAGATGGCACATGCAAGCTGCACGAAGGCCCTCACGACGATCCTTCTGTAACACTGATCATGAACTCTGAAACCCTGCAGGGTATCGTGTCTGGCGAAACCGACGGCATGCAAGCTTTCATGGCTGGTCAGCTGCGCGCTGAAGGCGACATGATGCTGGCTACCAAGCTGGGTGAGCTTTTCAACATGGGCTGATTTCGCCCCTGTGAGCAGACCAACGCTCATAAAAAACCCGCGCATTGCGCGGGTTTTTTATTATCTGGAGGAGCGTTTCAAACACTCATCAAAGATCCACATCATCCAGGGATGTTTCCGCCAAACGCAGCAGATCTACGTTACTCTCCTCACGCTTGCCAATCCCCTCAATATAGTACTCGAGAGATGTCAGTGCATCCGCCAAAGCTTCCAGAACCTGGTTCCCCGGTGCATCGCGAGAATCCAGCATGCGTTCCTGAATAGAGGCTGCCACACGCTCAAGCACGTGGGCAGCGCCTGGGTCATTTATCATCTGCAACCCGCCCCAAATGCTGTGCAGGGTTGCAGGCAGGTTAGCCAAATGAAGCTTGTCATAATCCGACTCCACAAACGCGGTAATCGCGCGCTTCGCCAACGTTAATGCGCCACGGGCTTCATCCGCAACTACATACACAGCTTCCTTGAAGTACATAGACTCTTCACGGCTGCGCTCGCTGCCCGCCAGTGCGTCAGTTTCAGCGGTAATGCCCCGGCTGACGATTTGCATAACAGCGTCTTCAATACCCAGCACAGAATCCGCAAGGCGGAAAAGCTCTTCCTCTCCGGGCAACCGTGATTCTGCTTCCCAGTTGCGAAGCCTGCCTGCTTCTTCGCGAGCTATGGTCGCAAGCCGATTAAGGTCCAGCATAACCAGGGTGTTAGAAAGGCGTTCCAGAGCATCTGCAATGGAAGACAGCTCTGCCAGATCCGGCTCTATGCCGCGCTCGATAATATCCAACTTGTCTTTTAGCTGGTTGAGTTCATCTTGCAGTGCCTCGGATAGCGACGTCAGTACGTCAGTACCAGGGCCGTACAATCTTCTTGCATGGGCTTCAAGAATGGAATCCGGAAACTCAGCTGGTGTGAGCTGGAATTCTGAAAGTACACGAGTCACTTCGGGATTACCGGAGCCACTGCGATAAAGCAGATATACCAGGTCGCGAATGAGTGAATCGGGCGCATCTTTAGCGGTTGCTACCTTGCCGACATACACCAGTTCCCGCGAGTACTTTTCAATGCGCATAAACGTGCGCTTGCGGGCTTTGGTAAACGGCATGGCACGGTCAAGCATGGTGTCTGCCACGATCGCAACGAGGCACCACATTTGTCCCATTGGGGCACCTTGACACAAACGAACAAAACCACGAGCGGCGCGGCTTATGAGTTTTTGGCTCACCACAGGGTTTCGATCCCTGAGAATGCCGAGCAAAGCTACCTGAAACGTAAGGCGCATCCGCCGGGCAACGATTTCGTACTCAGCCTCATTACCTTCAAAATCAGACACCTTTAAACCAGCGCAAAAATTCCGCTGATCTTTTACGTCCACATCAAAAAAGCAGGACTCGGGATAAGGTTTTTCCCGGCGAGCTTCTCGCAGTTCGTTAATTACGGGCAATAACAATTCAGGATGGTCTGCACGCTGCTGATGGTAGTACTCAACATAGCGGCGAAGAATAAACAGCGCATTGCTCAAGGTGGTGAGTAGTATGTTCTTGTCATCGTTGGCGCCGACAGGAACATCGTTGGCCATTGCCACGGCCTCCTGGCACAGAAGCGTACCACCGCGAAGCTCCACCAGGATAAAGATGCCACGAAGCTGATTGAGGAAATCCAGACAGTTCTGCAAATCCTCCCCGCTTTCACGGTTTTCCTGAAAGCGCTCAAGACTGGATTCTGCCTGCTTGATGGTCTGCTCTATTTCACTTTTGACCAGATCAAACGACTGCGATTTCGTCGCAAGAGACGATTGAACCATAAACGCTTCCTGTTAATCTGCGGAAACTACCGCACCTTCCTAGTGAACTGTAGGCCGACAAGGCTGCGTGCCAGACCTTTTTGTTGTTGAGCTGGCTCAAACTTTCCTGAACTGAGCCCGTACACTTTGCACTAAAAACTGACGTACTTATCACTACTTATAACATAAAACTCGAGTACCTCAACAAGGCTGGCGTGTAACAATTAGTACAGGCCGACACAGTTCTCATTCTGCGCCCTCGAGTTTACTCCAGACAGTTTCACCTGCCTTCTTTTCCATAGCAGACATGAATGCCTGATGCGCCTCTGATTCAACGTCTGTGGCGGCAACAACACGCAAACGGGGACGGTCAGGACTCAACCGTCGAATTCCTCCCCCCATGCCTCCATTATCCGACCCGGCATCCAGCGACAAGGCTGTCTGCCCACCGGTGAGAAGCAGATACACCTCTGCAAGGATCTCGGCATCCAGCAGAGCTCCATGCAGCTCCCGGTTACTGTTATCAACGCCGTAGCGTTTACAAAGGGCGTCCAGGTTGTTCTTCTGCCCAGGGTGCTTGGCTCGCGCAATCGCAAGGGAATCGACAATACCGCAGTAATCCGCCGTTTTGCGCACAGGTTTGATCCGGCCAAACTCCGAATCCATGAAACCCACGTCAAACGCGGCATTATGAATAACAAGCTCTGCACCCTTGATGAACTCGAAAAACTCATCAGCAATGTCTGCAAATTTCGGCTTATCCACGAGAAACTCGTTGGTAATCCCGTGGATAGTGATGGCTTCGGCTTCGATTTCCCGCTCAGGGTTCACGTACACATGGTAGTTACGCCCTGTGAGCTTGCGCTCCATCATCTCGACACACCCGATCTCGATGATCCGGTGACCTTGTGCCGGGTCAATACCGGTGGTTTCTGTATCCAGTATTATCTGTCTCATAATTCCCACATTAATCCAGTTCAGCAACGCCCTTGTTCGCAAGTTCGTCTGCGAGTTCGTTATCCGGCACACCTGCGTGGCCTTTTACCCAGTGCCAATTAACCTTGTGCTTACTGGTTTCCGAATCCAGTTCCCGCCAAAGATCCTCGTTTTTAACCGGCTTTTTCGCTGATGTTTTCCAGCCGTTACGCTTCCATCCTGAGAGCCATTCAGTAATTCCCTTCCGTACATACTGGGAGTCCGTGTACAGCTCAACTTCGCAATCGCGCTTGAGTGCTTTTAACCCCTTGATTGCAGCCATTAACTCCATGCGGTTATTAGTGGTGTGCCGCTCTCCACCGTGCATGGTTTTTACCGCATCACCATAGCGCAGAACAACACCCCAGCCACCTCGGCCCGGGTTACCTTTGCAAGCACCATCGGTATACACAATTACCTTCCCCGACATTCAAACTCCCACAATTAATGGCCCTGTAGGCCTGTCATTTTTCCGGATGGTCACGGCTCTGTGGCGAGCATCCCCGCGCAGCACCAACTGTACCCGTTCCAGACAAACCCAAAACGCTACTTTGCCGCCAAACATGTCGCCGTGGGATTCGCGCACACACCCGTTTTTTTGCAAGGATACAGTAATAGGCCCCAACCGGCAGAAACCTGTAACCAGATAATCGCTCACCCAGCACACCCGTCCCCTTGCGACCACTGCGCTGGAAAGGTAAACGATAAAAGCGAGTCAGGGATGTTTCAACCTGAAAGTCCAGCAAGTGGAGCCAGTCTTCCATTCGTCCACGGGACAAGAACCGCCCACCCCACGGGCCACCATTATGGCGCGATATCAGCCTTCGCATTCCCCATAAACTGACCGGATTAAAGCCGATCAGAGCAATCATGCCATCGCCTCGCAACACCCGGGCAGCCTCTCTCAATACCTGATGGGGATAAGGCGAAAAATCTGCGGTATGGTGGAGGACCACAAGATCTATTGAGTCCCCGGGAAAGGGCAATTCGTCGGCATCGCACACAACCACCCCGTCAGGTATGTTGGCAAAGCAGCTGGGGGTAGTCATGATTTTCTGGGAAAAGTCAGTTCCATTTGCCAGTGGAAGCCGATGACTAATGCCAACCTGAAGCTGCCGCGCTCCCGTCAACCGATTCAGTCGCTGCTCAAGAAAAGCCCGTTGGTCTGCCAGCAACCTGCGCCCAAGCGGTGTCTGAAACCAGTTTTCAAAGCTCTCGCTCCTGGATGAATAATCAACGTTCTGGGCATTCTTCACACTGCCATTACTCCCGTCTTGAATAATCGGCAAGGACAACCCCGAATTCACCGACTGTTGGGGCTACGACCGTAATGCTCTATCATATGAGACAAACTTGCCAAGCATTTACGGGGACATCTGATGCTCACCATCTCCGCCATACCGGCATTCAACGACAACTACATCTGGTGCATTGCAGACACAGATACCGGTAAAGCCCTGATTGTGGACCCTGGCCAGGCAAAGCCGGTTCAGGATCATCTCGCAGAACAGGGGCTGAAACTGGACACGATTCTCGTTACCCACCACCATCCTGATCACGTTGGGGGCATCAAGACTCTGGTTCAGGACAATCCAGATTGCCGCGTAACCGGACCAGCAGAATCACCCTTTAAAGGTAGCACCAACCTTGTACATCCGGGCGACGAAGTGATTTGGAGAGATATCACTTTCCAGGTTATGGGTGTTCCAGGGCACACTCTTGATCACATTGCCTACTTCACCGACGTTGAAATCGGTGGGCGCCCAGCTCTGTTTTGTGGCGACACCCTTTTCGTTATCGGCTGCGGCCGGCTCTTTGAAGGCACACCGGCCCAGATGCTGGAGTCCCTGAAGTCCATTCGTGAACTCCCAGGTGAAACGGCCATTTACTGCGCCCACGAGTACACCCTTTCCAACCTTCGCTTCGCCCGCAGTTTACTGCCGGATGACAGCAAACTTGAAGCCTTTGAACGCCATTGCAAAGACAAGCGACAAGCAGGTGAACCTACCGTGCCGTCAGTTCTTGAACAGGAAAAGCAACTTAACCCGTTTTTACGCTGGGACGACCCCATGGTAGTAAGTGCAGCCAAACGCTATGCAGCCGAACACGGTCTGCCGGTGGATTCGGACAGTGCGATCTTCGCTGCAATTCGTCACGGTAAAGATAACTATTGATCGGTTAACAAAACCTCTCAATGTCGTAACGAGAGGTTTCTTGACCCTATTAAACGAGCTCCCATAGAATCGTTTAAACTTTTGCTCCTAACTCATTAAATATGCCGGGTTTTCAGACACAATCCCAGCGACAATCCAGACTCGGAAAACGCCTATGTTGGTTAAACGTTTGCCCCTGCTTTTTATTCTTGGTGCTTTGGCAGGCGGCTGCAGCTCTCTGTATCTTTCCAAAGAATCTGCATCTGAAAACCCGCTGGACTCGGAAGAGGTAACTCTCGCTGCCGGAGATGAAGGGCTTAAAGAATCGGTGGAAAGTGGCAAAGACAGTGACGCAGTACGAAATGAGCCACTGGATGACGCAATCGCGCCTGAACTCAAAGTTGCCGCACGGGAAGCTCGGGAAAAACTGGATAATCCGGATCAGAATATCACCACAGAAGTTGCCGGACAGGCAGATATGTGGGACCGGCTCAGAGCCGGGTTTATGTTGGACCACGATATTGACAACAAGCGTGTTCAGGACCAGCTTAACTGGTATGCGCGGCACCCAGGCTACATAAACCGGGTAGTCGAGCGCGGAAGCCGGTACCTTTACCACATTGTTAACGAAACTGAGAAACGAGGTCTTCCAGCAGAATTCGCACTGTTACCCGTGGTAGAAAGCGCATTTGATCCCTTTGCGTACTCCCACGGCCGGGCAGCAGGGCTCTGGCAATTTATACCCTCAACAGGCAAGTACTTTGGGCTGACTCAAAGCTGGTGGCACGATGACCGCCGCGACGTAATTGCCGCTACGGATGCCGCCCTCACTTACCTTGACCGCCTGACCACTCGCTTTGGTGGTGACTACACCCTCGCCTTGGCTGCATACAACAGTGGCGGCGGCACGGTTTCCAGCGCCATGCGCCGGAACCGAAAAAGCAACAAACCCGAAGATTTCTGGTCATTACAGCTACCGCAAGAAACTCGACATTACGTCCCAAAGCTGATTGCGCTGGCAAAGATATTTGATGACCCCGAAGCCTACGGTATAGAGCTCCCTGCCCTTCTGGACGAACCCTATTTCGATATCGTTGACACTGGTGGGCAACTGGATTTGGCCCAGGCAGCGGAGCTTGCGGGGGTCGACATCGATGAGATATACCTGCTAAATCCCTCGTATAACCGCTGGGCAACCTCTCCGGAAGGCCCCCATCGATTGCTGGTGCCGCACAAGAATGCTGAAAGTTTCCGCACAGCTCTGGCGGAAATCCCACCGGAAAAACGCGTGTCCTGGCGTAACTATGTCGTCAAATCGGGTGACAGCCTGAACACCATCTCCAGAAAGTTTTCCACAACCCCGGCGGTGTTGCAGCAGGTCAACAATTTGAATAGTGACCTGATTCGTATCGGCCAACGGCTAATGATTCCCTCAGCATCAAAAAATTCCGATGCCTACGCTCTCAGCGCATCCCAGCGGCTAGAGCGCAAGCAGGACAAAAAACGGGCAGGAAGCAAGCTGCGCTATACCGTGCGCCGTGGCGACACCTTCTGGGATATTGCCCGCGAGCATCGGGTTTCAGTACGCCAGGTTGCGGCCTGGAATGGTATGGCGCCCGGAGACCCTCTCATACCCGGCAAGGAGTTGGTGATCTGGTCAAATACAGCCCAACCCACCATTGCCTCAGCTGACAGCACCCGTGGCAAAGCCATGGTCCGCAAGGTGGGCTACCGCGTTCGTAAAGGCGACTCTCTTGCCCTCATTGCCAATCGTTTTTCGGTAAATGTGCGAGACATCGCAAGCTGGAACGATCTGAACACCTCCCGTTATCTGCAACCAGGGCAAAGTCTGGTACTCTACGTCGACATCCGGAACAGCCCCTGATCATCACCTACTAAGGGCCGGAACTTTCAGTAAGTATAAGAATCATAAAAATTTAGCAGACAGGAGCGCGGGGCAGGATGCCCGGCGCGTCAGCTTAAAACACCTGAATGTGCGAGACCCATGACAAGAATCTTTACCGCCCCACGCCTTACAACATTTTTTTCAGTTCTGGCTCTTTTTGCTTCTCCCACCTCTTTGTATGCCAGCGATTCATCAACAGACACTGAGCAGCTCGAAGCCCAACCGGTCCACGGCATGGCCATGCATGGCGCGCCCAGATATCCGGAGGGGTTCAGCCATTTCGACTACGTTAACCCCGAGGCGCCAAAAGGTGGCGCTCTGAAAATGGCCGTAGTGGCTAACGGTTTCGACACCTTCAACCCCTTTGTTATTCGCGGAGTTGCCGCAGCGGGCATCAGTAACTATCTCTACGACACTCTGCTGGAGTACTCGGCAGACGAACCCTTCTCCATGTATGGGCTCATTGCGGAGTCACTGGAAACCCCGGAAGACCGCAGCTATGTGGTATTCAACCTCCGGGAATCAGCACGTTTTCAGGATGGCGAGCCCATCGAGGCGGACGACGTAAAATTTTCCTTTGAAATCCTGACCACCCAGGGGCACCCGTTTTACCGCAATTATTATGCGGATGTGAGCAAGGTAACGATTGAGAACCCTCACCGCATCCGTTTTGATTTCCAGGAAACCAGCAACCGGGAACTACCCCTGATTCTCGGCCAGATGCCTATTTTCCCGGCGCATTACTGGGAGAATCGTGAGTTTGGCAAGAACGGACTGACACCACCCGTTGGAAGTGGTGCATACCGCATTGGCAGCTTTGAAGCAGGCCGCACGATCGAGTACGAACGACAGGACGATTACTGGGCAAAAGACCTTGGCGTGCGTAAAGGCCGGTTGAATTTCGACCGTGTTCGCTACGATTACTATACCGACGATACGGTTGCACTGGAGGCATTTAAAGCGGGTAGCTTTGATTTCAGAGTAGAAACCTCTGCCAAAAACTGGGCAACAGCCTACACCGGTGAAAAGTTTGATAACGGCACTATCATCACTGAAGCCATTGAACACCACCGCCCCACAGGTATGCAGGGCTTCGTGTTCAACACCCGCAAGAAAGTGTTCAGCGATCCCCTGGTACGGGAAGCACTCACTTACGCATTCGATTTTGAGTGGACCAATAAAAATCTGTTCTATGGTCAATATGACCGCACCAACAGCTACTTCGAAAACAGTGAACTGGCAGCAACCGGCCTGCCAACTGGCCGGGAACTTGAAATACTCGAAGCTTACAAGGACAAGTTGGACCAGGACATCTTCACCAAAGCATTTGAAGCACCCTCCACAGATGGTAAGCAAGGCCTGAGAGGTAACCTCAGAACAGCGATGGAACTGCTGCGTTCGGCGGGTTATGAAGTTCGCGACGGTAAAATGGTGCATACAGAAACAGGCAAACAACTGGCCTTCGAAATACTGTTATTCCAGAAAACCTTTGAGCGAGTTGTCCTGCCCTTCAAAAATAACCTCGCCCGTCTGGGCATTGATATGTCTGTGCGCCTTGTGGACAGTAATCAGTACGTTCAACGTGTGCGTGAGTTCGACTACGACATGATTACCCAGGGCATCGGCCAGTCAGACTCCCCGGGTAATGAGCAGCGCGAGTATTGGCACTCATCCACGGTAGATGCCAACGGCTCGCGCAACTACGCTGGCGTGAATGATCCGGTAGTCGACGAACTGGTAAGCCTTGTAATTCAGGCCCCAAATCGGGATGAACTGGTACAGCGCACCCGCGCGCTCGATAGAGTTCTGCTGCACGGGCATTACGTGGTACCACACTGGCACCTGGCTAAAGATCGCGTTGCCTACTGGAGCCACTTGAAACATCCGGAAAAGACTCCCAAAAACGGCACCGACCTCGACGACTGGTGGGCTGAGCCCTGAGGAAGTAGCCGCTAAATGGGCATTTATATACTCCGGCGCCTGGCGCTGATTATTCCTACTCTGATCGGCATTTTGCTGCTCAACTTCGTGATCATTCAGGCTGCGCCTGGTGGCCCGGTTGAACAACTGATTGCGGAAATGGAAGGCCACGGCGGCAGTGCCCTGGCCCGGGCAGGTGGCGGCGATACAGGAGGCGAGGTTTCCAGCGCTTCCAGTGACCGCAGGGGCTCCCGAGGTATTCCTGATGAAATGCTGAAGGAAATCGAAGTCATGTATGGCTTCGACAAACCCGCCCATGAGCGTTTCTTTAAAATGCTCAAAGACTACGCCACCTTCAATTTTGGAGATTCTTTTTTCCGGGAACGAAGTGTCACCGAGCTAATTGTGGACAAGATGCCTGTGTCTATCTCCCTTGGGCTCTGGTCTACCCTGATCATCTACTTTATATCCATACCGCTTGGCATCCGTAAAGCAGTGACAGACGGTTCCCGTTTTGATGTGTGGAGCAGTTCTGCCATTGTTATCGGCTACGCTATTCCGGGCTTCCTGTTCGCTATCCTGCTCATCGTCCTCTTTGCCGGTGGTAGCTACTTCGATTGGTTCCCTCTGCGAGGACTGACCTCTTCCGACTTTGATCAGATGAACTGGTACCAGCAGGTTGGCGATTATTTCTGGCACCTCGCGTTGCCGGTTACCGCCAACGTGATCGGCGGCTTCGCCACACTCACCCTGCTCACCAAGAACTCATTCCTCGACGAAATTGGCAAACATTATGTGGTAACAGCAAGAGCCAAGGGTCTGGATGAAAAGCAGGTTCTGTACGGGCACGTTTTCCGCAACGCTATGCTGATTGTGATTGCGAGCCTTCCCGGTGTTCTTGTTTCGCTGTTTTTTACCGGCTCGCTATTGATTGAGGTGATTTTCTCCCTGGACGGCCTTGGTCTGCTTGGTTTTGAAGCGGCGCTAAACCGGGATTATCCGGTTATTTTTGGCACTCTCTTTATTTTTACGCTCATGGGGCTCGCTCTGAAACTGATCAGCGACATTACCTATGTGCTCGTAGACCCCCGCATCGACTTTGAAAGCCGGGAGGGCGCGTAACATGAAGGCGCTGACGCCCATTCAACAAAGACGCTTGCGTAACTTCCGCAAGAACCGCCGCGGATTCTGGTCTCTGTGGGTATTTCTGGCCATTTTTGGGCTTACTCTGGTGGCCGAATTAATCGCAAATGACAAACCGCTTGTCATTTCCTATCAGGACACACTGTATTTCCCGGTAATAGAGAGAGTGCCTGAGGAAACCTTTGGCGGTTTTTTGCCAACAGATGCAGACTACAGGGACCCCTTCATTGCTGAAGAAATTCAGGCCAATGGCTGGATGTTCTGGCCGCCGATTCGCTTCAGTTACGACACGATTAATTATGATCTTGAGGTGCCCTCACCTGCACCGCCAAGTTCCGTAAACTGGCTAGGCACTGACGATCAAGGTCGGGATGTCGCCGCACGGGTTATTTACGGCTTCCGCATTTCGGTCTTGTTCGGCCTGACGCTCACCATAGCCAGCTGTATCGTTGGCGTAATGGTTGGTGCAATCCAGGGCTTTTACGGCGGCAAAATTGACTTGATTGGTCAACGTTTTATAGAAATCTGGTCGGGGCTGCCGGTACTGTATCTGTTGATTATTCTCTCCGGCATTGTGCAACCAAACTTCTGGTGGCTGCTCGGCATCATGTTAATGTTCAGCTGGATGGGACTGGTTGATGTAGTCCGCGCAGAGTTCCTGCGAGCCCGTAATTTCGAATACGTCAAAGCCGCAAGGGCACTTGGGCTGGATAACCGGAAAATCATGTTCCGCCACATTTTGCCTAATGCGATGGTGGCAACTCTGACCTTCCTGCCATTTATCCTGACCGGCGCCATTACCGGCCTGACTTCCCTTGATTTTCTTGGCTTTGGTTTGCCATCAGGCTCACCTTCTCTTGGGGAGCTGATTGCCCAAGGCAAGGCGAACCTGCACGCTCCCTGGCTAGGCATTTCAGCTTTCGCTTCCTTATCACTGATGCTGACCCTGCTGGTTTTTGTAGGGGAAGCTGTGCGGGATGCCTTTGATCCCCGCAAGAACGGTTAAGAGGCAGCTGATATGAGCACACTATTGGAAATAACAAATCTGTCGGTCAGCTTCAACCAGGGACCAAAGGCCGTGGATTCCATATCCCTCAGCCTGAACAAAGGCGAAACTCTGGCGCTGGTTGGTGAAAGTGGTTCGGGTAAATCCGTTACGGCGTTGTCTGTGTTACGGCTTCTGGATGAACGATACGCCAGCTATCCCAGTGGTGAGATTCGTTATCGGGGCGAAAACCTTCTGCAGGCCTCAGAGAAGCGTTTGCGCCAGGTTCGTGGGCGCGAGATCAGCATGATCTTTCAGGAGCCCATGACTTCCCTGAACCCTCTGCACAACATTGAGAAGCAAATCAGCGAGACCCTGGAACTGCACAAGGGCATGCGCGGGCCCCAGGCAAGGAAGCGTTGCCTGGAACTGTTAACGCTGGTCGGTATAGAGAACCCGGAAAGCCGCTTTGGCGCCTATCCGCACCAGCTTTCCGGAGGTCAGAAACAACGTGTGATGATTGCCATGGCGCTGGCAAACGAGCCGGACTTGCTGATCGCGGATGAGCCAACCACCGCGCTGGACGTAACCGTTCAGAAGCAAGTTCTGGAGCTGTTACAGGATCTGCAGCAGAAGTTAGGCATGGCCATTTTGCTGATTACTCACGACCTCACTATTGTGCGGCGTTATGCCAACCGGGTTGCGGTCATGGAGCACGGCAAACTGGTTGAGCAAGCTGAAACTACTACCCTGTTTGATTCACCCAGCCACCCTTACACCCGCAAACTTTTGAGTGCCGAACCTCCGGAAGCACCTCTGGCTCCCCCGAAAAGCGACAAGCCGTTGTTGAGCGTCAGCAATCTGGATGTTCGTTTCCCCACGCGCAAGGGGCTATTCGGTAAGGTAAAAGAGCATTTCCATGCGGTCAAACAGGTCAGCTTCAGCCTGGATCGCGGCCAGACGTTAGGAATTGTGGGTGAAAGCGGTAGTGGTAAAACAACCATAGGCCATGCGCTACTCAAACTTACCGGCAGCACCGGAAGTATCAAGCTAGACGGCCAAGAGCTGTCGGATCTGGATCAGAGCGCCTTCCGGCCCTGGCGCCGCCGGGTACAGATTGTATTTCAGGATCCGTTTGGTAGCCTGAGCCCGAGAATGTCCATCGCCGAAATTGTTCGCGAGGGGCTTGAGATACACGATGCGGATAACCGTGATACCCACGACACAAAAGTGATTGCGGCGCTAAAGGACGTAGGGTTAGACCCTGATGCAAGGCACCGTTACCCGCATGAATTCTCTGGTGGCCAACGTCAGCGCATTGCAATCGCCAGGGCACTGGTGCTGCAGCCGGATCTCATCATTCTGGATGAGCCCACCTCAGCCCTGGATCGCACCGTGCAAAAACAGGTCATCGAACTGCTTCGGGATATTCAGGCACGCTATGGTCTAAGCTATATCTTTATCAGTCACGATCTTGCGGTTGTGCGGGCGCTTAGTCATCAGTTGCTGGTACTTCGGCGGGGGTCGATTGTGGAATATGGGGATGCCGGTGATGTTTTCCGGGCCCCTGCTGAAACATACACACAAGAGTTGCTGCACGCGGCTTTTTTCTACCAAGCGAAAGATGCCAATATCACTACGACTATTTGAGCGTTACTCCTGCCGGCTTACTTCGGGGATAATGCTCTAAAATCAGGAACAAAGGGAGAAGGATCCATGGGTATACTCAGTGGTAAGAGAGCGCTGATTGTTGGCGTAGCCAGCAAACTGTCCATTGCTTACGGTATTGCAGACGCCTTTGCCCGCGAAGGTGCGGAACTGGCTTTCACCTACCAGAACGACAAGCTGCAACCGCGAGTAGAGAAATTTGCCGAGGGCTGGGGTAGCAAGCTTATATTTCCTTGCGACGTGGCGAGCGATGAAGAAATTGAAAATGTCTTCAAGGAACTGAACAAGCACTGGGACAACATCGACATTATTGTTCACGCTGTTGGCTTTGCCCCCGGGCACGAGCTGGATGGTAACTATGTTGATGTCACCACCCGCGAGGGTTTCAAGATCGCCCACGACATCAGCTCTTACAGCTTTGTTGCCTTGGCTAAAGGCGCACGCTCCATGATGCACGAAGGCAGCTCTCTGCTCACTCTCACCTATCTGGGTGCAGAGAAGGTTCTTCAGAACTATAACGTGATGGGGCTTGCCAAAGCCTCACTTGAAGCGAACGTAAGGTACATGGCTGCCAGCCTGGGCCGCGATGGAATTCGGGTGAACGGTATTTCTGCGGGGCCGATCAGAACCCTGGCAGCCTCAGGCATCAAGAGTTTCCGCAAGATGCTGGCAGAAAATGCACGTCGCGCACCGCTTCGTCGTAACGTAACCATTGAGGAAGTGGGTAATGCGGCCGCATTTTTAACATCTGACATGGCCAGCGGTATTACCGGTGAGATTATGTACGTAGATGGTGGCTTCAACATCACTGGCATGGGCGAACTTGAAGAGTAATCCATTGCAGATCATGGAAAAGCCAGCGGCAAGCTGGCTTTTCTACTTTCAGAACCGGACAGTATGAACTAGGACGCCTCCATGGCGCTGGCTACAGCCTCTGTCCATTCCACATAGGCTGTTTGAGCAGATTCAACAATTCGCATCCCTACCAGATAGCCGGCCTTTTCCGGCCGAGACCAAACAACCTCCACAGTCAGAACAAACGGTTCTTCATGGTCTCCCAGTGAGACTGACACCGGATACAAGGCACCCGCCGACAGGCATTCCTCAGAAAGCAGACAAAGCCCGCTGACGGAAATATCACGCACGGCACAAGCCATCTCTCGTCTGGAGGAACCAGCGATGCCTTCAGATGCAGGATATCCGGCTTCAAGCTCAAGCGTAATCTGTGCACGGGCCGTTAGACGGTACTGTTTGCGGTTGTCCTGCCCGCCAGCGGGGTCTTCCTCTGTTCCAAACGTATAGTCAGTATCTTTCATTATTATTCCTGGCTTCTTGTTTGCGGACTGATCAGTTACGCCCGACTCGTATACGGCCAACCACTCTGCTTAGTGTGTCATCAAACTCCGCTGCGCCGCCCATAACGCGAATCCGTTCCTCGACGATTCCCAACACCAGCTCATCTTCCAGAAATTCCCGGCGATTGAGCCCAAGCCGGTCGACGAATATCAGTTTTCTGGAGGCATTTGTGCGAACAGCAAGTTTGAGTCTGGCATCTTCAGTTTCGGGCTCTTCTGCTTTCACCACAATCCAGCCACCCAGGCCTATCTCGTCGACCTGCTTCTGCGCAACCAGCATCTTTTCCCTGTAGAGTCTTTCCTGCTCCGCTTGCTCGTCTGCCAAACGCTGGTCCTCTGCTTCCCGGCGCTGGCGCTCCTGCATTGCCAGGCGCTCAGCTTCCTGCTGCTGACGGGCTAATTCTGCCGCCTCCCTCTCTTTGCGCAGCGCTTCGGCACGGGCCTTTGCCGCAGCAGCCGCCGCCTCACGCTGCACCCGCTGTTTTTCGTACGCTGCTGCAAGGAGTTGCACGGTTTCTTCAAGCACATCACCAAAAGGTGTCGGAGCCGGCAGAGGGCGAATTTTTCCGCTCTCCTTGGCTTCACAGAAGTCCTCCCAGGGTTGCAAACCGAGCTTTACGCCCGTGCCGTTGGTCCAAAGTATTTCAGCAGTATCTTCCAGCAAAACACAGAAAAAACGACGCTGTTCAGATTCGCCCTCACCCTGAACGAACCACATCCCCTCAAAAGACTGAAATTCCCGGCTTTCTAAAGCTTCAAAGCTGAGCCACACAGGGTTCCATGAAAAGTTACGGCTTTCAGGCAGTGCATCGATCAATTCGGGCGTATCGCCACGTAATCTGGACATCATCACTGTCCCAATGCCGGCGAGGGAGTTAGGTGTAAGCGGGCGATCAAACACACGGCCCCAAACATCCACCAGTCGGTCACCTATCTGTTCGCCAACATGGTACAAACGATCCCTGTCTTTATCTGACAGCGAGGGGTCACCAACCCACACCAACCACTCCAGCAGTTTGCTGCCATGGCGGCAGGTTTCACCGTTAACTCCTGAGTCCCACACAGCCTGCTTGAGCAGGCCCTGCCAATGATCAAAAATAAAATCGAGTACCGGCTGAGGCAATTTCCGCCCCTGCAGGGCCCGGCCAATAAGAGCTCTTGAAGTCTGCTCTGCTCGCCGCTGGCGCGCGGCACCCTGCTCAGTCTCCTGCAGTCGCAGGCGCAGCCTTCCAGTTTGTGCATCACGCTTGGCTGAATCCTCCTGCCACTGCTCGCAAAACGTGTCCACAGCACCGGTGGAGTCAGAATCGAAAGCGGCAGAAACCGCAACAACCAGCGTGTCTAGCTGATCGAGAAGCGCTTTCGATGAGCGGCCACCAGAATCACTCCAGCCACACCACTCCTGCAAGCTATCGAGCCACTCCAGCAACACGTTACTAAAAGCCTGATGGCCATCGAGATCCATACGCCAAGCAAGATAAAACCGTAAGCGGGCGATACGTCGGGCAATCTCGGCGTGCAGCCCGCTCGTTTTGAGAAATACATCCATGATGCGATCGGCCACATAGGCCGCGTTGATCTGGCGCACTGACCACTCAAGGTGCACAGAACGAATCACGTGAGTTACACGCTCATCCCGTTGTTCCGTCCAGCATGAAAACAGCAGCGGCTTCCAGTCGCTGGCTGTTTCTGGTGACAACTTACCCACAGGGTAAGGAAGGTCGGGAACACGGATACCGGCAAGCACATCGTCAATTTTTTCGGCAACCGCCTTCCGCGAAGCCACCTGGTGGGACTTCGGCCTGTTTTGTGACATCCATTCCTCATGCTTAAGAAGCGTTGAAAAGGCCCAGTAAATAAAGCAGTATAACGAACTCGCCGGGGTTGACCACAACTGCGCCCGGCCTTATTTGCTTTAATCTGCAGTCCTGCTGGCTTATTTCACAGTACAGCCAGGCTACAATGAAAAGAATCGGGGAACCCGCAAAAAATGTCCGGCAATAAACTTGAAAACTTGAACGTGGCGAGCCAGGAAACACTTATTACCCCTGAAAAGCTCAAACAGGATATGCCACTCACCGGTAAGGCCGCGCAAACCGTTACGAATGGCCGCCAGGCGATTTATGACATTATTGACGGTAAAGACCATCGTTTGTTCCTGGTGGTGGGCCCCTGCTCTATTCACGACGTGGATGCGGCCCGTGATTATGCCAACCGCCTCAAGAAGCTTGCAGATGAAGTAAGCGACACCCTGCTTATCGTGATGCGTGTATATTTTGAAAAACCACGCACAGCCGTTGGCTGGAAAGGTCTGATCAACGACCCGCACCTGAACGACACCTTTGATATCGAACGAGGCCTGCAACTTGGTCGTCGTCTCTTGCTCGATATTAACGAGCTGGGCTTGCCCGTTGCGACTGAAGCACTTGATCCAATTTCGCCGCAATACCTTCAGGATTCCATTGCCTGGTCTGCCATTGGCGCCCGCACCACAGAATCCCAGACGCACCGTGAGATGAGCAGCGGCTTGTCCATGGCCATTGGCTTCAAGAATGGCACAGATGGCAGCCTGGATGTTGCCGTAAATGCCATGAAGTCCGTTTCCTATTCCCACAATTTCCTGGGAATAGACCAGCAAGGCCAGGTTGCGATCATCCGAACCAAAGGCAACCAGTACGGCCACGTGGTTCTGCGCGGGGGTGGTGGCAAGCCCAACTACGACTCCGTGAGCGTTACTCTGTGTGAACAGGCACTGGAAAAAGCCGGCCTGCGTAAATCCATCATGGTGGATTGCAGCCACGCAAACTCCAGCAAAGACCCGGCTATCCAGCCATTGGTTATGCAGGACGTCACCCATCAGATCCTCGAAGGTAATACTTCGATTCAAAGCCTGATGATTGAGAGCAACATCAACTGGGGCAACCAGTCTATTCCCGAGAATCTGGCAGACCTTAAATACGGCGTGTCTGTCACCGATGCCTGTATCGATTGGGAAACCACCGAGAAAGCCATTCGCGAGATGCGCAATAAACTGAAATACGTGCTGCCAAAGCGAAAAGCAACCTGATTTTGATGCAACGGCATAAATGGAAACGGGGAGCTTCAGGCTCCCCGTTTTTTTTGACTAATACTGCTAATCAGGCCGTCAGGTCAGGCAAACCTCCAACCCAGTCCAAGCGATCCCTCAAAGCAACGACATGGCCAACAATGACAAGGGTTGGCGCCTGAACGTTTTCTTCGGTTACCCGCTGCACAATAGTTTCCAGGTTGCCGGTAACCACTTGTTGTTCCCGAGTGGTGCCCTTGGAAATAAGAGCAACCGGCATATCCGGTGTCATACCATGCCCTATCAGCTCTTTACAGATAATAGGAAGGCCAACTAACCCCATATAAAAAACCAGTGTCTGATTGATCTGGACAAAATCCTTCCAGGGCAAATCGCAGGTATTATTTTTGAGATGGCCTGTCACAAAGCGCACAGACTGAGCATAATCCCGGTGCGTCAACGGAATGCCGGCATAGGACGCACACCCGGATGCCGCCGTTATCCCAGGCACAACCTGAAACCGAATTCCAGCGCTGGCCAATGTCTCAATTTCTTCACCGCCACGGCCAAAGATAAACGGGTCTCCGCCTTTTAATCTGACAACCCGAAAACCTTGCTTGGCAAGATCCACTAATCTCTGGTTGATCTGATCCTGAGGCAAAGTGTGGTTCGCCCGCTGTTTACCAACGTGGATCTTCTCAGCTGATTCGGGAATCAACGCGAGAATCTCCGGCGAAACCAAACGATCGTAGAGCACCACCTCTGCCGAGGTAATAAGGCGCCAGGCCTTCAGCGTAAGCAACTCCGGATCCCCGGGGCCAGCACCCACAAGGGCAACTTCCCCTGCGGAGCTGTTGGGGTTCGAGGTGACCGGGTTTGCTCTGTAGCGGACAGGTGCAGGCCTTGAACCCACACCTGATCCTACTGGTTGTTCAGGCTTGTCGTTCATTGAATACGCTCGGCACCACCCATGTATGGTTTGAGGACTTCGGGAACAAGAATGCTGCCGTCCGCCTGCTGATAGTTCTCCATAACAGCAATCAAAGCTCGGCCAACCGCCAGGCCAGAACCGTTCAGAGTGTGTACAGGCTCTGGCTTACCGGTTTCCGGGTTACGCCAGCGGGCACCCATTCGGCGAGCCTGGAAGTCGCGAGTATTGGAGCAGGAGGAGATCTCACGATACTTGCCTTGCCCAGGCAGCCAGACTTCAATGTCGTAGGTTTTCGCTGCCGAAAAGCCCATATCCCCACCGCACAAAGCAACCAGTCGATATGGTAATTCAAGCAACTGAAGCACTTTTTCGGCATGACCAGTAAGCGCTTCCAGTGCGGCATCGGATTCTTCAGGGCGAACCACTTGCACCAATTCAACCTTATCGAACTGGTGCTGGCGGATCATGCCTCGGGTATCACGGCCGTAGGATCCCGCTTCACTACGGAAGCAAGGAGTATGACAAACCATCTTCAGAGGCAACTCTGCGGCGTCGAGAATCGTATCTGACACCAGGTTGGTTACCGGTACTTCTGCGGTCGGTATCAGGTAGAGTGAAGGTTCGCCCTGCATCTTGAACAGATCGTCTTCAAACTTTGGCAGTTGGCCTGTGCCATAAAGCGCATCGGCGTTAACCAGATAAGGCACATAGGTTTCTGAATAACCATGTCCGTCTGTGTGCAGGTTCAGCATGAACTGGGCAAGAGCGCGGTGCAGTCGCGCGATTTGCCCCCGCATGACGGCAAATCGTGAGTGCGCAAGCCGGGTGGCGGTTTCAAAATCCAGACCGCCGAGTTCATCGCCCAATGCAACGTGATCCTTGGGCTCAAAATCAAACGTCTTGGGTGTACCCCAGGTGCGAACTTCAATGTTGTCTTCTTCGCTGTCGCCAGGGGTTACGTCCGCATCCGGCAGATTTGGAATGCCCGCAAGAAAGTTATTGAGTTCCTGCTGCAAGACATTCAACTCTTTCTCCGCCTCAGACTTACGGGACTTCAGGCTCTCTACTTCGTCCAGTAGCGGCTGTATGTCTTCACCCGCCGCTTTGGCCTTACCAATGGACTTCGATTTTTTATTCTGCTCGCTCTGCAGGTTCTCTGTGCTTACCTGAAGGGCACGGCGGCGCTCTTCAAGAGTTTCAAAAGCGGCGATATCAAATACGAAGTTCTTGATGGCCAGCCGGCGGGCGATCTCTTCAGTCTGGTTGCGGACGAGTTTGGGATCGAGCATGGGTATCCTGGATTTTCCGGTTTGCGATGTATGTAGAATAACTCGCCATTATACCCGTGCCGGCGCCGGTGGCTACCGCTGCAGAAACCTTGTTTGGGGTTCAGGTATGGCGTTTTATGGGGCTTTGTTGATTGAGTGCGTCGAGCCGCTGGCGCTTTTCTGAAAGTTTGATTTCCAGGCCGCGGTTGACGGGCTCGTAGTACCGACGCTGGTGAATGGCCTCGGGCAGGTAGGACTCCCCCGCCGCAAAGGCATCCGGCTCATGATGTGCATAGCGATAGGTGTCACCGTGGCCCAGGCTTTTCATGAGTTTGGTGGGGGCATTTCGCAGATGCACCGGGACTTCGTAATCCGGGTCCTTCCGTATATCGGCCATGCACTGATTATAGGCCTTGTAAACGGCATCGCTTTTTGGGGCAAGCGAGAGATAGGTCACCGCCTGTGCCAGGGCAAGCTCTCCTTCAGGACTGCCCAAGCGCTCCTGAACATCCCAGGCATCCATACTTAATTGCAGCGCACGAGGATCGGCATTGCCTATATCTTCACTCGCAATGCGCACCAGGCGGCGAGCAACGTACAATGGATCACACCCACCATCGAGCATACGGCACAGCCAATAAAGCGAACCATCGGGGTCTGAGCCCCTTACAGACTTGTGCAGGGCTGATATCTGGTCGAAGAATACGTCTCCGCCCTTATCAAAGCGCCGCAGACTGGTTTGCATCACCTGTTCAAGGTGGTCGGCATTAACCCGGTTTTTCCCGTCGCTGCCCGGCTCCGCCAGATCCGCCGAAATCTCAAGCATATTGAGCGCTCTGCGCGCATCACCACCAGATGCCGAGGCCATAACTCCAAGCACGTCATCCGACACCTCAAGCTGGCCGCCGAACCCCTCTTCTGCTGCAAGCGCCCTGGCCAACAGCCGCAGAATATCGGCTTCCTCCAGATTCTTGAGGACATACACACGGGTGCGAGACAGCAAAGCGCTATTCAATTCAAAAGAAGGATTTTCGGTGGTGGCACCAACAAATATAAACGTGCCGTCTTCGATATGTGGCAGGAACGCATCCTGCTGGCTTTTGTTGAAGCGGTGGACTTCGTCCACAAACAAAAGCGTATCCTGACCTTGGGATTGCTTGCGGTTACGGGCGCGCTCAACAATGGCACGGATATCCTTAACACCACTGAGCACCGCAGATACTGTTTCGAAGCTGAGATCGCCAACGCTTGCCAGCAGTTGTGCAAAGGTGGTTTTACCAACTCCCGGTGGCCCCCACAGGATCATGGAGTGCAGTTGTGCCTGCTCTACTGCTCTGCGCAGTGGTTTTCCCGGCCCGACAAGATGGGCCTGGCCAACGTAATCGTCGAGGCTTTCAGGGCGCATGCGTGCCGCGAGAGGCCGAAATCCGACCTGCTCGGTGAACAGGCTGTTTTGCATATCAGTTATCGTCCCGGATTACGTCAACGCCCTCCGGGTACTCAAGCTTGAACACACTTCTTTCCACGGTTTCATTTAGCCGAATGTGATCAAAGCTGAGTACACTGAGCTGTGACAGCGAGTCCTGCATACGCATCTCCTGCAACTCATTGTTGAAGAAGGTCAAACGCAGAGATACAAACAACGAATCTTCATTTTTCGGCTCAAGCGTGAACTCCCGGGTGTCTTCGCTTATCTGGCGGCCGGAAACCCTGTAGGTTTCTTCCAGGTTATCAACCTCTCCACTAAGCAGCAGGGCGGGGGTGTTTTGAACGCGGTCGTCCAGACTGTGAATCGTTACCTGCTCCAGATCCGGGTCATAAACCTCTACACTCTTTCCATCACTAACAATGAGCTGTGACAAAGGCGCGCGGGTTTCCCAGTAAAACAGGCCTGGTCGTTTCGCCTTCAGCAAACCACGGGTTTCCTGCACATTATTCCCGTTCTCACTGACTACTATCTGAATAAAGTCTGCCTGGTAGGTTTCGTAACTTTTCAGCAGGGAGGCAAGCTCAGTGGCAGAGCCATCTTTGCCCGCTGCCAGCAGTGAACTGCTGAACAATACTGCCACCGTCAGTGTCGCAACCAATGCCGACAGGCGTTTCAGAAAAAGCTGTTGCATACAGTACGACTCCTAATCTCTGGGTGGGGGCGGGGCCAAAACTTCACGGGCCCCGTTGTGACCGGCTGAACTGACCACTCCGGATGCTTCCATGGCTTCAACCAGGTTGGCCGCCCGGTTATAACCTATCTTGAATTTGCGCTGCACGGAGGAAATAGAAACTCTGCGCCCTTCGGTTACAAAAGCGACCGCTTCATCAAACAGCGCGTCGCCTTCATTGTCGCCACCCTCAGATAAGGTGGGTACACCCGGCAGGTGTTCGCCTTCAGCGCCATTAAGTACGTCATCCACGTACACCGGCTCGCCTCTGGCTTTCCAGGCACTCACAACACGGTGAACCTCATCGTCATCCACAAAGGCGCCGTGAACTCGCACAGGAAGCCCGGACCCAGGTGGCAGATAAAGCATATCGCCGTGTCCTAGTAGCTGCTCCGCGCCGCCCTGATCAAGAACAGTGCGCGAGTCAATCTTGGACGATACCTGGAACGAAATACGGGTAGGAATGTTTGCCTTGATCAGGCCAGTAATTACATCCACAGAGGGCCGCTGAGTGGCGAGGATCAAGTGAATACCTGCCGCCCTCGCCTTCTGGGCGATACGTGCAATCAGCTCTTCTACCTTCTTGCCAACAATCATCATCATGTCGGCGAACTCATCGATAACCACAACAATCAACGGCAAATGCTCAAGCTCCGGGCGTTGTTGCTCATCGTCGGCAAGGTACTCGTCCGGTTTCCAAAGCGGATCCAGAAGCGGTTCACCGGCGGCAGCCGCTTCTTTAACTTTAAGATTGTAGCCCGCCAGGTTTCGTACCCCTTGCGTGGACATTAGCCGGTATCGACGCTCCATCTCCGCTACGCACCAACGCAGTGCATTTGCCGCCTCTTTCATGTCGGTAACAACAGGTGCAAGAAGGTGCGGGATACCATCGTAAATGCTGAGTTCCAACATCTTGGGGTCAACCATGATGAAGCGCACATCCTCTGGCCCAGCCTTCAAAAGCATACTGAGCAGCATGGCGTTCACACCGACCGACTTACCGGAACCGGTGGTACCGGCAACCAGCAGGTGAGGCATTTTGGCCAGGTTCGCAACCATAGGGTTGCCGCCGATATCGTTACCCAGCGCCATGGTAAGCGCCGAACTTGATTCCTTGAACACCCGGGAACCGAGCACTTCGCTAAGCCGAACAATTTCCCGCTTTTCGTTGGGAATCTCAATGCCAACGACTGACTTGCCGGGAATAACCTCAACAACACGAACACTCAGGACCGCAAGTGAACGCGCCAGGTCTTTGGCAAGATTGGAAATCTTGCTGACTTTAACACCCGCTGCCGGTTTGATTTCGAACCGGGTGATTACCGGGCCAGGGTTAACTTCAACCACTTCCACAGACACACCAAAGTCGCTCAGCTTTTCCTCAAGCAATCGCGACATGTGCTCCAGAGCCTCTTCGGAGTACCCGCTCTCTTTATGCTCCTCGGGTGGATCGAGCAAGGAAATAGGCGGAATCGGGCTTTCTATATCCTCAAGCAGCGAGGCCTGGGAGTTTTTAGCGCTGTTGGCCAGCGGTGGCTGCTCGTTCTTCTTGAATGGCGATATTTTCAGTGACCGACCACCGGCCGGTGGGGCTGCTTTTTCCTTGTTTGGGTCCAGCGATTGGCTGCGCCCTTTCGCAGGCGCATCGTCCCGGGAGCTGAAACTTTCCAGCCGGGCAGGTTCCGGATCTTCACTAGCAGAAAAACCTTCAATAGCAGGCTCTTGCCGCTCGCTGGGTCGGGCTTTTGGTTTGGAAGCCTTGGCTGGCCCAAATCCGGGGATGCTATGCCACCAACGTTTACCTGACTTGTCCCTGGCAACATTATTGTCAGGTTGGCTAATCCGGGCCGCTGGTTGAGGCTTTTGAGCGACAGGACTCTGCTCCGGCTGGGCAGGTTTCTCCAGCGCTGGCTTCGTTTTGTCGGATTGCACAAGTTTTTTGAGATACTGCCCCAGCCGGAGAGCGAGGCCACCGAGCTGATCCATAAGCCAGAACCAGGACAATCCGACAGTGACTGTCAGAGCGAAAAGAAAGATCGCTATAAGTAAAAGCGTGGTTGCAGGCAGGTTAAAAAACCGAATCATGGCATCTGAAACAGCGGTACCAAGTACACCACCTGAGGACGCACCGAGACCAAACACAGAGTAAAGCGAGAGAAGACTGGTAGCAGAGAGCAGGATCAGCAAAAAGCCGCCAAAGCGCATCAGAAACAGCGGCCAGTGCATATCAAGAGAATCATTACGCCTGCGGATCAGCATGATGGCATAACCCGCCACCATCATCGGAAACAGATAGGCAACGTGACCGAAAAAGTCCATCAACAGACTCGCCAGCCAAGCGCCGGAGCGGCCGGCTGCGTTCAACACGCTGGTATCATGACCGATACTGGCCCAGCCTGGGTCCGAAGGGCTGAACGTCACAAGCGCCATAGCCAAATAAATGCATAGGGCAATGAGCCCGATCACCGCGCCTTCACGGGCACCCTGCGCAGCAAGGCGGCGAAAGCGCAGCTGTTTCTCTGTCAGTTTTTGTGGTGATTGCTTCGCTTTTGCAGATTCGGCCATGAATACTCAAACGTTAGGTGTTGCTTGCGTTCTGAAGTACCTGAAACCCTCTGTACAAGTCTGTTTTCAGATCTTCGACTGCTTCTATGCCCACCGAAACACGCAAAAGATTTTCGGTGATACCAGCTCTGGATTTGTCTTCCGGCGATAAGCGCCCGTGAGTCGTTGTGGCCGGATGGGTAATCGTGGTTTTAACGTCGCCCAGGTTGGCGGTAATGGAAATCATCCGGGTGGCATCGATAAACTTCCAAGCTTCTTCCCGGCCGCCCTTCAGACAAAATGACAAAACCCCACCAAACCCTTTCTGCTGCTTTTTAGCAAGCGCATGCTGTGGATGGCTATCAAGCCCTGCGTAATATACCCGCTCCACCGCAGGCTGCTGCTCCAGCCACACTGCCAACTCTAGCGCATTGTCGCAATGGGCTCGCATACGGATTGGTAAGGTTTCCAGGCCCTTGTGAAAGACCCAGGCGTTAAAAGGGCTCATTGTGGGCCCCGCGGACCTCAGGAAGCCATAGACTTCGTCCATGAGCTTTGTTGGACCAACCACCACACCACCTACACAGCGGCCCTGACCATCAAGATACTTGGTTGCAGAGTGGATAACGATATCCGCCCCGTGTTCCAAAGGCCGTTGCAGCACCGGCGTGCAGAAACAGTTGTCCACCACGAACAGGGCATCATTTTTGTGGGCAAGCTG
Organism: Marinobacter sp. 1-3A; assembly: GCF_016597775.1. Taxonomy (NCBI): domain Bacteria; kingdom Pseudomonadati; phylum Pseudomonadota; class Gammaproteobacteria; order Pseudomonadales; family Marinobacteraceae; genus Marinobacter; species Marinobacter sp. 1-3A. The sequence goes on from NZ_VCGZ01000001.1 coordinate 77,422, forward strand.
TGCCAGCGCCTCCATGTCGGCCACTTCGCAAAGAGGATTGGACGGTGTTTCGATAAACAGCATGCGGGTGTTTGACCGCATAGCCCCGGCCCACTCCTGAGCATCAGTAAGGCTCACAAATGACGTTTCAACACCAAACTTAGCCATGTATTTCTGAAACAGCACATTGGTGGTTCCGAATACACCACGGGAGCAAATAACGTGATCGCCAGTCTTCAACAGTGCCATGCAGGTGCTGAGAATAGCGGCCATGCCAGATGAGGTTGCAACCGCACGCTCACCACCTTCCATCGCAGCGATACGGCCCTCAAATGCCTGGACCGTTGGGTTGGTAAACCTGGAGTAGATATTACCTGGCTCTTCACCACCAAAACGGGCCGCTGCCTGAGCTGCACTGGAGTATACGAAGCTGGAAGTGGGGAAAATGGCATCGCTGTGTTCCAGCTGACCAGTGCGCAGCTGCCCTGCCCTCACCGCCAGAGTATCCAGAGACATACCCTCAAGATCCGATTCGGGAATCTGGACAGTTTCTTCGCGGTGAAAAGTCATGAGCGTCTCCTGCTAAGGCTCGGTAATCAGTCTTCGTCGTTGTGAAGGTCAATAATGCCGTTGTCGCCAGACATTGCGTCTCCGCACCCCGAGCGCTGGATGTCATTACGCGCTTCATCAAGGCGGTTGAGGTAGGCCGTATCTATATCGCCGGTTACATAATCCCCGGTAAACACCGAACACTCCCAACCATCAATGCTGTCATTCACGTCACTGACACAGGTCACCAGATCTTCCAGATCCTGATACAACAACCAATCTGCGCCAATCAAATCGCGAATTTCGTCAACCGTTCGGTCGTGGGCAATCAATTCATTGGCCGATGGCATATCTATGCCGTAAACGTTAGGAAAGCGAACCGGGGGCGCGGCAGAGGCAAAATAAACCTTCCTGGCACCCGCATCCCTTGCCATCTGAACAATTTCCTTACAGGTGGTACCCCGAACAATTGAATCGTCCACCAACATGACGTTTTTGCCCTTGAACTCCAACTCAATGGGGTTCAGCTTCTGGCGCACAGATTTCTTGCGCATGGTCTGTCCAGGCATGATGAATGTTCGGCCAATGTAGCGATTCTTTATGAACCCCTCCCGGAACTTCAACCCCAACCTGTGAGCCATCTGCATGGCAGATGTGCGGCTGGTATCGGGAATTGGCATAACCACATCGATATCGTGATCTGGGCGCTCGCGCTGGACCTTGTCTGCCAGAGTCTCACCCATACGCAGTCGGGCTTTATAGACCGACACGCCATCAATTATGGAGTCTGGTCGTGCAAAGTAGACATGTTCGAAAATACAGGGGAACAGTTTCGGTGCCGCAGCGCATTGCTGCGTATAAAGCGTGCCGTCGGTTTCGATGTAAACGGCTTCGCCGGGAGCGATGTCCCGTACAAGCGTGTAACCAGCCGCGCTGAGAGCAACACTCTCGGATGCGATCATGTATTCCTTACGGCCGGTTTCATCGGTGCGCTCACCATAACAAACCGGGCGTATGCCATTGGGGTCACGGAAACCCACAATGCCGTAACCGGTAATCATGGCGATAACGGCATAGGCTCCGCGGCAACGTTCATGCACGGCCCGCACCGCAGAGAAAATTTCATCTTTTGTCGGATCAAATTTACCCAGCTTTTGCAGTTCGTGTGCAAAAACGTTCAGCAGAACTTCTGAATCCGAGTTGGTGTTGATATGCCGCAGATCTGTACGGAACAGATCCTGGCTCAGTTCGTCGGCATTGGTCAGATTGCCGTTATGAGCCAGAGTAATACCGTAAGGGCTGTTCACATAGAAAGGCTGGGATTCGGCGGAACTGGAACTGCCTGCGGTGGGATAGCGCACATGGCCTATGCCAACATTGCCCACAAGACGGTGCATGTGACGGGTATGGAAAACGTCCCGCACCAAGCCATTGTCTTTACGCAGAAAAAAGCGATCATCCTGGAACGTTACAATACCTGCCGCATCCTGGCCTCGGTGCTGAAGTACAGTCAGCGCATCATAAAGCGACTGATTTACATGGGAACTACTGACGATGCCGACAATGCCACACATGGATAAGATGATCTCCGGGTGTTAGTTCTGAATGTTAGCGGGATGCGGACGTGGGTTCCACGGCCTTTTGAGATTCTGGTGCCAGAAAACGCGCAAACTCGTCACCGAATGTTCGCCGGGACCAGTCTTCAACCACCCCCAATCGATCAATCATGACGGATGTCCTCCACCAGGTATCCTGGGCCAGAGGGGTATAACGAATGAAGGCTATCGCGACAATCACAACAACAATGCCGCGCAACAGCCCAAACCCCATACCCAGAACACGGTCGGTGGCAGAGAGCCCTGTGGCACGGACAAGATGGCCAATCATATTGTTGATTATAGCGCCGACGATAAGCGTGCCGAAAAAGAGAATGGCAAAGGCTGCAATCAGTCGCACCAGCGGCGTTTCTACGGTGTTCTCGAGCAACGCCTGCATCTGGGGATGGAAGGTTCGGGCAAGTATGAACGCGCCCACCCACGTCACTAGAGACAAGGCTTCCTTGACGAAGCCCCGCTTCAAACTGATGAGAGTGGAAACTGTAATGAGGGCAATGATGACCCAGTCGATCCAGATCAGCGCTTCCATGGAAGTCCCGGTGGAGAAAAGGAAGCGCGAATTCTATCAGGAAACCGCCGTGCGCCAAAACGCCTGATTGACATAAAGCAGATCAAAAGCGTTATTTGTCGCCAGAAGTGACCAAGCTGTCCAATTTGAAAGCTTCATCAAGGACACGCTTCGCTTCCTCTGCTTTGGATTTTTCAGCAAAAGGCCCACTGAAAACGCGTGTCAGCGTGGTATCACCTCGAACAACTTCCTGAAGATGGGAGCTATAGCCCGCTTTGCGGACGTTATCGCGGAGACGGCGGGCATTATCACTATCCCCAAAGCTACCCAACTGAACAACCCAGGCTCCTTCCAGAGAGCGCGTATACTCTGCACTTTCCTGCTCTGCGCTGGTTTCAGGCGCTTTTGGATCTGGCGCGGTCTGCCGGGTCGTAGCAGAAGACGCAACCGGTTTGGGCTGAGACGGTTCTGCCGGTGGAGGTTTGGACACATCCGCGGTGGGCTTTTCTCGTGCATCCGGTACAGGCTGGGCAGCAGATGCATCATCTTCCAGAATTCTGAAGCCTTGATTGCCGGAGCTGGCACTTTCCACGCTATCTTGTTGATACGCGGGGGGCGCTGCCAAATCTGATACCGGTGTTTCAACTTCCGGGAAAGGCGGTTCCTCGGGGATATTAATCGAGGTGGAAGTGCGCTTTGAGTGGGGCTCATCGAAAACCATAGGGACAAAAATAACAGCCAGTGAAATAAGAACCAGCGCCCCAATGATTCTTTGCTTCAGTCCATCCACGTTTCTTGGCTCCTCGCTCATTTTTCCCAGAGTCATACTAACTGCCCGCCATCCATAACTCCAAGCCTTGCGGCAAGCTATGGACAAAGTTTAAGGCTGGCCCCCGACTGCTCATACAAGCAGTGAACGCGCCTCTGCGACCGTAAAAAACGAACCAAAAACAATAATAATGTCATTCGGGCCTGCCGCCACCCGCGCCTCTGCGATAGCACTGGCGACAGAATCGTGTGCGCAAACTCTGCTTAGTTCACAGGGCACAAGCCTGTCTTGCAGGGTTTCCGAACTCAGGCCTCTGGGCACCTTAAGCCCCGCAAGGTGCCAGCAGTCAACAATCGGGGCCATGGCGTGCGCAACACCCTCCACATCCTTATCTGCCAATGCTGCATATACTGCATGCACTTTTTGACTTGCTCCTTTCAGAGCCTGCAACCTTGCTGAAAGCCAACGGGCGGCGTGGGGATTGTGGCCCACATCAACATATAGATCGGGTTCGTACCCAAGACGCTCGAACCTACCCGGCACTGTGACCTTGGCCAGCGCAGCTTCAAGTGACCCGATCGCCATGCCTGGCTCAAGCGTCAGCATTGCTACAGCCGCAGCAGCCACACCAGGAACAGGCAAAGGCCCAGCCGGCAACCGAATATCCTGCTCCTGAACATGCAGAATGAAGTCCAGGCCAGCGTTACCACCTGCAACCTCATCAATTGTGTAGTTCTCGCCTACTCGTTTGAGTGCGACTTTCTGAGCAACTGCCTGCTGAATCACTGAGCGCGGCGGGTCAACATCGGCAAGCACTGCTGGTATGCCGGGCCGTAGAATACCGGCCTTCTCGAAACCGATAACCTCCCGGTTGTCTCCAAGAAACGCCACATGGTCAATATCCACAGAAGTAATAATCGCAAGATCCGGATCAATCACATTAACGGCATCGAGGCGCCCTCCGAGGCCCACCTCAAGAATCCAGTCCTGAACACCGGCCTCATTGAGAACAACAAATGCAGCAAGGGTGCCGAATTCAAAGTACGTCAGTGTTACTGAACCGCGGGCCGCCTCTACCTTTTCAAACGCTGAAATCAGAGTCGCATCATCAACGTCCACACCATCAACACGGATACGCTCGTTGTAATTCTGCAGATGCGGTGAGGTATAAGCACCGGTGCGCCGGCCGTGGGCTTGTAACAGTGCTTCCAGGGCTGCGACCGTGCTGCCCTTGCCGTTGGTTCCGGCAACACTAATTACACGTGCCTTGGGCTTGCTGCGGAAAAGCCGGCGCAACACCACAAGTACCCGGTCGAGCCCAAGATCAATTTCGGTGGGGTGGATCGATTCCAGCCAGGACAGCCAGTTATCAAGGGAGGCCCCGGCCCCCGGTGCTTTCGGGGGCTGGGATTTCGGTTTACTCGGCTGGAACATCAGCGTCTGGCTTTTCCGTTATCTCAAATTCGATGGGTTCGTCGGTACCCGGGCGTTCCTGCCCGGTGAACTTCGCCAGTACGTGGGCAATTCGCTCACGCATCTGGTGACGGTGCAGAATCATGTCTATCGCTCCGTGCTCCAGCAGGAATTCACTGCGCTGGAAGCCTTCGGGAAGTTTTTCACGAACCGTCTGTTCAATAACCCGAGGCCCCGCGAAACCAATCAACGCGTTGGGTTCGGCGATATTGAGGTCGCCCAGCATCGCAAGACTGGCAGATACACCACCGAAAACCGGATCCGTCATCACAGAAATATACGGTATGCCTTCCTGCTTCATGCGCTCCAACACAGCTGCTGTTTTGGACATCTGCATCAATGAAAGAATGGCTTCCTGCATCCGGGCCCCACCGCTGGCAGAAAAGCAGACCAGAGGAATCCGCTCGGCAAGCGCCACATTGGCTGCCTGAACGAACTTCTCACCCACCACCTGCCCCATAGAACCGCCCATGAAACCAAATTCAAAAGAGCAGGCAACCAGTGGAACACCCAGTGTTTTGCCTTTCATGGCAACGAGGGCGTCTTTCTCACCCGTGGCTTTTTGAGCTTGCACGAGGCGATCTTTATAGCGCTTGGTGTCCTTGAACTTCAACCGATCCCAAGGCTCAAGGTTTGCACCAATTTCTTCGCGATCTTCCGGGTCCAGAAAAATATCAAGACGGCGACGGGCAGCAACCCTCAGGTGATGATTGCACTTGGGGCAAACATCCAGGTTTTTCTCCAGCTCCGGCTTGTAGAGAAAGGCTCCACATTTGGGACATTTTTTCCAAAGCCCTTCAGGAACACCTGTTCTGCGATTGGATTCCGAGCGAATTTTGCCCGGCATTATCTTGTCCAGCCAGTTACTCATGGTTTCATCCTGTCCTTTGATTCCTGTCTGCCCTCACCTTCCAACTTTCAGGTCAGGAGGCCAGGCTATCCAGTGCTTCACGCATCGGGTTGAGCAGATCTGTCAGTGCTCGTTTAAGCGCGTCGATATCTGTTTGATTTCTGGCTATTGTATCTACCAATACACTGCCAACAATTACACCATCGGATACCCTTCCTACGGCAGCAGCTGTTTCAGCGTCACGAATACCGAAGCCAACACCAACCGGCAGTGCCGTCAACTCATGGATATGGGCCACTTTAGCGGCGACTTCATCGACGTTTATTTTGGCAGCTCCGGTCACACCATTAAATGAAACATAGTACACATAACCTGAAGAGTGATCGGCAATTGCACGAATTCTCTCATCCGTGGTGGTCGGCGCCAGCAGGAAAATCGGATCCAGCCCACGCTCAGCGAACAAAGGCGCAACCTGGTCCGCTTCTTCCGGGGGTAAATCCACAGTCAGAACGCCATCGACACCCGCCGCGACCGCTGCATCTGCAAAAGCTTCATAGCCCATGGCTTCAATAGGATTGAGGTACCCCATCAGCACCACTGGAGTAGTGTCATTGGTTTTTCTGAACTCGCTCACCATCGCCAACACACGACGCAATGATGTACCGTGTTTTAGCGCGCGCTCGCAGGCCAGCTGAATCACCGGCCCATCGGCCATCGGGTCTGAAAAAGGCACACCCAGCTCGATGATATCGACACCAGCGTCTACCATAGTGTGCATCAACCCCACAGTTTCGTCGGGGTGCGGATCACCAGCGGTAATAAACGGAATAAGTGCCTTACGGCCCTGTCCTTTGAGGGTCTGGAGAACCCCTTCAATTCGGCTCATGCCTGCTCCTGTCGATTAATCAGACCACTATTCACAGTTCAATACCATCCAGCTGTGCGACGGTATGGATGTCTTTGTCGCCGCGACCGGAGACATTAATTACCACCATCTGGTCTTTGTCCATCGTGGCTGCAAGCTTGACCGCATAGGCGACTGCGTGAGCGGATTCCAGCGCTGGCATGATGCCCTCAACGAGCGTCAGCATACGAAATGCTTCGAGCGCCTCATCATCGGTTACCGACACATAGTTAGCCCGCCCGATATCCTTCAACCAGCTATGCTCTGGCCCTACTCCCGGGTAATCCAGCCCGGCACTGACGGAATGGGTGCTGGCGATCTGCCCGTCATCGTCTTCCATCAGGTAGGTGCGGTTGCCGTGGAGTACTCCAGGGCGACCAGCACACAAAGGCGCAGCATGCTCACCGGTTTCAATGCCATGACCGCCGGCTTCAACGCCATAAAGCTGCACAGATTCATCCGTAAGGAACGGGTAGAACATGCCAATCGCGTTGGAGCCACCACCGACACAGGCAACCAGAGCATCCGGCAATTTACCCGTTTTTTCAAGAGATTGACGGCGGGTTTCGCGCCCGATAACCGATTGAAAATCGCGTACCAACAACGGGTAAGGATGGGGCCCGGCTACCGTACCGATAATGTAGAAAGTATCGTCCACATTGGTAACCCAATCGCGCATGGCATCGTTCATTGCATCTTTAAGTGTACGACTGCCGCTCTGAACGGCATGCACCTGTGCGCCGAGAAGCTTCATGCGGTATACGTTCAGTGACTGACGTTGAACGTCGTCTGCGCCCATGAACACATGGCATTCCAGGCCCAGTCGGGCGCAAACAGTGGCTGTAGCAACGCCATGTTGCCCGGCACCGGTTTCTGCGATGATCCGCTTTTTACCAAGGAAGCTGGCGAGCAAGGCCTGGCCAATGGTGTTGTTTACCTTGTGAGCGCCTGTGTGATTCAGGTCTTCCCGCTTTAGCCAGATTTGGGCACCACCGGTTTCCCGGGTCAGTCGCTCAGCAAAGTACAAAGGGCTGGGGCGGCCAACATAATCTGCAAGATCTTTATCAAACGTGGCCTGAAACTCAGGATCGTTCTTGAGCCGCAAGTATTCCCGCTCTAGCGTCATCAGGGAATCCATCAGCGTCTCGGAAACGAATCGTCCGCCAAAGGCGCCGAAGTGTCCTCGCGCATCCGGCAATGCCGTCAGCATTTCTTCAGTCAGTATTACAGACACGGTGAACCTCTCTAATAAACTTGGTGATTTTTTCGACGTCTTTGATGCCTTTGCTCTTCTCTACACCACCACTGACATCAACAGCCCAGGGCCTCACCTTCTTTACGGCGCCAGACACGTTATCAGATGACAACCCACCGGCCAATATGAGGGGTAAAGCACGCTCAGACGGAATCAGGTCCCAATTGAATGAGTGGCCAGTGCCCCCATAGCGATCAGGGTCCCAGGCATCAACCAAAAGCCCGGAGGCGAACTTGTAATCGTCAAATGCCTGTTCGATCTGCCCGGCCCGCTGAACCCTTATAGCCTTGATCCAGCGACGATCAAACTGTTCGCAAAACCCCGCAGTTTCATCGCCATGAAACTGCAACAAATCAAGAGGAATACGCCTCAAAACTTCGTTGACGTAATCTCGCTCTGGATTCACAAACAGCCCGACAACCGACACGAATGCCGGGATGTGATGGGCAAGGGCCTCCGCCTGCTCAATGGTAACGGAACGGGGGCTCGGCTCGTAAAACACGAACCCAATTGCATCAGCTCCTTTGGCGACTGCTGCCTCAACGTCCTCAGCTCGGGTCAGCCCACAAATTTTAACTCGCGTATTCATGGCATCTGCACCGGCTTTTGCTTTGGATGAATGTGCGTTGGCTGAACCGGGGAATTATCAACCACGCTAAACCAGGGCCGGGCAAATCCCGGACCACATTCCGCAGGTGGTATTTCAAAACTGTCAGGATACCCCACATCAACCAGATACAAGCCGTGAGGCGGCGCGGTGACTCCGGCCAGGGTCCGATCCTTCGCAGCCAGTATGCCATGAATCCAGGATAAGGACTGCTTTCCGGACCCTACAGCCATTAGAGCCCCCGCAATATTCCGCACCATGTGGTGGAGAAAAGCATTAGCCTGCACATCAATTACGACGAAGTTTGCTTTGCGGGTTACTTTTATCTGTTCAAGAAACCGAATAGGGGTTCGAGATTGGCAACCGGCAGCGCGGAAAGAGGAGAAATCATGCTCCCCCACCAGCGACTGGGCTGCTTCGTGCATTCTCTCCGCGTCCAGTTCCCGAAACGTCCAGCTCACTTGCCCGCGCTGAATTCCGGGGCGTATCGGGCTGTTGTATATAACGTAGCGGTAGCGTCTGTACACGGCGGAAAAGCGCGCGTGGAAGTCCTCACTGGTGTTCCCTGCCCAGTGCACAGCAATATCGAACGGCAATGCCGTATTGATACCCATAACCCAAGAGCGGAGATTACGAACAGCGTGCGTTTCAAAATGGGCAATTTGATAGCTTGCATGTACCCCGGTATCAGTACGGCCGGCACATACGAGATTTATGGGATGGTCAGCCACGCTGGAAACGGCTTTTGTAAGCTCAGCTTCAACCGATCGAACTCCGGACTTTTGCAACTGCCAGCCATGAAATTTTCGGCCATCGTATTCAAAAGCCAAGGCAACACGCCCGCCACCAATGGCATTGTCCGTTGTGAGTTCCTGAGGGTAGAGAAACAAGTGTGAATCCGATATGTATGTTGCTGTAAAAACAAAGCGCCGGCTGATTGCCGAGAGATTCCCCGGCGGCCGGCGCTTGCTGCCTCAATAATCCGATTATAACGGATCAGGACAGATTTTTAAGCAAGTCCTGTGCTTCAGCTTTCTGCTCGTCGTTACCCTCAAGAGCAACCTCTTCAAGAATGTCACGGGCTCCGTCACTGTCGCCCATTTCAATGTAAGCCCTTGCCAGATCAAGTTTGGTCGCGGCCTCATCAGTTCCTGCGAGGAAGTCGAAATCATCATCGTCACCAAGATCATCTTCATTAATCTCGGAAAGCGGTGGTTTTACGACACCATCCTGCACCTCTTCGGAAGCAATAGGCAGCTCTTCATCAAGAAGGCTTTCGTCATCTTCCGACTCAAGAGTGTCTTCCAGCCCAAGCTCGTCATCCAGTGACAATTCATCATCAAGAGAGAGCTCATCGTCTTCAAGACTGACGTTATCGCTCTCGACAGCGTCAGAGAACTCTTCCATCAAGGCCAGGTCTTCATCGGACACATCCAGCTCAAGATCATCAAGCGTAGACTCTTCCAGCTCGCCGTCGGCAAGTTCGCCTTCTTCACCGGCGACCTTATCAAGCTCGGCATCCAACTCGTCAAGGAAGCTTTCATCCAATGAATCAAGACCCAAGCCGTCAACCTCAGCTTCCGGTTCTGCTTCATTCTTCGGGGCTGCCTCAGGCGCAACCTTGAAGTCGGATTCGAGGGCATCATCTAGCATCAGATCTGAGGAGTCACCCAGTTCGTCAAGCTCCCCAAGGGTATCCTCGAGAGACTCATCAGAATCATCCAGGTCTATCTCCAGAGAAGAAAAGTCACTCTCCTCCTGAATGCCTGCCCCCTCTTCATCGGCTTTAGGCAACTCAAGGCCCGACAAGTCGTATTCGATCAGGGCATCAGAATCCTTCTTTTCTTCGCCTTCTGCTGATTCCTCTTCATCTGCGCTGGCATCCACAGAACTTTCTGTATCTTCCAGCGAATCGAGATCAAAGTCAGCCAGATCGGCGTCAAAATCGCCGAATTCGTTTTCAACCGACTCTTCGCGCGTTGACTCAGCCTTATCAGACAACAGCTCATCAGACAGAGGTGCAGGCGCCTCGAATTCTTCGCCGAAGGAGTCGGAACGAAGCTGGGACTCCAGGTCATCAATGCTCGGCATTGACTCGGCTTCTTCGAGGCGAGCGCTAAGTTCGTTCGCCTGCGCAAGAGCCTCGTCGTCATCCAGTGCCTGAATTTCACCAAACTGCTTCTCGAAAGACTCACGATCCCGGTTGTCGGCATAGACACCAAGAAGTTTCAGACGCAGGTCTGTGCGGCTTGGTTCTTTGGAGATTGCAGCTTCCAGAACCTGAGCTGCCTGATCGTAGCGGCCGTATGCTACGTAAGTGTCAGCCTCCTCCAGAGCATCACTGGTGACTTCACTCTGAACAGACTCTTCATCATCCAGGGTCAGATCAAAGGTATCTTCCGGACCTTCAGGGTCACTGCTCAACTGCTCGTAAAACGCTTTTTCTCTGTTCGCACTGCGTCGGGCAAGAAGCAGAAGGAGAAGTAGCAACAGAATCAGGCCACCACCAAGGGCAATCTGGTACATCGTATTGCCAGTAATGGCATCGATAATATTGCCGGGAAAGCCCTTCTCAACAGCGGGCGCAGGTTTTGGCTGGGCTTTGGCCACAGGTGCGTCTGGCGCTGCAGGCTGTTCTGTCATATCTGGCTGCTCACCAGCGACAGGCACTGCATCACTGCTGGTCACATCTGCTTCCAGACCGCTTTCGGCCGTTTCCCCGGTCGGCTCGGGTTCAGCAGTTACGCCGGTAGAATCCGCTTCACCTGCAGACTCTTCCTGATCAACCGCCACCTCCATACCGGCAGGATCAGTTTCAGCTGCTGCCTGCTCTTCACCAAGCTCACCTGTAGGCTCAGCCTCAGTCATGCCTGCGACTGTTTCGCCCTGCTCAGATACAGCGTCATCTTCGCTAGCAACCGTTTCATCAACAGTTGCGTCTGCCGCAGGAGCTGTTTCAGCATCGACTGTAGCAGTGGCAGCGCCAGCGGCTGCACCTTGTTGCATTTCCGCTAGCTGAGTGTTTTTAAGTTCAAGCAAGCGCTGCAGAGTTTGCACCTGGTCTTGAAGATCATCAACGCGGCTATTGAGCTCATCGTTCTCACGGCGCGCGCTTTCAAGCTGCTCCATCACTATGGCTGAACCGCTATCTACACCACCAGACAGCTGTCCATCACCGCCGGCTGAACCACCTTCAGCCTGAGTACGACCGCCTTCATCATCGGCAACCAGCAGTTTAAGTTCGTCGCCACCGGCCTGCACTGCTCCTGCACTGCTCGCAGCGGTTTGCTGGGCAGGTGTGGCATCTACCGTGCGTTTGGGTTGCTGGAATTCCTGATTTTGCCGGGCTACCGCACGGGTTGCCTCGGCACGGCTGCGATTACGGATTTGATCTGCCGTTGGAACACGCAAAACCTGACCGCGCTTGAGCCGGTTAATGTTGTTGCCAATAAACGCGTCAGGATTCAGATCCTGCAGCGCCAGCATTACCTGCTGCATGGACAGGCTGTTATCAGGGCGAACAGCAGATGCGATAGTCCAAAGCGTATCAGCGGGGCCTGTAGGCCCGAAGGTATCTGAACCATATCCGCTGCTTCGCGACTGCTCTACCCTTGTTTGACGTCGAACTGACTCAGCACTGCGATCTGCAGTAGCAGGACGGGATTGTGCAGAAGGTGCTCGCACAGGCTCTGCAATGCCTGAATCTTCCGCAAAAACCGGAGGGTCTACAAGAACTGCGTATTCACGCATGATCCGGCCATTAGGCCAGGTCAGTTCCAGCAGGAAATTGAGGTACGGCTCTCTCAACGGCTCCCGGGAGGATACATTCACCACCAGACTGCCATCGGGGCTCGTAGTTACATTAAAACGGAGCTTGCCAACAAACTGGCTCCGTTGCAGACCCAATCTCTGATATGCCCTTTCTGGAGCGACGTTCACAAACACATCACCGGGATCAACTCCCCGGCTTTGTGGCAGAACAATTTCCGCGTCCATCGGCTCATTCAGATAGGACTGAAGTTCAATTTCACCCAGCCCCAGGGCTTGAGCGACGCCGGATCCGAGCCCTCCCGCCAACGCCAGTGCAACCGCAAGCTTGCGTACCTTCATGCTTTTTCCTTTCAAGTCTCCGTTATCCGCGACTGTTTTTAAACAGAACCGGACGAGATAGGGTGACTTCCGTCTGGATAATTCTGGATTAATATGTCGCGTTTTCAACTCTTAGTCCGGCAAGTATTGTTGATAAAACCTCTTTTATCAATCAATCAGCCGCAATCCTTGCACCAATTATTTATCAGTTGCACGGAACTCCCTACTAGCCCTGAAAATAACAGGGGCGGAGCCTGAAATCAGCCTCCGCCCCGTAACCGGCTTTCTGAAACCGGACACAGTTGGCATTTATTGCCTCTGTGTAACAATTCTTAACGTTCCTGAAGGATTCGCAACATGCGGCGCAAGGGCTCAGCGGCACCCCACAACAGTTGATCGCCTACTGTAAACGCAGAAATATACTCCGGCCCCATGGCTAATTTACGAATTCGACCAATGGGTATGCTCAGAGTGCCGGTCACCTTCGCAGGTGTCAGTTCCGTAACGCTTGCATCGCGCTCGTTGGGAATCACTTTAACCCAGTCGTTAGCCTTCGCCAGAATTGACTCAATTTCTGAAACCGACAGATCTTTCTTGAGTTTGATGGTTAGCGCCTGGCTGTGGGAGCGCATGGCTCCAATCCGCACGCAAATGCCATCAATAGGAATCGGGTTGTCTGTCCGACCAAGAATTTTATTGGTCTCCACCCCTGCCTTCCACTCTTCCTTGCTCATGCCGTTATCAAGCTGTTTGTCGATAAACGGTATCAGGCTGCCAGCCAGAGGCACCTGAAAATGCTCGATTGGAAACGCATCTGAACGCATGGCCTCAGTGATCTTGCGATCAATGTCCAGAATTGCTGAGGACGGGCTGGCGAGCTCATCACTCACACTGCGGTTAAGTTCGCCCATCTGGTTGAGCAACTCACGCATGTTCTGGGCGCCAGAGCCAGAAGCAGCCTGGTACGTCATGGGTGAAGCCCACTCAATCAGATCCTGTTCGAGCAGCCCGCCGAGGGCGAGCATCATCAGGCTTACAGTGCAGTTACCGCCAATGTAATCCTTCACACCCAGCTTCAACGCATCATCAATAACGTTGCGGTTCACGGGATCCAGAACAATGACAGAGTGATCCTTCATGCGCAGCGTAGACGCAGCATCAATCCAGTAGCCTTCCCAGCCTGCATCACGCAGTTTCTGATAGACAGCACCGGTGTAGTCGCCACCCTGACAAGTAAGAATCACATCCAGAGTTTTGAGGGTTTCGATATCGAATGCATCCTGCAAGGGCGGCACGCCTTCCTTGCCCACATCCGGCGCTGGCTGACCAGCTTGAGAGGTGGTGAAAAATACCGGATCGATATCAGCAAAATCATTTTCTTCGCGCATGCGCTGCATGAGGACAGAGCCCACCATACCGCGCCAACCTACAAGTCCAACTCGCTTCATGTGCGACCTTTGAACCTCGCTTTATGCCCGCCCTCGGCCTATATCGCTGGCGGGGACAGGATGAATGTTCCCGCAGCAACCGCATCGTGTTGCTGTCGGGGATGGTCGTAATTTACAGGGCGGCCAGTACCGCATCGCCCATTTCACGGGTTGATACCCGGGTACCGCCTTCCGACATTATGTCGGCAGTACGTAGCCCTTGGTCCAGCACCCTGTTCACAGCCGCTTCGATCGCCGCAGCTGCTGCCTCTTCATCAAGGCTGTACCGCAACATCATTGCGGCACTGATAATCGTTGCCAAAGGATTGGCAATGCCTTTACCGGCAATGTCCGGTGCAGAACCGTGGCACGGCTCGTACATGCCCTGCTTTTCAGAATTCAGCGATGCCGATGGCAACATGCCAATGGAGCCAGTCAGCATGGCTGCTTCATCTGAAAGAATATCACCAAACATGTTGCCAGTCACAATCACATCGAACTGCTTGGGCGCACGAACCAGCTGCATTGCCGCGTTATCCACGTACATATGGGACAACTCGACATCCGGGTATTCGCTTTTCAGTTCGTTCATGATTTCGCGCCACAGCACGGTCACCTCAAGCACGTTGGCTTTGTCTACCGAGCACAGCTTCTTGCCCCGCTGCTGAGCAGCTTCAAATGCCACCCGGCCAATACGACGAATCTCGGTCTCGGTGTAGGCGTAAGTGTTGTAGCCTTGGCGTTCACCGCTCTCCAGCTGACGCACACCACGCGGCTGACCGAAGTAGATACCACCGGTTAGCTCACGAACAATCATGATGTCCAGGCCTGAAACAACCTCGGGCTTGAGTGAAGATGCAGAAGCCAGCTGTGGGTAAAGAATAGCCGGCCGCAGATTGGCAAACAGCTTCAGGTTGGAACGCAAACCCAGCAGGCCTTTCTCGGGACGCTTGGCCATGGGCAGCGCATCCCACTTTGGCCCACCAACTGCACCCAACAAAATAGCATCTGCTTTGCGCGCCTTCTCCAGGGTCTCATCCGGTAACGGATTATCTTCTTCGTCCAGAGCAGCCCCACCAACAAGGCCTGTCTCAAACGTAAGTTTCAGGTCAAACTTTTCATTGATGGCACGCAGGATCTTTTCTGCTTCGGTAATAATTTCCGGGCCTATGCCGTCACCCGGCAGAAGAAGTACTGTTCTGGACATCATGTGCTTCCATATCGTGATAAGCCGGCCCCGACCAGGCCGGCACATTAAAAGTTGCCGGGTATGGAATTTGCGCCCGGACTGTTACGTTTTTCAGCTCTTCAGAAAAATACCTGAAGCCCAGTTTACTGGCTTGCGCCAAACAACCAGGGCGCCGTTTTGCGACGTTGATCTTCATAGGACTTGATCAGCTCTGCATCTTCCAGAGTCACGCCAATATCATCCAGCCCATTCAACAGGCAATGACGACGGAAATCATCAACATCAAAACTGAAAGATTCACCCGATGGCGTGATCACGGTTTTGGCTTCCAGATCCACAGTCAGTTGATAGCCTTCCAGAACCTCAGCCTCATCAAACAACTTATCTACCACTTTTTCTTCAAGAACAATGGGCAACAGACCATTCTTAAAGCAGTTGTTGTAGAAAATATCTGCGAAACTTGGAGCGATAATAACCCGAAAGCCATAATCATCAAGCGCCCAGGGGGCGTGCTCACGGCTCGATCCGCAACCGAAGTTACTGCGAGCCAACAACACACTTGCGCCCTTGTAACGGGGCTGGTTAAGCACAAAATCCGGATTTAGCGGACGCTGGGAGCTGTCCTGATCCGGTTTGCCTTCATCCAGATAGCGCAACTCATCAAACAGGTTAGGGCCAAAGCCCGTGCGCTTGATGGATTTCAGAAACTGCTTGGGAATAATCATGTCCGTATCCACATTGGAACGGTCCATGGGGGCCACAAGGCCCTGGTGTTGCGTAAATGCGCGCATGGTTCAGTTCTCTCCTGTGGCTCAGTTCAGCAGTTCGCGAACATCAACAAAATGGCCCGCTATAGCAGCGGCTGCTGCCATCGCGGGGCTCACCAAATGGGTACGCCCGCCAAAGCCTTGCCGGCCTTCAAAGTTACGGTTGGATGTGGACGCACAGTGCTCGCCCTGTCCCAATTTGTCAGCGTTCATGGCCAGACACATGGAACAGCCCGGGTCGCGCCATTCAAGGCCAGCTTCCAGGAAAATGCGATCCAGCCCTTCCTCTTCCGCCTGGGCTTTTACCAGACCGGAACCCGGCACCACCATCGCCTGCTTGAGACTATCAGCAACCTTACGCCCTTTAACGACCACAGCAGCCTCTCGCAGGTCTTCAATACGGCTGTTGGTGCAGGAACCAATAAACACCCTGTCGAGCTTGATATCGGTAATCGCCTGATTAGCCTGCAAACCCATGTATTTCAGGGCCCGCTCAACGCCTTCGCGCTTGATAGGATCTTCTTCTTTGGCTGGGTCCGGCACATTACCGGTAACATCTGCGACCATCTCTGGCGAGGTACCCCAGCTTACTTGAGGCTTGATCTCTGAACCGTCCAGCTCAACCACCTTGTCAAAGACCGCGTCCAGATCGCTGTGCAGCGTGCGCCAGTATTTTACGGCGGCGTCCCAGTTTTCTCCCGTGGGCGAAAAAGGACGACCTTTTACATAGTCGATCGTGGTGCCATCTACGGCAACCATGCCAACCCGGGCACCGGCTTCAATGGCCATATTGCACACGGTCATTCGACCTTCCATGCTCATGTTCTGCAGCACCTCACCACCAAATTCGATGGCGTGGCCGGTACCACCGGCGGTGCCGATTTTACCAATAATCGCCAGCACCACATCTTTGGCGGTAACGCCCTTACCCAGCTTGCCGTCTACCTTCACCAGCATATTCTTCATCTTCTGCTGAACCAGGCACTGGGTAGCCAGCACGTGCTCAACTTCGGATGTGCCTATGCCGTGGGCAAGACACCCAAACGCACCGTGGGTAGAGGTATGGGAATCTCCACACACAATAGTCATGCCCGGCAAAGTGGCGCCTTGTTCGGGCCCAATCACATGAACAATGCCCTGGCGCTTATCCATGATCTTGAATTCAAGAATGCCGAACTCATCGCAGTTCTTGCCAAGGGTTTCCACCTGAATTCGGGAAACCGGATCGACAATACCCTCAATGCCCTTTGCGCGGTCCGTAGTCGGAACGTTGTGGTCAGGGGTAGCCAGGTTTGCGTCGATACGCCAAGGCTTGCGATTGGCCAAGCGCAGCCCTTCAAACGCCTGGGGTGACGTTACCTCGTGCAACAACTGCCGATCTATGTAGATCAACGCGGAACCATCTTCCCGCTGCTTGACCAAATGGTCGTCCCACAATTTGTCGTATAAAGTCTTACCCGCCATGATTCTCTCTCACTGTCTGGAGGTACTGTTTCTAGTGCTATACCTGGATACTTATGTCCAATCTTGAAGTAATCATACCGCTCACCTTCGGATAACCGCAATTCATGTTTGGCATTCATCGCATTCCATTTGGCTATAATGTAATCTTTACCGAAAAACACCGGTGGAGCACCAACCGTGGATTCAAATGCACTCAAAGCCTTCCTCACCATCGTCGACCAAGGCTCATTTTCGGAGGCAGCTGAGCAACTTCACCTCACGCAGCCAGCCATCAGCAAACGCCTTGCTGCCTTGGAAAACCAACTAGGCACAACTCTGATCGACCGCACCCACAGGCAAATCCGCCTGACTGATACCGGGAGCAGGCTTCTACCCCATGCGCGAAAAATTCTCGACGAAATTCACAATGCCCGCGTTGCCTTATCACCCGACTCAGAATTGCTTGAGGGCGAACTACAAATTATTGCCAGCCACCATATAGGCTTACACCACCTGCCCAAGTGGTTGAGACGTTTCAAGCGTGAATACCCGCAGGTAACCATAAACCTGCAGTTTATGGAATCCGATGCTGCATACGAACAAATGCGTAAGCGCAACGCCGAGTTGGCCTTTGTCACTCTGAGTGACAGCATGCTGCCAAATTTCAACGTATTCGCCCAATGGCCAGATCCCATGGCGTTCGTTGCAGGCGCCGACCACCCCCTGGCAACAGTCAAAAAGCCAACCCTCGCCGACCTGGCACCACACCCAGCCTTGCTTCCAGATACATCCACCTCAACGTATCGAGCAGTGAGCCGGTTGTTTCTCGAAAAAAGCCTGCCTTTACACCCCCAAATGCCTACAAACTACCTGGAAACACTGAAAATGATGACCAGCGTCGGCTTAGGCTGGAGCGTATTACCACTGCGCATGGTTGACGAAAGTTTGAAAGTGCTGGAGGTAAAGCAGCCGGTTTCACGGGTTCTTGGAGGAATCGGACTAACCGACAGGCATCCGGGTAACGCGGCCAAAGCACTGCTTTCCATTGTTCAACAGGAGGAAGATCACCCGGAATAAGGCTCCGGCGGAGCACTCAGTCCCCGCGCCGTTATAGCTATGGCTATTGCCATGGCCACAGCACCACCCCAAAAAGCGACGGATGTACTGAACCCTTCTACCAGAACGCCTGAGAGCCAGGCTCCCAGCGCTCCACCCGCCCCGAACGTTAGCCCGCTGTATAGCGCCTGGCCCTGCCCATGATGATGCTTGCCGAAAAATCCCTGAACATACTGCACCGAAACCGCATGAAGCGCGCCGTACGAAGCCGCATGTAATAGTTGAGCAAACAGCAGCACCGGGAGAAAATCCGTTAGCTCGGCAATTAATGCCCAACGAATCATCGTAAGCACCAGAGAACCAATCACAATCTGCCGTACTGTGAAATGCCGGGTTAGCCGGTGCATCACCAAAAACAGCCCGATCTCCGAAATAACCCCAAGCGACCATAGTAGGCCGATCGCAAGATTCCCGTACCCGTGTTGCTCAAGGTGAATACTGAAAAACGTGTAATAGGCGCCATGGGAAACCTGCAGAAGAAAATTCATCAGAAAAAAGGCAACCACCGCCGGATGCGTCACAATCGCCCGCAGACTACCCTTTGGCGCGGGAGGCTTCCGCTCCCCCTGTTCTGCCGGCAAAAGAAACACCGACACCACAATTCCGATAAACACCGGCACAAGCAGCCAGGGTAACCATTGAATCGACACCCACTCCAGAATCAGACCGACTCCGGCGACAGCGCCAATAAAGCCCACCGAGCCCCAAAGCCGAACCTTGCCGTATCTATCTCGCTGCTTTCCAAGTGATCTAAGCGTAATCACCTCATACAGCGGAAGAATAGCGTTCCAGAAAAACGTAAACGCCAGCATCACCAGCAGCAGCCCGTAAAACCCGGGCTCCAGGAACACCCCCGCAAAAAACAACGAACCGGTAATCGCCCCGAGACGAACAAGCCGAACCCTCTGGCCAGCCCTATCCCCCAGATGCCCCCAAAGGCTTGGTGCTACGATCTTTGTGAGCTGAATGGTCGCCATCAAGGTGGCAATTTGAAGATAGGAAAAGCCCTGCTCCTGAAGGTACAAAGACCAATAGGGCAAAAGCCCGCCCAAGAGGGCGAAAAACCAGAAGTAGAGGTTAGAAAGGCGCCAGTAGATTTCGGTATCTCCCAGAAACACGGGTAAAACGCCGAACTACGGTGATTCAGTCAGGTGAAGCTATTCAAAAATCTGGAGCGCCAAGGACGGCGCGACGAAGCCCTACATGGATGTATTTACGGGCGTTTTTTGAATAGTTTCACCTGGCTGGATCGGCACTCAAGTTAGCAGGCTTAAAGCTGCCCAATAACCGGCGTTTCAACAGCAACAGCAACATCAGCATTCTGACCACGATGACGCAAGTAATGATCCATCAACACAATGGCCATCATCGCCTCCGCAATCGGCGTAGCGCGAATACCCACACAAGGATCGTGCCGCCCAGTAGTAATAACCTCTACCGGATTGCCATGCACATCAATACTGCGGCCCGGCAAACGCAAACTCGATGTGGGCTTCAGCGCAATGCTCGCCAAAATCGGCTGCCCGGAAGAAATGCCCCCCAGTACGCCACCAGCATGGTTCGACAAAAAGCCCTCAGGCGTCATCTCATCACGGTGCTCTGTACCCTTTTGAGCGATACACCCAAAGCCCGCGCCGATCTCCACACCCTTTACCGCATTGATACTCATCAGCGCATGGGCCAAATCCGCATCCAAACGATCAAATATCGGCTCACCCAGCCCCGGGGGCACACCCTCGGCCACAACATTAATTCGCGCGCCAATGGAATCCCCTTCCTTACGAAGGGCATCCATATAGGCTTCCATCTCCGGCACCTTATCGACATCGGGACAAAAAAACGGGTTCTGATGAACCTGATCCCAATCAAGCTTCTCCGCACGAACCGGCCCAAGCTCAGACAAGTACCCGCGAATTCGGATGCCCAACCGCTCCTGCAAAAACTTCCGGGCCACAGCACCAGCTGCAACTCGCATCGCGGTTTCACGGGCTGAAGAACGGCCACCACCACGATAATCCCGAATGCCGTATTTGTGAGCATAGGTGTAATCAGCGTGTGCCGGGCGGAACTGCTCAGAAATCTTGGAGTAGTCTTTCGAGCGCTGATCGGTATTCTCAATAATCAGCCCAATGGGTGTACCCGTGGTTTTACCCTCAAACACGCCAGACAGAATACGAACCTCATCAGCCTCACGGCGCTGGGTTGTATGTCGGGAAGTACCGGGCTTACGCCGATCCAGATCTGCCTGCATATCAGCTTCCGACAGTTCCAGCCCAGGAGGGCAACCATCGATAATACAGCCCAGTGCGGCCCCATGGCTTTCACCGAAGGTAGTAACGGTAAAGAGTTTTCCGAAAGTATTTCCTGACATAATTCAATATCTTGTAAGGGTATTTGAATAATATGGTTTAATGTTTGCTTTGCCACTGGCGAAGGTCTTGCTCAGTAATGGCAAAAACACCATCGCCGCCATTGCCGAATTCCAGCCAGGTAAACGGGAGTTCCGGATAAGCCTCATCCAGAGCCACCCAGCTATTCCCCACTTCGACGATCAGCAAACCGCCGGGCGTAAGATGCTCTGCTGCCCCGGCGATAATCCGGTGCGCAATATCCAGCCCATCATCACCGGCAGCCAGCCCCAATACGGGCTCATGGTGAAATTCATCGGGCATGTCGCCCATATCTTCTGCATCAACATAAGGCGGGTTGCTCACAATAATATCGTACCGCCCGCTTATATTTGCGAACACATCCGACTGTACAGTGCGCACTCTGCCTTCAAGTTCATGAAACTCTATATTGGATTCGGCAACTGCCAAAGCATCTGGCGATATATCAGACAAATCTACATCAGCGTCTTCGAATACTGTTGCTGCACCTATGCCAATACAACCGCTGCCAGTACAAAGATCAAGAATCCGCTCAACAGGTTTGTCTCCTAACCAGGGCTGGAACCCGTTTTCAATCAACTCCCCAATGGGAGAGCGCGGAACCAACACACGCTCATCCACATGAAATGGCATCCCCATAAACCAGGCTTCGCCCAGAAGGTAAGCCAAGGGAACCCGATCATCAATGCGGCGCCGAATACGTTCAAGCACAAGCTGGCGCTCATCCCGGGTCAGCCGCGCATCCAGAAACAGCGTGTTGTTTTCCAGCGGAAGGTAAAGGCTGCGCATTACCAGTTGCACGGCTTCATCCCACACATTGTCTGTGCCATGGCCGAAAAACACCGGCGCTGCAGCGAATTGCGATGAGGCGTAGCGAAGGTAATCGCGAACGGTGTGGAGGTCTTCAATCGGGCTGGTCACAAACGCTGTTTCCTGTCAGGTCAGATTCAGCGCGGATTATACGCTGTTTAAATGCTCGACTGCAGCCATGGTATTGCCCTGGCCTCATTGGCTCAAACTGATAGCGGCCCAGAACTGTTCCGGTTTTCCTCAAATCGGTCCAAAGCGGCAGCCATGCATTCGCGCCCAAGCTGAATCAACTCAGGCGCTTTATGAAAGTCGTATGTCCGGCAGGCATTTTTGGGAACATTCACTAATAAATCAGGCGGATAACCCGCAAGCTTGTACTGCACCAAAGCACTTTGCATGGTTTCGATCGTCAGGTTCATCACATCAAACTTGCCGATACCCAGCTTGTCCCAGTTGATCGTTTCATGCTCTTCCTGGTACTTTTTTTCGCTCTTCTTGCTGCGTTCTTTTTCAACTTGCTTGTGAATTTTTTCTTCCGGGCTTTCATCTTCGCCTGCGCTCGCCCTCCCAACACCGAGGGATCTTAGCGAGTTCCAGTCAAGCCAACGGGAGGCCTTATCTCGGAACGTATCCATCAGCGCATCCGGGCCATCATCCTCGGATTCACTTTGGTACCCGCTAAAAGCAGTATCGGGAATACGCTGGCGCCGGTCATTTTCCCCACTGAGATTCACGGCCACAACCAGATCTGCATGGGCAGAAATAGTCGGCATGATGGGTAGCGGATTAAGCAACGCACCATCAACCAATACACGGCCGTCAAGAACCAGAGGGGTAACTACACTAGGAATGGCAACGGACGCCCGGATTGCCCTGTCCAACGGCCCCTCCTGAAACCAGATTTCCTTATGTGCCAGCAAATCAGTGGCGACAGCCGTATAGTGCAGCGGCAGGTTTTCGATACGGGTGTCGCCCAGCATTTCGCGGACAATTGAAAAAATCTTTTCACCCCGAATCGCACCAACAGCATTGAAGGTCAAATCGAGCAACTTGAGCACATCAAACTGGCCCAGCCCGGTTACCCAGTCTTTATAGTCCTGCATCTTGCCGGCAGCGTACATTCCGCCTACAAGGGCACCCATAGAACAGCCGGAGATTGCCACAATGTTGTAGCCGCGCTCTGCCAGAATTTCGATAGCACCAATATGGGCATAACCGCGGGCACCACCACTACCAAGCGTGAGAGCAACCGTTTGGCGTTTGCGCTCCGGGACTTTGTTTTCTGAGTTTTCAGGAACCTTGGCTACAGGGTTATCCGGCACGTTACTACCTCATTCCATTTAGCGCGTTATAACCATTACTTCAACCCGATCACCCTGACGTGCCGGATCTGTCACCACTACGGACGGCCCAACAATAACCAACTCCTGCTGCTGCCTCGATACTCCGGTTTTAGCCAGAACTTCGGAAAGGGACTCAACCGCTCTGCGAGCGCGCTCCATGGAAGCACTGAACGATTCCCCATCTCCTAGCGCGGAGTAACCTACAAGTACCACTTTGGCGCCCTCAGCGCGTGCAAGCTCACTGACCTTGCGGCGATCCGTAGCCTGCCAGTCAAAGCGGTAGGTAACGCCACCCTGCCAGGGTACTACCACTGGCCCTTCAACCCTGCTGGTAGCCGACCCAAGCCCAGGGACAACGGCCCCAGTGGCAACCTTCAGGTGTTCAACCCATACATATTCCCTGAGGTTGCCCCGGGTAACCGTGTAAACAGAGGTCAACCAGCGGGTGCCATCGTCGGCCACCACACCTGCCACCAAGTAATCCTGAGTGCCATCACGGCCATAAAGAACCGGCTGATTGAAAATCTGGTTTGCCCACACATTACTGCGACCACAACGGATGCCCGAACACTCGAACAGGATCTGTGCACCGCGCTGGTTGAGCTGGCCAAGATAGTGTTCCAGTGCTTCCCGGCGATTTGCATCCCGGGAAATCTGGTAAAGGCGTCCTTCCCCGGAAACCGGCAATCGGGCCATGGTTTCGGAGCGAATCTCGTTGTTAACTTCGCGCACAGGGCTGAACAGCACAAGGTGACCGCTAGACTCGATACGGGTAGTCACTTCCAGTGCTGACTGGGCAAAGGGCTGCGGCGCGGTCTCAGGGGTCGCAGCAGTGGCGAAGCTGGAGCCTGCCGAAAGCAAAGCAGAAACCAACAAGCTAAATACAAGATTCTTTGGCAAGGTATCACTCATTCTCGAGAAAATGTCTGACAGCATCGGCAACCGGGCGGGTATCCCCATCAAGATGACAATGATGCCCACCAGGCACATCAATCGTTTTCAAATCTGATATTGCGTCCGCACGGCTATCAAGCCCTTTACGTTTCGCCAGCAGCCCTTCACGAGCCCTCACAAACAGCGTTGGCGCTCTAACTGCTTTGAGAGAAGCCAAAACCTGCTCCTCAGTCATCATCAATGGAGACGGGTGCCGTAAACGGGCATCTGTGCACCACCCGTATCCTTCACCCTCGGGTTTTACATTTCGGGAAACCAGAGCCAGCGCCGCTTCATGGCTCAGGGGGCTAAACCCGCCCTCACGAACTTTGGCAGCAGCAACCATATCCGGATAAACCACAGGGCGGCCAGAGCCGGCGATTCGCTTTTTAATGGCTTTGCGCAACTGTGGAATCGTTTCGCTGGCCGGATGACTCAGTGCGCCGAGGCTGTCGATCATCACCAGCTTGCGCACCCTGTCCGGAAACGCTGCTGCATAGAGGGCACCCACAATGCCGCCCAATGAATGCCCGACAATGTCGATTTGCCCAGCCTGACCTTCACCGCAAAAGTGCGTTTCGATCAACTCGGCAAGATCCGCTACGTAATCCATCAACTGGTAACTCTGCCCCGGTGGGCGGTGACCAGATCGCCCATGGCCCGCCATATCCACTGCGAACAATGCCGCCCCCTTCGCCAACTCTGGCGCTATTCGGGAGAACGTCAGGCTGTTATCCAGCCAGCCGTGAAGCATTATAACGGGCGGGGCCGCGGGCTCAGAGCCTTCATGGAACTCTGGAGAGCCCTCAGCGGGCCAGCTCAGGCCCGTGAGCGTGATGTACTGCAACGGCCACAGCATCTCGCGTACCACTGCACCGCTGCCCTGAATATCGGGCGATAGGGCAAGATCGTTCATTTGTTTAATGCCCCTCACATTGTATGTGTTGGGCGATCAGAGCTCAGAGAACCGGCAAGATAGGATTCAATCTTGGTTTTTGCGCTTTCATCATCACCGTTGAACTGTACGCCAATACCAGCCGCCCGGTTACCCTGCGCACCCTTGGGTGTAATCCAGATAACCTTGCCTGCAACCGGAAGTTTTTCTGGCTCATCCATCAGGTTCAGCAACAAAAATACTTCGTCGCCAAGCTGGTATTGCTTTTGCGTAGGTATAAACAGACCGCCCTGGCGAATGTATGGCATATAGGCGGCGTACAAAACCGCTTTATCCTTGATCGTCAGGGTAAGAATGCCGCTGCGCGCACCGAATCCGGGCCCCATATCTGACACCTTCTGAAATTGGTTATTTTAGGTTAAACAAAAACCCTTTATAACTCCCGATGATAGCAGGAGTTCTTGCGAAAAGCGTAATCAGGACGCACGACGCTTTGTGGGCATAAGCTCGCGCCAGGCAATCAGCAATCGGCTGGCCTCAAGCTCGGGGTTTACGTTGTATACACCAGCCATGCGAGCCTCCCGAATTTTGTCCAACAGATCGTGGGCGCGCCAGGCCGGGTTATTGCTGGCCAGAAACCCTAGCATTTCTCCGGCTTCATGGTCGCTCGCTTTGCCTCCAGCGCATAACCGCGCCAAATCTGCGGCCCAGCCTTCAAACAACCACAACATATCTTCCAGCCCCAGCGCCTTGAATGCCTTTGCGGCTTCCGCTACTGCCACCTGGCCTCTCATGAACTGACGGAACTTGTCGAATGCTTCATCCCGTAACGCGGGAAACTCACCGGTAGCATATTCCAGGGCCAGACGTGGTGCATTACCTGCCAGCATTAGTGATTTTGCCAGTAACTCCGCAGATGGTTTTTTGTCACCATCCATATCCGCAGCCTTGCCAGCTAGCCACTTGTCAGCCTGCTCCGTTGACGGCAGTGAAATAGACAACACCTGGCATCGGGAACGAATAGTGGGCAATACGGGCCGACCACTTTCCTGCAGGAGTATTAGCACAAAGTCCGGTACTGGCTCCTCCAAGGTTTTCAACAGGGCATTTGCAGAGTTGACGTTGAGCTGGTCGGCGCGATCAATTACCGCAATCTTGCGACCAGCAACTTGCGGTGATGAGACTGCGAACGCCGAGAGCGACCGAATCTGCTCGATTCGTATCATCCGGGACTTTTCCGGTGAAAACACCCGAACATCCGGATGGCTTGATGCTGCCAGCAGTTGGCATTGACGGCACTGGCCGCAGGCAATCGGCGTTCCGGCCTCCTTGTTCAAGGGCGCAGAACATAGCAATAAGCCAGAAATTGCATCCGCCCATGCGCGCTTGCCTACACCACACTCCCCCGTAACCAATAAAGCATGGGGAAGCCTGCCATCAGACAGAAGGCCTTGGATCATCTGCCAGAGTTTCTGCAGCCAAGGCATTTCTAGGGCAATATCAGTCACTGTGTTTTCCTGAAGGGGCATTGGAGCTTGGTATTTTCGGCTGAGCTTTGCCGGCCCTGCGAAGCTGCCGCTTCATAGTACTCAGCAATCGGCGCAAACGCCTCAGCTCATCATCGTGGTGCTGGCCGTTATCGCCTTTGGCAGAACCAGGAGCCGATACAGCACTATAGTAATGGCTGTTAACCATCCGGGCAAAAAGACGTGCCGAATCGGCTACCGCAGGCTCAGCCGCCGCCAGCCTTGAAGCCAGAGTGGCAGGAGTTTCGCCACTTCTCACCGGCACCCCCGCACGCCCGCACAGCTGATACCAGCCATCCAGCAAACGAATATAGCGGTCCTTGCTGCGCCCTCTGCGTATTTGCAAGGCCGATACCAGGCCCGCTATCAAGAGGCCAGCGCCGACAATACCGGCGGTGAGGTAGCCTAACTCTTTCATACCGAACCCACCGGGCAAACGGGACATGAAGTTCAATTGGCTTTGACCCTGATAACCCACCACCCAGCGCTGCCATTGATAATTCACTCGATCAAGCTGTTGGCTCATCCATCTTATTGCAGCCACATTCCCATACCGCTGTGCAGATGCCCAGTTGTTTTCAAGGAAGGACCCTTCGTCGGCCACTGCTTCGCGCAAGCCAGATTCGATTCTGCTTGGTGAGATAGCAGCCGTGGGATCAAGGCGAATCCAACCCTCACCTTCAACCCAGGCTTCAACCCATGCGTGGGCATCGTATTGGCGCACAACCAGGTACTCATTACCTGCCCCGCTTTCGCCTCCTTGATACCCGACCACAACCCTTGCCGGAATTCCGGCCGAGCGCAGCACAAATGTGGTGGCTCCCGCGTAATGGGCGCAGAACCCGCGCATCTCATCAAAAAGCAGACTGTCTATGCCGTCGGTCGGCATTCTTGGAGGGCGCAGCGTATAGAAATAGGGCTGCTCCCGGAATCGGTCAAGCAGCGTGCGGATAACGCCAATATCATCAGTCGACTGCCTTAACTGCTCGGCGAGTTCACGGGCTCTCGGGTTGCCCGAGGCCGGTAACTGTAAATATCGACGCACCTCACCGGGCTCTAAAGCTTCGCTAACCTGCCCCCCTGAATCGCCCAACGCCAATCTGTAGCGAACTGCGCTATCTGCAGGCCGGCGGAAGCGAAACAGATCGCCTGACTCCTTTACCACGTTGTCTGAAACCGCTACGGAATTTTCGAGCGCAAACGCCCAGCGCTGGTCCGTTGGCTCCATCAAGACATCGTATTGCCCGGGCTCAAGTTCACCTATGCCGCCGTCCACATCAACCCGGCCAGGTCGCCGGAAAGGCTCGTAACCACTCTGGCGCCAGGTTCCATTATCGAGAGTATCCAGTATCAGCCCCCGCCAGTACCTGTCCCGGTGAGCTGGAATGGGGCCGCCAAAGGTCACCCTGAAAGCTCGTGCACTGCTTTGCGCAAGATTGGATATATCCCCTGGCCGCATGGTGTCACTGATTCCACTGCGGGCCTGACCAGAAACCAAAGGCACACTCCAAAGCGGCTCCATGCGCGGGAAGAAGACAAACAACAGCACAACAACCGGCAGCACTTTAAGGAGCATGCTTGCCAGCCTGCGCCAGCCGGCTTTTATGCCTCCGGGCAAGTCCGGTGCATTGAGCACCTGCAAGCCAATCAGTAATAAGGCGATGGCGCCGATGTTAACCAGCGCCCAATGGATTTCCTGATGAAACAGAAAGTTCACAGTGGCCAGATACACCAGAATATAAAACAGCACATAGAAATCACGGGCAGTGCGGGTTTCCAGCCACTTCAAACCAACTGTGAGTACAAAGAACGAAGCCGCGGTATCCACGGTAAAGCTCCCCTGCACACGTACCAGGTAAACTGCAATCAGCGCCAACATAATCCCGGTTCGCAACCAGCGCCCCGGCAAACGCACTCGGCCTTGCTGAGCCAGCCAACGCCAGCTTGCCAAGGCGACACACACAAGGATCAGCCACACGGGCAGCCGCTCAATTTGCGGCGACAGCAAGAGCGCAAAGCTTGCCATCAACCAGAGCAGCGCCCGGGATGGCAGGCTGTCGCTTTGCTTTTCAGGTTCCGGCGTTGACCGGCTCCAAAAACTCATATCTTCGCCCCTGCCGTCGCTTTCTTACCTGAATCCGTATTGCTGCGCGTGCCGTGGGGCGCGCCTTGCATATCCCTTGGCTTTTCCTGGCCCCAAACCGCCAGCGCCCGAAGGCAACGCGTTGCATGGGCTTGGCCAGAGTCTGGCTCTATTACCTGGCCGGGCAGATTCAAACCAAAACGCGCCCCACTCTTGCCACGCTCAATCACAAGCCAGGACAAGTAACTGAGCCGTAATTCGTGGTCAGTGCCGGAAAACGCATTAAAATCCAACCAATGAGGGCTGCCTCTATCGGCCTCCCAATCCTCCACCACCATCTGCCCACTGCGAGCAAAACGCTTCCACATCACGCGCTGGCTCATATCCCCATCACGCCAGGGCCTTAATTCAGCATGATCATTGCCCTCGGGAGAACGTGCACTTGCCGATTGATCACCATCGTCCACCGCACTGACCACGTCGGGCGCGGCTATTGGCCGAGGAAACACCACGCCTGCTGAAACCGGCCTCATCCAGGACCAGGCCTTGAGTAAACCAAAGGGGAAACGGGTTTCAATTCGGATGCTGTCCGGTCGCAAATAGCCCCGAAAAGCAGAAACCACCGGTAATGCCACATCAGCTGATTGCCCCGATGGCACATGACCCAAGCGAACCTGAGTGTCGTCATCTGAAAGCATGATGGCTATGGCGTCGTCTTTGCCAGCGGCAGCTCGCAGGCGAAAAAGAATGTCATCACCCGCAAATCCCTCCCCCGCCTGGACCAATGTGAGCTCCAGGCCAGAAAGGTTTCGATGGGTTTGGTGCATGGCACCCACAAACACGGCACCAAGGAGAAAAGTGACCAGATAAATAAGACTGTTCTGATAGTTAATGGCAGTAAGCAGCATGATCAGCAACAGCACGCCGAACACCACACCCGCGGCCGTAGGCAAGATGAAGAGATTTCTTTGGGTAAGTAGCTGGACATCGGAGCGCGGAATTCGACGGTTGATCCAGCGCTGCCAGCGGCTGCGGATTAGTCTGCTCATTATGTCCCTGAGGCCGGAAAAATTGATATAAGTTCAACACATCGAACATTCACTGCCATGTTAACCCGCATCGCAGCGCTTTTATAACTCTACGACCAATCAAGGATTCTGATCACAAACTGACACCCGCACCCTTGAAATGAAGCGGGACAACCCGAATACTGCTTAATAGAGAGATGCGTACTGATTGCTGTAACCTCAGACACGCCTCGTACCTGAGTTTATCGCAGCAAGAGGCCAGATTATGAAACACCTAAACCTGCCAGGCGGGCACTATCCCCGCGTGGCCAGTCTTATTAGAAGTACCAATATAAGCACCACCCCTATCGCAGCGGCCATTGCCGCGACACTTGCAGCAGCTGCGATGCCGGCGTTTGGGGGTGTTCAGTCCATGACTTCCGATGAAATGGTCGACACCTACGTTAAAGATTCTGCGGTTATTGTCGTACCCAGAGAAGGCCGTAAATCGGAAGCCGACCGCCAGCGCATTATCCGCTCTCTCACCATTTCCCCAGGTGAGCCAGTTGTTACCGAAGCGGAAGAGGAAGCCTACCGCGAAGGCCTGCAACGGCTTACCGAAGAAGGCCAATCGGATGCTTTGGTTAGCGCTGAAGAAGAATTCCTGCGCCGAGCGCTACTGCTCCCTCAGGAAGAGCTGGCAAGAGCCCAGCCCCAGGCAGACTTTACGCCGAACATTCCACCGCTGATCTTCGGCCAACAGATGCAGATTCCGGATGAGCCATTCACCCAATCGTTTCTTAACGATCAGCTGGGTATTGGTTTTGACGGGCAGAACCTGAACTTCTCCATCGGCAATCCGCCGGGTATTGATCAGATTCATCTTCCACAAGGGATTAATGAAGGGCCCATTTTGTTAACACCCAGACCGGGTGGTGGGTTTGACCTTTCTATCAGGGTGCCTGATCAGTAGGTAGTTCTGCCAAGCTCAATAAGGACTTAAAAAAACGGCCGCTTGTATTCTC
This sequence comes from Marinobacter sp. 1-3A, assembly GCF_016597775.1. Classification (NCBI taxonomy): domain Bacteria; kingdom Pseudomonadati; phylum Pseudomonadota; class Gammaproteobacteria; order Pseudomonadales; family Marinobacteraceae; genus Marinobacter; species Marinobacter sp. 1-3A. The sequence continues at coordinate 107,975 of NZ_VCGZ01000001.1, forward strand.
AAGCGGCCGCTTTTTATTGACTGTAATCTTACACAGATCTTTTATTCAATTCCCGGAAACAAAAAAACGCCCCGACGAACGGGGCGTTTTAACACTACTGGTGTTCAGGTCAGATTAGTGACCGTATACCGCCAGCTTGGTGTTGGTTACTGCTACGTTGTCGAGTGCAACGGAACCGATAGAAGCTCCGCCGATTTCGATGCTTGCAACAGACACATCCATGAAGATGTTGTTAACATCGATGCGGAGTACGTCTACTGCTGTTGAGGCGCCTAGGCCGGTACCTTTGTAAACGTCCAAGTTAGCATTAGCAAATGTTGTGAAAACCGCCTGCTGCTGAGGAGTCATTGCTGCTACGTCATAGCCATTAGCTGTATACATAGCCATGGCATTAGCATCAGCGCCCGCACCTGTGATCTTCAGACCACGAACACCTACACCCAAGAAATCAACATCGAAGTTCATGTTCTGAACATCGAATGCTGCTACCAGGTTCAGGTGATCAGTAGCTGTATCAACCTTGATATCCAGCTGAGCCAGCATACCGAAGCCGCTCAGATTCGAGATCAGAGTTGTGCTATCAGTACCAGTATTACCTGCCAACAACTGCATCGAACCGACTTTCAGACCCCAATCGATCGGGTTGCCATCAAGTGTGCCAACGTGAATAACCGCATCGCCATCGTCAGCAATGTCGATGTCAACTTTGAGCTGATCCAACAGATCGCCGAAGCCAGCGCCAGCACCGATTGCAGTAACACCAGCACCACCAAGAACGATGTCGTTCACGGCGAAGGAACCTTCATCCGTATACTTGAACTGGCCAATAGACACTTTGGTTTCCAATTCAATGGTGACACCGGCCTGACCGGTTACGTCGCCCATTGCGGTATCGTTCATGGCTTGCAGTTCTGCGTTAGCTGCGAAAGGGGCAGCAGCCATAGCAGTGATCAGAGCAATTTTCTTCAGGCCTTTCATATTGTTCTCCTTATAAACTCGTTTTGTTTTTCTTACTGAGTTTTTAGTTTTGGATGTGGAATTCGCTACTCCACAATTCCATTTAAGATTGTTTTACAGTCTTAGTCCGTGACCCCATTCACAGTTCGCTAACACAACGCTTACATCCTGTAACGAACCGGCGACTGGCTCTCATTTCAGTTGGTAGCATCGGATTCGGGTTTACCGTCATGGAAAATCTGAAAAGGCTTCTCAGTAGTAACCGGCTCAGAATAGGTCACATGGCCATTCGTTACCTGGTATGGAACAACCTTGTTGCCAGAAATACCCAAGCGATGCTCAAACTCAATAACCAACGCCTCATCGTCGCTACCCTCACGGATTTTCCCTGTGTAGAGAATCACCGACCCATGAATTTTTCCGCGACGGGCCAGCGACTTCAGTGCTGCACGATACATAAGAATACGAATCTGAGCCGGCGCCTCCTTTGCCTGCTCATCTATGTTAATTCGCTTGACGGTGACGCCATCCTCAAGAAGCATCCAGGCCGACGGCATGTTGGGCTCTGAGTCGGCCAAAGTCTCCGTATACTCATCGGTCGCCTGCTCAGTCAAATGAAGTATTTGCTGCTGACCAAGAACTGCGTATTTTGACAGCTCCAGTTTTATGGCCATTTCCTGCTCTGGGGTTAGTTCAGCAGGGGGCGCTTCCTCAGCGCTTGCGGCCGGAACAGCAAAAAACACAGTAAGTAGAAGAGCGGTTTGCAGCGACTTTCCAAGATAAGACGTCATTATTGATCCTGTTTTATTGGCGGTAGCTTCTACGCTAAGACTTGCAACTCGGCTAGAATGCGACGTTCCAGTTCCGAGCAGGCAGTCTTCGTTTTTTTTGTATTTTCATTAGACCAGCCGCCTTCTAGGTCCGACAATGCAAATTTTGTGGCCTGAGTATCATTATTCCAATTAACCGGAGTTAATTTGCTACTTCCTGTTTCCTCGCCGCTAAGTCGCGAAGACTACGAACAACTGCTTACCCACGCTGCCAACCAACCAGACTTCGCCTACTTGGGAAGCATTGGAAATGGTAATAACCGGGGGTCCTTTAGTGGGTTTACAGCCTGTGCGATTTCCACAAAGCGCGTTAGTTCAGGGCATAGCCAGGCGCTCGACACACACCTGCTAGCCAAAGAAATGGAGGGCATGGTTCAGCGCTACGAAACTCCGCTACCGGAATCTCAAGCCCATTTGACAGGTGGCTGGGTGGGCTTTCTGAGTTACGAATTCGGGTACTTGAAAGAGCCCCGTCTTGCACCAATGTGCCCCACTCCTATAACCCCCCTGCTCTTTGCGGGTTTCTACCTTTGGGCCGCAAGCCACAACCGGACCACCGACACCTATCACCTATGGATTCACCCGGAGTGCCCCGAATGGGTTTGCAGCAACCTTCAACGGTGGCAGCGCGCTATGCCGCTACCCAGCAAAAACGTGGCTGAAAAGACCGCTGACTGGAGAATGATATCGCCGTTTAAGGCGCGCCAGCCTGCACAAGAGTTCATTAACGGCGTGAGCATGGTTAAGGACTACATCAACGCAGGCGACTGTTACCAAGTAAATCTCTCCCAGGAATTCCAGGGTAGTTATCAAGGACAACCCTGGATTGCATTTCAGGCGCTGGCTGAAGCTAACCCGACGCCTTATAGCGCTTTCCTGAAAGTAAATTCCAGCTCAGTCCTGTCTATTTCCCCGGAGCGTTTTCTTGAAATTCGCGGGCGCACGGTTAAAACCAGTCCGATTAAAGGAACACGGCCACGAGGTAAAATCCCGTCGGAAGACAAGGCCTACGCAGCAGAGCTTGAGGCATCGGAGAAAGATCGGGCAGAGAATCTGATGATTGTGGACTTGCTGCGGAACGACCTGAGTGTGCACGCTGCAGCAGGCTCTGTATCCGTAGACAGCCTGTTTGCCCTTGAGACCTATAGAAATGTCCATCACCTGGTTAGCCACATTCGCGCAGAATTGGCGGAAGGTGCTTCACCCATGCAGGTGTTATTCGATGCCTTCCCCGGTGGCTCTATAACGGGCGCGCCTAAAATTCGAGCCATGGAAGTCATTCGGGAGCTTGAGCCACATTGGCGAGGGCCCTATTGCGGTTCGGTATTTTATCGGGGGCTTGATGGCACTTTGGATAGCAATATTGCCATTCGTACCATGCTGTGTGACAAAGAAGAGATTGAAGGACAAGCTCAGGAGAAAGGGAGCATTCGTTGCTGGGGCGGTGGCGGAATCGTTGCGGATTCAGACCCGGAAAGCGAATACCAGGAAACCCTCACCAAAGTAAAACCGCTGATGGATTTCCTGGAAAACCTGTCCCCGAGCGGCTGAACGCCGCTCTGGAACCAAGGCCCTTTATACAAGGGCCTCCAGGCGTACATTTTAATCAAACGCTGTGAACAGCACTCGCCTTCAGGAACTCTTTCTTCAAATCTTCAAATTCATGCACGGCCGGGTACTGCGGAAATTCTTCGATCACGTTTTCAGGTGCATGGAAGAGAATGCCTGCTTCCGCCTGCCCCAGCATGGTGGTGTCGTTGTAGGAATCACCCGCTGCAATCACGCGATAGTTCAGCAACTGGAAAGCACGCACTGACTGACGCTTGGGATCTCTCTGGCGCAGCAGATAGTTGGTGATCTGGCCGTTCTCGGCAACTTCCAACTTGTGGCACAGCAGCGCTGGGTAGCCCAGCTTTTTCATCAGCGGCATGGCGAATTCATAAAAGGTGTCTGAAAGAATCACCACCTGAAAGCGTTCGCGCAGCCAGTCCAGAAACTCACGGGCGCCCGGCAGCGGGTCCAGGGTACCGATCACTTCCTGAATGGCCGGCAAACCGTATCCGTGCTCATCCAGAATCCGCAGACGCTGCTTCATCAGAACATCGTAATCCGGAATGTCACGGGTGGTGGCCTTGAGCTCTTCAATACCGGTTTTTTCTGCAAATGCGATCCAGATTTCCGGGATCAATACGCCTTCAAGGTCAAGACATGCCAGTTCCACAGTGATCTCCTGATTCAATGGTTCAAGTGTTAAGTCTGAATGAGAGCATGGCCTGCCCCCTTTTATAGACGCGGTATCATAAGAAATATCCGGGCAAAAAGCATCGTGCATCCCAAGAAAACACCAAGATTTACCGGTCTTACCTGCCCGCCTGGCTATAACCATATAGACGGTCATTCCTTTATGGAATTAGAGGTTTAGTGCTAATCTGCACAAAACTCGCATCAGGTACTGGTATTTTATGCGCAATATCCACGATCTACAGAACGAACTGGCCGATCAAAGCCCTAGGGCGATTCTGAAGGCTGCCTTCAAGCGCTATGAAAACATCGCTATTTCTTTTAGTGGCGCCGAGGATGTGGTGCTCATCGAAATGGCTCATAAGCTGACGGACAACCTTAAGGTGTTCACATTGGATACCGGTCGTCTGCACCCGGAAACTTACGAATTTATAGAACGGGTGCGTAAACATTACGGCATCAGCATTGAGGTTCTGTTTCCAGATGCCAATGAAGTGCAGGATCTGGTGAACCAAAAGGGCTTGTTCAGCTTTTTTGGGGATGGCCACAGCGAATGCTGTGGGATTCGCAAAGTAAACCCGCTTAAGCGCAAACTCGCAGGGGTTGACGCCTGGATTACCGGCCAACGTAAGGATCAGAGCCCGGGTACACGAAATGAGGTTCCTGTTGTACAAGAAGACGCAACTTTCTCTGGTCCCGGCAAAGCACTGGTAAAGTTTAACCCCCTGGCCAACTGGACATCCAAAGAGGTGTGGGACTACATCCGCATGACGGAAGCTCCCTACAATACGCTGCACGAGAAAGGTTTTGTCAGTATTGGTTGCCAGCCCTGCACCCGCCCTGTGTTACCAGGGCAGCACGAGCGCGAGGGACGCTGGTGGTGGGAAGAAGCCACACAGAAAGAGTGTGGCCTTCATGCAGGAAACCTGATCGCCCGCCAGTAAGGACTGGCGGTTGATTGTTGACCAGGCGCTTAGAGAATTGGCAGTTTTATATCTTTGAACAGGGCTTCTATCTCGCTGCGGCTGCTCTGGCGCGCAACAGCAGCATCAACCACCTCTTTTGTCAGATGGGGTGCGAAGCGCTGGATAAACTCATACATGTAACCTCGCAAGAATGTACCCTTGCGGAAACCGATGCGGGTAACACTCGCGCTGAACAGCTTTTTTGCGTCCAGTGCAACCAGGTCCGGGTCCGTTTTAGGGTCAAACGCCATGCTGGCGATAATTCCAACCCCAAGCCCCAAGCGCACATAGGTTTTGATTACGTCGGCATCTGCTGCGGTAAACACAACCTTGGGCGTCAGGCCTTTTGATTTGAAGGCCTCATCAAGCTTGGAGCGCCCTGTAAAACCAAACACGTAAGTGACCAGAGGGTGCTCTGCGAGCGCTTCCAGCGTCAGCTCAGGTAATTTAGCCAACGGGTGGTCTTTGGGCACGATAACCGTGCGGTTCCAACGGTAGCACGGCATCATAATCAGATCGTTGAACAACTCCATGGCTTCCGTCGCTATGGCGAAATCAACGGCGCCCGTTGCTGCCATTTCAGAGATCTGCATGGGTGTACCCTGGTGCATGTGCAGGGACACATCCGGGTAAGTCTCGATAAAGCCGCTGATAACTGGCGGCAATGCATATCGCGCCTGAGTGTGAGTGGTGGCGATGCTCAGGTCACCTTTGCGCTGGTTACTGAACTCCTGGGCGATCTTTTTAATTCCCTCTGCCCGGCGTAAAATTTCACCCGCCTCACGAACGATAATTTCACCCCCTGGGGTGATGCGGGTGAGATGCTTGCCACTGCGGGCAAATATCTCTAACCCCAACTCATCTTCAAGAAGGCGTATTTGTTTGGAAATGCCCGGCTGAGACGTAAAAAGACTCTGGGCGGTTGCCGACACGTTGAGATCATGGTGCGCAACTTCCCAGATATAGCGCAGCTGTTGTAATTTCATGGGCTTTGTCGCTCCCTGAGTTTTGCCTTAGGCGGACTGCAAGTGGATGTATACGGGAAACAGAAGCTAAGAATACGCATAACGGCACCGCTTTTCATTCTTTTTAAGTATAGATGGGCGCTTTGATTCAGTTTAGACCAAAATCTCGCCGGCGCAGCCTGTAACACGGGTGTTTGTTTCTCCAGCCATTGACTTGCGAGACACAAAGCACACAATCCCGGTACAACTTTATTTCCGGCACACAGGACGTCAATGCTGTTAACTACCAAATTCCTAAGGCCAGCCACCGACCCCAGAGCCGTGCAGCGAGACCGACTCAGCTCGCTTTTAGCGCCCGGCCACCCGAAGCGGCTCAACCTTGTATTAGCCCCGGCAGGGTTTGGTAAAACAACCTTGGTAAGCCAGTGGTGCGCGCGCACCTCCGGGCCAATTGCCTGGCTCTCTCTGGATGAGCATGACAACGACCCCCAGCGCTTCTGGCAATACGTTGCCAGCGCTTTCGAGCATGCGGGTCTAACGGGGCTTGAGCCCTGCCAAAAAAGCCTTTCCGGCAGCACGGATGACAGCATTAACAGCGCGATCACGGCACTGGTTAATGCCCTGGCTGCGGATGGTGGCCCCTGGGTTCTGGTGCTGGATGATTTTCAGTTTGCTGCCAACGACCGGGTTCACCGGCAGTTTGGCTACTTTGTGGACTACCTCCCTGCTGGTGTGACCGTTACGCTAATATCCCGCTCCGAACCGCCCTTGCCTCTGGCTCGTTGGCGTGTGCGACGTTGGGTACAGGAAATTCACCCGGCACTCCTGGCATTTTCGGAAGATGAGTGTCGGGAGTTTTTTCACAGCACCATGGGCATGGTCATTCCAGACCAGGACGTGCAGGCCATCTGCCAACGCACGGAAGGCTGGGTAGCGGCCCTGCAGCTTTCTGCTTTATCAGGCAGCGACAGAGGCCTGGAGCAGATCAAGTCGGGCGTGGCACAAGACGCGCCCACCGCTGCACTGAGCATCGATGAACGGCATATCAGCGATTACGTTCTCAGCGAAGTGCTGGATAAGCAACCAGATGAAATCGTTGCCTTCCTGCTCGATACTGCCTGTTGCCCCCGGCTGTGCGCGTCAATGTGCGACTCAATTCGTGAAACTGACAACAGCCAGGAGATGCTTGAAAGCCTGCTTTCGCAGCACCTGTTTCTGATTCCTCTGGACAATCATAACGAGTGGTTCCGTTACCACGACCTGTTTCGGGATGCACTGCTGCATCGGATTGGCCACGCCGACCCCACCCGGGCGCATCAACTTTGGCAGCGAACGGTTGAGTGGTTGCTTGACCACGGGCAGGTTCAGGGAGCCATTGCGCAAATTGTGCAGAACAAAGACTGGCCTTGGCTGGCGAGGGTTTTGGCAACTCATGGAAACAACCTGATTCATGGGGGGTACCACTTGCCGGTCCTGAACTGGCTCGATGAACTACCTGCAGATGAGATTAAAGATAGCCCCCAGTTACAAATGCTGCGTGTTTGGGGCCACTTTTTCGCTAACCGGCTCGATAACCTGGAACACCTGCTGGCCAATGTGGAAGATTTGCTTGATCAGCGTGTCGCTGATTCAGCTCCAGATGCCGAAGGCGCACTTGGCGTGCAAAGCGAGATAATGTTGATACGCTCCTACCTTGCCCGCTCACGCAGCGATGACAAGAACGCCAGTGATCTGACTCGCCAGGTTCTTGCAGAAATAGACCATACGCAAATCCCCCTCAAATCCGTAACCTACTATGGCCTAGGCCTCGACGATTACGGCAAAGGTGATTTGCCAGGGGCCGAAGAAGCGCTGAAATCTGCGGTTCATTACGGACAGGTGGAGCGCAAGCCAAGCACCGTTCTTTCAAGCGGTGGTTTACTCGCATGGATACAGTACAACCGTGGCGATATGGACCTTGCTCTGGAAACCTGCACCAACGTACGAAAGTGGGTAGATCAACACTATGCAGACCCTAGCCAGCCAAGGCTTATTTCCTGTTGGCTAAGCGCCTCACTGACGGAAATTTTCCGGGAGCGAAATCAGCTTCGGGATGCAGCTGCCCACCTGGAGCCTTTGCTTGAGCATGTAAACAAGGGGGCTGAGCCGGGACAACATATAATTATCCAGCATGTTCGCGGGCACCTGGCCTTCAGCGATGGTCGCTATCAGGAAGCAATAGAGTATCTGGCGGACGCGGAGCAAGTTGGCCGTAAACGCCGGGAGCATATTGTCTTTGAACCTCCCGCCAGTTCTGCACTATTTGCGCGCTGTCATCTTGCGGCCGGGCAAGCCGCCCGGGCCCGCTCCATTCTTGAGTCTGTTCAGAGCCATACCCTGACCAACCCGCTGAACCGTGAACAAAACAGCATCAGCTATGCGCGGCTGCTGGTTGATGAGGGTATGCCGCAACAGGCGCTGGAAATCCTTGATGCATTGATGGCGGCTGCCATGCATAACGAGCATACCCGGCACGTTGTTGAAGCATTACTTGTGTCTGCCGAAGCTCTCGACCAGCAAAATCGCAGTGAAGAATGCCAGGAGCGGCTCGCACGGGCATTGAGTGTCGCTGCAGAGGCCGGATTCTTAAGGCTATTTGCCGAAGAAAGCCCCCGGTTACAGGCGCTATTGCTTGAATCCCCTGCCTTGAAAAATGGCGGAAACTGGCAGCGCAACTTGACTGAGATGCTTCTGAGCCCGAACAGTGAGCCGAGTTCAGCCACTGCGACAGGGACTCAGCCTATGGCCAGTAAAACCAATGCCAGCCGCCCCGCCCGGGAGCTTGCGGAACCTCTGAGTCAGCGTGAATTGGAAGTACTGGAGCTGATCAACGCAGGCTATGCGAACAAGGATATTGCGGTGCGCATGGGAGTGGCTCCGGCCACGGTAAAAGCCCACATACGCAACCTCTATGGCAAGCTGGACGTAGGCCGGAGGACCGAAGCTCTGGCCAAAGCGCGAGAACTAGGCATCCTCACCGGGTAATTCTTGTGACGCACGTCACACTGCGCGATAAGTTTTTAACCTTGCTACGCCCTTTGGACGATTCGGCTACGCCCCCTACTCCCTTATTATTGTTTCCACGGTGAGGCAACCCCTCACTACGAATTCTGAAACTTCAGGCCTTCAGACTTCTTGTAACGCGTTATTTAACGCAGTGCTTTTGCGAAAGCCCCCTTAAAAAGCCAGCCCTCGGGCTGGCTCTTTTTTTGCCGCTTTTCTGTCTGATCAGCGTGCGATAATGCGCCGAAATGGTGGCAATGAATCAAGCAGTAGTTGTCCATAGCGTCTTGCGACAATGCGGCGGTCCAAAATAGTTACCCTGCCCGTATCCTCTTCCGTTCGCAGCAGCCGGCCAACCGCCTGAACGAGCTTAATGGATGCGTCTGGCACTGTAATTTCCATGAATGGATTACCACCGCGCTGGCTTATCCATTCTGCCAGCCCTGCTTCTATGGGGTCGTCCGGCACAGAAAAGGGTAAGCGAGTGATCACCACATGGTGCAGATACTTGCCGGGCAAATCGATTCCTTCTGCAAAACTGGCCACACCAAACAACACGCTGGCTTTGCCTTCATCAATCCGCTCCCGGTGTTGGCGAAGCACCTCACCCCGTGACATATCATCCTGAGTAATAATCAGATCCGGATAGTCAGGCGCGAGGGCATCCCGAACCTGATGCATCTGGCGACGGGAGGTGAACAGCACCAGCGTAGCGGTTTCACCGGCCCAGCATTCGGGTACACGCTTGATAAGCTCTTCGGCAAAACCATCATCCGTAGGCATGCAAGCCATGGCCGGCACTTCAACGGTCGCCATTTCTGCGTACCGGAAAGAACTGGGCACCACCAGCAAACGACTCGCTTCCGGCAGACCGGCCCGTGCCTGCAGGCGATCAAAGCGGCCAAGCGCCGTCAGTGTGGCGCTGGTTAACACAGCCCCGTAAGCCCGCGACCACAGCCTCGAATAAAGCAGATTATCTGCAAGCACTGGCGAGCTGAACAGAGTGATGTCTTCCGCATGATCCCAACGCTGCCGCACACTCCAACGTGCCGGAGGGGGGCTTTTGTAGATTCGGCCCCTCGGTTCCGGCCCGTTAGTGGAATCTTCCGGGATGCTTTCTGGTGAGCCTTCGCTGGCACCCTGCTCGCTTTCCGTGGTTTTCTTTGGTGATCCGGTTTGTTCAGTCCAGGCCGCCCAAAGCCGCAACTGATCTTCGGCACGGCTGTGGAATGCGCCAATTACCGGGTACCAGGCTTCGGCAGTGTCCCTGTCTATCTCGTGTTGCTTACGTTCATCAAAGGCACCTTGCAGTTCATCCGCCAACGCGCCCAAGTGACGCACCAGATTGGCCGTAGCGATTCTGCTTTCAGCAGCCAGCTCCGCCAGAGCGTCGGGCAGCTCACCCTCGGGATATCGCCATTGTGCAGAACGGCGCTCTTCATTGAATTCCCAGCCGGTATTGTGTTCGGCCTCCTCATAAACGCGGGCCAGTATGAGGTCAACATCCCGCGAGGCGGTGCTTATGCGCTCAACCGATTTAGCGGCTTGAGTAGCCGGGGAAAGGTAGGGCTGAATTTTTACTAACGCTTGGGATAGCTGTTTAAGCCATTGGCGTGTTGAGTTCAACGGAACAGACGCCGCAAAGTGATTCAGCGCTTTATCTGGCAGGTGATGGGCTTCATCAAAGATGAACAGCGCATTTTCTGGCTCAGGAAGTATTGCACCACCACCTAACGCAAGGTCAGCAAGTACGAGATCATGATTGGCCACCACGATATCCACTTCATCCAGATCCTTGCGAGCATCAAAAAATGCACAGCTGTCGAAATAGCTGCAGTGCCGGTTCGTGCACTGGCGATGATCGGTAGTTACCTGGCGCCAAACGTCATCGGGTATCTGCTCAGGCCAGTGATCCCTGTCGCCGTCCCATTTGCGGGAGCCATAGCTTGCCAGCATTTCTTCGAAAAACGCCCGGGTTCCTGGTTCTTCGGTTCCTGGGCTATCCAGCAAAAACAGAGGCATGGTATCGCTGTCGCCATTGCCCTCATCGTGCAATCGCGATTCCAGGCGGGACATACACAAATACCGGCCACGGCCTTTGGCGAGGGTCCAGCTGAAATTCATTTTGCTGTGTTTTTTAAGATCCGGCAGATCTTTCAGAACAATCTGATCTTGCAATGCCACGGTAGCAGTGGAGATCACCAGGGTTTTGCCCAAAGCCCGAGCTATGGGAATAGCTGCAATCAGGTAGGCCAGTGTTTTACCAGTACCCGTACCAGCCTCAACCACACAGGCCGCTGGAGCAGAGGTGCGCTGACCGTCGTTATCGGTAATTTCGCCCATATATCGAGCGATTTCGGCGATCATCAGACGCTGGCCATAACGGGCGCGCACCCCTTTGCCGGCCAACACATCTCGATAGGCTTGCTGAATCTGCTGTTTTACGTCCTCGGTTAGTGCCATTAGCGTGGGCTCACCCAGTCGCGGACGATACCCACGCGAAAGCTTCTGCCTTGCTTGCTAAGAATAACGCCGTTCTCCGTCACTTCTTCTACCATGATCCCGGAGAAGGCATCGCCCTGGCCAAGATAGTGGCCATTAATCATCACCCGGCTGGCGTATGGATCTGTTGAATAGATATGACTGTTAAACATCAGGTCCGGGATACTCTTCTGAAATGACAGGGGTAATTCAACAAGGTGTGGCACACGCTCTTTGGGCCCATTCCGGGCCGCATCCGGCGGCTCACGCTGCTGGCGCAAAGACGGAGTGATAATGGCAGGCCACTGGCGTTCAGGCTCAGCTATTGGTTCGTTGACCAAAGCCGCCGGCTGGGGAGCAACAACCCGGGCGGGTTCAGGCTGGGCTACTGGCTCTGGCTCTGATACTTCAGCAGCTGGCGCTGGTTTTACAGCCAACTCTGGCCCTGGCTTGGGGGTTGGCTTTTGTACAGCCTCCACTGCCGGTTTCGGCCAGAATATAACAGCCAGCACTCCGGCATTCACAAACAGTGCAAGCACCACCCACACCATCAGGGGTGTACGCTTTTTCTTGGGGCGATGTATCAATTGCACCTGTTGCCCAAGATCCGGGACTTTACCCTGGCGACGCTCAGTTTCAGACTTCCTGAGCGCATCAAGAATGTAGGACATACTCTATCCCTTCCCCTCAGGCTCTTTGATCATCAGCCTCGGAACATCTGCATTAAGGTCGCTGTTGATCTGAATGACGGTCATAGCGCCGGCAATACCATCAACCGTGAGCCCCTTTAACGACTGATACCAGCGCACCTGCTGTTGCGCTGTCATGCGTTTGATTCTGGCCACATCTGCAGGCGATTCACCGTAGGTCTCCGCAAGTTCCATCATGCGAACCCCAATCCACATTTCTTCGCCGGCGACGTCTCTGGCATCGGTGCGGAAGGTTACGTAATCCGGAAGTTGCCACAACACGCGGTACTCACCGAACCAGAAGGGCTCAATGCTGGCAAATGATACTTCCGCCGAGCCCTCAGGCATCACTATTTCCGCTACATCACCTTGAATGTGTCGCAGCACTACATAACCCCGGTTGCCGCTATCATCCTGAAGCATCAGCATGGCTGGTCTGTCGAGATACGCCAGACTACGACGACTACCCTGACGCTCCAGGCAATCAAGACCCGAGCTGCGAGCAAACTCACAGGCAATTGGCGATTCCTGTGCGTTGTACGCCAAGCCCCAAATACCGAACAGCCCACGAAATGCTTCAGACAAGCTCACCGCCTGATCAGAGAACCTGAATACTGGAATCGGGTATGGCTCTATTTCATCTTTTGGTGCCAACTGGATCTCCGGCGGGTCTTCACGCTGCACAGTACCGACAAGCTGAGCGGGGGCTGCGTCTACCTCAGATATCACATCCGGGCCTGACCACTGCTTGTAGACCCAATAGGTACTCACGATAGCAAGCAGTAATGATGCCGCGACCAACAGAATGCCGGGTAGATCCGGTTTGCCTGTCATCCTCGTTGGACCAGGCCCTATATTTTTGCTGCCTCCAACTTCTTTCGCAGCCTGCCGTATATGTGCAGGCGACACTTCATGCTCACCCTCGGCGTAGGCGCCCAGCAATGCACGATCGCTGATCAGGTTAATAAGGCGAGGAATGCCATTGCTCAACCGATAAAGTTTACGAACTGCCGCGGGTGCGAACACATCGCCGCGCATGCCCGCCACACCAAGTCGGTAGCTGAGGTAGGCCGGCAGTTCATCACGGTTGATGGCATCCAGGTGATAGCGCGCAGTTACCCGCTGGTTCAACTGTCGAAGTTTTGGAAGCGAGAGTATCTGCTGCAACTCAGGCTGGCCCAGCAACACAATTTGCAGCAGCTTTTTTTCTGCGGTTTCGAGGTTGGTCAGGAGGCGCAGTTGTTCCAGTACATCGGCAGACAGATTCTGGGCCTCATCGATCATCAGAACCTTGTGCCGGCCGGCTGCATGAGCCTTGAGCAGGTCCTTATTGATCAAATCCACCATCTGTTTGATGGTGGCGCCGGCCGGGTGAGCAATTTCCAGCTCGTCGCAAATTGAGGAAAGTAATTCACGGGCAGAAAGCCGGGGGTTCAGAATCAAGGCGATGTCTGCATGGGCCGGCGCATTCTCGATAAAGCACCGGCTCACCGTGGTTTTGCCCGTACCCACTTCGCCGGTGATCACAATAAAGCCACCCTGCCCCTGAACACCATACATCAGGTGCGCAAGCGCCTCTTTGTGACGTTCGCTCAAATAGAGGTAGCGGGGATCAGGCGCAATCGAGAACGGTGGCTCTCTGAAGCCGAAGAAGTCGTAATACATGGGCGTCCAGTCTAATACTCAGGCGCTGGGCTGATCGGCCTATTACCGGGCCAGGCTCTTTAGCAGCGTATCATACCGCCCGCCTCGCAGGCCTGTCATCTCAGGATGTTCCGGAATCAGCACTGTTTATCAGCCTGAGATCTGCAACGCTTCGGCGATTTTGTTGTTTCAGGCGGCGAACGCAGCGCTCCAGGGTTTTGGAGATACGCGCGTGGGAGCGAATCATTGAAATTTTAGGCCAGGTTGCGCGCTCTCCGGCCAGCGTCATTTCCCGCACAAACTCCGGGTTGGGATCGGCAAGCATTCGGGTGTAATCCTTGAACCCATAGGTAGGCGCAATGGTTATGTCTCCGGAGTATCGCTGGGCCATGATCGTGTACATATGGCCGGAAACCTGTCGCAACAGTTCAGGGCGCGCGCGCTTACGGAGGTAATCGAACACTCCCTGCCCGTGAAACTGGATCTCGGATTTGAGCAAGTGCAACGGCAGTCTGGCCAAAGACAGCTTGTCGTCTGTACCCCGATCGTTCAAGAAAGGCACTACGTGGGGATTGGTCTGGCTGACGATAGTGAAATTCACATCATAAAGATGCATCAGCCGCTCAATGGGCAGATCGCTCACAACAGAACCATCCACAAACTTGAGCCTTGGCATGTAAGGCAGCGCCTGACCCTGAAGATCTTTTTTCATCAGGGTAACCGGAGGGAATATACCCGGTACCGCAGCACTGGCTAGCGCAGCGCTCCACACCATCAGATAAGGCGAGGTGTAACCGGATAACAGTCGGGCCTTCTGGTGAGCCTGCACCGGCGACACACTCATGTTAATCGATCGGCCCGTACGCTGGTAAGCCTCTTCAAACGTGTACTCACCGATGTTAGTTCGCAGGCAAGTGCGCAACTGCTCTTGATCCATCAAACCTTCGCCGCGCATGGCACTGATTATGCCGCGCCACTTCCAGGCTTTCAGATTGTGGTTCTCCGGGACCAGCATCTCGGGGATTTCAGCGTCTGTGTGCACGCCCAGCATGCCCGCAACAATTGCGCCAGCACTGGAGCCTGTAACAACCTGCGGCAGCAGCCCTCTCTCCCATAGCGCCTTGATAACCCCAAAATGAAACATGCCAAGGCTGGCGCCACCACTTAACAATAGTGTGGGTCGACCATAACTCGTGAGGGTGTCGCGAAAAAACTGAAGTTTGTCAGCAACCGGAAAGCCGGGCACCGGGTGGTCGCACAGAAAATCCAGGGCTTCGCAAGCCTGCGCAATGTACTCTTCAATCAGATGTTTGGTACCAACCCGGGAGCGTGTGTAAAGCGCCGGGTTGCCCATATTGCCAAGGTCATGATGGAGCCCTTCTCGCAATGCGCGCTTGAGGCGTTCAAAATCATTCTGCTGGCGATACTGTTTGATACTGCTCAGGCGGTCATACAGCAATTCGTAATGGTAGTGTTCTGAGACAAAATCCTCTTTCCACTCGGCATTACCTTCCAGAAAGTCCAGCTCGAGAGCCGCTGCCTTCCACACCTCATAATTCGGTGCCTCAGCCAGCATCTTGCGGAATTTACTAATCCTTGGATCTTTCAGCACCGCGCCTCTCCTTGAGCCAGATGTCCGAGTCAGAAGTCGTCAAGCATCAGGTCGTCATCATCTTCGCTGGCGAATGGATCCTGAGTAACCATGCCGTCGTTAATCAGAAACTCGCGACGTTGCAAGAAAGCATTACGGACAAAGATATAAACGTCGCCCGAGACGAACCCCTCTGCGGGTATCAGGTCTGCTCGCTTATCGATAATCTGAACACCCCGTGCATAGTAATTATACGGGCTATCCACATTATCCCACAGAGACGGCAATACAAAACCATCTGCACCCAACCCGCTAAAATGCCGAGGGCTGGATGGCCCGAGGAATGGCAGCATCAGATAAGGGCCAGAGCCAACACCCCAGTACCCCAGGGTTTGGCCGAAGTCTTCTGGACGTTCCGGCAGATCAAATGCCGTTGCAACATCAATCAACCCACCCAGACCAAACACCGTGTTATAAGTGAAGCGCCCAGCAGCAACAATGGCTGATTCACCCTTCAGCTGGAAAATGCTGTTGGTGAAATTCCTTACTTCGGACAGGTTGTTGAAAAAGTTGGTGATAGCACGATCAACAATATCCGGCGTAAAGGTGCGGTAGGTTTGTGCCACAGGGCGCAACGCCCACCGGTCAATGGTGTCGTTGAATGTATAAACCTTGCGATTCCAGTTCTCGTAGGGGTCCTGCGGGTTGACGGCACGCGCGCCCTCAGGTGCCGGCTCCGCCGCGCTCTGTGCCGTGGCGGTGCCTGCGAAAAACACCAGTGCGAAAGCTGCCGCGAGTTGCATGGCAGCAAGCCAGCCCCGGGGTGAAAATTTTGTCATGCTCAACTCTTGGATTGTCGACTTTTGCGTTTGCAGCAGCCCCGAAGCGCTGCTGCAAAAGCCATCAGCGCCGGCGCACTACTATACTACCAATGGAATAACCTGCACCGAAGGAGCATATAACACCCGTATCACCGGATATCAGGTCGTCTTTGTGCTTATGGAAGGCAATGATGGAGCCTGCTGAACTGGTGTTAGCGTATTCATCAAGGATAACCGGGGCTTCATCTTCCGTTGCGTCCCGGCCAAGCACCCTGCGGGCGATAAGCTGATTCATGTTCAGGTTCGCTTGATGCAGCCACATTCTGCGCAGATCGCCTGGCGCAAGTGACAGACTATCCAGATGGCTCTGGATGGTTTCGGCTACCAGTGGCGACACTTCCTTGAATACTTTACGACCCTGTTGGATAAACAGTTTATCAGGTTTACCAATACCGGATTCGTCCGCCCGGTTCAGGAAGCCGAAATTATTCCGGATATTATTGGAAAAGGTCGTTTTCAGGCGAGTGCCAAGAATCTCGAAGCCATGCCCGGGCTGGGTATCTTCTTCCCGCTCAACCAAAATCGCCGTGCAGGCATCACCAAAAATGAAATGGCTGTCCCGCTCACGGAAATTAAGGTGGCCAGAACAGATTTCCGGGCTTACAACCAGCACCGCCCGAGCTGAGCCACTTTCTACAGAGTTGACTGCAGCCTGCAAGCCAAACGTTGCTGAGCTGCATGCCACGTTCATGTCGTAGGCGAATCCTTCAATACCCAAAGCAGCCTGGACTTCAATAGAGACAGCGGGATAGGCGCGCTGCAAGTTGGAACAGGCAACGATAACCGCATCTACATCAGAAGCCGTCTTGCCGGCCTGAGCCAGTGCTTCGTTGCAGGCCACAACCGCCATATCACATTGAACGGATTGCTCGTCGTTGCTGCGCTCCGGGATGTAGGGAGCCATGCGTTTCGGATCAATTATGCCCGTTTTGTCAATGACATGCCGACGCTTTATACCCGAGGCTTTCTCTATAAACGCTGAAGACGACGGCTGCAAAGCCTCTATTTCACCGCGCTCAATGGCATCCGCATGTTCCAAATTGTACATTTCGACATACTGGTTAAAGGCTTCGACCAGTTCATCGTTATCGATGGTTGCCGGCGGTGTGTACAGGCCGGTTCCGCTAATGACGGCTTTAATCACGCTAACCCCACGTCATGAATATGAAAATAAGAAGACAGGTAAATTGCTCTATCAGAAATACTAACACAGTCCGCAGAATTTGCCCGCCCCGCCTGGACTCGCAAACGCGGGGATTCGTTTGTCACACGCGAGTTAGCTGCCATTGTTTATCAAGGCGCTTGGCGGATACCGTCATAACAGTGCCCAATTGCTGAGCAAAAAACGATACGCGAAACTCCTCCAGCATCCAGCGGTAAATAACCAATTCCGGGTCCCGTACTCCTTGCCTTTGCTGTTCATCCCGCTTGCTCGCATAACGGCCCCAAAGCGGTTCCATCACATGCAGGAACTCTCTTTCACGGCCCATTTCTCTCGGCATTTTTTCAAGCCTTGCCAGGGCAGCTTCAAAATAGCGGCCAAACTCTGCTAACCACTCAGGCGGTGTAGCAACCAGAAAACCCGGATAAACAAGATTCTGCAGCTGAAACTTCAAGTCCGACATGCTGTTGGCCAAGGCGAGATTGATTTTGCCTTTCAGCTTCTTTGCGATTTCTTGGTAGCCCGTCATAGCCTGAAACAGACGCTCGTCGGCTTGCTCAAGGGCCGGTATAAAATCCCCCCTGTGCCGGTCAAACAGCTCATCAAATGCCGCCCGGGAATCGGGCATCTGATCGTTTAAAAAATGCGCCATTACCGTCGATAAAAGCAGATCGTCGAGAAGTAACTTTGCCTTGCCAATGGGCGCAAACATCAAAGCCGATTGTTTAAACCGCGGGAGTTTGCGCTCCAGATCGTCCAGCGTATTGCCAAACCGATTGAGAATAAGACGTGCAACACCCTTACGGGTTGTATCCTCTGCAGTGAGCCGATCAAGACAACGAATTTCCTTCACCGATTTGCCCAAATCCTCAAGCGCCGGATACACCGTTATCTGCATACCGCCCTTTTCAGTTTGAACTTTGGCGGGCAACTCGCCAAATTCCCACTCGGGGTATTCGAGGGCAGGCTTTTTATTAGTAGCTTCGCTGGTTGCTGATGCCAGTGCCGCCTCGGCCCGTCCTTCAAGCTGATCCTGAAGTGTGGTAGCTTCGCGGCTTTCAGCTATCACCTTGCCACCATCCCCGAGCACCCTCAGATTCATTCGCAAGTGCCTTGGAAGTTCGTCCCGAGGCCAGATTTCGGGATCAATACGCACACCTGTCATTCGGCGCAATTGCTCTCCCAATTGCAGAGCCAAAGGCTCATTGGAAGGCTGTAAGTTGGCAACGGCGGCATCAACAAAATCTGGCACTGGCACGAAATTGCGCCGCAGGGCTTTTGGAAGCCCTTTTACCAGCGCTATGCATTTCTCCCTTAAAAGCCCGGGCACCAGCCATTCCAGGCGTCGGGAGGGAATCTGACGGAGTGCCATAAGCGGAACGTGGAGGGTAACGCCGTCCCGCTCACTGGTAGGCTCAAACTCATAACTGAGAGGGTAACGAACCCCTTCCCACTCCAGAAAATCCGGGTAGAGTTCGGCAGCCTGAGCATCTACCGGGCGCTGCAACACGTCTTCTTCGGTCAGCTCAAGGTTACGCAGTTCTTCCGCCGTCAGGCCTTTCCACCAGTTTTCAAAATGGCGACCGCTAACAATCTCTGCCGGTAAGCGCTCGTCATAAAAGCTGACCAGCACTTCATCGTCTACCAGCAGATCCCGCCGACGGGTTTTGCTCTCGAGGTTTTCGACACTGGTGAGCATCTCCCGGTTGCGCGCAATGAACGGCGCTTTCGAACGGTAATCGCCTTCCACCAAGGCGTGGCGAATAAACAGGTTGCGGCATTCAATCGGGTCTATTTTGCTGAAGGCGATGCTGCGCTTGGGCACCACATCAAGGCCATAAAGGGTAACTTTTTCATACCCCATCACCTGGGCTCTCTTCTGCTCCCAGTGGGGTTCAAAATAATGATGCTTCACCACGTGGCCGGCGAGCGGCTCTATCCACTCAGGCTGAATCGCCGCCACCATACGAGCAAATACTCGGCTGGTTTCCACAATTTCAGTGGCCACAATCCACTTGGGCCCGGTTTTGGACACTTTTGAGCCCGGGAAGATCATCACTTTGCGATTGCGAGTGGCGAGGTATTCTTTTTTCTCCACCTTGGTGGCTACTTGGCCCAGAAGTCCCGCCAGAATCGCCTTGTGCATGGCTTCATAGGAGGCAGCCTCTTTGTTGAGAGCCAGCTTTTGCTCTCGGCAAATCAGGGTGAGTTGTCGGTGAATATCTCGCCATTCCCGCATACGCATCCAGCTCAGAAAACTCTTCTGGCATAGCTTTTTCAGCTGATTCTGACTCAATTCCTGGCGCTGCTCTTCGTAGAAATTCCAGATATTCAGCAAGGTAACAAAGTCGGACTCTTTATCATTGAAAGGCGCATGGGCCTGATCGGCCGCTTGCTGTTTGTCCTGTGGCCGCTCTCTGGGGTCCTGAACCGTTAGCCCGGCAATAATCACCAGAGTTTCTGCGAGACTACCGTGGTCTGCGGCAGTTACCAGCATTCTGGCAAGGCGCGGGTCCAGCGGCAGCTTGGACATAGTGCGACCAAGCTTTGTGACCCGGCGCTTGCCGTCTACCGCACTAAGCTCTTCTAGTAGCTTATAGCCATCATTAATCAGGCGTTTATCGGGCGCTTCTATAAACGGGAAGTGGCGGATTTCACCCAGGCCGGAAGTGGCCATTTGCAGAATTACCGCTGCCAGATTGGTGCGAAGAATTTCAGGATCTGTGTATTCGGGCCTGTTGAGAAAATCGGCTTCGTCGTACAGCCGAAAACAGATACCCGGCGCAACCCGGCCACAGCGCCCTGCCCGCTGGTTTGCACTGGCTTGAGAAACCGGCTCAATGGGGAGGCGCTGAATTTTGGATCGAACACTATACCGGCTAAGACGTGCCACACCGGCGTCGATAACATAGCGGATCCCCGGCACTGTAAGTGAGGTTTCTGCCACGTTGGTGGAAAGCACTATTCTGCGGCCACTGTGATTCTGGAATACCCGGTTTTGTTCCTGATTGCTCAGCCGGGAATACAGAGGAAGCACTTCGGTGTGCCTGAGCTCCGCATGTCGCAACATCTTGCTCATGTTACGAATTTCGCGCTCGCCTGGCAGAAATATAAGCACATCTCCCGGCGGCAGCTTGGCACTGCGCTCATGCTGTTCGATTTCGTCCATTACCGCCAGCACGCCATCGTTCCAGCCTTGGTCCCGATCGTCTTCATCACCTGTTAATGGACGGTACTGGATATCCACAGGAAAGGTACGTCCGCTAACTTCCAGTACCGGGGCCTTGTTGAAGAATTCGCTGAAGCGTTCCACTTCAATGGTCGCAGAGGTGATAATAACTTTGAGGTCAGGACGTTTGGGCAGAAGCTGTTTGAGATAACCCAACAGAAAGTCGATGTTCAGGCTACGTTCGTGGGCCTCATCGATAATCAGCGTGTCGTAGCGCTTGAGGAAGCGATCGTGCTGAATCTCTGCCAGCAAAATCCCGTCGGTCATGACTTTGACACGGGTCTGCTCTGAGGTGTTATCGGTAAAACGTACCTGGTAGCCAATCTGATTGCCTACCTGCTCGCCAAGCTCTTCGGCAATTCGAGCTGCGACACTGCGGGCGGCAATACGTCTTGGCTGGGTATGGCCGATAAGGCCGCGAATGCCGCGGCCCATATTCATGCAGATTTTGGGTATTTGAGTGGTTTTACCCGATCCGGTCTCACCTGCAACGATGACAACCTGATGGTTCTCAATCGCTTCGCGGATGTCATCCACACGATCAGAAACCGGCAACCCTGCCGGAAAACTGATCGGTTTGTGCAGGGCCGCCCGGATATCAGCTCTTGATGTCACCGTTATTACTTATTACCTGGTTCGTCGCGCAGCTCACGGCGCAGGATTTTACCTACGTTTGTTTTCGGAAGCTCATCGCGGAATTCAAAGAAGCGAGGCACCTTATAGGCTGTCAGTCGCTCACGGCAGAATTCTTTAAGTTCGTTTTCAGTGACACCCTCAGCTGAAGCAACCAGGTACACCTTGACCGCTTCGCCACTCTTGGCATCGGGAACACCCACTGCTGCACACTCAACCACCTTCGGGTGGCTGCTTACTACATCTTCAATCTCGTTCGGGTACACGTTAAACCCGGAAACGATAATCATGTCTTTCTTGCGATCGACGATACGGATATAGCCATCTTCCTGGATCACAGCAACGTCGCCAGTCTGAATATAGCCGTCTTCAGTGAAAGATTTGCGGGTATCCTCCGGCCGCTGCCAATAACCACGCATAACCTGAGGGCCTTTCACGCAAAGCTCGCCGGGCTCACCCAGCTTTGTTTCTTTGCCTTCATCATCAATGGTTTTCACCGACGTTGATGGTACCGGCAAGCCAATGGTTCCCAACTGAATGGCACTACGAGGGTTAAAGGTAACGACGGGCGAGGTTTCTGTCATACCGTAGCCTTCGGAGATAGGACAGCCGGTTACACGCTCCCACATTTTTGCGGTGTCACTGGTAAGTGCCATACCGCCAGAAGATGTGAGTTTAAGATGGCTGAAATCGAGGCTCTGGAATTCCTCGTTATTGCACAGCGCAACAAATAGTGTGTTCAGCCCGAGGAACGCGGTGAACTTATGGTTCTTCAACTCTTTCACGAAGCCTGGTATATCACGGGGATTCGGGATCAGAATGTTGTGGCCACCGGCCTCGAGCATAATGCCGCAGTTCAGGGTGAACGAATAAATGTGGTACAGGGGCAGCGGTGCAATAACGACCTCCTGCCCTTCTATAACCGTGTCTTCCATCATCGGGCGAACCTGCAGAAGGTTCGCCACCAGATTAGCGTGAGTGAGCATGGCTCCCTTGGCCACGCCAGTTGTGCCACCGGTGTACTGAAGCACAGCAATATCGTCAGATTTAACCTGAACCGGAGTAAACGTCTCCCGGGCGCCAGCGCTGAGTACAGCCGGCAATTTGTGGGCCTGAGGGATGTTGAAAGGCGGCACCATCTTCTTCACATGCTTCACAACCGCGTTCATCAGAGTACGCTTGATGGGCGAATGCATATCAGCAATTTCAGTAACGATTACATGCTCAATACTGGTTTGAGGCAGCACTTTTTCAGCGCTTTCAGCCATGTTGGCAAGCACTACCAGTGCTTTGGCACCAGAATCGTTAAACTGGTGTTCCATCTCGCGCGTGGTGTAAAGCGGGTTGGTGTTAACCACGATCAAGCCGGCACGCATGGCACCAAACACAACAACCGGATACTGAGCCAGGTTGGGCATTTGTACGGCAATACGATCGCCAGGTTTAAGATCGGTGTTATTTTGCAACCAGGCAGCAAAGTTACGTGTTTGGGTGTCCAGATCGCGATAGGTCAGAGTTGCACCAACAGCACTGAATGCTGGGCGGTCAGCGTATTTTTTAACCGCCTGCTCAAATACATCCACCATGCTGCTGTATTTGTTCAGATCCACCTCACGGGGAACACTGGCAGGGTATTTGTCTTGATAGAACTTCTCGAAATCCATCACCATCTCCTGTCTGGCGCTTCTGTTTATAGTGATTCACGAACATCGAGCGCCAGCCTGGTCAACTCGACATAAGTATCAGCCTTAAAAAAGTTGGGAGAGAATAGCAGTTTTGGTAACGTTGAGGTAGTTTCAAACGCCAACCCCAAAGACCAGTACTAACACGCCTTGATCATGGAGCAGATGATGAGCGACACCTTTGATACGCTTGAAAACATTACCTACAACGAGCTCAACGAGGGCGATACAGCAACGTTTACGCGATCACTAACAGAAAAAGAACTGGTGCTGTTCGCCGCTGTATCGGGAGATTTTAACCCGGTACACCTGGACCCTGAATATGCTGCGAGCTCTATGTTCGGAGAGCGTATCGCCCACGGTATGTGGAGTGGATCCTTGATTTCTGCAGCGCTTGCCACCGTTATGCCTGGCCCGGGCACGGTGTATCTGGAACAGAGCCTTTCATTCAAACGCCCGGTAAAACTGGACGACACGCTTACTGTTAATCTTACGGTACTAAGAAAAGAGCCCAAAAACCGGGTGGTCTTTCAGTGCGATGTGATAAACCAGAATGATCAAAAAGTAGTTACCGGTGAAGCCAAAGTGATTGCCCCGACGGAAAAGGTTGACCTTTATAAGCCAACACTGCCAAAAATCACCATAGATGGCTACGACTGACTACTCTTTATACAACCTCAGCCCGGAAGAAAATCAATCGGAAATCTAACCTTTCGGGCTTCCACATTAGCGGCGCCAAAGTTAAAAAGGCGCACCCGCATTGCAAGCTTTTGCTCCAGGGCCGGGTTATCAAGCTCTGAGCTTACAACCTTGCAGGCAGACACTGAGCCATCTGGCTGTATTACCAGCTCAAGCAAAACTTTACCGGCCAAGGTTGGGTCCTGTCGCAACTCTCTTTGATAAAGGGAGTACAGAGCTGTTTTGCCTGAGTCAAATACCTGGCGGATGTTACTCATTGCCCGCTCACCCACCGCAGGCGTCTGCTTGCGAGCTGGGGCGCTTGCCACAACCGGCGCTGGTTCCCGAGCAGCCTCCACCTTCCTTACTTCGTGCCCGGCAACCGCAACTTCAACTTCTGGTGCCTGTGCATCGCTTACACCACCGCTGGTTTTTAGTGCATTGCTATCCGGTATTGCCCCAGCCTTAGCGCGGCTTCCAGCGCTTGCCATATGTCCTGTGTTGGCCTGAATCACAGGGGCAGCTGCAGCTGCTGGCTGGCGCATAGAGGCCAGGCGATCTCTCATATTTAACAAACCGGATCGGGATGCTTTTTCCCTTGCCTGCTCCACGCTCTGGCTTACCGGGATTGGCGAAGGTTGTGCGGGTATAGGTTTCACAACGGGCTTTACCACCTGGGCTTCGGGCTTCACCGGCTCAGGGACTGGCTCTGGCGGCGCAATTTCTTCAACAGGTTTGGGCGCAGGCTTCGTTATTGGCTCCGGCTTTACAAGCAGCTTGGCAAGCTGGGGAGGCACACTTTCAGCTTTTTCCCGCGCGGGCTCAGGTACATCTGTTGTCGTAATCACGGCTGCCAATGGAACGAAAAGCAAAAGCGCCACCACCGTGATCACGGTAAGACGCAAGCGTTCGCCCTTTTCCTTACTCCAGGATAGCGAAGACAAAGCCACATTACCCAAAGTATTGGTCAGGCCAATACTACTGCTGGCTGGCATTGCGTTCATAGCTGTCATCGCCGTGCACCGGGCTGTCCGCCAGAGTTAGCAACACCCAGGTTCTGACGAAATATCCGATGACGCTCAAGCACAAGGGCATCCAGTGGCTCAACCAGTTCCGGTGCGGTGCTTTCCAGTTCTGCCCTTGGTCGGCGCGGCAAGGTAGGGGCTCGCCAGGGCAGTATCGTCAACACCCGCGGCTCATCCTCTCCGACATTTGCGGAAATACCTTCGATGCTCAAGCGTGCTGGTGAATTACTTTTGACACCTTTTAGCTGCGCCTCACTGCCTGACCCAGAGGCCGCCCAAAGAACAGGTGTAATCAAGGCAAATATGCCGGACAGACAAATAGGGCCAACCCGGCGTAACAGGGGGAAAAAACTGATCATGATTTAATCCAGCCTCCTTTCCAGATCTGCAATCCATCCGGTTACTTTTTTATCTTCATCAGCAGAAAGCCCTTGATAGCGCTGGTAATGGACAAGTGCTCTGTCGAGATCCAGCAAATAGAGTTCGGAAATGACCGCCAGGTTGTAATGCAGTTCCGCAACCTCCGGTGAGAGCTTAAGCCCATTCTCAAGCAATGCAGCGGCCTCATCGAAACGGTTTTTTTGTTTCAGCAGCAGGGCCAGGTTATTCACGATCACCGCATCGGCCGGATTAAGTTCAACCGCTAGATTCCAGGCCTCTATCGCCGCTGAAATATCTCCTTGCTCGTAGGCGATGGCGCCTTGTTGAACATGTACCTGAGCCTGCTGAGGATATAGCACAGGCGGTTTGCTCACTGGTTCCACAGGTGTTGAAGCACAGCCGAATAGCGCAGCCGCTGAGCCAACCAGAAAGCTCATAACCCAAAGCCGACGGAAAGTTTCACGCACCATCATTGCCTCCCTCAACTGACACACTCATCCAACGCATAGACCGCTGATAACGGCCAGGGTGCAACTCAGCAAGAACATTCAGACTCTTTTCCACCCAGGCATTGAAACCATTGGTCGCAATCCCTTGGTGGTTTTCAGAGTGCAATGCAATCGCACGCTCTTCAAATGGGTAGGCTTCTTCTTCCAGCAGCATGGCGTATTGCATCTGCTCGAGTTCATTCAACTCAGGCGGTGGTGTTGACGCCATGAGATCACTAGCCATAATGCGGTGAAGCTCGGCCCTGCGATACAGGGACTCAGGTAAAACCTCAGAACCTCCAAGAGATTCTGCATTGCGGAAATAGGTTTGCGCTCTTTCCATGGCCACCTGTTTATCGGCCAGTGATTTCTCAAGCGGTATATCGAGTTCAATTCCAGCAAACTCTCTAGCGGCTTCAGCACCAAGAGTCAGTGCACCCTGTGCTGCCCACTGCAAGGTTTGCTCTGAGTGCCACCGGCTTTGCAGCTCAGCAGAAACCAGGTCAACGCGCCACTGTGTTGTACGACTACCGGACTCTATCAAGCGCTGACGCATAGTCTGCAGGCGAATGTGTTCCTCGGCATCTTCAGCTACAGGGCTTGATGCAAGGTAATCTATGTATATGGCATCGCGCTGATCATTTGCTTCTGCCGCATGGAACAATTCCGCAGCCCGAAGCCGGTAGGACAAAGCACCTTCACCCGTGGCAATTGACTGGCCGATATCAATATACCCATCCGCCATATCCATCAGTTCTCCGGCTGCGCGAACGGGTTGGCTTGAAGCCGTGTAGGCCAACACCAATTTCTCGCTGATATCTGATGCCAAGGCGTGGCTTGAGTAATCTGCTCTGAAACGGTTTAGCTCGTTGATTGCGGGCTGCCATTCTGATGCTCTGAGCAGCGTATTCGCCGCATCAAAACGCCCTTTTATAGCTATTTCAGAACCAGGCAATACCGTCTCAATGCGCTGAAAGTGCGCAACTGCTATCGCAGGCTTACCAGCTTCAGCAGCCTGCTCACCCTGGCGATAGATCACGGTAGCAAGTTGCTGTTGCAGTTCCGGCATTTCCTGTTTCATGGCGGCGGTTGCGGATTCACCGGCAGCCAATGCCAAGGCCTCACGCCAAGCTCTTTCGGCAAGGCCGTACTCCAACATATTTTGACGCACCTGTGCCGTAACCAGCCATCCGGCGTAGCGCACTTTGGGCCCGGACTGTTCGTGGATAACGGCTCGCACAGCATAGTTCAAAGCCTGTTCATCATTGCCTGCCTCAAGCCAACGGTTTGCCACATAGGCGAGCAACTCTGGTGCGCGAGGATCAGCACCATGCTGCGCCGTGAACCGATCCGTTTCGACGGCGAGTTCGTTCAGGTCCGGCCTGTATTCCGAAGGCGCCAGTTCACCACTAACACCTGCCCTGATCAGGGCAACTGCTGCCCACCCAGCATCTGCCGTGTGTTCGTAACCCGGTACATCGTAGGCAGCAAACCGATAATTTTTAAGGGCGGCAGGATATGCTTTGGCCTGCAGCCACGCATCGCCAGCAAGTCGGTAGAACTCTCCGGCCGCCGGGCTGCGGCTTGCCAAACCTTCATAGTAGGTAGCGGCTGAGGCATAGTTACGGGCAGCAACACTGCCACTCCCTGCACCGCCCTCCGTGTAGTAAAAATCAGCGAGAACCCGACTGAAATCCCGCCATTTTGTACGGTAGCGTTCCTCAAGAGCGGCGTAATCGCTTTGATTATCAAACAGCGCAACATAGTCAGCCATGGCCGCTCTGGCTTTTACCGGCTGGCTGGCCTGGTTCCATACATCAACCACCTGCGCCATGAAGCCGGCACGCTGGGGGTGTGAGGGGAAGTAAGTCGCAAAAGCGCGGTTAGTGGCTACACTTTCCTCTGCGTTACCTTGCACCGCATAGAAATCCGCAAGGCGATCAAACGCCAGCGGAGTCCATGAGCGCAAAGGTGTCGGCTGTAACCAAGCCATCAAGGTTTCTGCGCCATTGCGCTGGCTGGCCATCAGCGCAAGTATGCGAAGCGTGTCGTCAATACTATCCACATTGGATTCAGACACTTGATGCAGGCTTTCAGTGTTTGGCAAGGACTCGTCAAGAACCGCCACAAATCGCTTTCCAGCGCGTTCCCAGGCATGTGGCCCTTGCTTGTAGAGCGACCATCCGAGCATATAGCGAGCTTTATTTCTCAAGTCGCCAGCATCAGCTTTGCCGTCAACGAGATTGCGGTATCCCGACTCAGCTTCTATATAGCTACCTGCAGCAAACGCCGACTCTGCAACCCGGAACCGAGCCTCAGGTACCAGAGCTGAATCCGGGTAGAGACCCACCAACTGTTGAAGGCGTTTGACAGACGCCTCGTTTTGACCGGTCAGAGCATGGGCTTTGGCCATCTGATATAGAAGCTCGTCCAGGCGACCGCCAAACGCTCCCCGCTCAAGAATGGATTCATAACTTTCGATGGCCTGCTGATACACTACCGCTTCTTCAGCAGGACTGAACCCTATGTCCTGGCCGGAGCGATCGCGAATATTGGTAAGGCGGTTTAATGCATCCACTCGTACAGACGGCTCATCCGTTGTGCTGAACAGTTTCTGATAGCGCCTGGCAACCTCGGCTGGTGAAATCGCCGGAAGCGGCCTGGTTTCGAACTTCAGAAACACCGGACGCATATCTGCAATGGTTTCGCCGTCTTTTCCCAGCTCTACACGAAACGATTCCTGCCCGCTGGCCACACCACAGAACAAACAAAAAGGCAGAAGCAAAGCCTTTAAACCTTTCATCGCGTTTGCTCCCCGGAATCCAGTTCCTGCAATGCCAGGTATTCATAAAGATGGGCAATCTGCTGCTCGGTTTTATCCAGGGCATACACCATTTTTTGATCTTGCGCGGCAACAAAATCCAGTGCAAGGCGATCCAACAAGTTTTCAGCTTGAATACGTAAAGCCGAAACGGATTCGAGGTGTGCAAGCGTCTTGTTACGCAGTTCATCGCTGTCAGCGAGCAATCCTCGCAGGTTGTCAGAGCGCCTATCTGTCACACTTCCGGGTTTATCAAGCTCCTCAGTTAAGGCGCTAATAAATACACCAAGATCCTGCGCGTTGCGTTCGAGATCAGCCGCTATTTGTGCCAGTTTTGCAACCCGGTCGACCGCTAACTGTGCAGCCGGCTGTTCCATCATGGTCAGTAAATAGGCCATGCGTGGCTGGGTTAGCGTGCGACTGTCAGCAAGAAACCATTCCACCTTCGGGCTGCCCAAGGTTGTTTTACCAGACCCTGCCCTTCCGGCTCCTGCGGCAGCTGTATTCTGACTTCTCGCATCCAGTACCAGTGCCTTGTAAGCACCCTGATCCTCAATCTGGGTAGCCAAGGCACGCAAAGTAACCCGCTCGCCCTCGTAGGCTGCATTTGCTGCCAGGTAGGCTTCGCCGGCCTGCCCAAGATACCCTGAGAGGTCATAACCGCGCCCCATGCCTATCCAGGCGTA
This sequence comes from Marinobacter sp. 1-3A, assembly GCF_016597775.1. Lineage (NCBI taxonomy): Bacteria > Pseudomonadati > Pseudomonadota > Gammaproteobacteria > Pseudomonadales > Marinobacteraceae > Marinobacter > Marinobacter sp. 1-3A. Next base: position 137,046 of record NZ_VCGZ01000001.1, read on the forward strand.
AGCAACCCCCGGGTATGCCAATGGATATTTTTTAGCTCGGTGCCAGCTCTGCATCGCGGCTCGGTGATTGCCTTGCTCCGCCAGTGCCAAACCGTGCAAATAAAGCGCCTGGGGCGTTTTGTGGCTATCGAGTGGTATTTTTTCAAGGAAGCCAATGGCCTTCTCATAATCCGCGCTTGTGTAGGCAAGGTACCCGGCGCGCAGAAGGATACGGCTGCGCAGTGCTGATTTTCTGTGAACATCCGTGTCTTTATCAGCCATCGCCAGGGCCACACGCAGCGCGACAAGCGCGCGTGAAGGTTTCAGATCGTTGCGGGCATAATCCGCCGAAAGGTTAAGATAGCCAACCGCTGACCAGTAACCCTCATCCATTGTCGCAAGGATTTTGCCTGCACCTTCAGCATCGCCGCGGGTCCGGGCAGCTTCGGCTTTTTCGTAAAGTTTTTGCTGATTTGATTTTGGGGCGGTATCGGCTTGAGAGCCTGGATTCCAGCTAGTAGCGGCCTGAGCAAACTGATCAAGGCCCGCCTTAAGTCCCGAGGGATCAGGCTGGGCAGCGTGGGCTGGTGCCAGCAGTATGCCGAACAGGAAAGTGGGAAGCACGACATAGTTCAGCAAGAACACCCTCATGACTGGCTACTTCCACTCAATAAATGAAACACGGGGTTCGTAATCGGGCGCATTGGCTTCCAGAGCCATCTCCAAACGGAGCTCACCCGGCCGCTTCTTGAAACTGTGGGAGGATTCTCTGCGCACAAAACGGTCATTGGCTGCCCGGGCCGTAATCACCGCCTGCAGTTCGTGAGCGCCATTGACCAGATTACCCATGAACAACTGCTGAATTCCGCCCTGTTTCAGCGACCTGCTTTCGGCGGGCGTGTAAAGATGAGAAACCGCAGGTTTTCCGTTAACAAACAACTCCACCGAATCCAGATCCAGCCCGTCCCGGCTGCCTAGCGTCAGAAACACCGAAACACGGGTATCAACCAGCTGTCGCACTTTTTGCTCGAGCGTGACCATATCTTTTGCGGTAGCGGAGGTTTCGGCTTTGAGTGTTTCGATTTCATCATCGAGGGGTGAAGCTGCAACCGGGTTCAACCCAATCAGCAACATCACGAGGAGGCTTGCACTCATTGCCTTAACGAATCCACTCCCCTGGCCGCGCCGGCATCCTTGTGTTTTGTTCAGGCCGAACATAAGCCTATTACTCCCACCGTCTCAGTTACAAGCTGACAGGAAGAGTAACACTTGGTAACCGGCAAGAACGGTATGCAGATCACCAAATCGGAAACCCGGCGCCCCAGCCTAACTATCGGATTGCTTGCGTGGAAAGCGTCGAGTTATTTGACACAGGACATTTGGCCATTGAGGGAAACGTAACGAAGCAAGGGCTCAATCAATTGATAACTATCTGTATATTTTCAGATTTATATTTCTGGCCCTATATTTGCTGCTAATAAAAAGCGGGGATACGTTGTTAACGCCCCCGCTTGATATGCCGAGCTTTGCCGATGTCTCAACCGCATCGGCTTTTTTATTTGCTCAAATGCTTCATGGCCGACTCCAGCCCCTCCACAGTGAGCGGATACATATGGTTATTTACCAATTGCCTGGTCATTCCCAGAGAACCGCCGGTTCCCCAATAGCCTTCGGGTAACGGGTTGATCCACACCACCTTGCGGAAATGCTCACTGATGCGCTGAAACCAGGTCGCACCAGCCTCTTCGTTCCAGTGCTCAATAGAACCGCCAGCATGGGAAATTTCATAGGGTGCCATGGTGGCATCGCCCACGAAGATAACCTTGTAGTCTGGCGAATACTTATGAAGGATGTCCCAGGTGCTGGTTGTCTCGTTCATGCGCCGTATATTGCTCTTCCACAAACTTTCATAAACGAAGTTGTGAAAGTAGAAATACTCCATGTGCTTGAACTCCATGCGCGCAGCGGAGAACAGCTCCTCACACACCCGAACGTGGGGGTCCATGGAACCACCCACATCGAAAAATATCAGCACCTTTACCGCATTATGGCGCTCCGGAACCATTTTCAGATCCAGATACCCCGCGTTTCTGGCCGTTGACCGAATGGTATCGTCCAGATCAAGCTTATCTGCTGCGCCTTGGCGGGCGAACTTGCGTAGGCGTCTGAGCGCTACCTTGATGTTACGGATACCAAGGGTGACACTGTCGTCCAGATCCTTGAATTCGCGTTTTTCCCAAACTTTGACTGCACGGCCGTGACGGCCTTTTTTCTGACCAATACGGAAACCTTCAGGGTTGTATCCATCGGCACCAAAGGGTGATGTACCACCGGTACCAATCCACTTGTTACCGCCCGCATGGCGCTCTTTTTGCTCTTCCATGCGTTTTTTGAAGGTTTCAATCAGCTCTTCGAGGCCACCCAGAGAATCAATCTTGGCCTTTTCCTCTTCTGTCAGGTTTTTCTCGAACTCGGCACGCAACCAATCATCGGGAATCAGTGCTTCCAGCATCTGATCAAGATGCTCGATGCCTTCAAAATAGGATTTGAAGGCCAGATCAAACTTGTCGAAGTGGCGCTCGTCTTTCACAAGGCACAAACGCGCGAGGTAATAGAACTCTTCCATATCCGCAAATGCCAGGCGCTGTTGTAACGCCTCCAGCAGATCGAGGAATTCACGCAGGCTGGCAGGCACCTTGGCCCGCCGCACTTCGAGAAAGAAATCAATCAACATAAAACCGCACTCTTGCCGAATTTCAGCCGCGACGGCGGGCCATAAATGCTAACTTTTGCAGCAGGTGTACGTCTTGTTCGTTCTTAACCAGAGCACCGTACAGAGGTGGTAGCGCTGAGCTGCTGTCCTTTTCCTGTAACATCTTGGCGGTCAATTCGTCTGCCATCAGTAGCTTAAGCCAGTCAATCAATTCTGAGGTGGAGGGCTTTTTCTTCAGGCCCGGTACCTTGCGCACATCAAAGAAGACTTCCAGTGCGTCTTTCACTACCTGCTGCTGAATACCCGGGAAGTGAACATCCACGATACTCTTCATGGTGTCGTGATCCGGGAAGCTGATGTAGTGGAAGAAACAACGGCGCAAAAATGCATCTGGCAGTTCTTTTTCGTTGTTACTGGTGATCACGATGATCGGACGCTTCTTGGCCTTTACGAACTGCTGGGTTTCGTAAACGTAGAACTCCATGCGATCGAGTTCCAACAGAAGGTCGTTGGGAAACTCGATATCTGCCTTATCAATCTCATCAATCAACAGAACAACCTGCTCGTCGGCTTCAAAAGCCTCCCAAAGCTTGCCCTTAACGATATAGTTGCTGATGTCTTTGACCTTCTCATCACCCAACTGGGAATCCCGCAAGCGGGATACCGCATCGTATTCATACAATCCCTGCTGAGCCTTGGTGGTTGATTTGATGTGCCAGGGAATCAACTTCATGCCAAGCGAGCTGGCCATCTCTTCCGCCAGCAGGGTTTTGCCGGTGCCGGGCTCGCCTTTGATCAGCAGTGGACGTTGCAGCGTAATGGCGGCATTCACGGCCATTTGCAGGTCATCGGTGGCTACATAATTTTCGGTACCGGTAAACTTCATGCGTAGAGTTCCTGTTAGTTACTTTTTCTGTTCATCATCTGGCTTTTCGTCCAGATCATCAGGTAATTCGTAATCGGGTAAATCGTCAAATTCGGACAGGTCAAAATCATCCAGACCGAACTCTTCGTCATCATCGTCGTCTGCCGGTTCCGTCAACTCGGGAATTGCCTCTTCGGGCTCCACTAACGTATCCGCAACCGGTATATCCTCTTCCTCTGGCTCAAGCAAAGGCTCCGGCTCAAGCACTGGTTCAGGTTCAGGTTCAGGTTCAGGTTCAGGCTCAGGCTCAGGCTCAGGCTCAGGCTCAGGCTCAGGCTCAGGCTCAGGCTCAGGCTCAGGCTCAGGCTCAGGCTCAGGCTCAGGCTCAGGCTCAGGCTCAGGCATTATTATCGGAGTTTCCGCTTCGATATTGGCCATTTCCTGTTGCAATTCATTCAAGCCTTCTGCTTCTTCATCGGTTGTCATATCAGCAGACGATCCACTGCGGCGCTTGCGCATCAGCAGGAAGATCAACAGCGCGAGAACCACTAGAGATCCGGCACCCGCGCCGATCATCCATAACGGCACTGGCAGTTCACCTGACTCATCCTCAGGCTCAGCTTCAGCCAAAGGTTCTGGGTCTGTTTGTGCTGACGGCTCAGCAGCAACCTCAGGCTCCACAGCCCGCTCGGGCTCGACAGCCTGTTCCGCCACCGGCGCGGGTGGTAAATTTTCCACCTCTTCAACCATGCTTGTATCTATCGGGGCCCCAATGGAGGATTCAACCATTCCCGTGGGCACTATAAATTCAGTTGTAGCGCTAAATTTGCGTGCGAAGGTTTTGCCATCTGCAACCACATCTATGCGGTACAAGCCTTCGGTCGGCAGCTTACTGATGGTATCCGTGTATTCACCATCCGCAGGCGGCTGATCAGCTGAGAGTGATTTTCTGCCGCTTCGGCCGTCTTCAGAGGTCAAGCTGAGCGTTACACTCAATACGTTGAGAAATTCTGCATTGGTTAATTTTTTTGCTTCTTCAAAGAATGCCACCCGGATATCCACAGGCGATTCGGCAGTAAAGGTTGCCGGTATGGGGCTGACCACCATTCTCAGATCACTGACCACGGTAACGCGACTGCCCTCACCCAGTTCACCGGTTACGCGCCACTCACCAGCGTCTGGTTCGGTAATGGTCACCAGGTCGTATGCAGCTTCCCGGGCCCAACGTACGTTATCCGGTTGTGCAGAGTAGAGAAGAGTTTCACCGTCAGGCTTGACCAACTCCAGAACAGCTGGCGCGTTCTCACCCCGCTCTTCCGAATACGCCGTTTCACCACGAAAGATCAGCGCGGTGAACTCTTTTACCCCGGCATCGACGGTAAACGCATTACCTTCAATCGGTATCTGCTCTTGGGGGGCGGCTGTATTCAGGGCGTCAAGAAAAGCCAGATTAAGGGATTCAGCTGATTCTACAATGCGGAAACTGCCGTTTGATTTCTCTGCAAGGGTTTTCAGGAATGCCGCATCAGCCTGATTCGACAGGCCAACCGGATGAAAGGTAGCACCTTTCGCCACAAGGCTGTCCAGCAGTTTCCCAAGGATACGTTTCTCTTCAGCCTGATTTACTTCGGCAGTGTCTGAAATATCCACTTTACCGTCTGTCAGTAAGATGAAGTGGGTATTTTGGAGGGTGCCACCCGTTACATAATCGTCGCTGGCAACTTCAATAGCCTTACCAAGATTAGTACGCAAGGCTACAGAGTTTATTTGTTGCGTACGATCAATTGCCAGCTGGCGCCAGGTATCGTCCACTTCGCCATGGGGAACGAGCATGTTGACATACTGACCAAAGGTCCACACACCGGCGGTACTGCCCTCAGGGATAATCCTGGCCAGCAACCTTACGGCAGGTTGGCGCAGGTTATTTGGGTCGGTCTCTTTCATGGAGCCTGAGATGTCGACAATAATCCGGACATCCGGGCTTTCTGGCAGAGTCAGCTTTGTGGCCTCTTGTCCCCACAAAGCTGCAGGCAACCACAAAGCAGTAAACAAAATCAGCGAAAGGAATCTTGGCATTGTTGTTCTCGGAGGAATGAGTGGGGTTTCTCAGCGCCGGGATAAGCGATAGCGAACCAAGTCCAGAATCCAGACAAGCAGCATTGCCAGCCCCCCGATACCCAGGTTAAGCCAAGCCCGGCCTGCGTTATCTGCATCACCGAGAATCAGTTCATACCCACCGAAAAGCCACGCGGGTATCCACCAACCGGCCAGTTCCGGGGATTCTACAGGCGTCAGCAGCACAGCAACCAAAGCTGCGAGAAGCAGCGTGCGCAAACCGTACAAGGGTAAAAAACGGAACAGCTTTTTCATCATGTAAAAGAACACGGCGAATGCTATGACATAAGCCGCCCAGAAGACGGCGTAAGCAGTTTGTGCGTCAGTATCGATCATTACAGAACCCAGTGAATGATATGTTCTTCCCAGTTTTCTTCTGCCACTTTATCCTCTCGGATTACCTTGTGGCGTATGGAAACACCGGCTTCGTGTACCGTATCCGGGCTCCCACTACGTAGCGGATGCCAATCGGCAAGCGGCCTGCCCTCAGCCAAAGTGCGGTAAGCACAGGTATGGGGCAACCAATGGTAATCGCTTACACTGTCCGGTGTCAGCACTGTACAGCCTGGTACTTTTTCAAGCCGGTCGGGGTAAACCGTGCACCGGCAGGTATCTTCATCCATGAATCGGCAAACAAGATCCGTGTGGTACACCTCACCCGTATCTTCATCTTCAAGCTTGTTCAGGCAGCACTTTCCGCAGCCATCGCACAGAGATTCCCATTCCTGCTGCGTCATCTCATTCAGGCGTTTGCGTTGCCAGAACGGGATTTGCGCAATCATGAATGTTTCATTCCCGGCTTAGTGCGGAAATCCACAACGTAAGAATCCTGTTCTTCAGGCATCTGCAAAAAAAAGTCTTTTTCTTCGATAGCCTTAAGTACCTGCTCACCACTGGTTCTGGCCAGTTTGCGCTCGGGTGTCATGATCAGATCCATTGAATGCACAGGCGCGCCAAAAATGGATCTCAAGCTCTCAGGCAACTCTTCCCACTTCTGCCCGCGACGAACAAACATATAGGTATCGTTTTTTTTGCTGCTCCTGAAAACAGACACAAACTCCCGATCTTTCATGATTGCAGGTAATCCTCAATATCATTCATTACCGGCGCAAGGATTCTCGTGCGCCAGCCATGGAAAAAGGGGCTTCCAGCCAGGCTGCTTTCCTGTACAACTTTCTCAAGCCGCTTCCTGGGCGCAAGCAATTCAATTGGAATATCAGCAGCTTCCGCCGCCTTCCTGAAAAACCGCTTAAGGCCTTTAAAGTAATCCTGTTGTTCCCTGGTTAGCGGCGGCGCTATACGATCGAGCCCGGTGGTATCAGCACCACGCCCCTCGTCAACAAGCTTGAGCAACGCTTCGCCATAGCGCCGAACCACGCCACCGGGCACACCCTGGATATCCGAAAGCTCGCTAAGGCTGCCGGGCATTCGCTCGGCAATTGCAATAAGCAGAGGGTCTGCCAACACTCGACCCCGTGGGCGATTGCGCTCTCTGCTCTCCAGTTCCCGCCAAATAACCAATTCCTTCAGCACAAACTGTTGTTCGGCTGTGAGAGCCCAGCCTCCTCGCAAACGCAGATAATGATGGTGCGGGTCGTCTTGCCCGGCGAGTTCCTCTGCAAAGCGGGCAGATTCTTCCACCAACGCCGCCTCCAGGCCCCGCTCCCTCATGTGTGCGCTAACCCACTCGTACATGGGTGCCAGAAAGCGTATATCCTCAATGGCATAGCGCTGCTGGGCCTCGCTCAAGGGGCGAGAGACCCAATCAGACCGGGTAACAGATTTATCCAGCGCTTCGCCAAACAATGTTTCAACCAACCGCGCATAACCCAGTGAAAAGCCGGCGCCAGCCATTGCCGCCCCAATTTGCAGGTCCACGACACCCTTTGGGTTAATCCCCAGCCAATCACGAAAGAGCTCAAGATCTTCACTCATCGCGTAGAGTAGCTTGGTCACCGAAGGTTCAGCCAGAATTTCCCGGAAACGGGTGGACCGCTCTGCCACATCCGGATCTACCAGACAAAAACTGTCTCCAAGACCAAGTTGAACCAGCCCGGGAATGGGATAAAAGGTACTTACCCGCTCGAATTCAGTGTCCAGAACAAGGGGTAGCCCCGGTGCACTGTCCAGCCATTCATTTAACTCCTCCGGTTTTGCAATCCAGGTGATGGTTTCAGGTGCCGGAGGAACGGCAATAGCGGTTACAGGAAGTGTCATAAAAAAGGCCAGTCAAAAAGCGCCCAGCAGGCGCCAGTGCAGAATCAGTCCAGCAGAGGTTTTCTGCCGCGAAACGCATGTGTGAGAGTAAAACCGTCAACGTAACCAAGCTCACCACCTACCGGTATACCATGGGCAAGGCGCGTGATGAGGATATTGGAACCATCAAGTCGATCAGAGATGTAGTGGGCAGTGGCTTCACCCTCCACCGTAGGGTTAGTGGCAAGAATGAGCTCGGTAACGCCTTCGGAGCGTACCCGGCGCAAAAGGCGCTCAATGCCGATTTCATCAGGGCCGACACCGTCTATGGGAGACAAATGCCCCATAAGAACAAAGTAGCTGCCCTTGTAATCCCCCGCCTGCTCAATGGCTAATAAATCCGATGGGCTTTCTACCACGCAGAGTGTGCCATTGCTACGAACCGGGTTTTCACAAATCCCGCACACTTCAGTATCCGAAAAGTTCTGGCAACTTTCGCAGCGGCGGACCTTCTCCATAGCGTTGCTCAAAGCATCAGATAACCGGGTACCACCGGAGCGCGCACGCTCAAGCAAGTGGAAGGCCATGCGCTGGGCGGTTTTCTGGCCAACGCCGGGCAAACACCTAAGGGATTCGACAAGTTCATCAACCAGCGGGCTGAACGCCATGAAACATCCTCAAACTGCAGATCAGAATAGAGTCTTTAAAACGGCATTTTGAAGCCGGGAGGCATACCCATCCCAGACATCATGCCAGACATTGCATCTTTCTGGTTGGCTTCTACCCGGCGCACGGCATCGTTAACAGCCGCGGCCAGCAGGTCTTCCAGGATGTCCTTTTCTTCCGACATCAGGGAGGGGTCGATTTCCACCTTGCGAACATCGTGGCGGCCATTCATGGTTACTTTTACCAGGCCAGCACCAGATTCGCCGGTAATTTCAGCTTTGGCTGCCTCCTCCTGAGCCTTTTGCATTTGTTCTTGCATCTTCTGGGCCTTTTTCATCAGCCCCCCCATATCATTCAGCATGGTTTATCTCCTGCTTGTTTCTATTGGCCGGTCGTCTGCTGCTACTGGCCTGATACTATCTTCAACAACCCGCGCCTCAAACCGCTCCACAATGGACTGCACCAGCGGGTCGTTACGAATGGATTCTACGGCAGCGCTCTGGCGCAGAACTCGCTGGCGCTCTTCAAAAGCCGCTGGCGTGTTCGGGCCTGGGTCACCCTGCTCTATCTTCAATTGAATGGCGTCGCCAAAGTGATTTCTCAAGGCAGCCAGAATTTTTTCTTCGTGCCTGTCATTCAGTAATCTGGCGTGGCCATCATCAATCAGCAGCGTGATGGTGTTACCACTGCGTGACATAGCGCCATTGCTGGCCAGATTGCCAGGCATCCCGACAATGCCGAGGCTGCGAAAATCCCGCTCCCAGACAAACTCCCCCTCTGCCATTGGCGCTCGCATGTCTTGAATAGGGGTTGTCGAGGTCTCTGCTGGAGCTGGTGGGCTAGCCATCTCAGCCTGTGGCGCAACTTCTGTTTCGCGCGCCAGCTCAGGCTCAGGCTCAGGCTCAGGCTCAGGCTCAGGCTCAGGCTCAGGCTCAGGATAATCTGGCTGAGATTCCGCTTGAGCATCAAGGCTGGCTAGCCAGGCATCGTCGGCAGGTGCATCGGTGTAGCCCTGTGGCTCAATTTCCTGATCGGGCGCTGGCGCCGGTTCAGGTTCAGGCACTGGCTGCTCGATTGCCTTTGGCGCGGGTGCGGGTGCAGCAGCGGCAGGCTCAGGTTCATCCCTGGACTCCCCTTCAACTGCAGAGCCCGCATTGCTCGCAGCCGGTGGCGCGCGGCGATCAGAGCCAGGACGGAAGGCCAGCATACGGAGCAATGTCATCTCGAAACCCATGCGGGCATCAGGAGTAATTGCCAGGTCTTTTCGGCCGATCAGCGCAGCCTGATAAAACAATTGGGCATCTTCTGCACTGAGCTTACGGGCCAGGGATTGCACTTGCGCGGCATCGCCCAGCGCGTTATCGGCACTTCCCGGAACCACTTGCTCCATAGTTACCCGATGGAACAGCGACAGAAGATCCGCGAGTATAATGCTGTAATCCGGGGCAAAGTCCGAGATACGGTTGATTTCCGCCAGCAAGGCCGGGCCGTCCCGCTCTACCAGCGCATTTACAATCCGCTCAATGTCCCGCTGGTCAATGGTCCCCAGCATGCTGCTGACATCGCTGGCAGAAAGCTTCTGGTTACCGAATGCAATGGCTTGGTCCGTAAGGCTCAACGCATCCCGCATACTGCCGTCAGCTGCACGGGCCAACAGCCAAAGTGCAGGCTCTTCAAAGGGTATCTGCTCGGCCGTAAGAACGTTTGTGAGATGCCCGGCAATATGTTCCGGTGTCATGCGCTTCAAATTAAATTGCAAGCAACGCGAGAGAACCGTTACGGGCAACTTTTGAGGATCGGTGGTCGCCAACAGGAACTTGACATGCTCAGGCGGCTCCTCAAGGGTTTTGAGAAACGCATTAAACGACTGATTGGTAAGCATGTGCACCTCGTCGATGAGGTACACCTTATAGCGCCCGCGGCTGGGCGCGTACTGAACGTTATCCGTCAGCTCCCGCATATCGTCCACGCCGGTGCGGGATGCGGCATCAATTTCAATCAGGTCAACAAACCGGCCCTCCTGAATCTCCACACAACTGGAGCAGGTACCGCAAGGGCGAGGTGTTATCCCGGTTTCGCAGTTAAGGCAGCGAGCGAGCAAACGCCCAATGGTAGTCTTACCAACGCCTCGAGTGCCGGTAAACAGATAAGCATGGTGCAGGCGCTGGTTTTCCAATGCGTGAATTAACGCCTGGAGAACGTGTTCCTGGCCCACCATATCTTCAAAGGTGCGAGGGCGCCATTTACGGGCAAGTACCTGATAGCTCATGATCCGCCAAATGCTGAGAAAAACGCCTGCAACTTTAGCATGGACACGGATTTATAAGAAGTTATAAGGGTGCGGGAATGAAAGCTTGAGGGGGTTTTCGACAGAAAAACCAAGGGCAAAACTGGGGGTGGCCCCACCAGCGACACTCCGGCACACAATTCCACCGCTGCGGCTGCTCCCTTCCGGGCCTGACCGGGTTCGCGGTTTCATGTTGCGGAGGCACCAATGGAGCCACCATATCGGCGTTTCAGAACAAACTCTCTGAAAGCGGCGCGAATCTTAACAAAAGGGTTTGCGGACTACAACGGCAAATCCCCAACACCGTCGAATTGCTATTAAATAGTGCCAATAGCTATTGTATGACAGGAGTCGCCCAAAACACGGTTTTGACTTACTCTTGAAGCAAGCAGATGCACTTAAGTACGGAACAGAGCCCTATGCCTGAAAGCAGCAAACCGCCTTTATCCCTTTCTCCGGGCCAATGGTCCTTTATCCGCTGGAATACAATCGGGCAACTGGAAGCACTGGAAATTCACCACCCCCTGTTCGAAGCCACGCTGTTTCTGCAAGGTGCACATCTCACCCGGTTTATTCCCAAGAGCGATGAAGACTGGCTATGGATGAGCCCAACCGCTCGATTCGAACCGGGCCGAGCAATTCGCGGCGGCATTCCCATCTGCTGGCCATGGTTCGGCGACCCCGCCCGCAATGCGCCCGAGGTGCGAAAACGTGTCAAAACCCAAGGCCCACATGGGCTTGGCCGCACCGCTGTGTGGAAGCTTGAAGATGCATGCGAAAGCGCCCATGAAGTGGAAATATCCCTGTCGCTTGACGCCAACCAGGATTTTGACAATGTCTGGCATGGCCATGCCTTGGCCCTGCTCACCTTCAATTTTTCGGTACGCGGTTGCCAACTAGCCCTCACCACTACAAACCTCGGTAGCGAGCCCCTCGCCTTCAGCCAGGCATTACACACCTATCTACCAACAAGTGATATCAAAGGTACAAGGATTCTGGGCTTAGGGTTTGCCCACTACATAGATACCTTGAAAAACTGGGAATACTGCACCCAGGACGGCCCTATCTATTTTGATGGGGAAACCGACCGAATTTACGAAAATGGCGACCCTCTCACGGTAGTGACACCCGCTACAAGCCGCAAACTTACAGCCATTGGTAGTGACTCCACCGTGGTATGGAACCCGGGGCCGAAGAAAGCCCTAAAACTAAGCGATTTCCCGGACACTGCCTGGCAGACAATGCTATGTGTCGAAACTGCCAATGCAGCCAGCGATTATAGAGTGCTTAATAGTGGTCAGAGCCACACTCTTGGTGTTCTCATCGGGCGTGGCTAAAACTGACAACAATCAGTGGCAGCAGATAGCGGCTACAGCATGGCTCTATATAGGGAGTGCACATGAGCTTGGTATCCTTTGTGAAATCCCTGCTGGTCTCATCGGAACTGGATGAACAAATCAACCGCATCCGAAAACCCATAGGCACACTGGGCTACGACCCCTGGGGTTATAATAACGAGGCCGTCAAATTCGGGTTCTCGCTGGTTAAGCCGATTTATGAGAAATACTTTCGCACCGAGGCCCATGGCGTTGACCACATTCCGGCGGAGGGGCCTGTCCTGATTATAGGGAACCACAGCGGCCAACTCCCGATTGACGGCATACTTGTTGGTTATGCCCTGGCCTCCCGCAAGAAAAACCCCCGCATTCCCCGCGCAATGATCGAACGCTTCTTCCCGACGGTACCCTGGCTCGGCAATCTGTTGAATGAAGTAGGCGCTGTGCTGGGAGATCCGGTGAATTGCGCCAGAATGCTGGCCAACAACGAAGCAATAATAGTGTTTCCGGAGGGTGTGCGTGGTTCCGGCAAGCTATACCGGGACCGTTACAAACTCCAGCGCTTTGGCGCCGGATTCATGCATCTGGCCATGAAATACAATGCGGCTGTCGTGCCTGTTGGCATAGTGGGGTGTGAAGAAACCGTCCCCTCCATCGCCAACATCAAACCCTTGGCAAAAGCACTCAGCGTGCCCTACGTCCCGCTTGCACTGCCGATTGTCTTCCCCGCCAAGGTTCACCTTAACTTCGGCCCGCCAATGTACTTTAAGGGGGGAGACTTTTCAGACGCAGAGATAGATGAACGGGTTGATCAAGTAAAGACGGAAATAAACCGCCTCATTGAAAAAGGCCTGACAGAAAGAAAAAGGTTGTTCTGATGCCCGCTCACAAAAACAAGCAACCCAAGCCCAGCATTCTGATCACAGGCGCCGCAGGCGCGCTCGCGCAACAAGTGATTCAGCGCCTGCGAGAAACCTGCAACCTTGTGGCAGTAGACGCTCGCGTACGGGTAGAACTTGGCGACCAGATCCCCAGCTACTGCATCGATTTTAACAAGCGCACCTTCGAAGACCTGTTTCGCCGCTATCAGTTCGACACCGTGATACACATGGGCCGAATCCGATCCAGCCAACTCTCCCGCATGCGTCGCTACAACGCCAACGTGCTAGGCACGCAAAAATTGTTGGACCTCAGCCACAAGTACGGTATTCGCCGAGTTGTCGTGCTTTCCACCTACCATGTATACGGCGCCATGGCCTACAACCCGGCCCTGATCGACGAATCAGCACCTCTCAAGAGTGCTGGCCTGAGTGCCGATCTGATTGATTCAGTAGAGCTGGAGAACCTTGCAAGCATCTATTTGTGGCGCTACCCGGAGCTGAACATCAGCGTCCTGCGCCCATGCAACATAGTGGGCTCCAGCGTTCGCAACACAATAGCCAAACTACTCGCCAGCCCTCTGGCGCCTGTAATGGCCGGCTTTTCCCCGATGATGCAATTTATACACATAGATGACATGGCAGACGCCATAGTGCTCGCCAGCCAAAAGCCAACACGGGGAATTTTCAACGTGGCACCAAACGATTGGGTAGCCTACCAACGAGCACTGGAACTCTGCGGTTGCACACGAGTTCCAATACCCTCCGTGCCACCCGCACTGCCACGATTGATACTGCGCACCATCGGGCTAAAGCGCTTTCCTGCGTACTTGATGGATTTCTTCAAGTATCCGGTGGTGATTGACGGCAGAGCCTTTGAGAATGAGTATGGCTTTACACCGAAACGGTCACTTAAGGAAATATTCCGGTTTTACAGGGACAACAAAAAGCCTTTGTAGAGATGAAGCAGAATGCAAAAAGCCACCGAATTACGGTGGCTTTTTGCATTAACTGACGAGTGTCAGGCTTTTTTACGCCGGGCTGCCAGTCCGGCCAGGCCCAGACCCAGAAGCGCAAGAGTGCCTGGCTCAGGCACACTTACCGGAGGCTTGGGCGTGAACACTAAAAGGTCCTGAGAGTCTACACCGTCCGGAACAGTAACAGCATCCAGAACATACATAACGTAATCCTCAGATTGGCCAGCCAATCCAGCTAGCCACCCATCAGCGAGTGTGCGGGAGCCACTAAAACCGGTATCAGCCTGGAAGTTACCGCTCTGAAGGCCATAAGAACCGCCTGTCTCATAGATAACTTCCCACAAAGCAAGCTGGAAAGCAGCAGATGAACCTACACCAGCTACGCTGCTTTGGTACCCGCTATAAAGCTTACCAATCGACGACACCAGATTCGTGTTATTAAAATAACTATCAGCCGTCTTCAACTCATACGTTCTGTTGCCTTTATCCAAAAATACATCAAGGTCAATGCAGAATGCGTCGAGAGCGCCAGTCCAGGCAATTGGCGAAGTTCCAACAGCGTTACTTGTAGTGAAATTGAACATGCCAGCATTGTAGTTGTTGTAATTACTGCTTGTAGCTGTGTTCGACAGATTTCCACTGTTGAAGCCGTGGGTGGCCCCCTGATAATCCAAATCAATAGTTGGGCCAGCAGCGACATTCCCGGCAAACATGGCACCAGATAGCGAAGCAATAGCAAGGAGTTTCATTTTTGTATTCATAGCGCGATCCTTTTGCATCCTGTTCGGTTTGTACCATCCCCAAAACAGCAATAGTCACACCAGCAATACGCAATTGACTATTTTTCATACACATAGAAAGAGCCCGACACGGGAAACTGCCTAACAGTCAGTTGTCATGTAAAATTTACCGACATATACAACCTGCTTGCATGTTCAGTAGTAACTCATGGGAGTTGCACAGAACCGCCGGCAACCTCAAACTACACCTATCCATGGAATAGGTAGATTGCATGCTTCCAGATTTGAGCGTGATAAGTCACGGCGCAGCGGCTGTGGTATTTGCAATACTTTCAGTGCTTGTAGGCACTCGTTACCTGCGTCGCGACATAGATCGGGCTCTATTCCTTGCTGCCCTGGTTACTACCCTGTGGGCATCAACCCTCGTTACCCAAAGCCTATGGGGCCATCCCGGCTTTTTTATTCGCTACCTTTTGGAATTGCTCCGCGACACTTCCTGGATTCTCCTTCTGTTTGCAATGCTGCGAGACACCTTTCGCCATGGTCGGCTTAGCGGGCAACTAAAAAAGTTCCTTGGTGGCGCGACAAGCATTCTGCTCATCACGCTACTCGTCATTGGTAGTCTTGAATTCATATTCGGCATCGCCTTGGTGGACGGCAAAACCAAACTCATCGGCCAGATTGCCCTGTCACTTCTCGGGCTCTCTCTGGTAGAACAAATCTGGCGCAATGCACCCGCGTTTGGTCGCTCGAGCATGAAGTACCTGTGCATAGGAACCGCCACCATCTTTATCTTCGACTTCCTGATGTACGCCGACGCATTGCTGTTTGGCTCAATTGCAGATTCATTCTGGAACGCACGGGGCTTCGTTAACGCAGCACTGGTCCCTCTGTTTGCAATCAACGTAGTCAACACTCGTAAACAACCTATCGATTTCCAGCTATCCCGCTCGGCAGTATTTCATGCCAGCACGCTGATTATGGCCGGTGCTTACCTGCTACTCCTCTCGGTGAGCGGATATTACGTTCGAATTCTTGGTGGTGACTGGGGCGAAGCCTTACAAGTGCTGTTGTCTGCCGTTGCTCTGGTATTTCTGGCAACGCTGGTGCTCTCCCGTCGCATTCGCGCAAAGCTCATGGTTCTGATCAGCCAGAATTTCTTCGACTACAAATACGATTACCGGGATGAATGGCTAAAACTCACCAAAGAGCTGGCATACCTGACCGATGAACCGCCCCTCACACAACGAGTAATCCGCATTCTGGCGGGACTGGTGGAGAGCAATGCAGGCGCCATCTGGCTCAAAAGCGATCAAGGGGCCTACACCCTGAGAGAATCTGCCAATCTCGCCACACCCAGATACACAGTTATAGATGAAGATGCCGAACTGGTGCGCTTATTCAATGAAAAAGAATGGATAGTCAATCTAGACGAATACAGAGCCGACCCGGTGAGCTACGACCTGCTGGAGATCCCAGATGCCATTGCCAAAACCCCGGATGCCTGGCTGATTATCCCCCTGTACCTGAGCAATGAACTCTACGGTATAGCAATGATTGGCCAACCCTACGCCCGTGTAGACCTGAACTGGGAGAACTTCGACCTTATTAAGGTGGTTGCCCGGCAAACCTGTAACCTGTTGGCACAGGCCGACGCACAGAACCGGCTATCCCGCGCCATGCAATTTGAAGCCGTCAGCAAAGCATCTGCCTTCATGGTGCACGACCTCAAAACAGTCGTTGCGCAACTGACACTACTGGTAAACAACGCGCAGAAACACAAAAGCAACCCTGCATTTATTGAAGATATGATCAACACCACCGACCATGCGGTTCGAAAGATGTCCAACCTGTTAGCCCACATTCGCAAACCTGCAGCAGATGACATGGAAAACTGCATAAAGCTGGACCTGACAGAACTCGTAAGCGAACTCGTTGATCACTACAGCAGGCAACAACCGGCACCGAAACTCGACGGTGGTCAACCGCACATACTCGTGAAAGCCGACCCCGAACAGCTAAAAAGCGTACTCGGCCACCTGATACAAAACGCCCAGGATGCCACACCCCCCGATGGCGAGGTCAGCCTGTCGCTAAAGATTGCCAAAGGCAATGTTGTGCTGTTTATTCAAGACACCGGCTGTGGAATGAGTGATGACTTTATTAATGATCGTCTGTTCAAAGCCTTTGAAAGTACCAAAGGGCTAACCGGCATGGGAATTGGCGCCTACCAGGCCCGGGAATACATACAAAAGCTGGGCGGAACAATAGATGCCACCAGCGAACCTGGCGTAGGGTCATGTTTTTCTGTGCGAATACCCCTGGCAGAACGCTCGGAACACGGAAATCAGACGAATAAACAGCCGATTATCGACCTGCCGAGCCCGCCGGAGTTTGTCAATTAAATGGCGAGCAAGCACAACAGATGAATCGATCATTGCAAAGTGTCAATGTTCAGTTAAGAATCAGATATATTGGAACATTAAAACAAAGGACTTGTTGCTGTTGTGACTAGACGACTACTGATTGTAGAAGACGATCCGGGCCTGCAAAGCCAGATGCGCTGGTGTTTCAGCGACGACCTGGAAGTGACTGTCGCCTCAGACAGGGAAGCTGCCCTCACCGCGCTGCGGCGCGAAGAACCCCACGTGGTAACGCTGGATCTTGGCCTGCCGCCAGATCCAGGCGGCGCAACGGAAGGCTTTGCCCTGCTGGAGGAAATTCTGCGGCTTGCGCCTTTAACCAAGGTCATTGTCGTAACCGGTAGGGAGGACAAGGAAAATGCCGTCAAAGCAATCGGCATGGGCGCATCAGACTTCTACCAGAAGCCTTTGGAAGCCGACATCCTCACCTTTGTAGTTAACCGCGCGTTTCGCCTGGCCGAGCTGGAGCGGGAAAATCAGGATCTTTCTCAGCAAAACAACGGTACCAGCATCAAAGGCATCATCGCAGCCAGCCCACAAATGATGGCCGTATGCCGCACGCTGGAGAAAGTTGCACCTACAGATGTAACCACCCTCATCATCGGTGAAACAGGTACAGGCAAAGAAGTTCTTGCCCGCGCACTGCACGACCTCAGCCCTCGCGCAGGCAATGCCTTTGCAGCCATTAACTGTGCCGCCATTCCAGAAAACCTTCTGGAAAGCGAGCTGTTCGGCTTCGAAAAAGGCGCCTTCACTGGAGCTACGCAAGCCAAAAAAGGCAAGATCGAAAGCGCCAACGGCGGCACTCTCTTTCTCGATGAGATCGGCGACATGCCTATGTCGCTTCAATCCAAGCTGCTGCGCTTCCTGCAAGAGCGTGTCGTAGACAGGGTGGGTTCTGTTAAACCCATTCCCGTAGACGTAAGAGTAGTGTGCGCCACACACCAAAAGCTTTCCCAGCTTATTGAGAACGGTGATTTCCGTGAGGATCTATATTACCGGATCAGCGAAATAACCCTCGACGTTCCCGCTGTAAGGGAGCGAGATGGTGACGCACTGGTTATCGCCCAATCATTGCTGAAGTCCCTCGGCAAGCAAATGGACAGACAAAACCTTACCTTTTCAGACGACGCCGTAAACGCCATTAACAGCTACTCCTGGCCAGGCAACGTTCGGGAAATGATCAACAAAGTGAAGCGAGCCACCATCATGGCGGATGGCAAGCGGATAACCGCCGAAGACCTGGAACTGCCGGGGTGCGATGAGCCTGCAGTAAGCCACCTGAACCTGCGCCAGGTACGGGAGCAGGCCGAAAGCAAAGCAATAATGCAGGCGCTTCAGACCAGCGGCTTCAATATGACTCAGGCCTCCCGGCTTTTGGGCATTACACGCCCTACCCTGTACAACCTCACCGACAAATATAAAATCGACACATCGGCAGTGGCTCCGGAAGTATAAGTAACCCTCCGGCACACGATGGCAGCGCACAGCTCAAGGAGCAGTTTTACATGATCACAAGGCAAACAAAAAAGAAAACACTTCCCGGGCTGGTTCTGGTGAGCAGCCTCATGCTTGCAGCACCGCTGCTATTATCCGGCTGCAACAGCGGTCCAGATACCTCGGAGGCGCTCTCTCACATTACACGTGCAGAGACATATTCTGACCAGGGACAATACCGCTCGGCCCTGCTGGAAATAAAAAATGCCATCCAGAAAGACCCGAACAATGTTGAGCACATCGTTCGCCTGGCGGATATGTATTTAGAGCTGGGCGCCTCCAAAGAAGCCGCAGAACTCCTGGCTCCCTGGGTGAAAGAACAACCAAACGCCGTGGCCCTGACTTTGGCCCGCGCCTATGTAGAACAGGGTAAGCACCTTTCAGCAACCGAAACGCTGGCACTGCAAACCCCAAGCTCTCCAGATGACCAACTTGAAGCCTCACTGATCCGGGCAGAAGCTTTGCGCAGATCCGGCGAAGTAGCCGAAGCCCTTGCCCTGTACTCCAGCTTGGCCACAAGTAATGGCTCTGACATCCCGGCAATCACCGGTGTTCTGCAAGCCCAGATCAATCTCGGCAAAAACGAGCAAGCAGTAGAAACCGCCGACAACTGGCTTGCAAAAAACCAGGCGGCCCCAGAAGTTCTGTACTGGAAAGGCCAGGCCCAGTACCGGCTGAATCAACTTGATCTGGCCGCTGCGACACTCACAGATGCGGTTGGCGAGCTGCCCACATCCGATATTTTCCTGCCCATTCGGCGCAATGTACTCACCACCCTGTCTCGAGTGCTTACCGAGCAAGGCAAGATAACCGAAGCCCAGATTTATAACCGGATACTGGCAGAAAACATCAACACTGGCGCACGTGAACAAGCCGAAGCCGCTGTTGCTGCACTCAAAGAAGGCAATTTTGAGGAAGCCAAAGCCATACTTCGCGATACCCTGAAGCTTGATCCTGAAAATGAGCAGGTCGCCCTGATGTTAGGTGCCATATCCGCTGGCACCGGCGATCTTGATGAAGGCGCCCAGCTACTTAAAGAAAACCTCGACCCGGAAACAACCCCCGTACAATTCATACGGGCGGCCACCATGGCCCAGATTGATACCGGCGATAGAGAAGATGCACTTGCAACCTTAACCCGTGCCATAGAGGCTCGCCCGAATGATAACGAGCTGCTGGCCATGCACGGTATTCTTGCTCTCAGCCTGCCCGGCCACGAGAACGCTGGTATCGCAAGCCTCAGTAAAGCTGTTGGAAACGAGCCCGGGCGCGTAAGGTTGCGGTTGGCCCTCGCAAGGCATTACCTGCAAAACGACCAACCCGAGCAGGCCCTTGGCCAATTGCGCATGGCATTCACCTCCGACCCCTCAGATTGGTCTACCACCAGCACCTACCTGAACGTATTGATCCAGCAGGGTGAACAGCAGGAAGCCGCAGAAATCCGCGACTCACTGCTTAACGGCTATGGAGACCAACCCCGGGCAATTCTGCTGGCAAGCCTTGCCGACGCACGGCTTGGAAACCCCAGTGCAGCAATAGCACGCCTCGAAAAGCTAACAAAAGAAAGCCCCGAGCTACAGGCTCCGAAAGTTGCACTTGCAAGCCTCTATGCCCAAACCGGCAAACGCAGTGATGCCGTTGATTTACTGGTAGATGCTGCCACCATCACACCAGATGCCATCCGCCCGCTGCAGCAAGCCGGCCAGATCTACATGCAAGACCACACTGTACCCGAGGCTAAAACATGGTTAGCCGATGTCGCCAAAGCGCACCCTGAGCTTAAACAGAACACAGACACACTCGCCGCACTGATCGCCATCACCCAAGGCGAACTGGCATCCGCCAGAGCCACTCTGTCGCAATGGAAAGACAGCGATTCCATAACTGTACAACGCGCCCACGGCCAACTGCTACTGGCCGAAGCAAAGGCTGCAGCCGACAAAAAGGACTGGACAAAAGCCCGGGCAAAAGCTGCCGAAGCCATAGCCCTTGAGCCGGAAAACATCGGTTTTGCACTCTTGCCCGCAGGCATCGCACAGATGGAAGGCAAACTAGACGATGCCTTTAGTGCTCTGGATGGCGTCGAAAAAATTCACGGCGAACTACCCGCAACCATCCTGTCGCGTACCAGGCTCTTGCAACAACAAAAGGGCCCTGAAGGTGCGTACGCCTATCTTTCAGAAAGATGGCAGGCCACCAAAAATCCAAGCCTGATGCCCTCCCTCATTGTGCTTGCCCAAGCGAGCGCACCAGACTCAATGGATGGCTTAACCCAAAACTGGGTACAGGAAGCACCACAAAGCCTTGCCGCACACATGGCAAGAGCCGACTGGCTATTGACCAATGGTCAGGAGACGGCTGCTGTAAGTCACTATGAACAGGTGATAGCCAAACAACCGAACAGCGTAACTGCGCTCAACAACCTTGCCTGGACGCTTCGCGAAGAAAACCCCAAGCGTGCACTCAATCTGGCGAAACAAGCAAGCGAGCTCGCACCGAACAGCCCAGCTGTATTGGACACCTATGGCTGGATCCTGCACCTGTCTGGTCAACAGACAGAAGCGAAAGCAGTGATAGAAAAAGCACTGGATCTCGCACCAGGTAATGCCGAGATTGAAGAGCATCTAGAGGCTGTTAAAAAAGCCATGTAAAGAACCTCGACAAGCCCTGTCGGGTTCGAATACACAAAAGGCCTGAGGCATTAGCGTCTCAGTCCTTTTTTTATACGCTCGTCGATTTTTTTTACATGTCACATCCAGAGCTCAATAAATATCTATATATATCAGCGTATTGAAAACTTGGCACGCGAATCGCTTTGTATTATCCATAGGATCGGGTACTACCGGTCGTATGCCAAACCACCTGTGAGGGTGGGACGGAAAGCCAAGGATCTCTAAAGCAATAAGAGACAGCCTGGTTGCAAGCAAACTATATGGAATTAGAGCTAGACAACCGGAGAAATATTATGAAACTCAAAAAAACCTTGCTTGCGCTTTCATTGGCCGCTTTTGCAGCGTCTGCTAGCGCCGGTACTGTAATAAATGGCAACAGCCTGCAAAATGGCTTGAACGCGTTGACCGAAGGCGGCAACTTTTACGATGTAAACACTGCGCAACTTGCACCTGATGAAGTTTGGAACATTTCAACGTCCAATGCTTCTGTTAACAGGTTGATGTTCGAATTTGCCGGTTTTGCAAATCAGGCAAAATTTGGCATCTACGATGTCAACGATGTTAGCAAAACCCTCCAAATTTACGATGGCAGCGCTTGCGGCTCAGCTCAAGGATGCACCCTGCCGCAGAGCTTCGGGCTCACAGTAGAAGATCCAGCTGGCACCTTTAGCGCATATGCTCTCGGTGGCCCAGCAACTACCACTGTGTTCTCTTCATCAAACTTCGGTTATTACCTCGATTCAGGTAATGGCATTTTTTACTCTGAGGCCTCCAAGAACTCAGACGTAGGCCAGAATGGTACTTCTGACCACATGGTTGCATATGCCGGTAACGACTCCGTAAGAATGGACATTAACGGCGGCAACAACTACAAAGACTTCACGTATGGCGAGTTCATCCTGGCTTGGGAAGACTTGGCGTTCCCTAATTCAGACTATGATTACTCAGACTTCGTTGTACTGGTTGAGTCTGTATCGGTAGTACCAGAGCCCGGCACCCTGGCCCTCCTCGGCCTTGGCCTTGCAGGACTTGGTGCAGCTCGCCGTCGTCAGAAAGCCTGATTTCGGTTGAGTAATGAAAAGCCAGCTTCGGCTGGCTTTTTTTTGTTTTGAATTTGAGTTTTATGTAACTGCTATACACAGTATCCTGTCGATTGGTTAGTAGTGCGGCGGAGAAACGATGTTAAGGAAGACATTAGACAACCTACCTCTTTCCAGGCCTTACCTGGTCGTTACCGCTATTGCGGTGCTTGTTTTTTATCCGACCTGGATCCGGCTCGCACAAGCATGGCTGGAATTCGAGCAAGTTCTCGCCCATGGCTTGGCTACTGCCCTGATTTTTATCGGGCTACTACTAATCCACCCGCCCAAAAGCGCAACCAACAACACACAGCTCAAGCCCTATCATCTTATAGGGGCCATACTGCTGGTTGTAACAGCATTAACATGGGCACTGCTCGAACTGGTTCGAATCGACACTCTTGCCTACCTGATGCTCCCAGCTGGCGTAATAGCAACTGCCTGGGCACTTCTCGGGCTGGCACGAACCCTTAGTTTCCTCCCCTACGTTTTACTTTTATCGCTTTCTTTGCCTGTATGGGCAGATATGGTTCCCGCACTGGTAGACCTCGCCAGCATAGTGGTAGGAACCTGGGTTAGCTGGTTTGGGATGACAGCCCTTATCGAAGGCAACAGCATCACGCTACCCTACGGCCGCCTTCTCATTGCCGACGGCTGTTCCGGCATACGGTATTTTGCAATTTCCATATTACTGGCAATGATGACCTCCATTCTTAACGACTATCGCTGGCGCGATTGGCTCATCACCCTGCTGATAGCCATGACACTCGCCCTGATCGCGAATTGGGTACGCATTACGATTCTAGTTGTGGTTGCCTACGAAACCGACATGCAAAGCGACATGCTTACCGACCATGAAACCATGGGCTGGGTTGTGTACGGATTATTCGTTTTGCCGGCGCTTTATTTCTCGCCTGTACGCAAAAGAAACCCAGAATCGGCAGGTGCCAAAGCGAAATCAGGCTACAAAAAAATCGGCATCGCAGCCGTTATTGCCGCCATAGTATTGGGCCCCATCGCGCTTGCCATCACGCAGCCGTCAAATGTAGCGGTTTCCCCCTGGATGCTTGAACTGCCCAGCGCCACACCGGCAAGTGCCGAAAACATGCCAATACCGCTCACACTGCCAAGCACGCTTACTCAGCAGGTTTGGAGCTCCGACGGAGTGTGGGTGTCCCTCGCCCAAAGCCAGAAAACCACCGCTGAAGAAAAGCTTGTGCCCTACTTGCGACCACCATTCGACCACTCACTCTGGCAGATTCAGGAAACCTACGGCCCAGGGCTAGTGCGCGTTCGGAATATCCTCAACAGGAAGCAAGTTATTGTTGGGCAGTGGTATCAGGTTGGTTCATATCGAGCCTGGACATACAGCGAGGCAAAGCTATTACAGGTTTTAGCAATGCTGAAAGGAGAACAGCGGTTTGCCCTTGTGACATTGCAGGCAGAGTGTGGGCAAACAGAGTGCGACAGAGCGATTGCGAACCTGGATCACCAAATGCCGCTTATCGATAGTCGCCTGACACAAAGCAAGCAATGACAACTAGTTTAAGAGTGCTCAAAAGCGCTGGCCTATTACTAGGCATGCAACTGGTACAACGCGGCCTCGGCATAATCAGCACTCTAATCCTCGCTCGCCTACTGCTACCCGAGCACTTCGGCGTTGTCGCCCTCGTTATCATTGCGCTGCAGTTCTTCGAATTGTTGGTAGAGATCGGAAACCAGCAGTACATTATTCAAAAAACCGATGTCACCGAGGCAGACCTCAACACAGCATGGAGCATGGACATAGTTATCAAGTCCACCATGTTCGTGTTAATCCTCATTTTGGCACCCTTTCTAGCCGATTTCTTTGACACCCCGGAGCTTTCAACAGCATTGGCCGTTGCCGCAATCACCCTGCCGCTCAGAGCCCTGAAAAGCCCTGGGATGATGTTGTTAGCACGGGAAATAAACTACCGGCCAATCTTTAAGCTCACCCTTTGGCAAAAAGGACTGTCGTTTATGGTTGTGATTGGCTGGGCTTTCAGCAGCCCAAACCACTGGGCAATCATATCGGGCACTGTTGTATCCGGGCTGATCTTCACCATAGGGTCGTATCGCGTTCATGACTTCCGGCCCCGCTGGACTCTCATTCACTTTCGCCAGCAGTGGCAGTTTTCCCAATGGCTATTGCTACGTGGAATCGTTGGCTTTACCAGATCCCAAATAGATAACCTGATGGTTTCACGCCTGTTTGGCACCGCCCAACTAGGAGGATACAACCTGGTACGCGAAGTCAGCCTCCTGCCAGCGTTGTCAGCCATCATCCCTATGAGTGAACCGTTGCTCGCTGCCATATCAGAAAGCAAAGCAGACAGGCAGGCACTTGCCTACCGTATACGGCTGAGCCTTGCGCTTATGATAACCGTGCTCACCCCAATCACCGCCTTCATAATGCTGTACCCGGAACTCATCATTCGAGTTCTGCTGGGGCCGGACTGGAATGAATTCGCTCCCTTACTGGAACCCTTCGGATTATTTTTCTTCACCTTCTGTCTTTTTGCGCTGATCAGCGATGCAATCATCGCTCAAGGGCGAGTAAAGATGCTCTTTTGGTTTGATGCGGCCTCAACTGCCATTATTGTCGCTGTTCTCTGGCTAACCGCCACAGGAGGCTTGGAAATCATGGCGTGGGCCCGGGGCTGGCTGGCTGTCGCAACCACGATTGCACTGTTACTTATTCTGGAACAACAAACCGGGTTCTCGTCCGCTAAACTTTTGTTCCTGTGCATTCCCACACTTGCAGGAACATCGCTAGCGATTTTGGTAGTTCGATCAATAGACCTTTCCGGCAGTCACTTCCTGGTGCAGTTTTTAGCCTTAGGCACCCTGCATGTCACAATCGCGGCACTCGTTACAGGTATTACTGGGCTGGCTTTACTCAGAGGAACCGAAGAGTGGGGGCAACTCCACTATCTCGTGAATCAGGCGCGCGGTAAATGAGTGGGAACAAGTTTCTGCACCAGCAAAATGGGGCTTTATGTTACTTCGCGGGCAGATTATTCTAGGCATCAAACAGGGAGTTAAGCAGTAGGCAAGCTTATGGAAAAAGTAGCCATTCAAATAAGGGAACAAAACGGTACGGCTCGTATTAAAGAGCCTGTTGGCCTAGGCATCCCTCTGCCTAAAGGCACCGTGAGAAGTGCACAGCAACTCGCACTGATGGATGGTGACAAGCCTCTTACCGTGCAGCTACAGCCCCTTGCCCATTGGCCAGACGGCAGCATACGCTGGGTCCATGCCAGCACTTTGGTAGATTTGACCCCAAACAATCAGAAGGACTTGGTGCTCGCCTACCTGAAAGCACCCTCCCCCAGCACAACTAATGAAGCTGTCAGCCAAACCGTAGGTGGCATTCAAATTGCCACAGCAACCGGTAGCGTTATTCTGCAACCAGATAGATTAGCTTGGCAGGTTCGTAACCCAAACGATGAAGCCGTGCCCTCTGCGGTCACCCTCAGTGACGATGCAGGAACGCCCTGCACAGCAAAAGCGGAGTCTAACTGGGAAGTCACCCACAAAGGCCCTGTTTTTGTAGCGGCCACCTTGAAAGGCCAATGGTTAAAGAAAACCAGCGAACCGCTTGCAAGATTTGAATGCGAACTGCGTATTTTTCTCGAAACCGGGTTGGTGCAAGTTGAGCTTGTAACACACAACCCCAAGCGTGCACGCCACCCAAGCGGTTTGTGGGATTTAGGGGATCCAGGTTCCGTACACTTCCGCGAACTCGCTATAGAAACAACAATTCCAGGCTCCAGTATCGCCAAAGTCACGCCACAGACAACAGGTGCAAGCCCATGCGTTTTTAACCTTGCTGACTTCAACCTCTATCAAGATTCAAGTGGTGGTGAAAACTGGCAAAGCCGAAATCACGTAAACGCCAATGGCGAAATCAACACGCAGTTCCGTGGCTACCGTCTTACTAGCACCGGCAAACCTGAAGACGAAGGTAAGCGCGCCAATCCACTAGTGAGCATTGAACACGATTCTGGACAGCTAGAGATTGCAGTACCCCACTTCTGGCAGAACTTTCCAACGAGCGTGCGAAAAGAAGGAAACATAGTAACCGTTGGACTCTTCCCAAAAGATGCCAAGAATGCTTATGAACTACAAGGCGGCGAAAGGAAGACACTGCGCTGCCTAATGAGCTACCAGGCCAACACCAGCTTATCTGCCATGGCCTACACACCTTTAGCACCAATAATCGCCCCAGAGTGCTATGAGCGAGCTGAAGCTTTCCCCTGGTTTAAGGCCAATACAGAGCCCGGCCCCTTAGACCTGCTTATTGCCGAGGGCCTTGAGGGGGAATCTAACTTCTTCGCTAAAAGAGAAGTAATTGACGAATTTGGCTGGCGCAACTTTGGGGATATTTTTGCGGATCATGAGACCCTTTACCAAGCCGTAGATGAAGAACCATTTATCTCCCATTACAACAACCAGTACGATGCAATATACGGATTCGCACGACAGTTCGCGCTAACCGGAGACAGCCGCTGGTTCGAGCTGATGGATGATCTTACCAGCCATGTTGCAGATATAGACATTTACCATACTGAGGAAGATCGGGCGGAATACAATAACGGCCTGTTTTGGCATACCGACCACTACCTTGAGGCCTATACAGCTACCCACCGTACCTTTTCGAAAGACAATGACACAAGCTCAACACCTGGTCAGACAGGCGGCGGGCCAGCTGCAGAGCATTGCTACACTACCGGGTTGCTCTACCATCATTACATGACAGGTTCGCAAGCCTCACGGGATGCAGTTTTACAACTAGCTAATTGGATTCAAACTTCCCACGAAGGCCAAGGCGGTCTATTGGAGCAGATGCTGGCCCTGAAGAAACACGAGCTGCCAATGCTGAAAGCTCTACTGAAAGGCCAGCGCCCATCGGCGCACCAGTACCCGTTCACCAGAGGCACTGGCAACTACCTCAATGCCCTGCTGGACGCATCACTACTGGAACCTGGCGAGAACTGGCTGAAACAGGCGGAAGTGGTTATTAGCAAAACCATCCACCCGGCAGACAATATAGAAAAACGCAATTTGTTGGACGTGGAAACAGGCTGGTCATATCTGATATTAATGACCAGCATTGCCCGCTACCTGCACATCAAACGAGAATTCGGCAAAACTGATGCCCACTTCAACTATGCGCGCGATGCATTCATGCATTATGCGCACTGGATGCTGGAGAATGAGCGGCCTTTCCTGTCCGATCCCGAGCAACTCGAATTCCCCAACGACACATGGGTAGCCCAAGATATACGCAAAGCGATGCTGATGTTTCAGGCAGCAGAACTGAACCGGCCAAACGCAAAAGCATTCCAAGATAGAGGAAGCCGGTGGTTAACAGAGATCTGTGAAACTCTGGCCAAAGGTGAACAAAAGCACTATTCACGGATCCTGATTATACTGATGCAGAATTATGGGCCTCATCAGTCGGGGTATAGGGAAGGCGTGACTGAAGAGCTAACGGGCGAGCCTTCAAAAGCAACGCCCAGCAAGCTCCCGATTCTTACATTGTGGGAACTGCTAGCCAGAGTAGTTACCAGATTGGTTCGAGGCGCACTCACGTTCAGGCCTTCAAAGGAGCGTGCTTGGATTCAAGCTCGATTGGACCGTACTTAATATGCGAACTTTAAAACGTTTCCTGAAGCTAGTCTTTCTGGCACTCGCATTCCCGCTGTATTTGCTCTTCTTGCTGTTCGCTCAGCTTGGCAACACCGATGGCGTGTTCATGTCATTTTCGCAGGGTCTAAGCCTTATACCTGGCAAACCAGGAACCTACCTCCGTGCTGCCTTCTACCACCTCGCTTGCCCAGCCACCTCTGACGAAATATCAGTGGGCTTTTTGACGATACTGTCCCACCGCAACACCAGTATCGCGAAAGGGGTTTATATCGGGCCACAGTGCAATATTGGCATGTGCTCCATTGGGGAAAACACTTTGATTGGTAGTGGCGTGCATGTTCTTAGCGGTAGTCGCCAACATGAGTTCACAGATATTACAAAGCCCATTCAAGAGCAAGGCGGCACTTTTGAAAAAGTCCGGATAGGAGCAGACTGCTGGTTAGGAAACACTGCACTAGTGATGGCGAGCCTCGAAGATCACTGCATTCTTGCGGCAGGTAGTGTCCTGACAAAACCTTCAGCCAAGGGGGATATTCTGGTGGGCAACCCAGCGAAATGCATCAGCAATCGATTTAAGCACAACACACACTCTGCACCCCAGCCACCAGAGGTGGCCGAATAATGAAGGGCATGATAGAAGCAATTTACTACCGTTCACCGGTCTTCTTGCAGAACCTATTGGTGTCTGCGTATGGATACAAGCTATACCATAAACGCTACTCAGGACCACTCTACAGCGAAATCATGGAGAAGGTTCGCCTCAGCCGATCCTGGAACTCAGAAGAGATCGAGGCATATCAAAGCGAACGCCTGCACGAAGTGGTTAAGCACTGTCGGCTAAACATCCCTTACTACCAGCAACAATTTGCTGAACATGGGATCCACGAAAATGACATTACTTCGACAGAACACATTACACGCTTGCCCATTCTCGAAAAGCAGAAGCTAAAAGAACACTCTCAACTATTTACCGAATCCAGCACAAAACCTTTCATGCTTCAGCACACAAGCGGTAGTACCGGGACACCTCTTACACTGATGGTCAACGAAGAAACCTACAAACTCGCAATGGCGCTTCTCGTAGACCATGAAGAAACCCACGGTGTTCCGTTTGGTGCAAAACGCGCAACTTTTGCGGGGAGAATGGTTCAACCCGCAACCGATATGACGCCACCGTTTGCCAGGATGAACCGGGCAGAGAACCAGAAGTTGTTTTCCAGCTACCACCTCAACAGCCAGACGTTCCCTTGGTACCGAGCAGAACTGGACCGATTTCAACCTGCCGAGCTTATAGGTTATCCCTCTGCCATCTGCGATCTTGCCACACAGTACAGAGAAGCTGGTGTTTCGCCAGCGTTCCGCCCTGCGGCTATCGTTACTAACTCCGAGACCCTCCTTGAATGGCAACGAGCAATCATTGAAGACGTATTCGGCTGTATGGTCAGCGACTATTATGGCACCGCGGAATACGTGCTTTTTGCTGGTCAAGACAAGAACGGGATCTATCGCTTAAACCCACTGATTGGGATAACCGAACTCCTGGCGCAACCTGGCGATAGTGAGGCAAAGAGACTAATTGCAACGACATTAACCAATACAAAAATGCCCTTACTCCGCTATGACCTTGGCGATACAGCCGAAAGCCAATCAGAACACCATTCAGGAAATGTCGTTCATCAACTCAAAACCATCAATGGCCGAGTAGATGATTACATTGAAACTCCAGATGGAAGAAAGATTGGCCGTATAGACCACATTTTTAAAGGATTGGACGGGATTTCAGAAGCTCAGGTTATTCAGAATGCACCAGACCATTGCATCATTAAGATCATCGTCCAGTCCGCCTTATCGGAGATGGATAGAGAGGCCCTAAAAACCAACTTTTCAGCCCGCACTGGTGGAGCATTTAGGCATACCGTAGAGACTGTTTCCTCAATACCCCGGGGGCCCAATGGAAAGTTCAAAAGTGTCATCAGGAATATCTCTCCGGATTAGTTGAACAAACTTCCACTCGACCACAAGTCCAAAAGCAATTTCACCATAGGGTTACAGTATGGACTGCAAACTTATTAGTGTCATCGTACCTGCTCACAATGAAGAAAAATATATATCACAATGCCTCGAGTCTCTTGCCGCTCAAGATTACCCAAAACAAAAATACGAGGTCATTGTTGTAGATAATAATTCGACCGATCAAACCAGTGAAATAGCAAATAATTTTGAAGTTAAAATTGTGCAGAAGACATCTGGGCCTGTCGGCGCGGTAAGAAATGCTGGCGCAAAGTTGGCTAACGGGGAGCTGCTGGCCTTCATTGATGCAGATTGCGTTGCGCCCGCCGATTGGCTTTCAAAAGGAGCCAACTTACTGAATACACATGGCACGGTGTATGGGGGTGATTGTGATCTCCGAAAGCACCCTCACTGGATAGAGAAAGCCTGGTTGCTGGAAAATGAGCTTCCTCCAAAAGATCTTTTGGGATGTTGTATTTTTATAAGGAAAATTGATTTTTTAAAAATAGGCTTATTTGATGAAAAAATCACATCAGGGGAAGATACCAAGCTATCTAACTCCTTAAAATCTCAGCATTATAATGTAGTAATGACAAAAGAAATCAACGTTATTCATCTTGGAAATCCGACTACTCTCAAGAGTTTTTTTCTCAGACAAGTATGGCACTCAGAGAACTATTTCCAAAACTGGAATGAAACGAGAACAGATCCAACATTTTATCTTGTGGTTCTATTTCTATTTGGATTGATTTTTTGCATTTCGAGCCTGATTAATCAAACCATATCTAACTTGCTCGTATCAATATCTTTTGTTTTTGGCATCCCTTTCGTATTCACCGTCAAGAGACTGCGCAGGTCAAAGGTCATCCGAAATGACCTGCGTAATCTACCAGCTATCTACTTCCTCGACCTTGTTTATCTATCTGGTCGTATTATTGGGCTCGCTAAAAGCATATGGAAAGAAGCCATGCGATTTACTTCACTTCAAAGCCAGCGGGTGGATTAGGCGGAACAACAATCGTACTACTGCCAGAATCAACGTAATCGGGAATATCATTGCGGATAACCAGATCGTCTATCGAGTACCACTCTTCATGGCGATCTTCATTGGGATAGGTTTGGAAAAAATCATTACCGCCTATTGCGACCAAATTCCATTTCGCATTTTCGTCACGAGTTTCTGATGGTCGAATCCATGGGATTTCAGTGCTAACAAATATTTGTTTGTCGTTTAACCATTGTCTAAAAACACCATCTTTCACTCCAGGTGCAGAGTTCATTTTTACATAGAACGCCATTTTCGTCCAAGATGCTCCACTACCAAAAATCTGATCGTGCCCTACCACTCCAAAAGTCCCCCCGGTTATTAATCCGCCATTGACCCGATCATTTATAATAGGTTGCTCTTTATTTGGGCCCATTTCAGAGAGACTACCGGAGAAA
This sequence comes from Marinobacter sp. 1-3A, assembly GCF_016597775.1. Taxonomy (NCBI): domain Bacteria; kingdom Pseudomonadati; phylum Pseudomonadota; class Gammaproteobacteria; order Pseudomonadales; family Marinobacteraceae; genus Marinobacter; species Marinobacter sp. 1-3A. The sequence goes on from NZ_VCGZ01000001.1 coordinate 168,599, forward strand.
TTAAGATTAAAATCACCTAAACTGCCTGATATGAGATACCTCCCAACATCTGGAATATCCTGCGCTGTGAGCTTATAGTTATCACTATGCGGCCCCCCCCTAAAGGCAAGAGTGTTTCTAAGGCCGTATCTGTTGACGGTATGATCCCACAACGCTATCGGGCCAATATTTCCGTCTGAAAACGCACCATATTCAGTTCCATCCCCACTCCAACTAGAAACACGAAATATTTTTGACGTTGCGCTGGGTTTGCTAGGCACAGCAACACGTGTCCAATTTGGGTCAAAGCTTATCCAAAATTCAACATAAAGCTCGTCATACCCCTTAGGAAAGTACTTTAGTAGAATCGACTCTGAGGCCCAGTAATTCCAACCTGCATCGTAAGAGTCTCGCCAACTTACAAAGCTTTTACCTTTCCGGCCGCGAGCTTTTTCAGAATTGGACGCAAGTATCTCAATAGTTTCATGTTTATCCGGATGTCCCTTGGATGGCGCCCATGTTGGAACCTGGCGAATAGAAAACCAACCCTCTGGAATTTTATGTGTAGCCGCTCTCTGGACTGTGTCTGTACTAAACATCCCACTTGTCCAATCGGGCTGATTATCAAAGTTTTCCTCAAAAATAACTTCCGCTTGAGTGGCTGTCGCGCCCATTAGCATGCAACCGGTTAGGATGCCATTGATCAGCAGTCTATTTTTAAAAGCCATAATTTGTTCCTTCGCTCAGCTTGAACAGAAAAGATTGCCTAGAGACAACAACACCTCGCCTCTTGACTGAAACGGATCGCCAGAAAGCCAAAGTCATGCCCGGCATACTGCCGGGGCTTTAACAAGAGTCAAGGCCTCAGTCTAGAATAGTAGCAGGCATTAGTATATCGAATGCTCTTTAGCAGAATTGCGATTCACTCGTAAAAATCTCACAGCGTAACCAAAGTATATAATTTGTTACCTACCCAATTCGCAAGCTCCCGCTGAAAACCTGACATTGAAAAATAGACTATCTCTGTAACAAATTTCGGGGCGGGGTATGGATCGGGGATAGCCTACCAGTGTATAACGATCCTTTTTGGCAACGCACACAATATTCATAACGGAAGCACTATAGTATCTCCCTTTATCTTTCAGCATAGTTGTCGCCTGAGTTGATCTTTACTCAACACTCCAAGGAATTAAGAATTAATGCAAAATTCAACTGTCAAGGACGGTGAGCTGCTCCAACTCAAAGAGGCTCTTCAAAGCCCCATCACACCGCTCAATGACGATAATGGCTCTGCCGCACTCCTAGAAGCCAAGCAGCTACTTATCACCTCCGGTCGCTGTTGTATTGTTGTGGCTACAAGCACCGGTTCCAATACCCTTCAGAACATCACAAATTTGTACCAAGGCATGGCATCTCTAAAGCGCCTGAAAAAGCATTTTTTAAAAGAGCGCCCCGACACGCGCGCAACCCTAATTGGAATCTACCCGTCTCTGGAGTACCCTGCGTGCGTATTTGAACTCAACACCAACGCTGATCGCTATGTGGCGGGTAATGTACTGCCTCACACTGGCTCGCTTTTAGAAACAGCCGTCAAGTCCATGATCAGTAGACTCCTTGGAGTCAGCCCTGCCGTTGGGGGCATAGGTCTTGCCGTATACAGGGAGTAATTATGCAATTCATTAAGGAGCTTCTCGCTGTAGCGGGGCTCGCGCATATCCGGCTGGCCGACTATTCTGTTGCATGTATTAGCACGACTCGGCCGATCTATCTGGTTTTCGGTCATGATGCTGATCATCCAGCGTATGTAATCCGTAGGTTGGCGGACGATCACGATTTTCACACACAGCAAATTCACAAGTACTTGTATCAATTAGTCGGCAAACGTATCCCGGAGCCTGTTGGGATTTTCGAACATGCGCAGCAAAAATACGATATTCAACATGGCGTGAAAGGCGCGCCTTGGTTCCAGATCAAGTCTAAATTTCACACAGAAACTGCTCGGGCACAGCTGGAAGCAAGGCTATGGCAAACATTGGTGGATTTTCAGTCTGCTATTACTGCTTGTAACGCTAACGAAACCAATACTATCCAGCCCCATGATGAACTAAGTCGAGTCTTCTCTGAGTATCAAAAGATAGAGCAAACAGAAAACGCCGAACTTGTGAAACTTGTTGAGTCTGCTGTTAGCGACCTGTCAGGGGTGCCTGGCTGCTTCGCTATCCCACAGCATGGTGATTTTTGTTTGAATAATTTAATTATCGACACATCTCATATCACTGTGATCGATTTTGAGGATTATGAGATTACCGCAATGCCGATGTACGATCACTTCACCTTGGCTCTTTCCTTACCCTCCTGCTCCGAGGAGCCAAACTTAGCTGTCAACGCCTTTAAAGACACACAAATTGCGGCGACAGCAGAAAAACTTGGCATTGGCGCTAGCGACATCCGGTGGCACTTCCTTCACCACATTCTTTTACGCTTGGGGCCATGGAGTACTGGTGAGAAAAGAGCAAAATATCGGGCTTGGCTGAAGCAACTGCTAGCCAGCTTCATCGAGGCCCATGCACCTTAATCATTATGCATTATGGTGCTTAACAGATTACTCATAGTTTTTTCAATACTATATTTTTGTTTAAATTTTGTCATGAACGAGGGCTGACAATCTTCATTTTTGTATTTACTCTCAGTCAAGTAAGAAGCTATTTCTTTAGCCCACACTTCAGGATCATGTGAATTAATAACAACTCCATTATTCATTTCGTTTATCACCTCAGCGCAATTACCCACGTTGGATGATAAAATATCACAGCCGCAAGCTGTCGCTTCGAGTACTGTCAGAGGAGCTGACTCGGATATACTAGTAATCAGCAGTGTTTGCATTGCAGAGTATGCTGCTACCATGTCAAACTGTTTTCCAACGAAAAACACATTTTCTAAATTTAATCTTTCCGCGAGGGCTTTCAGATTCTCGTGTTCAGGGCCTACACCAACGATGCACAGCGCGACTCGTTTTCTGTCCAGCTCACTAAGCATACTTAAAGCCTGAATCGCGACGTGAAAGGCTTTGCCTGTAAAGAGGTTACCGACGCAACCAAAAACGTGAAGATCTGAATTAATTCCATTTCTGGTTCGAAATTCCACACCTCTTTTGGCATCACGTACCCAAAACTCCGTGTTTATACCATTACCACACACCTTGACATCTTTATAGAAAGTATGAGCGTATAGTTCAGTCTTTCCTATATCTGATACCGCGATCACCCTATCAACTAACTTATAATACAAGTACTTTATAAGTTCGTTTTTTAGTCGCCAGTATCCAACCTTGGGAATAAAACCTATACGCGGTAAAAGTGGCCGCCTCGGAGGTAAAGAGTGCTCAATAACAATCAACTCTCTATATTTAAATCGCAGAAGAAATAGTAGTTTTAAATCTATTGAGAAATATGAGGGCTTTACCAACAGAGCTCTTTTAGCTCTATTTTCTTTTAATATTTTTCGCCAAACCTCGATATCTTGTTGAGTAAGTTTTTGCACTTTCGACTCAACTTTATTAGCTCTCACAGATGGATATCCACTAGGGATATGCCCATTAAAACCTTCGCCAGAATAGAAGAAATCTGCACTTAATCTCTCACTATCAATATGACTGACCAGTTCGAGAGTATGTCTTTCTGTTCCTCCATATGAGTTAGAGTGTACAAAAATCGCCAAATCGGGGTTAGTATTTTCCATAAAAAATCGCTTGGTAAATTTATAACACGAACATTTATAGCTTAGAATTTTCAACTTTAAAAATGGTGTGGATGTTACCACACTGGCCTAGCTTTCATGTCGACTTAAAGTTGATCTTCAGCTCTTCGTCTGGAGTCTTCTGAATATCGCCTCAACTTGTTCCCTAAGGGGGTGCTTTAGAAAATGAATGGAAGCCAACCACACCGGTGGTAGTACGATCATAAGACAAACAAGAACCATAACTGGGGATGTATCTTCGAAAGGCACATACCAATCAAGTGCCTTGGTTGCGCCCCAGCAAATCAGTGTCACAACAGCACTACTACTCATCCCAATGCAGTAGGGTAAAAATCCGACACCCACTTTATGCTTCATGAACCAAGAAGAAATCAGGAATTCAGCTAGGCCAGCGAATACAAATGCGTATGCAACCCCCATCAAACCTGATTGGTGATAGGCAATAGTCGTCACCAGAAGAAACACGGCAAATACTATTACTTCCTTCACTAACATGGAGCCCTCTTTGCCCACCGCAACCAGAGCGTTGGGAGCCATGACATGAGCAGAGCGCAGAATTGCCCAAAATGCTGCCACTGTAGCAATTGGTGCAGCTTGATCCCATTGATCTCCAAACATTAGTCTGATGGCAGGAAGGCTAGAAACACTAGCTACTGCAAGAACCGGCCAAACTACACCTGCAATTAACTCCGAGGCGTGGCAATAGGCAGCAACCACATCCTTCCCTTTATTCTTTACCTCAGAAAAATAAGGTAACGCCACGGGGGAAATTCCGGAGAGCAGCAAGGTAGAGATAAACATGGTAAAACCGAGCCCGCGGGAGAAGATACCTACCTGCGTTGGGTTACCCAGCTTACCGATCAGCATATCAGGAAATGTTTGTTGCGAGTTGCGTATTACATGACTTGCCGAAGTGAAGACACCCAGCTTGGCAATGGCTTTCATCCCACTGAAGCTGGGCATATAAACTCTTATATGCCGAGTAAAATAAAGGCTCAGCACACACTTAATAAGTATCGATATAGCTTGGCCAATTGCGAGGGAAAAAAAGCTAAAACCCTGTTTAATAAGCACCACCGTCAGAACCAACTGAATCACTGATGATGTTATATTAATGATTAAAATCTCACGGAAACGGTAATCTCTCGTTAATAAAGCATCGGGTATACTGACATAAGGAGCCAGCAGAAAAGAGAAGGAAAGAATCAAAAAGATAAAACCTAGCCCATCGACCTCAAAAAAACCTTCTAGCGACCAAGAAATCGCAGCAAGTGCGATTCCTAGAGTCCATGAAATCAGTATTGTGAGACCATAAGCCGAACGAATGTTTTCTGTGGTTACTTTTTCCTGTCGGACCAGGTATGTATTCGCACCCAGCATCCGGAACTCTGCCATGATTATGACCACTGAACTTGCAATAGCAAAGGTGCCGATCTCTTCCGGTGAAAGCAAGCGAGCCGTGATCATTGAGCTCACCAAGCCTATTACCATAAGCAGGTATCGCCCTAACGACGAATATAAAATAGCCTGCTTTACACTGGACACTTAGATAAATCCAAAACAGTCATCAGACATGCACGGTGGTTAAAAATATCAATTAAGGCGATCATCATTGAGCTTTCTTAAATTTTCGAAGAATACGATTCCCTGATCTTCCGAGCATACTTCTCACAAGCCTCACTGGTGTATCTTCATAAAATGGTGATATCTTGATGACTCGTAAAAAGTTACCAATAGCTTTTCCAAACTGTTCTTGTGAAAAGCAGTGAACGCCCAATTTATAAAAGAGATCAGCTTCCGCTAGTTTTGAATACCTTGCGACAAGTTTGTCCGACGAGTGCCTATCACAGTGCTTTTCTATGATCTGTCGCTTGGCATCCTGCATTAAGATTATGTCTTTTGACATATTGCTCTGATGCAAACGGTACTTCACTACCGGCTTGTTTACGAGACGGACTTCGTACTTTTTGCAAATCCGTAGCCAAAGATCCCAGTTTTCTGCAGCACTGAACTCGGGATCGAACATGCCCACCTTATCCAATGCCTCCCGCAGAACTACGACAGAACCACCTGTCATTCGGTTTTTGACTAGCAACTGGGGAAAGATACTCCCTTGAATCTGAGGATCACAGGGATCTAAGCCTGTTGTTTCGCCACTTTCATTGATCAATTCGACCCCACCGTAGACCAGCCCAACACCCTCATCAAACAACGGTATCTGTAATTCGAGCTTATCTGGCACCCAGAGATCGTCACTATCCAGGAACGCAATATACTTTCCGTTAGCTGCTGCTATCCCCTGATTTCGAGAGATTGTTTGGCCTTGGTTTTCTTGATCAATGATACGCACCAGACTAGGATGTTGTTGCTGAAGCGTCTGCATAACATTTAAAGAGCTATCAGTAGAACCATCATTAATCAGAATAATTTCAATAGGCCTGTATGTTTGGCCAAGAATACTCGCCACTGTTTCCGTGACTAGTTTCTCACGGTTGTAGACTGGGACAATAACTGAGACGAGAGATCTAGAGTTATCCATTCATGCGGTCCTTCTTAGCATCACTTTCCTTAAAACGCAGATAGTACAAATTAGAGGCTATCGCTATGAAAAGAATTAACCAATAAAGCATTTCGGCTCTTGCTCGGTTGATAAAGCTCGCCGCCACCAGAAAACTCAACAATGCCCCCTCCAATGCCAGCATCTTGAAGTACGCGTTATAATTATTATTAGCTATTAGATACTTCTTTGTGTTTCTTGACATCTTAAACGTCGAGATGAGAAGCATTACAAAAAGAGCGAAGCCAAGCCAGCCAACTTCCCCAAGAGCCTGAAACCAGGTGGAATGGACAGCTTTTCCGATCTTCCGTCCTTCAAAATAGTGCTCGGGTAGATAGTTAGGGCTTAGCTCAATATAACCTTGGATACCTACACCCATCGGGTAGTCTTCCAGAACATCAAATGTCGCTATCCAGAAATCGATTCGATGAGAGCCGCTTTTAGATCCATCATCAATATCCTCAAGCGTTTCCATTCTTGACCAAAAAGCCTCGTCGGCAACATAAGCCGTGCCAGCCAAGCCGACAATTATAATTAAAATTGCCATTCCGCGCTGACCTTTGCGCTGATGTCTTGAAAAGATCATGAATAAAAGAAAGAAAAAAGCTCCGACTACGACCCCGAGAAAAGCACCTCTACTATTAATTAGAACAATACCATTCGCAATAAAGCCACCACAAAAGATAGCAAAAACTTTGATCTTTTTGTTGCCCAACCAGGCCATGTAAGTCAGTAATATCAATGCGGGTGCCATAGCAGCAGCGGTCATGTTTCCATCACCGCCAGTATCTATCATGCCTATGCCTTCAACCCGCCCTTGCCCATCACGACCTACTGAGTATGCGATGTAACCAATATATGTTACACCCAAAATATAGGCCCAAAGGCATGCGTTCAAAGCCTTTTCTGAATTAACAAGCTTGTACACGGCAAGCATAATAATTATTAATTTTGCAAAATCATAAGTGAATGGTTTATGAACTTCTGGAACGATGGCAAAAAATATCATCACCCCATAAATTGCTAACAGCGCAAACATCCACTTGAATACAGGTTGCTTTCCCCAGGGAGAAATTTCAGATAGCTCTTTATAGCGCATCATTACCATAAACAACATCAATAGGGCTGCTATAAAAGAGTATTTAAGGCCAGGAATGCTTGCTGCCCACCAGCTATTATCCGGATTTACAAAATAGACCAACTGGTAAACAAGCACGGATAAGACAGGGGCGTAAAATAGAGCTCCGAAGATACCCGCAAAAAACAAAAAAAGGAAAAGTAGTGCAAACTTACCCATTCTTTATTTCATCCGTACTGCGGTGTAGCGAATATGGAGTTGGATCAGGGTCTCCATAAATTTTAGTGTACTGATAGACCATCGCGTCTGCACTAAACCGCTTATCAAAGGTCAGCCTTGCGGCCTTTCCCATACTCTTTCTGAGAATCGAATTTTGATGAAGTTGCTCAATACCTTCTGCAAAAGGGTATGCCATGTCTGGCTCGACCAGAATTCCCGTTACGTTATCCTCTATTATTTCAGGGTTTCCCCCCACCCGAGTAGCAACCGCCGGCATTTCCAGACTCATCGCTTCGAGCAATGTCATCGACGTGCCTTCTGTGTGGGATGACAGGAGGAAAATATCCATCGCAGCAAGATAGTGAACTGGGCTGTTAATGAAGCCGGTGAATATTACTCTCTCGCTAAGACCGTACTCACCCGCCAGCGAGAGCAACTTAGCCTTGTCAGGTCCATCTCCAACCATCAACAAATAACTGTCTGGCTGTTTCTCAGAAAGCTGCTTAAACGCTCTGAGCATCATGGCTTGATTTTTAACCGGGTCTAACCTGGAGACAGTGCCAACGACAAAGGCATTTTTTGGGATACCCAAACTATCTCTAACCTTTTGAGCTTCTTCATCGTCTCGCACTAACGGCGCAATACCGTTGTAGATCACCTGGATCTTATGCTTTGGAATAAACTCATACTTTACGAGCGCATCCTTGGTTGCTTCCGAAATTGCGACAATAGATGGGGTGAACAGGGCCATTACCGGGTTAATAAGCATGGCTTTATAGCGATACCTGTCCGGATAGAAGCGGCCATGCTCCGTAAACACCACTTTGGCGCTTGTTGGTAGTGCCGCTAACCATCCATACATCCAGGGCGTGTACTGATGGCAGTGCACTACATCAAACCGCCCTTCCTTCAGGTGTTTGCGTATCGCCTTAATCAACGCCCAGTCAAACCCCTGCTTGCGCGCAAATTTATGAACCGGAACACCAGACTGCTGAAGTGTTTCGCCAATCGGGCCTATGTGGCCATCGATACACAGAATTTCAGACTCAACGCTTTTAGCAGCCATTCCTTGAACAAGCTGACGAATAACCTGTTCAGTACCACCAATGCCCATATTGAAGGTAAGGTGCAACACTCGTAGAGGTGTTTTGGTTTGTTTGGTTGTTGGCTTGCTCTGTTCCACTGTCATGCACTCACCTGATACTGCTGCCACCAAAGCTCAAAAGCCAGTAAAGACCACAGCTCCTGGGTGAACTGGTCATCCCCTGCCAAATGTCTTTGCCAGAGATTGCGAATACCTGCAGGTTCAAAAAAGTTGGCCACGCCGCTATTTGGCGCTAACAACAGCTGTTCAACAGTAGGCCTCAGTTCATGGCGCAACCAATGGGCTAAGGGCACCGAAAAGCCCATTTTTTTCCTGTACAGAACGTCTTCCGGCAGCATACGCTCAAAAGCTTTCTTCAGAATGTACTTCTTTTCTTTGCCATTTAGCTTCAGTGCTGCGGGTATCTGCGCAGCATACTCCACCACCCGGTAATCCAGCAGTGGAGCACGGGTTTCCAGGGAGTTCGCCATGCTCATTCGGTCTACTTTCACCAGAATATCGCCGGGAAGGTAGGTTTTTATGTCGGTGTACAGAATGCTGGATAGATGGTCGTCTGTGTCGGCATTCTTGTAATGGGCACGGGTGATATCTGCAGGGTCGTAATCCTGGGTTTCCCGCTTTAGCTCACCTGTAACGAGATCATTCCAAATGTCTCTTCGGAAGAAGCTGTTTGTGATGAAAAATGCTTCGTCTGGTTCCAGCGCTAGGGTTCCCAGAAGGGATTTGGCTTTTCGTGTTGGACCGGAGTTGATCAAGCCTGCCAAGCGGGCAAGCCCGGGGAATAGATTGTGGCGAACTCCGGCCGAAAACAGGCCTCTTAGTCGGTTTTCTACGTGATCCGTGTAATATTTGCTGTAGCCCGCAAAGTTCTCATCGCCCCCATCTCCGGCCAGTGCCACGGTTACTTTTTGTCTGGCTAACTGCGACACAAAATATGTGGGTACAAAAGATGGGTCTGCAAAGGGCTCATCAAAGAACCGTGCAATGCTGGCCAGGCTGTCGGCGACATTGTCTTTTACTGTGAATTCGTGATGATCGGTTTTGAATTGCTCGGCAACTTTCTTGGCCCAGTGCACTTCGTCGAACCGCTTTGAATCAAACCCTATGGCGCAGGTAGTCACGGGTGTGGTGGTGTGGCCTGCCATCAAGCCAACCACTGCGCTTGAATCAATTCCGCCACTGAGGAACGCCCCAAGAGGCACATCGCTCACCATGCGTAGGCGAACGGCATCGTCAATCAGGTTGTAGAGGCCATCCTGCAATTCATCCAGGCTGGCGCTTGAAGGCGAACCGAAAGACACATCCCAATACTGTTTTTGGTGTGTGTGGGTGCCATCTGTTTCTAACCAGTGGCCGGGCGCCAGTTTGTGCACGTTTTTGTAGATGGTTTTGGGGTCTGGCACGTACTGGTAAGCAAAAAAGTCTTTGATTGCATCGTGCCGCAACTCGGTTTTAACGAAGGGAGCGGGTGTTAGAGCCTTTAGCTCAGATGCAAAGGCAAACTGCCCATTGGCTTGGTAAAAGTACAGTGGCTTCTTGCCAAGGCGATCCCGTGCCAGGAAGAGTTTTTTTGCTGTGCGATCCCAAATGGCTAACGCGAACATGCCATTCAGTAATTGGAGACATTCCGGGCCGTGAATTTCGTAGAGCGCGAGTAGAACTTCGGTATCCGTGCGCGTACGGAAGCTATGGCCTTGGTTTACAAGGTCGTCCCGCAGTTCCTGAAAGTTGTAGATTTCGCCGTTATAGGCAATCACGTAACGCCCGGAGGTGGATACCATAGGCTGGGTGCCGGCATCGCTGAGATCAAGAATGCTCAGCCTGCGATGTACCAAGCCAACTGCGTCGTCGAGCCACGTTGAACCCGCATCTGGACCACGATGAAGGATTGCCTGCCCCATGTTGTCGAGCCAGCCTTGATGGGCGTCTCTGCCAGGTGTTGAAGCAGTGCGAAGGAAACCGGCGAACCCGCACATTAGCCTACCTCTCGCTTTTCTGGGGACTGTGTCGCGGCTACGGGTTTGGCTTTGCCAGTCAGCTCTCGGAACAAGGCTACATATTCATCGGCCATACGGGCAGCGGAGTAGCGCGCATGCACCATTTCCCTGGCATTTTGACTAAGGGTGGCCGCCAGCGCGGGATCTTCCAGAACCTGTTTGCAGCATGCCGCCAGTGCAGCCTTGTCACCAAAGGGCGCCAGTAAGCCTGTTTTGCCATGCTCTACAAGCTGATCAACGCCGGGAATATCATAGGCAACTACAGGAATGCCCACGGCCATGGCTTCCATCATGCACCGCGGAATGCCTTCCAGTGAGGAGGTCATAACAAACAAACTGAAGTTGGAAAGCAGTTCCAGGCGATCACTTCGAAAGCCCAAAAACTCAATGGCGTTAACACTCTTAAGTTGAGCTACCTGCTGTTCCAGCTCTGATCGTTGGCTGCCGTCACCCAGCAACTGCAAACGCAGGTTTGGCTGCGCTTGGAAGATCTGGTCAAAAACCTCTATCAGATCCGGTATTCCCTTGCGGGGGATCATTTGGCCGATAAAGCCTATGACGGGGGAATCTTTATCCGTAGTATTTCCCTGAGGCAGGCTTGCCAAAGCCGCATCGATCTCTTTGAGATCCACGCCGTTGCGGATAAACGATGTTCTGGCTTCGGGCACTTTGAACCGCTTCATATCGTCCATCAATTCCTCCGACAGCGGCACAACCCGGTCGAAGTAGCGAAGCATGTAGGTGCCGATGCGAATGAATGTGGCGAGTTTGAAGCCAACGTTACCGGAGAAGCCGTGTGGCGTGCTTACGCAAGCAATACCCGCCCGCTTGGCAGCCAGCAGCCCTAATATGTCGGATTTGTATCCGTGGGTATGGATAACGTCGATCTTGTTGTTGCGGATCACTTCGCACAGCCTGCTAACTACCCGAAAGTCGAAACGGCCGTTCATCTCCAGGTAGTAAACCTGCTGGCCATCCGTGCGCGGGTAGTATTCGGCAACGGAAAGATCCTGATCCGGAGATTCGCGGGTGACTGCAAGATCGCAGATCACATCATCGTGGTTGATGTTGTTGGCCAGCGCCAGAACCCAGCGTTCTGCCCCATAAAAGCCCGCTGGGGTGATGAACTGAAGTACTCGTAGCTTGCTCACTGGTCTGACACTCCGGAATTCCTTGTTTCGTTGTTTCTGGCACTATTCCACGTTACTTGAGTCCGCCCCTGAAGTGCCTTAACAATGCCGCGAACTGCATAGCCGTTCACCATCACAAAGTAATAAGGCGTTGCAATCCAGGTAGGCAATTCATTGCGATTTTGCGAAAGGTGCCCCACAAGCGTTAGCACTAACATAAGCACCGTGCCTGCCGTGATGAGTTTGAACAGACCCAGGCCGAAAAAAGCCAAAAGTACGCTTCCTGCAACACCCACAAGCAAGAACAAAGGGATCAGCCAGCGCAGCAATTTGTGAGAGATAACCTCAAAGGCAAACACGCCTGATTTCGCGGGGCTCATTACCTGCCCTACCCGCATCAGCCCACGAATACTGCGATTTACGATGCGTTCTTTGCGGGCTACTTCCCGATCAAAATCGCCGGCGGTTTCTTCAAAGCACTTTGCGTCTGCATCGAACACGCCCCGGTAGCCTTTGGCGATGATTTGCAGCGGGTTCACAAAATCGTTGATGTCCTGCTGCTGCAGCGGCTCCCACAGTTTGGTGCGAATGGCGTAGATGGCGCCATCTCCGCCCACTACGGAATGCAGGCGGGATTCCATGGCTTTGATGGCCAGTTCGTAGCGCCAGTAGAGGTTTTCGTTGCGGGCGCTGGCGCCCTCGTTGCCGTCTGTGTATAAGGCTGCGCCCACCACGTAACCCACATCGAGATCTGCAAAGTTGCGCACCAGTTTGTTGATGGCATCGCTGGCGTACATGGCGTTGGCATCGCTGAACACGGTGATGTCGGCTTTCACCTGCTCCATGGCAAGGTTGATGCCCATGGTTTTGCCCAGCCGGCCTTCCTGGCGGATCAACAGAACTCGATCATCTTCAAACTCGTTTACGGCCTCATCGGTACCGTCATCTGAACCGTCTGACACCACTATGATCTGCAGCAGCTCTTGGGGGTAGTCCAGCTCCAGTGCGTTTTGAAGCTTCTCCCGAATGACGTCTTCTTCGTTGTAGCAGGAAATAATCAGCGCCACTGAAGGTTTGTGTTCGCCCCGGCGATGGGTGATATCCGGCAGGCCCCGGGTGAGCAGCCACAATATGGCCGGGTACCCGAAGTAAACGTACACGGGTACGGCAAGGCAAAGCAGGGTTAACAGCAGTACTAACGTCATAAGGTAATGTATCGTCTCAATTTTGGTCCAAGCCAGTTGGCAAAGGACAGCGGTAGCCGACGCCAGATGTTTTCAATGAGGGGCCGGAGCCTGGAGGCTACGGATGCCCCACTGCTATTTGAATCCGCCTTCGGCAGGTTAAGTTTGCCGGCGGGGTATTCCGACCAGATCAGCTCATAGGGCTGAGCGCCCCACTGTTTCTTGAACCGGTAGGTGCCTTCATCCAGTGTTGATCGGCCGAAGTCGAACCGGGTGTACCCCAGATCGCACACATGGCTTAACAAGGTCCAGTACAGCAGCATGTTGGGCGCAAGCCGGTTGAACTCCTCCAGCGTGGAAGCCCAGGGAATGCAGGCTTCTTTACCCCCCAGCAATACGATGCCCGCGCCCACAGGCTTATCGGCCTGGAAAACAATACCAATCAGCATGTGCTCGCCGTAGGCGGCTTTCAATTCCTGAAACCACCGCAGGCTATGCACTGGTGAACCCAGCCTGCGCATGTTCTGGGCGAATACCTCATAAAACAGATCTACCGCATTTGCTTCTATTCGCAGTTCGGCCCTCAGCCCATTTTTCTCAGCCTTGCGAATCTGGCTCCGCAGCTTGGGCTTGTAGCTTTTGAACAGGGCTTCGCTGTTTTCCGGTAAGTCGCACAGCATTCTTACTTTAGTGTTTCCAGGCAGCGCACTAGCGCTCTGCTTGTTTTGGTCGCCTGAGGCATCTTTGTCGATGCTAAGCGCCACACCACCCTCACGTATTTCGAGGATTTTGATGCGATTTGTTTTAGTCAGGGTTTTGGCTTCGGATATCAGCCTTTGCCGAATGTCTGCGTTGTCTGCCAGTGCACCGCCAAGATCGCAGAAGGGCAATGTCACAAGGCTGCTGGTGCCGATGGGTGGTTTTACTTCCACCAAGGGCAATATGCCGCACAGAGTTTCGTTCTGATGCGCGCTGATCACCCAACCTGTATGACCATAAGCTTGCTCAGTCGCCTGCAACCAGGCACTGCGGTGGTACGGCGTTGCTGCAGCATGCCCTGCAACATACTGGTTGTAGTCATTTACCGGGAATGCGTTAAATCTGGAGGCCCGGAGGTGAAGCTCAGCGTTCATTGTTAGCACTTGCCTCCCCAATCCAGCGGTTTCTTGCGCGCCTGGCGACATCCTCAAGCTTCAGTTTGAAGCGGGGGCGCTGCAAGGCAATCTGAACCAGGTTGCGATGAAAGTGGCCAAGGTTGGATTTGTAACGCTCGTCGCCACCCATAAAGTCGTAATAGTCGAACCCTTGGTTGCGGTAGTCTTCAATGCACAGAGCATGGCCCACCAAGCCAGGTTTGAGGCGGTTATCGGTTTCAACGGCCATGCCACCCAGGTAAAAATACACCACTTTGTTGTGGAGCAGGTTGTATAAAAAAGCAATTTCTTCATCCCCTGCCATTACAGAGATCAGATCAACGCCGCCCTCTGCCCACTGTTCACGAATCAATTCCCGGTGGAACCGCACGAAATCCGGATTGGCAAACCCGCTCTGGTCCGGCCCATTGCCCCAGCGTTCGAGGTGCCTGGGACCAATAGCATCAAATACAGCCAAGGCCTCCTCTACGGAGCCAGGGCGGACCAGGCTTACCTCGCCCCGCTCGCTATAGAGCCGGTGCGCACGGTTTATCTGGTGGCGGGTGTTCCGAGAAAGAGTGTCGAGATAGGTTCCACCGCTTTGGCGCAAGCTATCAAGATCCACACCAAAGCAAGGTGCTTCCCAGCGCAGATGCTTGTAAAGGCCAGTTATTTTCGCGTAATGGTCTGCCTCGTCAGCATCAATTGCCCCCAGAATAAACTCGTCCCATTCAGGCATGGTGCGGCACAGGTGTTCCAGGGAGGCTTTCGCAACCGCGTCTTCTTTTCCGCGTTCAGCCAGAAACCCGTTGTACTCAATCCAGATTTGATCAAGTAGTTTGTGGCCAGTTTGATGCAGGCGCAGGCAGCGGGATTTCAACAGGCCGTGCCGGCGTTCTTCGCTCTCTACTACCAGCCCCAAGCCAACCAGACGCTCTCCTTCCATTACACGAAGCACCAAGGCATCTGGCTTGTATACTTGCAGCCAATGCCCTAGCCATTGCCAGGATAGAAACACCGTGGGTTGTGCACGGTGTTCCAGATCCAGCCAGTCGCTGCGCAAGGTTGCGCATTTACTGGCTGGTTCTGTTGTCACGGTCAGCAGTCCTGCTGTCATGGTGCTACGTCCGTTGCCTGTTCAGTGCCCGGGGTTCGGATGTTTTACCAGGAATGGACCTATGGCGAGATAGTCCAGAGCACCCTGAATAAAGGCTCTCACCCCGTCTTCCGGGGAGTTGACGATGGGCTCTTCGTGCATATTGAAGCTGGTGTTGATCAGGCTTGGAATGCCACTCAGCTTTTCATATTCGCTCAGAATGTCGTAGTAGCCGGGATTGGCTTCACGCTGGATAAGCTGCGGCCTGGCTGTGCCATCCACGTGCACGGCAGCCGGGCAGTTTTCTTTCATGAAGTCGGTGCAGTCGAAGGTCACCGTCATGAATTCAGCTGCGTGCTCTGCGCCCTTGATGTTGTGGTAGCACTTCTCTCGAGCTTCGTAGAGCGTAACCGGGGCGAAGGGCATGAACTCGGTACGGCCAAGACGTTTATTCAACCACTGGTTAACTTCCGGTTCGCGGGCGTGATAAAGAATAGAGCGATTCCCCAAGGACCTTGGGCCGTATTCCATACGGCCATCAAACCTTGCGACTACTTGGCCACTGTGAATCAGCGCGGCAACTTCAGCAGCAAGATTTTCAGGCCGACGATACTGAAGGTTTTCCGCCTTCAATGCCTTTTCCATTTCGGCTTCGGAGTAATCAGGGCCCATATAAGCGTTCGCTATGGAAGGTTTAACTCCGCCCGGCCAGCTGTGATAGAGCGCAGCGCCTGTTCCACAGCCTCCATCGCCCATATTCGGATAAACAAAAATGTGGTTAACACCTTCGATTTCAAAAATACGTTGGTTCAGTTTTACGTTTGCAGTTACACCGCCAGACAGCACTATGGTGTCGATGCCGGTTTTTTCTACCCAGTAGCGAATGTAGTTGGTGGCTACTTTTTCAAGCACATATTGATAAGCTGCAGCTACGTCGATTTTAGGGAACTTGGATGCCAGGTAGCGGGAGAAAAATACGTTATTGGATTCGTAAATGCGGAAATCCCCGGGCTTCTGCTCTATGCGAGAGAGAAGGATTTCTCCCAGAATTTCAGGGTCGCCATAGGAGGCCAAACCAACAATCTTGCCTTCATGTCGGCTAGGCTTGAAACCAAGGCTAGACGTAACATGCTCGTAAAGTGTTCCTAGTGAATTCGGATAAGGGAGCCCGTGCAGACGGTGTATTTTGCCATCTCGCCCTTCACTTACGGAACCGGCCAACCCAGACCCATAACCATCCAGAGTCACACACAGTGCCCGCTCATAGCCGCTGCACAGAAAACTGTTGGCAGCATGAGACAGGTGGTGGTCCATGCGTTTAACCGGCTTGGTCCAACCCATCTCGCTCAAGCCTTGAACGAGTTCTTTTTCCCACTGCTGGAACGACTCAGTAGCGCCCTCGCCCCACTGCTTGGAGGATTTCAAAGCCGCATTGTTAGACGCCAGCTTCTGCACGCCTGCCATGTTGTAGTAGGAGTTGTGCAAAAAGCCCTTTTCCATAATGGCGTTGGGGTGCTGCAGCCCGTGAATCGGCTGGTTGCGATCTGGCACCCGGCCCAATGCTTCTTTGATTTGTGGCCCTAGATCCTTCGGCTGAAAACCTTTGATAAAGGCTTTCTCATCTTCCAGGTTCTTTGTGAACAATTTCTGTTCATTTTCCCAGGTAAGAAACGGGTAACACACCTGATCGAAGTCACTCATGGAGAGGCCGGTATATGAAAGCGCTTTTTCCAGAGCCAAGCGGGGGAAGCCCGACTGCTGTTTCGTTCTGGTGAAACGTTCTTCACCAGCGGCAAAAAGAATCTTGCCATCTTCAACAATTGAAACCGTTGAGTCTTTGTCTAGCGGGGATATCCCTAGCACCTTCATGCCTTACTCTCCATATACTTGCGAATGCGGGTGGGCGATGACGCCTGGCCGCCTAATTCATTGAAAAAGAAATCGAAAAACTGCCGAAAACTGTCCAGAAACACCTTTAACTGCGCTTCGTTCTGCACATAAGTCGTGTTGCCCGGGACTACGCTGGGGCTGTGAAAACTCCAGGTAAATGTTCGCACGCCCTGATTGTAAAGCGCTCTTGTAAGCTTGATGTGCTCGGCAGATGTGAAGCCTTCCGGAGAAAGCATTAGCCGGTCTACTGCACCTACCCGAGCGAGAATGCCCGGCGCCTTGAACTTACGCAGCCGTTGCGCGGCCTCATACAAAGGAACAGCAACCGGTTGAGCCCAGCCGATAAACCCACCAGTACAGGGAATCTCGAGGATAGGTTTGTCCGAACCGCCAAACCAGAACGGGTGCGCGTTGTATCTACGATAGTCCGGCCCGCCATCTGCCCGCGAATCCAGAGGTGGGCAAACAGACAGATCAATATTGAACCCCAATTCCTGAAGAATACCCGTGGTATTCGGCCCGAAACCATACCGCCCGGCTTTGTATGCAACCGGCGCCTTTCCGAAATTTTGCTCTATGGTGTCGCGCAACACACGGAGCTTTTCCCGCTCCAGGCCTTCAGGCAAGTTGCCGGGATACATGTTTGAGCGGGACAGAATTTCTTCCTGGGGCGGGTTCACCCAAGGGTGGAGGTGGGCACCAATTTCACACTGATCTTTCTCGGCAAACTGCTTGAGCAACCCATAGCCCTGAGGCTGGCTGGCTACCGGGTAATCAATTACGTAACAAGGGCGAATGCCGTACTCATTAAAGATCTTTTGGGCACGATCAATATGTGCCATGGCTGACACCCGATTTGCCTTGGCGTCTGGCTCGGCGCTCCAATCAAACTCTTCTTCAGTATCAATCACCACGATCAATTGTGGTGGTGTCTCCGAAGGGAGCCGTATTTCCTTCTTTTGCTCAAACATGATTCCATTCCTGACTGTTATGTCGCCGCGCTATTACCCTTAGCTTTACTAGCTATCAACGCTGCCTGCTCATTGCAAAACCGTGAGTCAGCACAAAACGCAGTTCAAATTGCTCCTCATCACTCCGGGCCAGGCTCGAGCGCAAATACGATTGGTCGAGCTGAACTCCAAAGGTGGTGTTTTCGGCCAACTGTCGGCTCCAGCTCGTGGTAAAGCGGTGAAGCTGCTCAACTATAATATTGGCATCTTCATCTGCATCTGCCTCCCAGCTGTATCCGAACGTGAGCCTTTGCAGTGCGGTAAGCTGAACCCCAAGGGTGGTGCCGGCACGGTATTCGTGGGTGGTGGCGCCGGAAACCTGCGATTCCAGGATTGAGCCTTCGGCATAGATCCCAAGATCACATACATCGCAAATCCGTTGGTTGTTGTGCGTAAAGAGTAGTGAGTCGGTAACAACCAGCTCTCGCAACCGAACAGTATCTGGCAGGAATGAAAACTCCGGGGGCAAACCTGTTGAAAGATCCGTGGCGCTATCAGACATACTTCGATCGTACGCTATGGCTGTTCGCCAATCGGAAGTCACCCAGGAGCGCTCCAAAAAGCCGGTTATCGCCTCGTTTTCACTGACTGTACCGTCCGGGTATTCTGAATTTGCCTTGCTACCACCGCCTCCGATGCTGAAGAAGCCGCCTTCTGCTTCATAGCTGTAAACGAGTTGTACTGTGTCTATGGTTATATCTGTGCGCCGCTCTTCAGACCAGCTGCGGCTGGCGTTAAGGCTGCCCGTGGAGCGTTCGGTCAGCCTTCGTGACAATTGGCTGCTGGCCGTGACCGACTTCTGATCGTTTAACGTGTCCTCGCCAAACGAGCGACCCGCCTGGCCTGAAAAACGCAGTGTTGTGAGCTCGCCAGGGTAAAACCTTAGCCCGGCTCCCCCGCTCAAATTGTTCTGCACGTCATAGCTCGAAGGGTTAACCACAAATCCTGTGTCGTTGCGTACGGAGTTGACTGTGTGGCCCAGATTAAAATCTAACCGACTGCCGGGGTCCTGGTGGGTGTAAAGAGCGGCCCCGGTAATGGTGCTGTTATCTGACTGATCTGAGTCGGCAGACTCCCAACTGGTATCAACCGTGCCGCCATACTGCAGTGTCAACGCATTAGCGCCTCGCTCCAGAGTGCCACCTACAACCCCGGACAAACCCACTCCTGGCTCTGTGTTTGTATCTGTGTATGTGCCTTGGTCTGTGCGTGTGTGTGTAACAGCCGTGAATACTGACGCAGAACCAGAGAGCACCGAAATGTCGTCACTGAGGCTCTGCGCCGGGGCTGCGAAAGACCAGATGGCACAGCATGATCCCGCCAGTAGACTGGTGAGACGGAAATTGCTTGCTATCCCTGCTCGTTGCTCCACCGTGCTACTCCTGAAAAATCAGGCCGGAGAATTTATCAGATCCAAGCGCATCCACGGAATCTTCAATGACTTCTGCGGTGACTTCTCCGAATGGAACGCCAAATACTATCTGATCTGCAAAACGTTCAAGAATCCGTGCTTCGGTATTTTCCCGGAAAGGGGGTGCATTCAGGACAATGCAGCGATCCGGATAACGAGCTTTCAGTTCGGTCATCAATTCTCGCATACGCACGGCAGAGAACAGCTCAACTGCGGAAGATGCCTGGGTGCCTGCAGGGATCACTGTTAGCCGCTCGACACCACTGGAATAGAGGATGGATTTGATAGCCATCGACCGATCGGCAACAAAATCCGTAACGCCCGCTTCCATAGGGCTGGAAACCAATCCTGCCAATTCGTTACTGTAAGGGTCGCAGTCGACAAGCAAAGCGGAGGTCTGTGAATCCAACGCAAACGCGGTCGCCAGGTTGTATGCTGTCAGCAGGCCACCCGGGCCGCTACCTAAACTACTGAACATGACTGTGAAGCTTTTGCCTTCACCTGCCCGATTTCGCAGCTGTATACGCAGCTCCCGGTAGGCATCCATGACTTCTTTATCAGCCATGCCGGAATAAATTATTTTCCGCTCGCGTAACTGCTCACGACTCCAGGGCCTGGGGTTACCAATCAGTGCCAGAGACACAGATGAGTCATACACCGTAGGTGGATGTTCGTTGGCGTTTGTGTCAACTCGGGTCCAGTTGGGTTTGTCCCTGTCGGAACCTGCATAGGGGCGCTCTTTTCGAAAGTTGTCCTCCGACTTGGCCTCACCACGGTCATGCTTTAGTTGGCGCTGCTGCTCCTGGCTTTTGAGAAGCG
Source organism: Marinobacter sp. 1-3A (assembly GCF_016597775.1). Classification (NCBI taxonomy): domain Bacteria; kingdom Pseudomonadati; phylum Pseudomonadota; class Gammaproteobacteria; order Pseudomonadales; family Marinobacteraceae; genus Marinobacter; species Marinobacter sp. 1-3A. Next base: position 188,963 of record NZ_VCGZ01000001.1, read on the forward strand.
CATTGTAGAGCTTGTTTTCATCCATCAGTTGACGCCTCCCCCTGAACCGGTCAGCTCACTGAGTTTGTTAATCAGCTGTTCGGGGGTTATGCCCATCACACTGAAAACAAGAACGGCCAGATACGCTGTCATAAACACCGCCAGCATCAACAGAATCGACAACACATCTTTGCGTAGCAAGCGATCTTTCCAGGTGCTCCTATAATGGGGAATGCTGGTCAGCACGGGAATGGATTCCGGCAAGGCCAATTGCAGAGCACGGGGCGAGCGAACACGTTGATCAAACATCACGAGCATTACCAACAACCCCAACACCATGGCACTACCCAGGAACGGCCCCGCAAGGCCGACCTGATACAATTGCAGGCCATCCCAATGCGTAGGATATGTAGCGGGCTCCTGAATTTTGTAGCTTACACCCTCACCCTGAACGTCCAGCGTCATAGACAACCGAGCTTTTTCCCGGCGCTGCAGCATGTCTTCGTAGACATCTCGGGTAACGTCGTAATCCCGGGTTAGCTCTGAAAGCTGTGCCTGGTTCTCTGCAACTCGTTGCGAGCGAACAAACGACTCATCAAGAAGTCTTTCCAGTGAGGCCAGGCGGTTTTTCTGAACGGCCAAACGGGTGGTGCTATCAGAAAGCTGAATTTTAAGGTTCTCGTAAACAGGGTTTTCCAATACCTCGGTAACACCGCCATCCCGGTCATCGTCTGTTTGCGTGGAAACGCGGCTTTCCAGATCTGCAATCTGGTCTTGAATGCTCACTACATCGGGATGACGTTCGTGGTAGCGCAAGAGTAATGAGTCCAATTCCTGCCGCATAGCAACCAGCCGTCGCTCAGCAGACGACTTGCCGGGGTCTACTGTGATGCGGCGCACCGGCTGCTCGTTATCCAGTTGGCGACGGGTAAGCGTGACTTCGGATTCAGTTTGCTGGATTTCCAGCTTGAGGTTTTCAATATCCCGGCGGAGATTTTCGATTCTTGCGAGCACGCTACTCTCAGTGCCGTCCTGATTACCAGACTTGAATTCCTTCAGCCGCTGCTCAGCCTCTTCAAGCTGGCGCTGATAGGACTTAACCTGAGAATCTATAAACTCAAACGCACCCTGACTCTCGGAACGCTTTTTGCGCACAGTACGTTCGATAAAGCGGTTCAGCACCGCGCTGAGAACCTGAAACGATTCGTCCGGGCTACCGCTTGTGTAACTTAGCTCGAGGAAGTTCCGGTTGGATACCCGAATACCAACCTGCTTGCGCAAGTCGCTGATTTTTCCATTTCGAATAGCATCGGTTTCGCCGCCCCGGATAAGCCCGGTATCCAGAGCGATCTGCTCAAGGAATGTTCGGCTCTGCATCATTTCCCGAGCTTCATTGATGCGATCAAGCTGGGTAACCTCAGCCTGGCCCCGCAGCAATGGCTGCAGAATATTGGATTGGTCTGCGTACAGAACAGCCTGGGAGGTATAGCTTTTCGGTGTTACATAGCCCAGCGTCAACACCCCTGCGGTCACGGTCATAAAGATGATTACCGCAGCCAGCCTGTGCCGGTAAAGCTCAAGCTTTACCGCGCGGAGGGTGTCGAGAATGAACTGTAGATCCATCAGAGCTCGCCTCGGAACAACTGCTTGCGTGGCACGCTTATAACGTCCCCTGGCTGCAAACTATGATTCGTGCGCATATCGCCATCGGTGAGAATGGCTTCGAGGTCCAAACCAAAGCTCTTATACTCGCCGTTGATCTCGCGATGCAAAATGGCGCGATTATCCGCTGCAAAATCCGTAACGCCACCCGCCATCAGTACAACATCGAGAACAGTCATGCCGGGCTGAAAAGCTACTGACTGGGGCGCTCCCACTTGGCCGGTTACGCGAATCCGGTTACGGAACTCTTTACTGAGTGGGTTGGTAACCATCACTGTGACTTCTGGTGTGCGGATAAACTCGCCAAGGTTGTCACTGATTTCCGCAGCCAACTGCTCAGGCTTTTTACCTTCGGCTTTCACATCACCCATCAGAGGCATGGAGATATAACCATCTGGGCGAACCACAATCGATTGCCCCAATTCCGGGTTGCGCCAAACGTGGATAGAGATGGTATCCCCAACGCCTATCTCATAAGGCTCTGCCTCCAGCTCGGATGCCGGAGGCATTTCGGCGGAAGACGGCAGCCCTGCGCAGGCAGTGACAAGCAGACCCAGAATTGCAACCAAGCCCATCCGCATAAACGTGAAACTAGTCATAAACGCCCTCCAATCCTTTGTTGTTCTATAGTTCAGTATGACAGAACCGTTACCGTACGCCTTTACCCAGGAGGATCACTTCCACAGTTTGGATCATGATCAGAAAATCCATCAAAAGGCTGTGATTTTTGGAGTAGTAAAGATCGTACTCCAGCTTGCCCCGGGCGTCTTCAACGGATGCACCATAGGGATATTTAAGTTGTGCCCAACCCATCAGGCCAGGTTTTACATAATGCCGGGTATCGTAAAACGGAATCTTCTCTTTCAGTTCAGAGACAAACTCTGGCCTTTCCGGGCGCGGCCCGACGATGCTCATTTCGCCTTTGATCACATTATAGATTTGCGGTAGTTCATCCAGACGGGTGTTGCGTATGAATGCACCTACCCGGGTAATCCGATTGTCATTCGCTGAGGCCCATTGAGCTTTGCCGTCCTTCTCTGCATCCTGGCGCATACTGCGAAACTTGTAGATGCGAAATTCTTTACCCAGCATGCCCACGCGAGTCTGGCTATAGAGTATGGGCCGCCCGGTTTCCAGAAACACCGCAATCGCTGTGAGAATAATAAAAGGTATCATCACAGCAAGGAGCGTGAGACTGATCAACAAATCCAGAGATCGCTTGGCGAAAGCCCGGGATTTTGATGCTTTAAAACCTTCCGAAAATACAATCCAGGAGGGATGCACCATATCGAGCTTCGCTTTTTTCAGCTCTCGCTCGTAGAAATCTACGCCGTTGGTGATGGCAATACCACGAAGTTTACACTCCATCAGATCCGGCACCGGCAGCCATCCTCCCTCATTTCGGCGCCGCTCCTGCTGGGCAATGACAATTTCAGAAACCTTGTTTTGCCGACAAAACTGGTAGAAATCGTAAGGCGTAGGCAATAGTTTATCGGCACCAACAGCCCCGTTAGGGTTGTCGGAGATACAACCAATAATACGTACCCCAAGCGCGCGCATGTTGCGCTCGTACTCATCGAGAAGATTGGCTGCAAAATCTCCGGCACCAAAGATCACTACACGACGAACGAGTTTCTCCGAATCGACAACTCGCAGGAATATAAGCCTTAACAGGATAACAATCAGTGATGCGCAAATTACGGCCCAAAACAGATTGGTACTGCCCGGGTTTGCGGTTGGCACAACCAGGTAAAGAAGTTTCAAGCCGATTCCACCTACAAAGCAGTAGGCAACCAGTGTGCGAAAAAACAAGGCAGAAAGACTCTCGTGGACCATGGCGAGATAACCGCCCATAGCCAGAGTTCCACAACTCAAAATAAGCGCGAACAAGCTTGCAGAAAGGACATTTGTATCAACCGAAGGGTAACCAACACCTGCAATGGAAAGCAGCAACCCCAGAGAAGCGAAAATCGCATATAGAACGACAAATTCCAGCGCAGCGAGCACCAGATAGGGGATATGAAGATAGTGTTTTCTGAACCGTATATACGTCACGCGGAACTTCCTTGTCGTCTGCACAACAACCTGCGCCAGACCAACATCAAATTCTCCGGCAGACCGCGCTCAGTTTAGCTTTGAGCGACACCCTTTCCACCGGTTCCTTTTTTTACGTGGCCCATTTTGCGCCGGCCAACATCGAATCTCAACTCATTGTATCTTTTGGTTACACAGTTTTACATTGTTTTTCGTCGCAAGCAGACTTTACTTGCATCAAGAATTGTATTTGCGCGGGCAGTAAGTGAAAATTAACGCTCAGGTACTGTTTTTTTATTGGTACCACTGGAAAGGAGTACCCATGCCAAGTCAGGAAAGACCTCAACCATTGCACGCTATGAGCATAGACGTAGAAGATTACTTCCACGTTGCCGCTCTATCGGGTGTGATTCGCCCAGCGCAATGGGACTCACTACCCTCCCGTGTGGAGCAAAACACTGAGCGACTGCTGGCGCTTTTTGACAAGCATCAGGTGAAGGCAACGTTTTTTGTGCTCGGCTGGGTTGCTGAGAGATTTCCTGCCCTGATTCGGAAATTATCCGATCATGGCCATGAAATAGCGTCCCATGGATACAGCCACCAGCTCATTTACAACCAGACTCAGGAAGTGTTTCGAGAAGAAACCATTCGCTCGAAGGCGCTCCTTGAGGACATCACTGGCAAATCTGTCGATGGCTATCGTGCCGCCAGCTACTCTATTACCCGTGACTCTCTGTGGGCGCTGGATATATTGAGTGAAGCGGGGTTTACCTGGGATTCGAGCATTTTCCCGATTCGGCATGATAACTACGGCATTCCTGATTCCCCGACCGCCCCCTACTCTATCCAGACCGCCAGCGGTGCAATTATCCGTGAGTTCCCATTAACCACAGCACACATCATGGGGCTTTCAATACCAGCGGCGGGTGGAGGCTATTTTCGCCAGTTCCCTTACCCGGTATTCCGATACTTGTTTCGCAATGCTTCTGGTTTTGGCGCGCGGCCGCAAATGTTTTATCTGCACCCTTGGGAAATCGATCCCGAGCAACCACGTTACGATAACGCAAGCTGGTTCTCCCGCTTCCGGCATTATACTAACCTGGACCAGTGTTACGGTCGTCTTGAGCGTTTGCTTGGAGACTTCCGGTTTGGAACCGTTAGTGAAAGCTATAATGCCTACGAACCAGACAAAACCCTGTTGCGCAGCGATCAAATGATTCGCCTCGCCTGATTCAGGGCAATGAGCTGAACAGGAATTATCTATGTATCTGGAATTTTTCGGTCTCCATAGACATCCCTTCCGCATTACACCGGAAGACGACTTCATTTACATGAGCCAACAACATTCGCGAGCTTATGTATACATGTCTTCGGCGATCTGGAGCTCTGAGGGCTTCGTGGTTATCAGCGGAGAGATTGGTTCGGGCAAGACAACATTGCTTAAAAAGACCATTCGCAATCTTGAGGGCAACCTGAAGCTACTCAACATTTCCTACACAAACCTTGAGTCCAAGGATCTGTTTGGTCTGATCCTTCGCAAGGCCGGTGTGAAGGTAGAAGACGAGAGCAAGGTAGCCATGCTTTTCCAGATCTCTGACTACCTGGAGCAAATGGCAAAAGCTGGCACCCCTGTGGTGCTCACGATTGATGAAGCGCAAAACCTTACCCGGGAAAACCTTGAAGATATCCGCATGCTGGCCGGCATGGAAAGCATGGGTGGGCCTTCAATGCGGGTTATTCTGCTTGGGCAGCCCGAACTGAAGCAGGCCGTTCTGGACATTCCGCAGCTGGCCCAGCGGGTAAAGCTGTTCTTCCACCTGGAAGGCCTCTCTCCGAAAGAAACCGCTGAATATATTGATTACCGGCTTCTGGTTTCCGGTCACGGCGGCAACAAGTTGTTTGATGTGGACACAGTTCGCGAAATTCACAAGCTGAGCAAAGGCATCCCACGGCTGATTAACAAACTGTGTGACGGCATGATGATGTGCGCCTACTCAGAGGACCGGCCATTTATTGACCCCCATGATCTCAAATCCATACGCAAGGATTTGCTGGGCGATGATCTGCCCGCGAACACCCCGAAGTTGACCGACGTGAAGAAACGGGAGCACCCGGCGCCAGAGCATGCCGGGACTTCTGGCGATTTGGCTGGTGTAGGCCAGGCGCTGATTCGCATGGCGGAAGCACTGGAGCGTATTGACAGCAGGCTGGCCAAGATTTTCCCTGACGAGCAATCTGGCCACAGGGAAAACCTTGGTGTGCCGGACAATGTTAAGCCGCTATCTCCGGGCAGAAAATAAACACTCTTCGGCCAGATCAGATAACGAACATCCCCACAAACTCCTGAACCGGGGTATTCTCCAGGCTCTTCTGGTTCTTGCAGACTTCGAAGATCTGCTCGCACCGTTGCGCCGGGAAACGGGTCGCCAGATTAGCTCGGAACTTGTCTGATAGCAGTGGAATACTTTCCTCCCTTCGCCTGCGGTGACCTATCGGGTATTCCACAGCTACCTGCTCTGTACTGGAGCCGTCCTTGAAGACCACCTGGATAGCATTCGCGATTGAACGCTTGTCTGCTTCGAGATACTCGCGGGTGTAACGTTCATCCTCGACAATTTCCATCTTGTCTCTGAGCTCATCAATGAGAGGGTTGGCCTCGTGAAAGCTGTCTTCGTAATGCTCGGCCACCAGATCACCAAAAATTAATGGCACAGCCACCATATATTGAAGGCAGTGATCCCTATCTGCAGCGTTTGCCAATTTACCGACCTTGGAAATGATGCGTATGGCTGACTCGTGGGTAGTTACTACAATTCGGTCGATCTGATCGAGCCGGTCTTTAACTTGTGGATGAAGCGTTACAGCCGCTTCGGCCGCTGTCTGGGCGTGGAATTCTGCCGGGAAAGATACTTTGAAGAGTATGTTTTCCATCACGTAGGAACCAAACTTCTGTGGCAGGGAAAACCGGCGTTTGTCTTCCGGTTTCAGGGCTTGGTCTTTATTGGTTTTGCTAAAAAGGACATCGTAGAAACCCCACTGGGGTGCTGTGAGCGCGCTGGGAACCCCCATCTCACCCCGCATGGCAATATCCGCAAGGCGAACGGCACGGGAGGTGGCATCACCCGCTGCCCAGGATTTCCGGGACCCGGCATTCGGGGCGTGGCGGTATGTTCGTAGCGCCTGGCCATCAATCCAGGCATGAGAAAGCGCCGCCAGCATTTGCTCACGAGTGGCACCCATGAGCTTCGCGGTGACGGCTGTTGAAGCCACTTTCACCAGGATAACGTGATCCAACCCCACGCGATTGAAAGAGTTTTCAAGGGCGAACACGCCCTGGATTTCGTGGGCCATAACCATGGCTTCGAGAACTTCACGCATGGTAAGCGGTGCTTTCCCCTCTGCAACACGCTTTTGCGACAGATGGTCCGCCACTGCCAGTATGCCGCCAAGGTTATCTGAGGGGTGCCCCCATTCCGCTGCCAACCAGGTGTCGTTATAGTCTAGCCAGCGCACGATACAACCAATGTCCCAGGCTGCTTTCACAGGATCGAGCCTGAATGAGGTACCTGGAACGCGGGCACCATGGGGAACAATCGTGCCCTCCACGATCGGCCCCAGGTGTTTGGTGCAATCCGGAAAGCGTAAAGCCAGCAGGCCGCAGCCGAGCGTATCCATCAGGCAAAGGCGCGCCGTGTTCCAGGCTTCTTTGTTTTCTACTTTATAGGTAAGGACGTAATCGGCGATTTTCTGGAGGGCTTCATCGTAATCGGGGCGTTCGTTGAGATCGAATGTGGCTGACATAATACCGACTCCTTCGATTTGACTGTCTGCTTACTACAGCCTAGCAAACTTGACGCACAATGATCGAAAGGAGCCGGTTACCCGTTTTTCACTTACTGCTAGAAGCTATCTCCAGGCACCCTAACCCAGCCTTCCATCAGTATGCGCGCACTGCGGCTCATGATGGCTTTGGTAGCCGTCCATTGGCCGTTTATTTCTTTGGCTTCTGCCCCGACTTGCAGGGTGCCTGACGGATGGCCAAAGGTGACTGAGGTGCGATCACCGCCGCCTGCCGCCAGGTTCACCAGTGTTCCGGGAATGGCTGCTGCGGTTGCGATGGCGACTGCGGCTGTGCCCATCATAGCGTGGTGTAGCTTGCCCATGGAAAGAGCGCGCACCAGTACATCGATGTCACCTGCAGCAATCTTCTTTCCGCTCGATGAAGTGTACTCCGCCGACGGTGCCACGAAAGCCACTTTTGGCGTGTGCTGCCGGGCGGCTGCTTCTTCGATGTTCTGGATCAGCCCCATCTTCACAGCGCCGTGGGCGCGAATGCTTTCAAACATCGCCAGGGCTTTGGGATCGCTGTTGATGTCGTCCTGCAGCTCCGTGCCTTTATAGCCGACAGCCTCCGCATTGATAAACACCGTAGGAATACCGGCATTGATCATGGTGGCTTGCAAGGTGCCAACACCTGGCACCTCCAGTTCGTCCACCAGATTGCCAGTGGGGAACATTGAGCCTTCGCCATCGGCCGGGTCCATGAATTCCACTTGCACTTCAGCTGCGGGAAACGTGACTCCGTCCAGCTCAAAGTCACCGGTTTCCTGCACCTCACCATTGGTGATAGGCACATTGGCAATGATGGTCTTGCGGATGTTGGCCTGCCAGATGCGCACCACCGCCGTGCCGTTTTCCGGAATGCGGTCGTTTGCGACGAAGCCACTGTTAATCGCAAAGGCGCCGACGGCTGCCGTGAGGTTGCCGCAGTTGCCGCTCCAGTCCACAAAGGGCTTATCGATGCTCACTTGCCCGAACAGATAGTCCACATCGTGATCTGGCTGAGTGCTTTTGCTCAGGATTACGGTTTTGCTGGTGCTGGATGTAGCACCGCCCATACCATCGGTTTGCTTCTGGTAGGGGTCTGGGCTGCCAATCACACGCAGCAACAGGTTATCCCTGGCCGGGCCCGGTGTACGGGCCCTCTCAGGGAGATCATCCAATCGGAAAAACACACCTTTGCTGGTGCCGCCACGGATGTAAGTGGCGGGGACTTTGATTTGCGGTGCGTGACTCATTTCATTGCCCTCATTGTTCAAACCGCACCTTCGGACTGAAGAAAGTCCTCAGCAAAGCGCTGCAATACGCCTCCCGCTGAATAAATGTGCAACTCCTCTGCAGTATCCAGTCTGCAAATAACGGGCACCTTCTCAGAACTTCCGTCTTTGCGGGTGATGATGAGAGTCAGCTTGGCGCCGGGCGCAGGCTTTCCTTCAACATCGAAAATTTCCGTGCCATCAATACTCAGGGTTTTGCGCGTTGTGCCTTCTTCGAACTGCAGTGGCATAACACCCATACCTACCAGGTTGGTGCGGTGGATGCGCTCAAAGCCTTCGGCAACGATGGCCTCAACACCGGCCAATGCCACGCCTTTGGCTGCCCAATCCCGGGAGGAACCCTGACCATAATCAGCGCCGGCGATAATAATCAGCGGCTGCTTGCGCTCCATGTAGGTTTCGATGGCTTCCCACATGCGAGTAACCTTGCCTTCCGGCTCGATACGCGCCAGAGAGCCCTGCTTCACTTTACCGTTTTCATCCAACACCATTTCGTTGAACAGTTTCGGGTTGGCAAAGGTTGCGCGCTGGGCGGTCAGGTGGTCGCCGCGGTGGGTTGCGTAAGAGTTAAAGTCCACTTCCGGCACACCCATTTTGTGCAGGTATTCACCGGCTGCGCTGTCCATCATGATGGCGTTGGACGGCGACAGGTGGTCTGTGGTGATGTTGTCTGGCAGAACCGCCAGCGGGCGCATGCCTTTGAGCTGCTTCTCGCCAACCATGCCGCCTTCCCAGTATGGCGGGCGACGGATGTAGGTGCTCATTGGGCGCCAATCGTATAACGGGCTGATGTTGGCGTGGGCTTCCTGGGTTACGTCGAACATTGGAATGTAGGTGCTGCGGAACTGTTCCGGCTTCACCGACTTTTTCACAATGGCGTCGATTTCTGCATCATCCGGCCAGATATCTTTCAGGGTGACTGGATTACCTTCTTTATCGTACCCCAGCGTATCTTTTTCGATATCGAAGCGGATGGTTCCAGCAATGGCGTATGCCACCACCAAAGGCGGTGAAGCAAGGAATGCCTGCTTGGCGTAGGGGTGAATCCGGCCGTCGAAGTTACGGTTACCGGAGAGCACTGCCGTTGCGTACAAATCACGATCAACCACTTCTTTCTGGATAACCGGATCCAGTGCGCCGCTCATGCCGTTACAGGTAGTGCAGGCGAACCCCACCACACCGAAGCCTAGATCTTCCAACTCGGGCAACAACCCGGCATCGTTGAGGTACATTTCAACGGTTTTAGAACCCGGTGCCAGAGAGGATTTCACCCAGGGCTTGCGGGTGAGGCCCAATTTGTTGGCGTTACGGGCAATCAAACCGGCAGCAACCATGTTACGGGGGTTACTGGTGTTGGTGCAGCTGGTGATGGCAGCGATGATTACAGCCCCATCCGGCATTTTGCCTTCTTCCTGCTCCCACTCACTGGCGATGCCACGTGCAGCAAGCTCGGAGGTTGGCAAGTGCGCATGTGGATTGGAAGGACCAGCCAGTGTGCGCACAACGGTAGACAGATCGAACTTCAGAACACGCTCATACTCTGCCGTCTTCAGGGCGTCTGCCCACAGGCCTGTGTGCTTGGCGAACTTTTCTACCAAAGCTACCTGCTCGTCTTCACGGCCGGTCAGCTTCAGATAGTCGATGGTTTGGCCATCGATGTAGAACATGGCCGCCGTTGCGCCGTATTCCGGTGTCATGTTGGAAATCGTCGCACGGTCACCAATGGTCAGGCTGTCTGCGCCTTCGCCGTAGAATTCGAGATAGGCACCTACTACGCGCTCTGTACGCAGGAATTCAGTCAAAGCTAATACCATATCGGTACTGGTGATGCCTGGCTGCAGCTTTCCTGTCAGCTCTACACCTACGATATCCGGCAGGCGCATCATGGAAGCACGGCCAAGCATTACGCTCTCGGCTTCCAGGCCACCAACACCAACAGAGATAACACCAAGAGCATCAACCATTGGCGTGTGGCTGTCTGTGCCTACGCAGGTATCCGGGAAGGCCACTTTCTTGCCTTCGCCATCGGCACGGGCCTGAACTACCGGAGACATCTTCTCCAGGTTGATCTGGTGCATGATGCCGTTACCTGGGGGGATAACATCCACGTTCTTGAACGCTTTTTTGGTCCAGTTGATGAAGTGGAAGCGGTCGTCGTTGCGGCGGTCTTCGATTTCACGGTTCTTTTCGAACGCGTCTTCCTCGAAACCAGCGTGCTCAACAGCCAGAGAGTGATCCACGATCAGCTGGGTGGGAACCACCGGGTTTACTTTTGCGGGGTCACCACCCTTCTCGGCAATGGCGTCGCGCAGGCCGGCGAGATCCACCAGAGCTGTCTGGCCCAGGATGTCGTGGCAAACCACGCGAGCCGGGTACCAGGGGAAGTCGAGATCACGTTTGCGCTCGATGAACTGCTTGAGGGAATCCGTCAGCGCATCCGGGTCGCAGCGGCGAACCAGTTGCTCCGCCAGAATTCTGGAGGTGTATGGAAGTTTGTCGTAGGCGCCGGGCTGAATGTCTTCAACGGCCTGGCGGGTATCGAAATAGTCCAGGTCGGTGCCTGGTAGGGGTTTGCGGTAATTGGTGTTCATGGACGTTACTCTGACTGAATCTGTTGTATTTCCCCCTCTCCCCCGACCCCTCTCCCGCAAGGGGCGAGGGGAGTAAAATCACTGTTCCCTCTCCCCTTGCGGGAGAGGGTTAGGGAGAGGGGTGCTTTGATCTTTATCCCCTCGCCCCTTGCGGGAGAGGGGTCGGGGGAGAGGGGGTCGCTTTTTAGGCTCGCTTCTCTAGCGGCACCCACTCAGCATGCTCCGGCCCGGTATAGTCCGCACTCGGGCGAATGATCCGGTTGTTTTCACGCTGCTCTTTCACGTGTGCCGTCCAGCCGGATACGCGAGACATAACAAAAATCGGCGTGAACAGTTCAGTGGGAATGCCCATGAAGTGATAGGTCGAGGCATGGAAGAAGTCGGCGTTACAGAACAATTTCTTCTCGCGCCACATTACTTCTTCACAGCGCACGGATACCGGATACAGAACCGTATCGCCCACTTCCTTAGCCAGCTTTTCTGACCACTTTTTTATGATCACGTTGCGCGGATCGGATTCGCTGTATATCGCGTGGCCGAAGCCCATGATCTTTTCCTTGCGAGCCAGCATGCCCATCAGGCCTTCTTCCGCTTCATCTGGTGTCTGGAATCTCTGAATCAGTTCCATCGCCGCTTCGTTCGCGCCGCCGTGCAGTGGGCCGCGCAGGGTACCGATGGCGCCGGTTACACAGCTGTGAATGTCAGACAACGTAGACGCACACACGCGAGCCGTGAAGGTGGAGGCGTTGAATTCGTGCTCGGCGTACAGAATCAGGGAGACGTTCATCACACGCTCGTGCAGCTCGCTGGGCTTCTTGCCGTGGAGCAGTTCGAGGAAGTGACCGCCAATGGAATCCACATCACTGTCGGTCTCGATGCGCACGCCTTCGTGGGCGAAGCGGTACCAGTAGGTGATGATGCCCGGGAACAGAGCCAGCATGCGGTCGATTTTGTCGTCCTGCTCGCTGAAGTCCTTCTCGGTTTCCAGGTTGCCCAGCATGGAGGCGCCGGTGCGCATAACGTCCATGGGGTGAGCATCTTTGGGGATCTGCTCAAGAACGGTCTTGAGTGCTGCAGGCAGTCCACGCAGGCTCTGGAGCTTCTTCTTGTAAGCGTCCAGTTCCTGCTGGTTCGGTAGCTTGCCGCGCAGCAGCAGATAGGCTACCTCTTCAAACTGGGCATTGTCTGCCAGATCGCTTACGTCGTAACCACGATAGGTCAGGCCGGTTCCGGTTTTACCAACAGTGCACAGTGCAGTTTCACCAGCTACCTGTCCGCGAAGGCCTGCGCCACCGAGTTTCTTTGCTTCTGCCATGGATATCTCTCCTCTAATTATTTTGACTGCTGGAACAGCTGGTCCAGCTTCTGCTCAAAGTCGTGATAGTTCAGGTAATCGTAGAGTTCCATACGGGTCTGCATCAGATCAACTACGTCTTTCTGATCGCCCTTCTCAAGAATGTTCTGGTACACGGTAACGGCCGCTTTGTTCATGGCGCGGAAGGCGCTCAGCGGGTACAGAACCATGCTGGCACCGGCCTCACCCAGCTCTTTGCGATTATAAAGAGGGGTGGCGCCAAACTCGGTAATGTTGGCCAGCAAAGGGACGTCGCCCAGTGCTTCGGAAAACGCTTTGTAGTGTTCCAGCTCGGTAACCGCTTCAGCAAAAATACCATCAGCACCGGCTTCAATGCAGGCCTTGGCGCGATCGATGGCCGCTTCCAGGCCTTCTTTCTGGAAGGCATCGGTGCGGGCCATGATGAAGAAGTCTTTATCTGAACGGGCGTCCACAGCGGCTTTGATACGATCAACCATTTCGTCTTTTGAAACTATTTCCTTGTTCGGGCGGTGTCCGCAACGCTTCTGGGCTACCTGATCTTCAATATGTACGGCGGCGGCGCCTGCGCGTTCCATCTGCTGGATAGTGCGGGCAATGTTGAATGCCCCACCCCAACCCGTATCAATATCCACCAGCAGCGGCAGTTCGGTGGCTGCGGTGATACGGCGTACATCTTCAACGACATCGTTCAGGCTGGTCATGCCCAGGTCTGGCAAGCCATAAGAGGCGTTCGCCACGCCACCACCAGACAAGTAGATAGCCTGGTGCCCTACGCGTTCGGCCATCATGGCCGCGTAGGCGTTAATTGTGCCTACAATCTGGAGGGGTTTGTTATCGTTCAAGGCTTTGCGAAAACGCGCGCCTGGGGAGAGCTTATTGGACATGGTTATTCCTCTCTTATCAGATGGTTAAAACGCCTTCCTGAATTTTTTTCTCGATGTTTTCTCGAGCGGCGTTGATGTGTCTTTTCATCAGAAATTCTGCGAGCTCACCATCACGCTGGGCAATGGCTTCAACTATACGGCGGTGTTCACCGAGGGCTCGGTGGGGGCGACCAGCGGAGGTGCTTAACCGGTAACGGTACATTCGCACCATGTAATAGAGATCGCCCAGTAGCATCTGAGCCAGTTTGGTGTTCCGGCTGCCCGTGGCAATGCGGTGGTGAAAATCGTAATCCCCTTCAGCCTGATAATAGGCCTGCCCGTGGGCTTCGTCGATCATGGTTTCGTGGGCATCGAGGGTGGCTTGGAGGTCGGCAATCTCCTGGTCAGTCATGCGCTCTGCAGCCTGGCGTGCGGCAAGGCCTTCCATGATTTCCCGTATGCGATACAACTCAACCAACTCGGTGGTGCTTAACGAGACCACCCGCACACCCGCATGGGGGCGTCGCACTAGCAGCCCGCGGGACTCCAGCCGGCCAAGGGCCTCCCGGAGCGGGCCACGGGTCAGATCGAAGCGGGAGCAGAGATCCAGTTCGCCGATTTTGTCGCCCGGCGCAAGATCCCCCTTTACGATTGCCGTTTGCAGACAATCAAAGGCTTCATCAGCGCGAGTGTAGGTTTGAGGTGCAGTATCCAGCATGGTTTGTCGACAATGTGGCCTTGATAGAGTCGAAATTTACGCTGGACTGGCGGGATTGTCAACAATCCGGGCTTTCTATTGTAAACAATCCATAGCAAAGTGGAATTATAGATTCTGATCTCTCAGTACAACTTTCGCTCTGAAAGCGGTGGCGGCGTGTATTGGTAGACCCAGGTTTCCGTGAGCGGCTCATCGCCCAGGCGTAGATACATCCGTATATTAATGGGCTCTTCCGACTCGCCCGGAACCAGATCGAACATTGCCCGATACCCGTCGATTGCAGACAATGGCCGCGCCGAGGTAATTTCCACCTCTCCCCGGCTTACGGTTATAACGGGCTCTACCTCCGCGTTTCCCCCCAGCATGCTCAGCACACCTCCGGCGAAATCCACGGCAAAGCGCCAGGAAAAATACTCACGTTTCTGACCGATCACGCCGCCCAGTCCCGTGCGGGTTGCTTCGACAATTGCCAACTCGCTCGGATTAACCGGCGCATGCTCACCCCAGTGTAAGCGATAGGCGAACAGGTATTCCTGGTTCGGTTTTAATGGTTCCTCCGGGTGCCAGAAGGCCACAATGTTGTCGAAGGTTTCATCGACGGTTGGAATTTCCACCAGATCAATACTGCCCTTGCCCCACTGGCCTTTCGGCTGCACCCATACACTGGGGCGGCGCTCGTAGAACACGCCGTCGTCCTGATAGTGATCAAAGTTCCGATCCCGCTGCAACAAGCCAAAGCCTTGGGGGTTGTTATCGCTGAAGCTGTTAAAGCGCAGATGGGCCGGGTTTTCGAGGGGCCGCCAGAGCCATTCGCCACTACCAGAAAGCATAGCCAGGCCATCGGAATCGTGAATCTCGGGGCGCCAGTCGTAATCCATGCGCCGGCTGTTTTCACCCACCTGATACATGCTGGTCAGCGGTGCAATGCCGGCTCTTTTCATTTCAGTTCGGGGGTAAAGCGCCACATCTACATCTATCACCATGTTACGCCCGGGGTCGAGAACAAAGGCGTATGCCCCCGTGGTGCTGGGCGAATCGAGCAAACCCCATACCCGCATCACGTGACTGCCTGGCTTTGGTCTTTCCAGCCAGTAGGCTCTGAACCGGGGAAACTCCTCTTCGCCGTCTATTGCGGTATCAATGGCCAACCCACGGGCCGACATGCCGTACTGCATTTCGGAACCAACTGCACGGAAGTAACTGGCACCAAGGAACGCAGCCAGATCGCGGGAGAAGTCGGTTTGATAGTGCAGGCGGAAGCCGGCATAGCCCAGGTTGGCTGGAAGGTCGCCGAGTGGCTGCTTACCCTCGTAGGCAAAATAATCCGGGTTATACCTGAGAACGGTGGCCTTTCCGTCAATCACCTCTTGAAGCGTGACGGGCGATTGAAAATACAGCCCCAAATGGAAGAGTTGCGCTTGAAAGGCCGAGTCGCTGTCGGCCCAGAGGGCGTGATCTTTGCGAAACCGGATGGCCTGGTAGTCGTCCCAGCTGATCTGTTTGAGACTTTCGGGCAACTCGCCTTCGTGGGAGATGTAAGGGTGCTCTGCCAACTCACGGGCATAGCCTTTCAGCCACGCATAGCTGAATGGCTTTTCGCTGTTAGCACTATCAACCTCTGCCTCCCGCGCAAATACCAGAGGCGCAAGCGGCAGTGCACTGGCACCAAGCCCCGCTATCAGGGTCTTCATGAGGGTGCGTCGATCCATAGTTTTTCTCCTTTCGTAACTCGTCGCGGCCGTGGAGCAGTGAATACTAAGCGTCTTTCGCTCGGGCACTCAGTCGAGCGATAGAACGCCCCCAGAAGCTGCTCGGAACTGAGCGCCAGGCACCCTCGTGCAATGCCTTTAAAGACTCACGGTCCCTGACAATCTGGCTCATTTCAGAACGCGTTAATGCACCGGGTCCCAACTCAAGGCACCGTGCCACGCAGAGTTCCAGCTCAGCCTTGCGGGAACCACGCCGGTGATCCCACGCCAAGGCCTGGTGCAAGCGGTTGTGGTCGAGCCTCAGTACAGCTTGTTCAAGAGGGGTAAGGGTCGAATCTGCAGGTTCCTGTGCGCGATATGTCACCGCATCTTCCAGCAACGCCATGGCGGTATTTTCTTCCGGTATTAGCAGGAGACGGCGCTTCTTCAAAGCCTGACCTAACGAATTTCGGCTGAGGTACACGGCGGTGGGTGCGGCCAGAATCAAGGGTAAGGCCACGGGCAACGACCACAGGAAGAACATGGTGTCGAGGCTCCAGGCAAAGGCGGACCAACCAGCGCCCAGCACCATTCCCGGCAATTGGGTGATCAGTGCTTCTTTCCAGCTGGTTTCCTCGGTGCGATTCTGCCCGGCCCATTGCAACGACACATTTAATAAGGCTGACACCACGTAACGACTGTGCGCCCACATGCGCACCGGCGCTAACAGTACGGAAATAATAATTTCCAGCATCACGCTGCAGAACAACCGAATCAGCCCGCCGAAGTCTTTGGTATACCGGTGAATTACAGCGTCGATGACAGCCAAAAACTTGGGAAAAAACAGCAGTGCCAGAGTACTGAGCGCCAACCCCAGGGCCCACTCTGGTCGCCATTCCGGCCACAGCGGAAACAGTCCCTGATGGCCATCGGGAAAGTATTCAATGGGTGACAAGGTCATGTTGGCGGCAGCAATCGTGGTAAGAATCAGGAAACCCAGCCACAAAGGTGAAGCGACATACGCCATGATCCCGTTCAGAAATGCCATGCGGTGGGCGAAACGTAAACCCGGTTCCCTCAGCATTACCCATAGGTGCTGCAGATTGCCTTTGGCCCATCGGCTATCGCGAGCCAACTCGTCGGCCAGGGTTGGCGGGGATTCTTCGTAACTGCCACTCAAACCCGGCTCCAGCCAGACTTCATAACCCGCACGACCCATATAGGCGGCTTCAACAAAATCATGGCTCATGATGGGGCCGCCAAAAATCCCGATACCTGGCAATTTGCGCAGGCCGCAATGCTTCATGAAGGGTTCAATACGGAGGATGGCGTTGTGGCCCCAGAATGCGGCATCGCCCATCTGGATAGCCGCCAGACCGGTGGCAAATAATGTTGAATAAAAGCGGTTGGCAAATTGCTGAATGCGGGCAAACAGGGACTGGCCGTTGATGATATTCGGATTGGTTTGCAGGATTCCCACACCTGGCTCTCTTTGCATAAGCTGAACCATGCGAACGATGGTGCTGCCGGTCATCAGGCTGTCTGCATCCAATACCACCATGTACTTGCAACGCTTTCCCCAGCGCCGAAGAAAGTCTGCAACGTTGCCGCTTTTGTAGTTGAGGTTCACGGGCCGGCGACGATAGAAAATTCGGCCTTCACCTCCCAACTCCTTTGCGACTCTATTCCATGTCACCTGTTCTTCAAGCCACACATCTGGATCACGGCTGTCTGAAAGTATGTAAAACTCGAAATGTTCGATCTGGCCTGTGCGCTCAATATCCCGATATACCGCTTTCAGGCCACTCAGAGTCCAGTGCACTGGCTCGTGGTATATGGGTAACAGAACAGCGGTTTTCGCCATGGGCGTCTGCTGAAGTTCCGCATCTGGGTGGCGTTTGAGTATGGAGTGTCGGTCTCCACCCATCAGCCTGACCACAAACCCGAATACAGCTGTCCAGAAGCCCACAGCGATCCAGGCATAAAGAATGGCAAACAATGCCAGCATACCGATTTCCAGTGCAGTGCCTCCATGGTAAGGCAGCACCCAAAGCAGGTAGTAGCTGGCAACACCGGTTTGGCCGAACACGAACAGCATTAATACTGCCCGGCGCATATTGGCTACCAGACGCCACCGGTGTTTTCCGGGGCCTTGTGTCTTGGATTTATCCACGACAGCGATACCCGATGCTGCCTCTGCACAGATCAGGTGCCGGCGTGGGGATCCTGACTTCAGGGAGGGTGAAGTATTCAGGCAGCCTGTCCATAGCACTCCGCAACAGGCGGTGGCCGCCGAGGGTTGGGGAGCCGTGGAAGGTTTCAGCTGAAGCCGTTTGGTTAGCGCTTTCGCCAACCTCGGCGACGGCGTCGTCAATTAGCTGAAGCAACTGTCGACAGCGTTCACTGGTCATCTCAATTCCAGCTTCACACAGATAGCTATATACACGGCTGAATACATGCTGGAAGGAAATATCCTCCATGTTTGTCTCCTTGCCCGTTAGTGACTGTCTGTTCTGGCTACCCGTGACCTATGATGAGACGCCCCGAAGATCTGTTTTTGGTCCGAGCAAATATGTCCAGGTTTCGGTAATGGCTTTGCCGTCTTTATTAAGGGTGCCCCTGAGCGTAAGCGGCTTTTCTGTGGGTGGCTTTGCAAGAATCGACAGGCGCCAAACGTCAGTGGCTTCGATGTACTCAACAAAATGCTCCATCACCTCCACACCTTCGCCACCCGTCACATGACTTACAACGGCGGCATCCGGGGGCAGCTCTGAAAGTTCACCGCCTTCGAAATCCACAATCAGACGCAAGGCTTCACCAGAGTTACTCCCAACATTGTCAGTGCCGACAAAAGTACGTAGCGCACGCGCATTAGGTTGCTCAGTGATACCTGGCTCGCCAAAGCGCACTGAATATTGCAGGCGGCGGCTTTGGTTACCCATCACCTTTTCCGCTGGCTTGAAGAAGGCAACAATGTTGTCGTTTGATTCCGCACCGGAGGGAATTTCAACGAGCACTATCTCGCCCTTTCCCCAACCTTCCCTGTTTTTGCCGCCAGGCTCTACCCACATGCTTGGCCGGCGATCATAACGGGCTTCGTTATCCTGAAAATCCTCAAACTGCCGGTCACGCTGGATCAAACCAAAGCCTTTGACGTCTTCTACATGGTGATAGCTCAACTGCAGATCTGCCGGGTTGACCAGCGGGCGCCAGAGCCACTCGCCGGTTTTGCCATCATTGATCAACAAACCATCCGAGTCATGCACCTGAGGTCGCCACTCTCCCCTTGGCCGCAAGGTGTTATCACCATAGAAAAACATGGACGTGAGCGGTGCCTGGCCCAGTTGCTCAATATCACTCCGGAAGAACAGTTGTGCGGTCACGTCCATTCGGGTGCTTTTCCCTGGATGGATTTCAAACCGGTATGCGCCGGTGAGGCTGGCGCCATCAAGCAGGCCATACACCACCATTACATCGCTGTCTGCCTTGGGCCGCTCCATCCAGAATTCGGTGAACGAGGGGAATTGCTCGCCGGATGGCAGGCCTGTATCGACGGCTATGCCCCGCCCTGAAAGTCCGAAGTTCTGATTTGCACCAACACCACGGAAGTAGCTCGCGCCACCAAACACCAGAAACTGGTTTTGTGTGCCTTTATCTGACAAAGGGTAGGTTAACTTGAACCCGGCATAGCCCAGATCAGCCGGAATACGTTTGGCCATTTCAGGATTGGGATAATCAAACCGGGTTTTATCAAACCCGACGGGATGCACGCCTTCACTATCGATGATGTTCAATTTGACAGCGTGGGAATAGAAGCTGCCTTGGGGGATCATCATCACTTGAAAGCGCGACTTGCCTGAACGCCAAAGGCTTTGCTCAGGCTTGAACCGGATAGATTGGTAATCTGAATAACCAAGGTTAGCGAGGAAGTCTGGTGCTTGCGCTGGCTGCTCGTATTTTTCGTGGGCCAGGGTTTGGGCTTTGTCTGAGACATCTTTGAATCCGAACGCCAGAGTGTTGCCGGAGAGCACCATTAAAATCGCAAGGGGAGATAGAAACCCGGTTCGCCGTGATCCAGTCATGCCAGAACTCCTTGTAAGCCAGCTTATCAATGTAGCACCAGCTACACGGCAGGCTTCAAGTGACATCTTGGTAAGGGGGTAGTCAGATACCGACTGAAATGGAAAAAGAGAGATCCGGGCTTGTAGGCATGAGGAGTGCAGTATTGGAGGCATTAAGCATTTGCCCGACGCTCAAGTCTGCACGGAAATCTCTGGAATAGAGCTGGAAAGAGATTTCGCCAGAACTGGTGCTGCCAAACCGGTCAGACTGCGCCTCCGAATAGGGTGCCCAGCCTTGTAACAGGGAAAGTGTGATGGATGAATTAAGCTCGGATCCAAAAGGCCAGTGATAGCCGGGACTACGAGCATTCATCTGAAGCAAGCCGCCCTCGACAACCCGCAGGGTCTGGCCGTTAAACCCGCGCATCAGGCTTGGCCCTGCAACGACCATATACTCGGAGGATGGCAAGTCTTCGGGCGCGAATTGATATCGACCGTTAAGGCCAAGGTTCCAGCTCAAAACCTCCCGACTGAGAGAAGCTTCCACCGCCAATTTATGGAAGCCCTCAGAATCACTATTGTAGCCCTCCGCACGTATTGTTTCTTCTGAATCCACCCCGCCAATGGCGGTCAGTGATGTTGTGGCATAAAAGCCGCCCATCAACTCTTGTGAGGCGCTTCCTTGCAGCCCAAAGCTGGAAAGCTGGTGCGAGGCATCCTCAAGCCATATCTCGTCTTCGAAGGCACTACTTCTGCTGCTGGTGTAGGAAAACAGACTGCCAACCTCGATCCCTTGCCATGTCCAAAGCGCCCGTTTACCGGTTACTTTTAGGTTGCGCCGCTCACCGTAAGTATCGTAACGCTGGCCGGAACCGTTCACCGCCCCAGCATAGTCCCGATTCTCAAGATCAACCTGGAAGTGACTGCCCGCCAATGGAAACGAATAACGTAGCGCCAGTGTCGTCGATTCTGCACTTCCCTCTCTTGCCACTGAGTCACTAAAATCAAGACCAAGTACGTGCTGAGACCAGATCAGGTTGTTACTGGTCAGGTTAAGCCGGCCATCCGCTCTATCGTTGTTCCGGGTGGAGTCACCGGAAAGCTCAACATGCGAAGCCACATATTGGGTCACAGACTGCAGAAGGTCGGCCGGATACAGATCCCACAACGGCGACTCGGCCCGAGACTTGGCACTGGTAGCTGATGCCTGGCCGGCAAAAAGGCCAAATATCAGGGTTGTCAGCAGGATGGGTCTCACGCTGTGCCTCATTGAAGTGAAAAGTCAGAATGACGATCCTTACAGATTCGCCCTGTTACTCTAAAAAACCGAGATCGGATAATCCAGTGCCGATTTCCAAAACTTACAATTTTAATAATCATTAAAACAGTAGGTTATAGCGACATTTAGAAGTAATTAATTAAACACCAGCGCCAGGTCTCTATAAAGTGCCCTACCTGTACAGGCGATTACAGAATGTAATGATTCCTCCTTGCTCTCTCCATTCCGGCAAATAACTTGGTAAACTCTCCAAAATCATGGACACGCTACAAATCCCGACCAAAGGAAAAATCCCAAATGATCAAAAAATGCCTCTTCCCGGTTGCCGGTTACGGTACCCGCTTCCTGCCTGCCACCAAGGCGATGCCCAAAGAAATTCTGCCGATAGTGAACAAACCTCTGGTGCAGTACGGTGTTGAGGAGGCCTCTGAAGCCGGCATTCATGAATTCGGTTTTGTGACCGGTCGCGGCAAGCGGGCAATCGAAGATCATTTCGACATAAGCTACGAGCTTGAGCACCAGATTGCCGGCTCAGGAAAAGAAGGCTTGTTGTCATCCATTCGGGAACTGATTGACAACAACACCTTCGCTTTTACTCGCCAAATTGAGATGAAGGGGCTGGGCCATGCCATTCTTAGTGGCCGTAACCTTGTGGGCGACAATCCGTTTGCAGTAGTACTTGCAGATGACTTTTGCGTTGGCCCGGGTGAAGGCGAAGACGGCGTATTGGCACAAATGGTTAAACTTTATAACCAGTTCCGCTGCTCCATTGTCGCCATTGAAGAAGTTCCTGAGGACGAAACCCACAAGTACGGTGTTATTGCGGGCGAGTCCATGAAAGATGGTCTGTATCGCGTTACAGACATGGTTGAAAAACCTGCTCCGGAAGATGCCCCAAGCAATCTGGCGATCATCGGTCGTTATATTCTCACACCGGATATTTTCGATATTCTGGAGCGTACCCCTGCAGGTAAAAACGGTGAGATCCAGATAACCGATGCGCTGCTTGAGCAAGCGAAAAACGGGTGCGTTCTGGCCTACAAATTTAAAGGCCAGCGCTTTGATTGCGGCAGTATCGACGGGTTTGTAGAAGCGACCAACTACGTTTACGAGAACATTTACAAAAAGCAGTAATGGGGTTAAAACCCACGTGCTATTTCTGGGCGCTCAGGCGCCCAGAATCTGCAGAATCATGCGCCGGTTCTCCGCAGTCGTCTTTCGGAATCGGCGCAGCAGTTCACCCTCCTCATCCGACAACTGAATCCTGTCTATTTCCTGCTCAAGCTCTTTCAGTGCCGTTGACAGGTCATCACTGTTGCTGAAAGCGAGTCCTGGCAATTCAAGCTGGCCGCCGCCCCCTGGCTCGGTAAGATCCAGCATGTCTTCCAAAGGCGTTTCGGTCTTTATGCAGAAATCCAATAGTGCGGATACATCCGGATAGGTACGCTGTCTCGCATCCGACGCTTCCCAACTTACAACCTTGGCTTCTTCAACGCCGCAGATCTCTGCTACGTCCTTGCTCGATAGACGCCCTGCCTCACGTATTTGCCGCAACCGACTATTAAATGTCTGCAGGTAACGCATGGTATTCGCCTCTGCACGATTGTTCGAAAAATAAGTTAAGCACGAAATGTAACGCACATATAACTTTATAGGAAATTAATGGTTCCGGGTGCTTTTGATGTTTTTGTGCGGCGCGTCACACTAATTTGGGACGGGCCGCCTCATTTTGACTATATTTTGGCCGGTATGGACTAAACGACACCGCACTTGACGGACAACCCAATAACTAAAAAGGTCAGATGAATGCTCCCGAAAGCGCTCGCAATCAGTCTATTAGTTGCTGCCTGCACAGTGATTGGCACTGGCTACCTGCTGTCGGAAGAAAACCGCTTCGCTTTTAGCTGGGAGTCGATGGCTCCAGGGAACAAAGGCCAAAACAAAACTCCCGGCTCTGCCCCCGCCACATTAGCCTCTGCAACACCGGCCGCCTCCCGGACACAACCACCCTCAGACAATCCTGTCGGGTTCATGTTGGCAAAAGTAGCGAATGAGTATGCTCAGTCTGTGCGTTATCCCTCTTGGTCCGTGCCGTTAACTGAAGCCCAGGCTAAGGGATACCGCGGGAACCATTACGAGCCAGTGGTGCTGCCGCTTGAAAACAGCGGCCAGTTTACTGTCACCCTCGAAAAATTCCGTTTTACCCGGGGTGAAGACATACTTGTTGTCGCCTCATTGCAGGGTCCACAGGTGATGGGGCCCTTACTTCAGGCAAGCTTGGAGCGCCCAGAATCCAGAGACTCGCCAACAAGCACAAATCTGGAACAGGATACCCAAACAGGGTATTACCAAGGCAGCCTGAACTCCGACCAACAGCCCGGAGACTACCGGCTTGTTGTTGAGGCAACAGTGGACGGCAAGCCTGTCAGACACGTTTCCAGCCTTACTATCGAGCCTTACCTGGGAGACTTTGAAGGGCTTGACGACACCTACGTGAGTAACAACAACCTTGTCATTCCAGTAACATTCTCGCCACAAGATTCCGGTTTCTTTGCGTTGTCTGCACAGCTCTACAACGGCCAACAACCAATCGCACAGCTTCAAGCCGAGAAACGCCTCGACCGCACATCAGACACTATCCTGCTGAGAGCTCACGGCACTGTACTTGCCAACAAATCATTCGATGCAAAACTCCAACTGCGAAATTTGCAGATACGGCAACTGCCGGCGAAACCCGGTGACCGCACCCATTATGCCTACGGTCCGAGTGAAGGATTCGACTTTGAGCCGCCAGATCTTGATGACCTTCAGGACACCCCAGCGGCAAACCCCGAATCAGAACAGCGCGCAGCGTTGCTAAAACAGCTGGCTGACAAGTTCTGAGTTAGCAAAAAAATAATAACCAAGCAAACGGAGCAATCATGAAAACAAAAATGACCCGAAATGCCTGTAAAATTACGCTAGCTGCGGCTCTCACCAGCAGTATGATAGCCGGAACTGCCCAAGCCCAACTCGCGGGGCACAACGTTATACTGGTTCACGGATTTCAGATGGAAGATCTTGCGACTCCTCCTGCCGATCTCCAGGCGATCAGAGCCGCGGGCGAGGATTACTGGCGAACATTTTGGCTATCACGATCTGAAGCCCGCATTGACTGGCCCAGCGACGGCCGGGTGGAAGGCAGCATTGCGCAAAGAGCCTACGAACAGATCCGCGAAATCAGTCAGCAGGGATTGTGCAGTAATTTTTGTATAATCGTTTCGCACTCAACCGGCGATTTGGTGACTCGCTACCTGCTTGAAAATCAGGCACGCTGGTTGCAGAACGAAGGTTTGCCCCCGCTGAAAATTCTGGCATCCATAGATTACTCCGGTGCAGGTGGTGGTACCGAGTTGGCTAACTTGGCTGTAAACCTCGCGTATAACCCCACTTGGTATAACTGGCCTTTGCGCGCTGCGGTGCAGGCGTTCACAGGAATAGAGCCAGAGCCCGGAAAACTGGGGGTAGTCAATGATCTGCAAACCAATACCGCCAGAAACCTGGCTCTAAGCCCAAATTCTTTCCCAAGGCTGAGGTTCGTCGCAGGTGGCTCTTCCTACGGCGGTATTACCAAACCATTCATCGCCGGCACTGACGATGGCGTTGTCCCAACCCATTCAGCCTGCGGCGCCACCTCTGCGCAGGGTATCGATTCCTGCTCTGGCAATCTCAGCCTTGCAGGTAAAGTCGGCAACCAGAATGGCCCTGCCGGCCTTTTCTACAACCACTACCCGGTGCTTATGAATGAGGGAGTGAGCCATAGTGGTGTGCTGGGTTCTGAAACCGGAAACATCTCGGTTCCAGTCGTGAATAACACAACTCTAAATGGCCTACAGGTGGATTTTGCCAGCAGAACCTACGGTAAACGCCCATGGTGGAAACTGTGGGGGTCCAAAGACCAGTACATAGAGGTGCCAGGCTCGGATCAAACGGATATGTCTGCGCTTGTTTACACTACGCTTAACAATTAACAGCCATTGGCTTTAGCGGTTTCACCGGGCTCAAGGACGAGCCCACTTTCTTTTTTACTTCGCAAACTATACATTGCCAGGCAATAACACTTTCTAACTCTGGTGCCTCCCTACACCATGTCTGACTCGTACAAATCGGATTTGCTCCTCGTCGCCGTTACCCTCCTTGCCGCAGTAAGCTGGATTTTTTCCAAAGAAGCCATTCTACTCATGCCACCGCTGCTATTTATGGCGCTGCGCTTTCTGGTTGCAGGTGGCTTTCTGGCTCTCTTCGCATGGCCCAGCCTGGTACGTCTCAGCAGTGACCAGTTCAAACGAGGAATTGGTGTTGGCCTGGTATTTGGCGTTGCAATGAGCTTCTGGGTCATGGGCCTCTTTCACGGCACCAGCATGGGTGAAGGAGCGTTTTTAACAAGCCTTGGCGTGGTAATCGTACCGATTATTGCACGGCTGGTTTTCAAAGAGGCCCAACCTGCGAGCACCTGGCTGGCCATTCCTGTTGCCATAGCAGGGCTGGCTTTGCTGTCCCTTAAAAACGGATTTAAGCCAGAAGCCGGACAGATATTTTTTGTTGTGGCAGCAACCATTTTTGCCCTGTATTTCACGCTCAACACCCGCGCGGCAAATCAACGCACAACAATTAACCGTAAGGGCGAATCCGTCGAGAGGCGTCGTATCCCTGCCCTACCTTTGACAGCCATCGCACTGCTTACCGTTGGTTTGCTAACCCTGATTGAATCCTTACTGATGGAGCCTTGGCAGCCAACCTTCAGCAACCCGCCTCCGCTTCTGATCTGGTGGGTACTCGCGAGTGCGATTGTTGGAACCGCCGGGCGCTTCCTTGTGCAAACCTATGCCCAAAGCCTGTCTACCCATAGCCACGGAGCCGTTATTCTGGTCTTGGAGCCTGTATGGGTGTCACTGTTTGCGGCAGGCTGGTTTGGTGAAACCATGGCGCCCATGCAATTGGCAGGTTGCGGATTAATCTTCGCGGCGTTGATCGTTAACCGCTGGAATGCTTTGAGTAGAGCTCTTAGGGCCTCGCTGAGAAAGGGTAAAGCATACTGACAGTTATGACTGGGGTAATGTCAGGAAATCATACACCTTTCACTAAAACCATCACCCCACAGCACCCCTCCAACATCTATGTTTTTGTTTTTATAGCATTTTATTAAAGACTGACGAAATAGGCACACAATATGCAGAGATATGATTGAGCTGAAACCCAGCCTAGCGCAAGCTTTCGCGATCTAATGATGTACGGCCGGAAGCCTGCAACGCACTCAATCAGGAAGAGATAACGATCATGAATCTAAAAAAATTACTATCCGGGCTAGTCTTCGGAACCGCAATTGTGGCGGCGCCGGTTCATGCTGCACCCATCCTCAGCGACATCGTCTTCGTTGTAGATGAATCAGGGTCAATGGGGAATGTTCAGAGAAACCTCAGAGCCAACATTGGTCTATTCGCGAGCATACTGACCGGAACGGGGCAAGTTGACGCTCAGTACGGCTTGGTCGGTTATGGTGACCGCGGCGTATCGCCACGAATGCTTACTGACTTCGTTGACGCTGATGACTTCTCAACTGCAGCAAACGGATTGCGCACTAACGGAGGCACCGAGCCTGGCTATTTAGCTACAGCCTTCGCGTTAAATGCGCTGGACGGCCAATCAGACCTCTTTTCCTTCCGGTCCAACGCTGTAAAAAACATCATCATTTTGACAGATGAGCCGAATAACCCGAACAACTCCTCATATTATGGAACAGTCGGCGGCGCGAACGTAGATAGCTCCGTTCTTGACAGCATCCTCACAGACAACAATGCGCTGTACAATGGTGTACTAAGAAACTCAAGCACGATCGAATCGTACAGCAGCCTGATTACCGGCCACGGTGGCACAGTATTCAACTTGAACCTGTTCAACACCACGGACACCGATGTTGTCACGGCTTTTGTAACTGATTTTGCCAACAAGAAGCTGCAAGAAACACTAGACTTTTGCGATCTGAACCCGACTGATCCCGCATGCTTGCCAACTCAGGATGTTCCAGAGTCTGGCACTCTTGGACTTTTGAGCCTGGCACTTGGTGGACTGGTATTCAGAAGGCGCCTAAGCAAATTCACAGCAACTGCTTGATACTTTAGAATCGGCGGGGTCGCAATACCCCGTCGATTTATTTTACATTCCGAATTATCTTCCAAATCAATCTCCCCTGCTCTTTTCCGTTAGCAAATACGCATTCCCTATAAAAGTGGTTGACCATATACGCCGGAATCAGTATATTTCGCCCCGTTGCAGAATACAGGACCATAGCTCAGTTGGTTAGAGCGCTACCTTGACATGGTAGAGGTCCCCAGTTCGAATCTGGGTGGTCCTACCAATTTTGCAAAAAAGTCACTCAGGCGCGAGCCAAGTGGCTTTTTTTGTTTCAGGGTTACACGATTACGATCCCACCAGCTATACCTCTGGCACCCGCTTGACCGGCAATGATAATGCCACCATCTTTCCGTTCCCTTCCCTGTGAGCAGATTCCATAGATGCCGGCAGGCAGAATTCGGGGCTTCAGAGGTTGCGGAATTGAGGTATAAATTTGGCCGTATCTATGGAATCATTACATCGACCAAGCCACAGCACCTTACACAATAAGAGAACCAACCATGCGTATATCACGATTTTTTGTAGCCTTGGCAATGAGTGCTGCCGTATCAGCACCCGCTAGTGCTCAGCTCGATGTTGAAGACCAGATTGAAACACGCCAGAGCGCATTTACGTTTGCGGCGTGGAATATGGGAAAAATCAAGGCTCAGGTAATTGACGGAAGTGTAGCCTATAACGAGCAGCAAATTCTTGCAGCGGCGAATGCGATTGCTTCGGTGGCCAACTCTGGTTTGGGTGCGCTCTTTGGCCCCGGCACCGCCAATGACAAAAATGACAACACAAGGTTAAAGCCTGTGTTCTTTGACAAGCCCGAAAAAGCTCGTGAGGTTGCTATTGGCTTTGCCCAGGCAGCGACCAAGCTGCAGGAAGTTGCAGCGAATGGTGGCGGTAAGGGCGCTCTCGCTGCTCAGTTCAGCGAGGTAGGAAAGTCTTGCAAGGCTTGCCACGACGAGTTCCGTGCTGACTAAGCCCTGCCTGTAAAGCCTCCTTCACTGTCGCCTACCAACCCAGATCGGGTGCTGGCGGTGGAGGGGGCGACAAAAGCCCGCCTGTTGCTACCCATACAGCAAATACAGCCACCGCTAACGCGATCACGAATGCTATCAGGCCACCGCCTGTCCTCTTGTAAACGCACTCCTCGCTTACTTTTTTACGCCCGGTAACCATCGGAGTAATCAGGTTATCTTTTTTAATCAGGGTATAAAAAAGAACGCTAGCAATATGCAGACCTATCAGGCCGTAAATAAACCACTCCGAGAACTTGTGCCAAGAGGTAATTGTGTCATTCCAGTCAGCTGATACCGCGCGGTAAAGAGGCCCGTTAAACGCAATGGCATCTGTCGAAAACAGCCCTGTAACTGCCTGAAAGCCGACTAGCCCTAGCATGGCCAGAACCGAGAGTGCTCCCAACGGATTGTGCCCCAGTCCTCGCCACTCACCTTTCAGATATGCCTCAATTGCCGAAGGCCCCGGAATAAACTGCAAAAAACGCGCGTAAGTGGAGCCTAGAACCCCCCACATCAAACGAAAGCTGATCAGGCCCACAATGGTAATGCCAAAGCGTTCATGCCAGAGCATCCAGGTACCACCAAGTTTGACTGTTACCAATGAACCGGTAACCGCAGCCACCAGAAGCCAGTGGAAGAGTCGCGTGGGCAAGTCCCACAAGGAGATCGACTTCATTTTCAGTTCCTTATTAAACTGACGTATACAGGCTGTTTACCCGAAACCATACCTGTTTTGCTTTATACTGCCCACTGAATTTCATATACCAATTTAGGGATTTATTTAATGCGACTGGTTATCCGTTATTTTTTTCGGACCTTACGTCTTATTCTGACGCCATTTGTGCTGCTGAGTGAAAAGCTCGGCGGAGGGAAGCCTATAGAACGCAGCCCCGAAGAACAAAACAAAGTGGATGCGGCGTGTGAAAAATTGGCGCTATATCAGTTCAAGACCTGCCCTTTCTGCGTCAAGGTTCGCAAGCAGATAGCACAACTGAATCTGAATATTGAAAAGCGGGATGCACAGCACAACGAAACCCACCGGGCCGATCTGGAACAAGGTGGTGGTAGTGTAAAAGTGCCTTGCTTGCGAATTGAAAATGAGGATGGAAGCGAACGATGGATGTACGAGTCCTCAGACATTAATGCCTGGCTGGAAGAGCGTTTCGGCCAGGCTACCTGAATCAGACCTTGTAGAACTCGCGATACCAGTCAACAAACTTGGCTATACCTTCTTCTACATCCGTAGATGGCTTGTAGCCTACGTCACTGATCAGGTCATCCACATTGGCGTAGGTGGCAGGCACATCACCCGGCTGCATGGGCAGAAGGTTTTTTATTGCCTTCTTGCCGGTCCTCTCTTCGATAATTTCTATGAAGCGGGACAGTTCGACCGGGTTATTACTGCCGATATTGTAGATGCGATACGGGGCCTTGCTGGAGCTTGGATCGGGCGCTGCCCCACTCCACTGATCATTGGGCTGTGCCACCTGATCAAGAGTGCGGATAACACCCTCTACAATATCGTCTATATATGTGAAATCACGCTTGTGATGGCCATGGTTGAACACATCGATAGGCTCTCCCGCAAGAATCTTCTTGGTGAAGATAAACAAAGCCATATCCGGTCGGCCCCAAGGGCCATAGACGGTGAAGAATCGAAGACCAGTGGTTGGTAACTTATAAAGGTGGCTGTAGGTGTGAGCCATCAACTCATTGGCTTTTTTCGATGCAGCATACAGGCTCAGAGGATGATCGACGTTATCGTGAACCGAGAAAGGCATGGCTTCGTTAGCGCCATACACTGAGCTGCTGGACGCGTATACCAAGTGCTTCACCTGGTTATGGCGACAGCCTTCCAGGATATTCATAAAACCAACCAGGTTGGCATCCACATAGGCATTAGGGTTTTCGATTGAGTAGCGTACACCTGCTTGGGCAGCCAGGTGAACCACTCGTTCAGGGCGATGCTTTGCGAAGATATCTGCCATCACAGCGCGATCTGCCACATCCTGGCGCACTTCTGTGAAGCCAGGATGTCCGGTCAGGCGTGCAAGCCGGGCTTCCTTGAGGTTTACATCGTAATAGTCGTTAACGCTGTCAACGCCGATCACCTCGTCTCCGCGCTCAAGTAGCCGGTGCGCCAACTGCGCTCCGATAAATCCCGCGGTGCCCGTTACCAGAATCTTCAAGTCTTTCGCTCCTTTTAAACCGGCTAACCGGCGTTTAACACGCTCAGAAAGTAACGCCTGCGCTGAAGAAGGGGCCATCGATTTTCACATCGAATACGTCGTTTCGATCTTCATAATCAACTGCAATCTGGCGATAGCCAGCGCGCAGTTGCAGCAGAGAAATGCTGTACTGGCCATAAACGTTGAAATCGCGAATTGAATCACCGTCAAAAGCGATGAAATTACCTTCAGCACCAATGGCCGCACCGGTCAGAGGTAGATCGAAACGAGCGGCGATATAGCCCAGGGGCAAAACAGCATCGGCTTTGGATTTCTCTGATGCACCACTACTCTGGACCAGCAACTCACCTGAAAAGTCGCGAACGGTCAAACCCAGGTCCAGATTTACCCAATTATCGAGAACTTCGTAATACAGAGTAAGATCCAGTTGCTCGAGGTCAAGGTCGGAGCGCACGTTGCCTGCTGCAACATTGCCATAGTCGCTGGCAAGTGTGCCATTACCACTTTGCTGGATCAGCGTATAGGCCAGACGAACGTTCGGCAGCAGGGGTACCGGATGCTCAAAATAGATGCTGGCATCGGTGTTTCCGTCGTCCTTCAGTCGCAGCTGGTCATGTACATCAACCGAATCGCTGCCTGTGGAAACCTTTCCTGAGACGTCGGTATCCCAGTAACCCACACTAGCACCAAGACCCAACATGTCAGCTTGAGCCAGAGGGGTGGCCAGGATTAAAGAACTGCCTAATGCAAGTGTGAGTTTACGCATGGTGCACCTGTGTCATTATTATCTGTTTGACTATCTGGTTAAAAATCAGTCGAAGCTAATACCGATGCGACGACCAACTTCTTCGTAGGTTTCAATCACGTTGCCCAGCCCCTGCCGGAAGCGATCCTTGTCCATCTTTTTGCGGGTTTCCTTATCCCAGATCCTGCAGCCATCCGGGCTGAATTCGTCACCCAGCACAATTTCACCGCCACTACGGCCGAATTCCAGCTTGTAGTCCACCAGCAGCATTCCGGCTTCATCAAACAGGTTTTTCAGCACGCCGTTTACCTTGTAGGTTAACTCTTTCATGCGTGCGAGTTCGGCCTCGGTCGCCCAATTAAAACTGACAGCCAACGACTCGTTTACCATGGGATCGTGTAGAGCGTCATTTTTCAGAAACAGCTCATAGGTTGGCGGGTTAAGCTCCAGCCCTTCTTCTACCCCCAAACGGCGGCAAAGGCTGCCTGCAGATACGTTTCGCACAACGCATTCTACGGGAATCATATCGAGCTTTTTAACCAGCGATTCCGTCGCAGACAACAAGCCCTCGTGGTGTGTTGGCACGCCGGCCGCTTCCAGTTTGTCCATGATGAACGCGTTAAAACGGTTGTTCACCATGCCTTTGCGGTTTAGCTGCTCTTTCTTTTCACCGTCAAATGCCGAGGTATCGTCACGGAAGACAAGAACAAAGCGCTCTGGATCATCAGTGCGGAATACAGATTTGGCTTTGCCTGCGTAGAGTTCTTCGCGTTTTTCCATCGTAAGTCTCCGAAACGGAGGCCTGCGCTCTGCAGGCACCCCTTCTAGATCAGTATAGGTATTCGAACAGCTGTGTCAGTAAATCCTCTGGCTTATGATCACCGCTGTACCCCTCAGTAACTTCAGCAGTAACCCTGACTTCGGCATCCCGCTCCACCAGATTCACCGTATGGGTATGGCGAGGGGTTTCTTTGTCGCTGAACCAGCCAAACCACCCACCTTTGAGCTCATCTGCACTGCGAAAATCGACGAAAAGCCAGCCTTCACTTCGGTTGAGGTCAAGCACAGCAATGCCCGATTCAGTTAGAGCCCGGTTCACCTCAGCCCAAGCACGGCCGTAGTCGAGATCCATGCCAATGGCCTGCGCCTTTTCATTTTCAGATATCAGTTTTACCAGTGGCTTGGCAACCAGGCCGGACGCTGCGCGCGAGAAGGATTTATTTTCTTCACGGGCCTGCAGGAACTCACCCATATTGGCAAGAAGTCGCTTCTGCAATGCCATCTGATCTTCAGAGGGCTCGGCAATTCCACTCCAGGGGATCAACTCTCCTGGCCAGGATGCTCCTTCCTCCAAGCCTTCCCCGGAAACGAGCTTGCGCACCTGGATTTCCGTGGTTTTACGCCTGACGCCCGGAGCTATACGAACTTGCAGAATTGCTTTGGGCTCGGCCGTGGCCTCATCGACAGCAACACTTGGAAGCTCAAGCAACTCACGGGCACGCATGTTGTAATTGGCCAATTCGCTCTGCAACAAGCCCAGTTGCGGACTGTCGTGGGCAACACCAAGACCTTGTTCGTTCATATAACTGGTTACAGCCGGCCAGATTCGCCCAGGCACATCGTTTACCAGCAACCATGTACGACCATCAAGCTCCTCAACCACGTAGTTCTCTTCGAGAATTTCAGAGGTCATGTCCGGAGGACGAGGGATATCAGACGGATAAAGTTTGCTGCCATCTGCCGGGTCAATTTTCCGGACGGGCATTACCTGGGAAAATCGGGAAGGATCCGCGGTTTCCGGCAGAGCCAGCGGCTCTCCCTCTTTCTCGTGTACGTAGCGTTCAGAGCGATCTTCCAAAATGCCGCACCCGGCTGTTGCCATAGTAAGCAAAAGCCCGGATACAACTGCCAAGTGTCGGGATGAAACAAACTTACGGGTTCTTGAAAGAACCTGCATCGGCCTTCTCTCTGTGTAGGACTGTTTCAGATGTGGTATCGGCAAACTCAGAGAACACCCGAAGCTTTCATTGCTTCTTCCAGCTCTCCGTGGAATTTCTCGCTGAACTGAGTCAGCGGAAGCCGAATCCCCTCGCCGATCATGCCCATACGCTGAAGCGCCCATTTCACGGGAATTGGATTGGCTTCCAGGAAGAGTTTGCGATTCAAAGGCATCAAGAGTTCGTTCAGGCGCTCCGTTTCTTCCCGGTTGCCCGCGATAGCCGCGGCGCAGAGATCGGCCATGGCTTTTGGGGCTACGTTTGCGGTAACAGAAACGTTACCCTTCGCGCCGGCGAGAATAAGTTCAGCTGCAGTAGCATCGTCGCCGGAATACACGGCCAGGCGTCCATCGAGGGCTTCAATCAGCTCCGCACCCCTGGGAATATTGCCTGTGGCATCTTTAATCGCAACAATGTTCGGGATGTCAGCCAAGCGCAGAACTGTTTCATTCAGCATGTCACAGGCTGTGCGCCCAGGTACGTTGTAGAGCATCTGGCTCATGCCGGGAACAGCTTCAGCAATGGCTTTAAAGTGCTGGTAAAGACCTTCCTGAGTTGGCTTGTTGTAGTAAGGCACAACCAGCAAACAGGCATCTGCGCCCAGTTTATGAGCTTCGGTTGTCAGATAGATGGCTTCACGTGTGCTATTACCACCCGTGCCAGCGATAACAGGAATCCGCCCATTAACGCGCTTGATGATGTAACCAATTACCCGGCAGTGCTCTTGCTGATCGAGCGTTGCGGATTCGCCGGTGGTTCCTACAGCAACGATACCGTTGGTACCATTGTCCAGATGAAAGTCGACCAGCTGGTCCAGATGCTCCCAGTGAATGTCACCGTTTGGATGCATGGGCGTGACCAGTGCGACAAGGCTACCCGTAATCATAAAAGCTCCATCCGAATAAAACGAATATGGTAATGTTGGGCACGAACTGACACAAGGAAATTAAATTACACTTCGTCCGAACTGGTTGAGAAAGCAGGTTTCTTTACCGGCCAGGCAAAGAATACAGCTTTCAACATGGTGGCCAATGGAATGGCAAAGAAAACACCCCGCAACCCCCAAATACCGCCAAAGAACAATACCGAAATAATGATAACAACCGGGTGCAGACTGTTCACTTCCGAGAACAGCACAGGAACCAGTACGTTACCGTCCAAAGCCTGAATAACGCCGTAGATCACCATTACCCAGATAAAATGACTGCCCCACCCGAAAGCGAACAGTGCAATTACGGCTACCGGAATGGTCACTACAGCCGCACCAATGTATGGAATTACAACACTCAACCCCACCAGAAGCGACAGCAATGCAGCATAGGGTACGCCAAGGAGTTTGAACGCAACATAAGTTGCACCGCCAACGATCAGGATTTCAACCGCTTTACCGCGCACATAATTTGCGCACTGCAGGTTCACCTCATGCCAGATTTGAACCATCATCGGGCGCTGTGGCGGAAGCAGCCTGGAAATAGCCCCGAGCAGTACTTCCCGGTCTTTGAGGAAGAAAAAAACAAGTATCGGCACCAGCACCATATAGATGAGCAGCGCGACCAGATCGGGGATGCTGGACAGCGAGAAAGACACTAACCACTGAGTCATGTGCCCCACTTCGGTACTCACTTGCTGGTAAAGACTTCGGACCGCCTCAGCCGAGATCATGTGGGGGTATTCTTCGGGCAACAGTTCAAGGTACGACTGCAGCTCTCCAATAATACGGGGCGCCTCGCCCGCAAGCGTGCTGACCTGGGTCCATATCAGCGGTAAAAGGCCGAAAATAAAACCTACCAGTACGCTGAGGAACACCAGAAACACCGCCAGTATTGCAAAGCCTTCCGGAACGCCATAAGCGTTCAGCCGGGTAACCAGCCCCTGCAGAATAAACGCCACGATAAGCGAGGCGATAGCCGGTGCCAGCATGGCACCAAACCATATAATGAAAAATGTACCCGCGACCAAAATCAGAAAAAGAATGACCGCTTCTTCATCTGAAAAGTATTTGTGCGCAAGACCGCGTAAAATTCTGAACATCAAGGACTCCGGAAAATTAACCGCCGCACTCTACCACAAAGCGGAAATGGCCATCAGTTTGTGAGGAACTCACCAAACGGTGGCGGGACAACTCCAGAAAAGCCGGAATATCGCGAGCGGAGCCCGCATCGGTGGCAATGACCTCAAGCGTTTCGCCCGGGGACATGCCATTGAGCTCCAACTTTGTTTTCAGCAGGGGCATAGGGCAGCGAAGCCCGGACGTATCCAGTGTACGATCAGCCATAAAGAAGGTGCACCATCACAAGACATGAAATTCACAAGCCGGCATTATGCCTCCAGTGATACTGTATTGCATCACAATACCTGTTAATCATCAGATCCGGATTTTTTGACAGAACATGCTGTCACAATAGCAGTTCGAAACAGGAGCACACTGCATTACATGAACGACGTTCTAATAGAATTTCGCAGGTACCGCACGGTTGCAATCGTGATCATTCTGGCTTTTTTTCTGACATCAAGCCCGGTGTCAGAAGCTCAGGACACTGGCCTCCCTAACATTGGAGGAACCGGCGGTGGCCTTATTTCCGGACACCAGGAGAGCGACATTGGCCAGCAGGTGATGGTGTCGATCCGCCGATCTGCGCCGCGCATTACCGATCCACTGATTTACGACTATCTCAGCGCCATTATTTACCGACTGGTACCCTCAGCCCCTTTGGAAAACCGGGAGATCACACTCGCGCTAATCGACAGCCCAGCCCTCAACGCTTTCGCAGTCCCCGGTGGGATCGTTGGCGTGAATGGCGGATTGTTTCTCAATGCAGCGACAGAGCAGCAGTTTGCGTCGGTGCTTGCTCATGAGCTTGCACACCTTAGCCAAAGGCACTTCGCCCGCCGACTGGAACAGCAGGAAACCAGCGCACCCTTAACACTTGCAGGCATGATTGCCGGCATCGTGCTGTCTGCAGTCACTCAATCTGATATAGGCATTGCCGCCATTGCCGGCACACAGGCACTGGCGATACAAAACATGCTGGCTTACAGCCGCTCACACGAACAGGAAGCGGACCGAGTGGGGCTGGACATTCTCGCGACTGCCGGGATGGACCCAAGGGGCATGCCTGAAATGTTCGAAATCATGATGCGTCAGAACCGGCTGCAGGGAAACAACATGCCGGAGTATCTCTCGACTCACCCCCTCACCCAAAGCCGGGTGGCCGACACCCGCAACCGGGCAGAACAATACCCTGAGAAGACCATTCGGGATGGACAGGAATATCACTTGGTGCGTAGCCGCTTGCAGGTTCACTATGCAGCCTCTCCCGAGATAGCCGTCGACACCTTCGAAAACTATCTGAAAAAGCCAAACGCCGAGTCTAATGAAGTCGTTCGTTATGGGCTGGCAGTGGCCTACTTGAGCAACAACCAGCCTGAAGAGGCCGAAAAGGTCATCAAAGAACTACTGACCTCTAATCCAGGCCGGATAACGTTGCAGGTAACCCTGGCAGAAATATACATTCAGGAAAACAAACTGGATGACGCGCGATCTCTGCTTAAAGAAGCCTTGAACAGGAACCCTGGCAACTACCCGATTACTTCTACGCTTGCAGATGCGGAAATAGCAGCAGGTAACGGCACTCAGGCGGCAGAGCACCTGAAGCAGCTGACACGCAGAATGCCCCAGCAGGAATATCTGTGGTTGCGTCTGGCGGAAGCCGAAGGGATGGCGAGGAACATCGTGGGAGTTCACCGCGCAAGGGCAGAATATGATGTTCTTATGGGGGACCTGGAGTCTGCCCAGAGACAGCTAAGGCAAGCTCAAGAGAAACTGCCTGCCGGTTCGGCTCAAAGACAGGTGGTGGGTGAGCGGCTAGCAGAGATCACTAACCGCCTCCAAACGCGCAGAAACAACTAAAATCAGGCGTTACCCGCTGCCTTCAGGTTCATCCCGGCCGTGAAATCGAGCATGCGCCGCAGAGGCTTGAGGGCGGCCTCTCGGATTTCCGCATCCACCAGCACTTCCTGATCACCTTTCTCAATCACACTCAGAAGGTTTTCCAGGCCGTTCATGGCCATCCACGGGCACTGTGCACAACTACGACAGGTAGCACCGTTGCCTGCTGTCGGTGCTTCAATCAGAGTTTTATTGGGCGCCAGTTGCTGCATTTTATAGAAAATGCCGTTGTCGGTAGCAACGATAAATTCCTGATTGGGTAGTGTTTGCACGGCGTGAATCAACTGCGAGGTTGAGCCAACAACATCCGCCATTTCCACAACCGCATCGGGAGATTCAGGGTGAACCAGAACGGCAGCGTTCGGGTAAAGAGCCTTGAGGTCTTCCAGGCCGCGGTGTTTGAACTCTTCGTGCACTATGCAGGAGCCATCCCACAGCAACATGTCGGCCCCGGTGGTTTTCTGCACGTAATGTCCAAGATGCTTGTCAGGAGCCCAAAGTATTTTCTCTCCCCTCGAATCAAGATCTTCAACAATAGCTTGAGCACAACTTGACGTGACAACCCAATCTGCGCGGGCCTTTACAGCCGCGGATGTGTTGGCGTATACCACAACGGTGCGGTCACTGTGCTCATCGCAGAAGGCCTGAAATTCATCTGCTGGACATCCGATATCGAGTGAGCAGGTCGCCTCCAGAGTGGGCATCAGGACTCGTTTTTCAGGGTTCAGAATTTTAGCGGTTTCACCCATAAAACGAACACCGGCCACAACCACCGTTGAGGCGGGGTGTTGATTCCCGAAACGGGCCATTTCGAGCGAGTCTGCAACGCAACCGCCAGTTTCTTCAGCGAGGCGCTGGATGTCGGGGTCGGTGTAATAGTGCGCCACAAGCACGGCGTCCTTTTCCTTGAGCACTGCCTTGATGCGGGATTCAAGCCGCGCCTTCTCATCAGCGCTGAGCGGCTTGGGCTCCGCTGCATGGGCCAGGTGTTCCTGAACAAGGATTCGGTCTTCAACTTTAGTCATGTACAGCTTCTCTCAGTTACTTTCTGCGGCTGAGTATATCATTTCAGACAGCAGTAGCACTGTAAGCACTATAACTTGTCCTGCAAGATCTCTTTGCGCGGCTGAGGAATCACAACTTTATCTACCAGCATCCCCTTGCTCTTGATGAAATCTGTTCCCGCATCTACTGCTGCGGTTACCGCAGCGACATCGCCTGTCAGGGTCAGGAAGCCTTTGCCGCCGATCGCCATCGCCAGATGAATATCGATCAACTCAACGTTGGCTGCTTTTACCGCAGCGTCTGCCGCCTGAATGATGGTGGCAACCGAGAAGGTCTCGATGATACCCAGGGCAGCCGTTTCCTCGATCACCCGGGTGCCGCTGATAGCGGCGAAAACGGACGGGTGAACATTGGGTATGATCAGTTCGTCCACAATGGTTTCGCTGCCCAAATCCAGGCCCGCAGACATGGCAGACTCAACAGCAGCCACATCGCCCGCCACCATGACCATGAACTTGCCCGGGCAGATGGTCCGGTTAAACACGATTTCCACGTTTGCCGCCTTCAGCATGGCGTCGCCTACCGCGTAACCTTTTGCGATTGAATTCATTTCAATCATTCCGATCGCACTTTTATTGCTCATGATTACTTCCCATCCGGAACCCTGTAAAACTCCGTCACATGACGGCGTCAATAACGATACTGTCACCCGTCAGGGTCACCTTGCCGCTTATGCTGGCGTGCAATGGTATGCCCATACCCTCCTTGGGCGGCGCTGCAATAATATCCCCCTCGCTCACCATATCCCCACTGCGGACTACAGGTTCTGGCTGCTGCCCCATGCGTTGATGCAAGGAAATAACCACCCTCGACGGATTTACCTGGACGTCTTTCCAATGCGCAGTTTTACTGTCGTATTTTGCCAGCCCCAGCTTTCGGGTCAGCCGTTGCGATGGTACGCCTCGATACTCACGCATACTATGCACCTCGCGGGTCTGGCCCTGTAACTGCTCAGGTGTCAGCCATAGATCGTTGGCCTTGAGGTCTCGTTTGGTTGATACACAGATATCCCGGGGGTTCAGTTGCTCCGGGCAGGCCCACAAAGTACAAATATTGCACTCGCAACAGGCTTGGGCATGGACTGACAAGGTTTCGCTGACCACACCGGTCGTCAGCAGAGAGCGCATTACCAGATGCGGCTGTATCGGATAACCGAGCAGGTACCTGGGGCACATTTCGGTGCACAGTGTGCACTGATCACAGCCGGATTTTCCGATGCGCTTGTATTGCTGCTCGGTTTCCGAACGCCGCCTCACGAGATAGCTATCCCGTGGCAGCACCAGCAGCCCACTGCTCACCGCTGCAATCGACGCGTCCATGTCGTCAACTACCGTCCCCATCATTGCACCGCCATCAATCACCACCGGATCATCACAGGTAATGGCGCCAGCAAGACTGATAACATCCGCAAAGCGCATGCCTATGGGCAACCAGGCCGTGAAGGGGTGCTCCACCTCTCCGTGCACG
This sequence comes from Marinobacter sp. 1-3A, assembly GCF_016597775.1. Lineage (NCBI taxonomy): Bacteria > Pseudomonadati > Pseudomonadota > Gammaproteobacteria > Pseudomonadales > Marinobacteraceae > Marinobacter > Marinobacter sp. 1-3A. The sequence goes on from NZ_VCGZ01000001.1 coordinate 228,881, forward strand.
GTTATCATGGTTCTGGTAACCGGTTTACCTTCTGCAGCCCTTGCAATGTTCACCAACGTCTCAACGTTCTGAACCGCAACGCCGACATCTTTTGGCAGACCACCCGCTGGGATACGATCTCCTGTTATCTCGTAAACCAGTTCGTATTCATCGCCTGCCGGGTACATGTTTGTCATTCGTTTCAGTTCAATGTTACCCGGCAAGAGCCCTTCGATATGCGATATCGAATCCTGGTGCTTCTCCTTGATGGCTATAAAGCCCCGGCTTGCACCCGTTTGCTCCATTACTAACGCCATACCTTTAAGGAGTTCGGCTGCAAACTGTTGAATGATTGTCTGATCCTTATACAGCAGGGGCTCGCATTCCGCGCCGTTAGCAATCAGGATGTCCGCCCGCGCCTGCATTTTGACGTAAGACGGAAAGCCACCACCACCAGCGCCGACAACGCCTGCGCTTCTGACCTTTTCAACAAGAGAGTTCATGTCAATCGAGCCGCTCATATATCAATAGGGTTTCTGGCAACCGCCAGAACTGCCTCCTCGAAGGCCTCGCAAGCTGCTCTGCAAGCTGCCTGGCTACCGGTCAGGAATCCCCCACCGTAGTTCGTTTCAGAAGGCGGTGAAAAGAAGGTAGCCACTTGAACGCTGGCTGCTTTCAGTGCCGCATCCATACCGAACATTGCTTCCAGTGGTGGCGCAATCAGATACGCCATCGAATCGCCTCGCTTCATCCCGCCCTCTTTCGACAGGTAGCCACCTGTGGCGGATACCAGATGGGCAAAATACGCGATACTGCCCTCTTCGTTAGCGGAGTAAAAGCAGGCTTCGTTCTCGATAACTTCCTGCGCGCGCTGGAGCCCGGCGATAACATCTGCAGGCCCCGGCCCGGCGATGATGCCGATCACCTCACCTGACAACAAGCCAGATGAGTGGGCGGCACCGGCGTAGAATGACCGTGCGTACACCACATCAACCTGTGCGGCTTTCGTGGCTTCATCCAGCGCCACATAAGTAACGTCATCACTGTCGGCTGTGATCATTCCGATGCAGCGCTGTTCTTTTTTAAGGTTGAACTGTTTCATCATTGCGTCATCGACTGACGCGATAACACGGGTAGCCAATACCGTTGCTCTGATTTCGTCCCGAATTGCCATGATGGTGCTCCTTTCGTATCTTGCCGGGAGTCTTTTTGTAAAGAACTCCGAACCATGTGTCTGAGCCCTTGGCTTCAGCGTTTCATTTTCAGCCCGCTCGCTTTCTGTTCCAGCATTTTGCGTGTCAGATCGACAATAACAGCTGCCGCTTCTATGGGTGGTGTACCGCCTGTATGGATATTGGAAATCACCATACGATCCGACTCCACCGTCTTCTCGGTGGGCTTGTAGACGCAATAACAGCTCAAACTTTCAGACTGCCCAAGCCCTGGTCGCTCCCCAATCAACAGCAAGTTAGCCTCGGCCTGTAGCAGGTTGCCAATTTCATCCTGAGCTTTCACACGACCGTAGCGCAAGAAGAAAGGTGTACCCACGGTAAACCCAGCGCTCTCCAGACCTTTCATCAGAGGCGGTATGATTTCTTCGAGGTTATTGGTGACGGCATCTGTACTTAGCCCGTCAGAAATAACCACCTGAACCTGAGGCGATTTTTTGCAACGTTCTCCGATCGTTTTCTTTGCCTCGTCGGAAAGCTTGCGACCGAGATCCGGGCGCCTGAGGTACTCACTCTTATCGGTGACACAGGTCTGCACTTCCCAGAGATTTTGCTGCTCAAGCCACTCTGGAGCTACTTCCTTGACTACCGTATCTTTGGAACGTGAGTGGTCCGCAAGAAAACGCAGCAGCGAACGGGTGCGAGGCCTTGGGCCAGCGCGGCCCTGACAAACCCGCGCGGCCGTTTGCTTGACCATGTCGCTGTTTACCGAATCATTGTGGCCATTCTCGATACCATTCCAGTGCACAAACTTTTCCAGGCTGAGATCTTCCAGCCCCTGGCTCTGATCTTTTACCTCGGCCTTACTGCCAGCGGCTTCAGAGGGTTTGTAAGCCGGTGGGTTGTTTTGCTGTGAACCGTTGCTCTGGGGCTGAACACGGGTTACCTGTCCAGCCGGGAGCGAATGCTCACCCAACTCACGCAACACCGAATTGACGATACTCTGAATTGTTTGCTCGTCCATGGTCGTCACCTCAATCAAAGAAGATGGATGGGTCGCCCGCGCGGGCAGTGAGCTTGCCGTTCTCCATCAGGCCCATGGTCTCCATCCAGGCCTCAAACTCGGGAGCGGGTCGATAACCCAGAAGCTGCCGGGCCGTAGCAATGTCGTGGAAACCGGTAGTCTGGTAGTTCAGCATGATGTCGTCGCCAAGGGGCAAAGACATGGTGAAGTTGCAGCCCGCTGCGGCCAACAGAACGATCAGATTCTCGTTGGAGTTCTGGTCGGTTTCCGCATGGTTGGTGTAGCAGGCGTCGCAGCCCATGGATATGCCGGTCAGCTTGCCCATGAAGTGGTCTTCAAGTGCCGCCCGGGTAATTTGCTGGTGGTTGAACAGGTATTCTGGCCCGATAAAGCCGACCACCGTATTCACCATGTGCGGCTTATAGCGTCGTGCCAAACCATAGTTGCGCGCTTCCACAGTCACCTGGTCTGCGCCGTGATGGGCATTGGCAGACAGCGCAGAGCCCTGCCCCGTTTCAAAGTACATCATGTTGGAACCGGCCAATTTGCAGTAATGCTTGCCCATCTCATAGGCTTCATCGAGCAAATCGACAGTAACACCAAATTCGGTCAGACCTTTTTCAGTGCCAGACAGACTCTGGAACAGCAAGCCGCCCGGTGCGCCTTTTTCAAGCGCTGCCATCTGGTTGGAGATGTGGGCCAGCACGCAACCTTGGGTGGGTATGTTCCACTTGTCGGTCGCTTCCTTGATGGCGTTCAGAATCCGCAGGGTATTCTCTACGGACTCGGTCACCGGGTTAACGCCAATTACCGCATCACCGCAGCCGTATGTCAGCCCTTCGTAGACCTGCACCATAATGCTGTCGAGATCGTCACGGGTGTCGTTGGGCTGCAGCCGGGCAGAGAAGGTTCCAGGGGTGCCGATGGTGCAATTTGCCTTGGAGATCACGTAGAGCTTTTTAGCGCCCACCATGAGATCGCCGTTCGAGCAAATCTTGCATACGGCGGCGACCATTTCGGCAGTCAGACCTTTGCGCAGGCGTTCATAATCCTCGCGGGTCGGCACATCCGAGAGTATGTACTCTCTCAGCTCGCTGACGGTCCAGTGTTTGATCTCATCATAGATCCCGGTGTTCACGGCATCTTGTATTACCCGGGTTACGGCGTCTTCCTCATAGGGCACTATCGGGTTTTCCCGCAGCACTTCCAGGCGCATTTCACTCAATACCTGCTTGGCAGCCACGCGCTCCTGAGCCGTTTCTGCAGCAACACCCGCAAGCACATCACCCGAACGAAGTTCGTTGGCTTTTGCAAGCACATCCTTTACGTCACGGAACTGATAAACCTGCCCGAACAGTGTTGTTTTTAAGATCATGAAAACCTCCCCCTCTAGGCAGGAAATGCCAGAGATTTGATGGTTAATGGCACAACTTCCCCGCCAAAAAAACTTTCGCCGACATCGATATAGTCACCGGCAACGGCACGCACTTCATCAATAACCAGTAGCTTCTGGGGGTCGATCAGGGGCTGCAACTCCATCCCCAACACTTTCCCCAGGTCGTTTTCCGTCACGATGATTGCAGGTGCCTGGCGATTGCCATGCTGCTGATAATATTCTGCAATCTCTATTGCTGTGTGATGCACCACGCGATAGCTCATGGGCATATCCCTTCCCAGCGCAATGGCGTAACTATCCTCTCGCAAGCGCAGATCCATACGTTCTGCTGCTTCGACAATCTGCTGGCAAACCGCTGGTAGATCGGCTGCCTGCCAATCAATCTGCGGCTCTACTACCGGTATATTGCGGATAGGCAGCGAATCAACATTCAGCCAGATCGAGCTTCCGGAGAGCGACATGGAATAGGCGCCTGCGCCAATAACTGTGGCCTGCTGGGTCTGCAAAGGTACGCGGACATTCATGGCAGACAACGTGGGATGCTTCAGTAACGCACCGCCGAGCAATATGCCTATGTCTTGCCAGTGGAACGGCTCGAGTGCTTCGGTTTTCAAGCTGTAGTAACTGGTACCCACGCCTCCGCTTATAAATACAGCGTCGAACTCACCTGGTTCCTTCAGGTCAGACGTCATCATCAGCTTTTGACACAACTCTGAGCGGTTGCCGACGATGACATCGACAACCAGTTGCGCCATGCGACTGACAATTTTTTCAAGGTGATCTGCGCTTATCCGGGCTTCCGGCAACGACTCACCGAACAGGGACTCGATAACCCACTTCGCAGGCTCACGGATTTTTGTTACCGATCCTGAGCGGTCCGTTTTGATCAGGTTCCCGCCGATATTAAGGCAGGCGGTGTCTTCTACACGACCACTGTTAAACACCACGTAATTGCTGGTGCCACCGCCAATATCGATGTTCAGTACCCGTGCATGGTTTTGTTTGGAGTAGTCTCCGGCGCCGCTGCCCCTGCCTGCAATCACAGACTCCAGGTTCGGGCCTGCCGTGGCCACCACAAAGTCGCCCAGCCGCTCTGCAAGGTTCAGAACAGTATCCCTGGCGTTCTTCACCTTGGAGGTTTCGCCGGTGATGATAATGGCCCCGGTTTCAATATCGCTGAGTGTGATACCAGCGGCCGCAAACTGATCGTCGATGAACCGCTGCAGCATGGGAACATTCACGGTTCCATCCTCCTGCAGAGGCGTGGGGCTGACAGGGCTCTGGAAAAAGATCTCCCGTTCCACAAACTCATACCGGGGCACCTGAGTAACAGGCGCCCGGTTGACCATGGTGAGCCGTGAAAAGATCACCTGGGTTGTGGTGGTGCCGATATCAATACCGACACTGTGTACGGTTTTTCTATTCACAGTTGTCCCTTCGCCTCCTCTGGCGTGGATGACTCAGAGGCCGGCTTGCCGTTCTTTTCAATAGACGCAATCATCCGGTCTGCAAGCAGCATGGCGAACAGTACGGCAGTGATGCCACCAACGAGCTTGCCGATGATGACAGCCATGATCATGTCTGGCTTATTCGCTGCGGTGAAACCCAGGTGGTCACCAAAGGTAAACGCGGCGCTGACGGCAAACGCGGAGCAAAGAATCTTGCCGCGGCTGTCCATATCCTTCATTACCTGGAACATGGGGATGTTGTTGGCGAGGGTGGCAATCAGGCCAGTTGCTGCGGTGGGGTTTACATTCAGCACGTTGCCCATCTTCAGCAATGGCTTCTCGAACCAGCGGGTCAGCAACAACACCATGGGGTAAGCGCCCAACAGGATGATGGCGATGGAACCAATGACTTCGATGGCTCGCATATCTATGCCCGGCTCATCACCCGGGGACATGAAAATCGGATCCATACCGGGAATCAGCGTAATGCCCAGTGTGGTTTTCAGCACTGCAGCCGCAAGGCCAATGGTGATAAAGGCAACCAGAAACTTTGCAAAAATTGAAAACCCGTTGATCATTTTGTTGGGCATAAACCACAGGCCGGCTGCAATCAGGGCAGACACAATAATGACCGGAATAAGGTTCATGAAAATCAGCGGCAGGTTGAACTGTATGGCCTCTTCAGTGCCGGGAATCAAAACCGTGGATGCCATGGCAGCCAGCCCGCCTGCAATACAGCCAATGGGAATGGTCACAATGCCCGCGAGTACCCCGGACGCCAGGTAGGGGCGATCCTGTTCTTTGATGATGCCAACGGCAACGGGAATGGTGAATACAATGGTGGGGCCCATCATGGCGCCGAGAATCAGACCGGCGTACATCCAGGCACCATAGTTAACGGTACCGTCTACAGCCGTGGCCATTTCCTTGGCCAGAAAGTACCCTCCCATGTCGTTGGCAAGCAGTGTAGTGGCGAACATGGCCGGATCAGCACCCAGGAAGGTGTAGATGGGCACAACGACCGGTGACAGTATTTTGGCCAGTACCGGTGCCATGGCGATAATACCGACCATGGCCAGAGCCAGAGCACCCATGGCCTGAAAGCCTTCTTCAAACTCGTTGCCGGCGCCGGAGATGGATTTCCCCACCCGGCCTAGCCCAAGCTTGCCAAGCACCAACCCGGATCCGCCAAACTGCATGAATACCCGGTCCAGAGCGCCGATGACCATAAAGGTCATCATGATATAAAGAATGATCTGGTTTAACGTTTCCATATTCGGCTCTCCGCCTTCTAGCAAAGGGTTGTTATTTGGTACTGCATGCCTCTTCAAGTAACTGCACTATGTCCGCTTCAGTAACGTCCCTCGGGTTGTCCCTGATACACACATCGTCTAATGCATCCGCGGCAATGGCGGCAAAGTCCTCACGCTGAATGTTTGTCCCCGCAAGGCTTCCAGGCAATCCGATATCTGAAAGAAGTTGCCGCACGGCATCGATTGACGCCATACACTGCTCTCTTTGTGTCATTCCGGTGCGAGTCACACCGAGCATGTGCGCAATGGCCGCATACTCCTGCTGACACACCAGTGCATTGAATCGCATCACATAAGGAAGAAGGATCCCGTTGGCAATGCCATGGGCCAGGCGATAACGGGCACCTATCTGATGAGATATGGCATGAACCAGACCAAGCCCGGAATTGCTGAAAGCCAGCCCGGCTTTATAGGCCGCAGTTGCCATGGTGAGACGGGCTGCAACATCGCCACCGTTGCCCACTACCACTGGTAGCGCCTCTGCAATGCTCTGCACGGCGCAGATAGCCAAAGCCTTTGCCAGAGGATGTGAGTTACGTGCCGCGTAGGCCTCAATGGCGTGGGTCAGCGCATCAATGCCGGTAGCCGCAGTCACCAAAGCTGGCAGATTCAGCATAAGACCCGGATCCACGATGGCGAAATCCGGCATCAGATCGACCTGTTTGATCACGAACTTGTGCTTGCGATCAGCGCGCATGATCACACTGATGTCGGTTACTTCGGATCCCGTGCCAGCGGTTGTCGGCACAGCACCTAACCCGATAACCCGGCGACCTTTGAATCCCGGCTCTGCCAGTTGCTGCAAGCTGCTCTGGCAGCTTCCCGCTAGCGCAATGGCCTTGGCGGCATCAAGCGCGGAGCCGCCGCCAAAACCCAGTACAAAATCCGCGTGATTGCGGGTAAGCAATTCTGTGGCGGTCGCAATAACAGTTTCATCGGGCTCCCGGGTAATTCCGGGATAGATAGTGAACTCAATGCCTGCTCGCTCCAGGCTTCTCTCCATGCTCCGCATCAGGCCTTTTTCATGAACCACGCGGTCAGCGACCACCAACACATGCATTACGCCAAGATGACTGAGCATCTCGCCAATTTTGAGAATCGCACCTTCGCCCATCAATGTCTGGCGCGGAGCGTTGAAGTTGAACAGACCACGCGGCGCCAGCTCGTCTACCGTGCGGGTGACGATGCTTTCGATCAGGGCGTTATCGGGCGACTGCTCGGGCGTTCTCATATCATCCGACCCTCTGTTCCTTGGCTCGAATCACGTCCGAATAGGTTGCTATGGCAAGGGGTGTGAGGTAAAGCGGGTGCGAAGGCATCACAATTTCGGTGCCGGGAAACTCAGCCGCGAAGACTTCCAGGAATCCGGGCAGCGCGCACGAACCGCCTGTCAGATAAATGGCTGGTACCTTGTGGCCTTCAATGTGGCCGTGAACAATATCAGCCATTTTCCCAATCACCGGTGCAGCAAGCCGACACAGTGCCAGGTCTTTACTGGTGCGTTTCATCTCTTCGGCTTCCTCGTAAGGCAAACCGAAATGCCCAGCAAGCGTCAGCGTAATATGCCGACCGCCAGTGGCGTCATCCATCGACCGAACCACCCGGCCTTGCTCAATAATGGCCGTGCCTGTAGTTCCCCCACCAATATCCACTACGGCAGCATGATCAAGCTGCAGCATCTGTGCAACGCTACTGGGTTCATCAATAACGCCTGCCACTTCCAGGCCGGCGGCTTCAATGACATTGGTCGAGATACGTGAATCGGTACCGGGAGGAAAAGACGTGATGACCTGTTCAATATTAATCCCCAGCTTCGCGTTAGCTCGCCGGACCTGCTCCCGGACAATCTGGCTGGCACCGAAGAAATCCACAACCACACCGTCGCGGACAACGTTGGCCCAATCCATGAATGCCGCAATCGGATTACCGGCTGCATCCAGCACTATTGTCTGAATGTCTGCGGTACCCAGGTCAACACCTACTCTGAACTCACCCTGAAACGGGCTTTCAGTGTCGTTATTGATCAGACCAGCGGTCTTCTTCAGTAATCGGTTGACCTCGGCCATTGTCCTGCTCATTTCACTCTCCTTGTCAGACGATCCGGAACGAATCCACCATGGTGCAGCGCCGTTTGCGTACAAACGTGCTGGCGTTGGTAACGCCCTCGCCGGTGGGTGTGGAAATCGTCATGGACGTCCAGCCTTCTCCGCCCGCGCCCAGTCCCGCAAGGCACGGCCCATTCTTCACAAACAGGCTGCAGTTGATTTCCAGCGCCATACGGGAAAGGTTATCGATATTGCGGGAGTGCATAGCTGCCGTGTGGCGATTGCCGGCTTCCAGTTCCACTGCCCAATCAATTGCCTGGTCGGCGTCACGGGCACGTATCAGAGGAATAACAGGGAGCATCATCTCTGTTGTGGCGAACGCGTGATCCCGCTCGGTTTCCGTGACGAGCAAGCGAGTGCCTGCCGGAACGCTGAAACCTGCGGCAGCCGCGATTTTTTCAGCGTCGCGCCCTACCCATTCCGGCTTCGGATGCGGGTTCGGCCCCGGGTATCCTGCAAGAACGAGCCTGGCCACTGCGTCAGCCTGATCGGCATTGATCTCCGCAGCACCGTGCCGGCACATGGCCGTTTTCAACTCTGTCGCAATTGACTCTACGGCGATGATTTCTTTCTCATCAACACAGATGATGTTGTTATCAAACGATGCACCCTGAACAATGCTGATGGCCGCCCGCTCTATATCAGCGGTTTCATCCACAACCACCGGAGGGTTGCCCGGCCCCGCAGCAATCAGGCGTTTGTCGGTGACCTTGCGGGCTGCATTCACTACTGCTTCACCACCCGTAATGGTCAACAGGTGTATGCCGGGAAAACTGAACAGCCGGGTGGCCGCTTCAATCGTGGGTTCTTCAACACAGGTTACGAGATTTGCAGGCCCGCCGGCGCTTACAGAGGCACGGTTGATCAGCTGGATAGTGCGCTGTGAAACGGCCCTGGCTGCTGGGTGCGGAGAAAACACAACCGAGTTGCCTGCCGCAATCATGCTGATCGCGTTATTCAGAATGGTTGCAGACGGATTGGTTGACGGTGTAACAGACGCTATTACACCCCAGGGTGCGTTTTCGATAAGTGACAGCCCGTGATCACCTGTCAAAGCCATAGGCACTACCGCTTCGGTGCCCGGCGTTTTGTCCAGAACCAACTGGTGCTTACGGATTTTATCGTCTACCCGGCCAAATCCTGTCTCCTGAACGGCAAGCTCAGACAGCGCCTGAATATTCTCGCGTCCGGTGCGCCGGATAGCCGCGATGATCGCTTCTCTCTGCGCCATCGTTCTTATCTTTCTATAAGCATCCTGAGCCCCGGCTACGGCATCATCAAGTGTTCTGAAAACGCCGTAGCTTTCACCGTCACGCTGCGGAGAGTGCAACTGCTCAATAACCCTGCGTACGATGGACTCAATCTGCTGTGCATCCATTTGCATCTTCCATCTCCCCCAGGCTGCCCGAGAACTGATGACAGCCCGATAACGGTGGCCTAATAGTTTCGCTGGTATTTCTTGAACCAGGTTTTAGTGCCCCCGGTGACTTCGTCGATAATCCCGACGATACTCAGGTCAACAGGTGTCTGGCCGGTGCCATCCACAGACATCCGGGCGGAACTGCCACTGACTACCAGCACCCACTCACCTTCCCCTGCGCCAAGCCTGTCAGCTGCCACCATGACTGAGCTCTCTTCCTTACCGTCCTGATCGATAAACTTGATCAACGCCAGCTTATCCATCCCCAAACGCTCGCTGCGGACAGTAGCAACGACTTGACCGATAACCTTTGCAAGTCTCATGGGATTTCTTCCAGTTCAGTTAGCCTTGGCCCTATGCTTTCTTACCCTGGTTGGGTTTTCCCGGCTCTACCGTCTTCTTCGGCACAATCGGGAAAATAGCTTCCAGATCCGCGTGAGGCCGTGGAATAACGTGGACAGCTATCAGCTCGCCGAGCCTTTGTGCTGCCGCTGCGCCTGCATCTGTTGCCGCCTTGCAGGCCGCCACATCACCCCTGACCAGAGCAGTGACATAGCCAGCTCCGATCTGCTCATAACCCACCAGTTCAACCCGGGCGGCTTTCACCATGGCATCCGAGGCTTCAATAAGAGCTGTCAGACCCCTGGTTTCAATAATGCCTAGTGCTTCCATCATGCTAGTACCCTCGCGCCTTACGGCTTGTTCTGAAGCCTGCTTCCAGACTGCGTTCATCTGAATAAACCTTTGTCAGGGCCTCCTGATTTCCTCAGGAACCGGAAGGCTTGACCGCCGGATTGATCGGGAAGATCGCTTCCAGGTCTCCGTGCGGACGTGGGATCACGTGTACAGCCACCAACTCGCCCAATCTCTGTGCGGCAGCTGCACCGGCATCTGTTGCCGCCTTACAGGCCGCCACATCACCTCGTACCATCGCAGTCACCAAACCACTGCCAATCTGCTTATAGCCAACAAGCTCAACTCTGGCGGCCTTGACCATTGCGTCAGACGCCTCAATCAGAGCTGTGAGACCTTTTGTTTCAATAATTCCAAGTGCTTCGTTCATGGGTAGTTCTCCTCAGGGTGTTACTACACTTTGTTTACCAGGCATGACGCCACTACGGCCACGTCGACGATTTCGTCGGCAGTGCAGCCTCGTGACAAGTCATGCATAGGTTTCGACAAACCAACCAACATAGGCCCCAGCGCCGTGTAGTTACAAAGGCGTTGGGCAACCTTGTATGCGATATTCCCGGCATCAAGTGACGGAAATATCAAAACATTCGAGTTACCTTTCAGGGGGCTTTCGGGCGCTTTTTTCAGAGCAACCGAAGGCACAATAGCCGTATCAAACTGAAGCTCCCCATCAATAATCAGTGATGGATCCAGGGTGCTCGCCAACTCAAAGGCTTTCCGTATCCGCTGGGCTGCTGGATGCTGCGAACTACCCTTGGTAGAAAATGACAGAAGCGCAACTCGCGCCTTCTCGCCAGTGAGAGCCTCGAAGCTACGGGCAGAATCGATGGCAATACTCGCAAGTTGCTCAACCGTGGGCTCAGGTATCACCCCGGCATCTGCGAACAATCTGAAATCCTGACCCTCCGCAGAAGACATCAGAAAAAATGAGGACACGGTTTTATCACTGCCCTTAACTCCGATGACCTTGATTGCTGCCCGGATTACGTCACCACTGGTGGATACATTTCCGGCGATGCATATATCTGCTTGTTCGCACTTAACCATCATGGCGCCAAAATACAGCGGATCACTCAGGAGCTTGTAAGTTTCCTCCCTGCCCACTCCCTCGTTTTCAGCAAGGTAGGCGTTGACGAATGAATCCATCCAGCGTGAGCGCTGCGGGTCGACTATTGAAAAAGACGACATTGCCAATCCTGCGCTTTGGGCGTAATCACGAAACTCGAACGGATTACATAAGAAAATCGGTTGCGCCAGCCCTTGCTGCTGAAGTTCATTTGCAGCCTGCAGAACACGCGCATCGAGCGCATCAGGAAAAACGATGCGCTTGGGCGCTTCGCGGCAGGCTTTTTGGCACTGCTCCATCATCCGGATCATGAAATTCCTCCAAAGTCGGGAAGAGATCCGGTTGTTTCCACCACCAGAGTCATCAGCATCAAAACGTAAATAGCGCTGCTAAGCCGGTTCAGCCCCTGAACAATATCCGGCCGGGTGAGATCAAAGCTGTCTGTCTGGAAGGTTCTGCAGGCTTCTACTTCCGCCTCTCGGGCCATCGCCCTGAGGACGTTCAGCAATGACACATTTGCACCGTGTTTCAGCTCCGGAACGATATGGTCGTGCCCGAGATATTTCAGGGGGTTATGGGAAATGCGGTGAATGATTTCATCAGACAGGTCACCCATGCTGATTTCATCCTGAGCCTCACCGGTCACTTCGCTGCGCAGAAGATTACCCATGAAAGAACGTAGGTCTGCGAGCCCATGGCGCAGCATCGGGTACTTTTCAAAGCTCAGGGCGAACTGGGTCTGCACCCAAACAGTTTGGGAAATGAGCGTATCGAGCTTGCCACGCAGAGCAATTCTGGGGTGTGTCTTGGGAACCAGTTTCTCGCCGTCCAGCAGCGTCAGCAGTTCTGTCTTCTTTTCAACCTGGCTATGGCAAACCGAGCAAAGATTGCCCGGGCGCTTGTTCGCACTTGTGAGGGGGTGAACGGAAGATTTCTGCTTAGCGCCGGTTTCAGATTCATCAGGAAGGAAAACCCGGCCGTCATCACAGATATACTTGATGCGAATTTTGCGCTCAGCGAGCAACTGACTTGCAGAAGGAGTGAGCCTGGCCCCTGCAGGCAGGTGCACCTCACTGCCATGGGCCAGACCATGCTCGGCTCGCAAACTGGTTTCTGTAATCCAGGATGGCATCAATACAACCCCTTTTATTGCGCTGACCAGTCCGCTGGGTAAGTCACATATACAAAACGTACTTTCCCTGGCGATCCAAATTCAATAGCCGCGCCCTTGGGTATAAAAAACACATCCCCCGGCTTTCCGATATGCGTCTTATTGCCGCAGGTGATGTGAAGTTCACCTTCCAGAACCACGTCAATTTCGTCGTAATTCAGTGTCCATGGAAAACTGCAGTTGTCCCACTGCATGTAGCCGGCCGCTATAGAGCTGTTGTCGGCAGAACCAATCACATCAGTCAGCCCTATAGGCTTGCCACCCGCGCCATCAAACTTTCCGGGTTTAACAGAGGCACCGCGCACAAGAACAACACCATTGGGCGCTTTCTCCCGTTCGCACGAGGGGCCTTCCGTGTCCTGGCGCTGCAACTCCTTCAGGGCTTTTTCAATCAACTGGTCAAGCAGGCTGGAATTCTGATGCGCGGCCGGAAGCTTTTCCCTGACGGCCTTTTTAATAGCTTGCAAGCTATCAGGGCGGCTGCCTGCCAAGGACATGCTGTCCTTTTCAGGTACGCTGTTGATCGGAACGTCAACAATTTTCAAACCCAGCTTTTTGGCGACATCGCGGGCTTCTGGCGTGATGATGGTGCGCTGAGGCGCAACCTCCACAGCAGTCTGCCCGTTCCGGTGAAGCTCCTTGATCGTCTCAGCCGTTAGCAGAGATTTCATAATCCGGCCCCTATCAGATTCAAATCAACATTCGTTTTCACCAACGCCCGCACTTTCAGCAGGTTTTTCGCTGGCTCCCATACTGGCGTCTGGCATTTGCAAACTGATCAGAAAGGACCTCAAAGCAGCAACACCTTCACCTGTTGCTGTAGAAGTCAAAAAATATGGTGGAGAAATATTGTGATCTGCCAATATTCGGCAGGCTTTGTCAGTATCGGCATCCGGTAAATCGATCTTGCTGACGACACCAATCACCCGCTTGCCAGGGTAAACCTGCAACAGGCCAGGAGGTAAAGAGAAAGCCCTGCTATTCGCGGGCTGGAGGTACACAATCGTGCTGATCTCCGCGATGGTCGAGAGCAAGGCGCCGTAATAGGCGGGACGGCTGATGAACTCCCCGGGCGTATCCACAACCTGGCTAGGATGAAAGACAACAGCCTGAGTTTTCAGCACTTGCTCACCGGACTCCAGTAGCGCCAGAGTGAGCGCCGTTTTGCCGCTGCCGACATCGCCCACCAGAACAAAATCTGCCAAGTCAGGATGAAGTGGTTGTTTGCTCACATCCCTGCCCTTCAAGTCCGAGTTGCCTGACATACTCTGTATCCCAGTGACAATTTCAACGTAGACAGAATGGAGCCCAATGCTTCTTCTACCGAACCGATGCTACCGGTAAGGACGAGGGCGCCCGAAAATCGATCCAGAAATCCGATTTTCACCGATGCGAACTTGGTTGCCACATCTCCGGCAATAATGGCCGTTTCGCCAGGCGTAAGAGTAAGAATGCCAATTGCCTCTGCATGCTCAACCCCAACTTTGTGACACAGCTCCTCAGTCGGGTTCGCAAGCAAATGCGCAAGAGTTACCTGCTTACCAGGAACATACTCCTGAATAATCCGTTCTATATCGGATGTACCACCGGAATTACTCGCAGACACTATAAAATGCTCCGCTTCGTTAGGCGCTTGAACGGCCTAATCGACCAGCATAAATCTCTGGCGTCGTATTCACGTTAGTCTGTTATCGTTTAAAATCCAGTCCTCCCTCATGCAATGTGATAAGGAATTGACGCTGGTCAATACATGATAAAGGTGGGGAAAGGGCTTTCGAAGGCTTGGGTGGGCAGCGCAGCTGAGGTGCACGAAAAGCAGGAATGCAGGGATATATTGGCAAAAAAAAAGGACTGCATCTCTGCAGCCCTTAAGCTTTAACTCGCAATGCTTTTCAATCTACCGAATCAACTTTGTAAACTAACGAACCTTGATTCTTGGTACTACTGATAATGGTGGGTCGTGATGGATTCGAACCATCGACCAATTGGTTAAAAGCCAACTGCTCTACCAACTGAGCTAACGACCCTAAAACGGTTGATCAGTGCCTGGTGACCCTGATCGATCCCGGAGCGGCTCAGCAACTGCTCCGAAATATCGAATATGGTGGGTCGTGATGGATTCGAACCATCGACCAATTGGTTAAAAGCCAACTGCTCTACCAACTGAGCTAACGACCCAAGCGAGGCGCATATAGTAATGATTTTTCCCTGACGATCAACCCCCTCTCGTCATGTTTTCTGATTTTTTTCCGATTATCAGCTTATTGAGCCTGACCTGAGCCCAAAAATTTTCTGGCAAGTCCTGCTGCATCACTCTCAGGGTAGTCGTTTATAACTTGCTCCATTTGTCTGCGTGCTTCGGCTTTCTTGTCAAGCCGATCAAGGGTTACACCCAGTTTGTACACGGCATCCGGCGCCTTGCGGTGGTCCGCATAACGGGTTGCTACAATGGAGAACGCCTGCCTGGCTTGCTCAAGCTGAGGCTTGACCAGATACACCTCACCCAGCCAATAGTATGCATTGACCGTAAGATCCCCCTCGGGATACTTGTCTATAAACTCATAGATGCGGCTAATGGCTTCGTCGTATTTTTTCTGACTATGGATAAGGTCCTGAATGTCGTTGTATGCCTTCCGCTCTTCAGCTTGCGGCTGACGATACTCTCGTATAGCTGCAGGCTTGCTCTTTCCGGCAGCCCTGCTGGCTGTTTCTGTGGCTTGGGGTTGGGCAGATACTTTCTCTGAAAGATCGAGTATGCGCTGGTCGAGATCAATGTAACGATCCCTGCCCTGCTCCTGCAAACGTTTTATCAGATGCCTCTGCTCTTCCGATTCCCCCTGCAGACGCCGTACTTCACCCTGGAGCTGCTGAATCATGTAAAACAATTCAGACGTGGCCTGGCTGGTATTGGCCTTGCGCTGGGCTTCTGAGGCATTGTTCTGGAATGCGGGCGTAGATGATTGCGCCAGCGTTATCCCCGCCTGCCCTAAGGCAAGCGGGAAAATCACTGCCGCCATGAGCTGTTTTCTCATGGGTTTAACCTGATGTTGTATGTGCGTTTACTCGAATACGAGCTCCACACGGCGATTTTGTGCCCATGCGCTTTCTGTAGAGCCCATAACCGCCGGTTTCTCTTCACCATAGCTTACGGTTTCCATCTGGCCCCGTGAAGCGCCATTCACAATCAGGAAACGCTGAACGGCATTCGCACGACGCTCACCCAGTGCCAGGTTATATTCTTTCGAGCCGCGCTCATCACCGTGGCCTTCCAGACGAACCTTCTGGCCAGGATTGCTGGACAGGTAACGGGCGTGAGCCATGAGTACGTCACGGGCTTCCGGCTTGATTTCAGATGTGTCGAAATCGAAATAGAAGGTCGTAATGTCGCGCAGGGCTGCCTGCTCTGCCTGCCTCTCAATCTCCATGCGCTCATCTTCGCTCATTGCTGATGAAGAAATCCCGCCCTGATCACCACCGCCATAAACGGTAGAGCCGCCATCCTGATCGATGGGCTGAACATCGGAGCCGTAACCTCCTTCGTCCAGGTTTTCGCCAGTGGTACTACAACCGGCGAAGAGGCCTGCGGAAAACAGCAGTGCAATTACTTTGGCTTGAGCTGACAGCTTCATGATTCATTCCTTTCCGTTGGTTGATTTGAACTTCGACTTTTCAGATGGATGCCGTTGCACCCACCCACTACCGAACAATAGGCCCCCACGCCGGGTCGCGAACATCCCCTTCCGAAGCGGGAAGGCTGTATGCGGCACCGCCATCTGCTGAAATTACAGTCAGAACGCTTTCACCACTTTGCTTGGTGGCGTATATCAACATGCGGCCGTTTGGCGACACGCTGGGAGACTCATCGGATTCTGTGCGAGTGAGGACTGTTTCCTCATCGTTCTCAAGATTAGTGCGAGCGATCGTGAATGCCCGATCGCGCTGGTGTACGTAATACACATATTTGCCTGTGCTATCAGGGCGCGGGCGAGCGTTGTATCGGCTGCCAAAGGTGATCCGCCGCGGCTCCGCTCCAGGCTTTGCCATGTAGTAGATCTGCGGCCCACCTGAACGGTCCGACGTAAAGAAAATACCCTTACCTGCACTATCCCATGCGGCTTCAGTATCAATTGCCCAGTGGTTACTGAGTTTCGTCACCTTGCGGGACTGAAGATTCATCTCATAGATCTCGGCGTTACCGTCTTTCGACAAAGTCATCAGCAGCGACTGACCATCTGGTGACCACGCAGGCGCCGAGTTCAGTCCTGGGAAGTCAGCTACCTTGGTGCGCTGCCCCGAACTGAGCTCATGAACAAATATGGCAGGCTTGCCAGTTTCAAAAGAAACGTATGCCAACTTTTTACCATCCGGAGACCAGGCCGGCGACAGAATCGGCTCCTTGCTCTCAAGGCGAATTCGCGCGCGCTTGCCATCTATATCGCTCACCTGTAACCGGTAGCGTGATTTGCCGTTTTCCCGCTCAAGCGTTACGTAAGCCAGTTTGGTGGAAAATGCTCCGGGAACGCCCGTAATCGCTTCATACACCTTGTCGCTAACGTGGTGAGCTAATGAACGGATATTAGAGGCCGGGGCACCAGCGGTCTCACCCAGTATTCGTTCCTCTCGATTCACATCAAATAGCTCATAGCGCGCCTCTACCCTGTCGCCGTTGCGTGTAAGCTCACCTACCAGCACATAGCGCTGCCCGAGCAGGCGCCAATCCCGGAAATACACATCGGATCGTTTGGATGGAAGGCTAAGCATCTTCTCCGGAGGCAAGGGGCGAAACTCACCGCTCATTGCCAGATCTGCCTGCACAATACTGCTTAATTTATCCCCTACAGGCATGCTGCCATTTTCAGCAAACGGAACCACAGATACCGGAATTGCAGAATCTGCACCCTCGGTAATACGAATCAACAACTCTGCCTGAGCACTGCCAGCGGCTGCCAGCATCACTGCAATTGCTGCGATAATAATGGTCGGCAGCCTGAATGATGATTTTTGCTTCATGGTGTTACCCGTATCCTTATCTCAATCGTTTAGGATTGAATTCGATCGTAAACTGGCGGAAATAGGTTTCAAACGTGTCCCGCTCAGATGGCACTGGGTACCGGTTCAGGGACCTTACTGCTCCCAGGGCGGAGTTATCGAAGGCTGTGTTCCCACTACTGGCCACTAATTTCACGCTGGCGAGCTCACCGGTTGGCAGCAAGGTAATCTGCAAACGAGCGGTCATCTCTTCTGTCGCGGACGAAGGTGGATACCACGCCTGGCTTAGCCTCTCACGAATCAGCGCCTGATATTTCTGGCTATCAGACAGCATCTGCGCTTCCCGGGCCTTGGCCGCTGCCGCCTGTTCCTGACGTCGCGCCTCATCTGCACGGGCCTTTCTGGCTTGCTCTGCCTGAGCCTCCAGTTGCTGCTCCTGTAGCCTGCGTTCTGCATCCAACCGTTTGCGCTCAGCTTCTTTGCGAGCCAGCTCTTCCTGCTTTTTACGTTCTGCTTCTTCGCGCTTTCGCTGCTCTTCCTTGCGCTGCTTTTCCTCTTCTGCCTTGCGTTTGGCTTCTTGCTGGCGCTTTTTCTCAGCGTCTGCTTCTGCTTTGCGACGTTCTCGTTCTTTTGCTTCTGCCTCGGCTTTTAGGCGAGCGGCCTCCTGAGCCTTTTTAGCTTTCAACTCTTCAGCCTTGGCTTGCTCCTGCTTGCGCTCCTGTTCTTTACGCTTCACTTCTTCAAGCTTTTTCTGCTCCGCAGCCTTGCGTACTTCTTCCTCTTTCTGGCGCTTCTGCAGCTCCGCCTGTTTCTGTTTTTCCAGCTCTTTACGTTCCTGCTCTTTGTCTGGCTGGTCAACAGGCTCCACAACCGGGCTTGGCTCAGGCTTCTGCTGGGTGATCAGGCGCGCTGAAATACTGTTGGGGGGCGGTTCCTGGATAGGATTCGACCACGACCAACCCGCAAGGGCCACGCCCGCAATGAGCAGATGCAAAGCCACTGAGAGCGCGACTGGCGATTTCCAGGCCGGCACTCCCGTACTGGTGTATTCCCGTTCCTGACCTGTCACAACCATTCCGCCTGCGCTGATGTCACGTTTCGTCCGGGGCTGAATCAGTAATCAGCCCTATACTGGTCGCACCTGCGCCCTGTAAAGCCGCCATCAAGCGGACAACGGTGCCGTAATCAACGTTTTCATCACCTCGCACAAGAATTTCGCTGGAGGTTCTTTGGGAAAGGATTTTTGCCACCTGCGCTCGAACTTCAGCCAGGGGCATTGGATCACTCCCCTTATCTCCAACTTCCACGTAATAGGCACCATTTGAGTCCACCGACACTATGATGGATTCCACATTTTTGTCGGCGGTAATTGGCGCGGAAGAGGTCTCCGGAAGATCAACCTTCACGCCCTGGGTGAGCATGGGTGCCGTAACCATGAAAATAATCAACAACACCAGCATCACATCAATGTACGGAACAACGTTGATTTCCGACATCGGCTTCTTTCGGTTTTCGGGCATCATCCCCATGCCTTTCATAGCGCTGTGCTCCGTCTGTTAGCCGAAAATGTCATCAGGCTGCGCCCTTCTCGGCGCTGTGTACACGGCGATGCAGAATGCTGGAAAACTCTTCCGCAAAGGTTTCGTAGTTTTTGAGCAGCGCATCTGACTTGGCGGAAAACCGGTTGTACGCGATAACGGCGGGAATTGCTGCGAACAAACCCATGGCCGTTGCAATCAAAGCTTCCGATATGCCCGGCGCAACCGTTGCAAGCGTGGCCTGTTGAACCTGGGCCAACCCACGGAAGGAGTTCATGATGCCCCACACGGTACCAAACAGACCAACATAAGGGCTCGTAGAGCCAACCGTTGCCAAAAATGGCAAATGGGTCTCCAGACGCTCCTGTTCACGGGAGAAAGCCACTCGCATGGCGCGCTGCGCACCTTCCATCACTGCATCGGCATCACGGCTTTGCTGGCGCAGTCGGGAGAACTCTTTGAACCCGGCACGGAACAAGGCCTCCATGCCCGAGAAAGGAGTGGGTTCGGCGTTTACTTCACGATAGAGTTGCCCCAGATCCATGCCAGACCAAAAGCGCTCTTCAAACGCCAACTGTGCCTGCCGGGCTTTACGAAATACCTGCAAGCGCTGAAAAATAAGCGCCCAGGACATTACCGATGCAGCGGCAAGTAACAACATAACCAGCTGAACCAACACACCGGCATTTGCAATCAGACTCCAGACTGACAGTTCCGAATCCACCACTTACTCCTGGGTTATTTCGTGTTTTGTTTCGTTTTTAAAGCGTCGGGCAATTACTGCCCAACAGCTCCAGCATGTTTTCAGGCAAGCGCCTTGGTCGCCCGCTATCAAGGGCTATACAAGCAACTCTTACGCTTGCTTCGCACAGCAGCTTGCCGTCCTTTGCCCGCACCACCCGCTGCCTGAAATCCATCCAGACGCGGCCAAAGGCCACTGGTTCTGCGGTGACAGTAAGCTCATCGTCAAGCACAGCTGGCAAGACATAATGAATCGACAAACGTTGCACAACATAACTTATGTTGTCAGCCAACCCGGCCCGAAGGCCTATTCCGCAACTTCGCACCCACTCGGTGCGTGCGCGCTCCATGTAATGCAGGTAGCGGGCATGGTAAACAATGCCGCCAGCATCTGTATCTTCGATATACACCCGGACTGGCAGCCCAAAGGTTGCCGCAGTTTCGCCTTCACTCAAAGAGCACCTCCGTCTGAAGGCGGTGAATCCGGCGCTTCCCGCACAATGCCAAAGTGCTGATACGCATGGGATGTCACCATACGACCCCGAGGTGTGCGTAGCATAAAGCCTTGCTGGATCAGGAAGGGTTCGAGAACATCCTCGATTGTTCCTCGCTCTTCGCTGATCGCGGCTGCCAGGCTTTCAACACCCACTGGCCCGCCATCGAATTTTTCGATCATCGCAAGGAGCAGCCGGCGATCCATGTGGTCAAACCCCTGACTGTCTACTTTCAGCATGTTCAAGGCCTGATCAGCAATGGCCGCATTAATGTGCCCATCTGCTCGCACTTCCGCGTAGTCTCGCACCCGTCGTAACAGGCGATTGGCGATCCGGGGCGTGCCTCTTGAACGGTGCGCTATTTCGTAGGCACCCTCTTCATCAATATCCACACCGGAAAGCCGTGCTGAGCGACTCACAATGTGCGTGAGATCCGCCGTGTTATAAAATTCCAGGCGTTGAACGATTCCAAACCGATCTCGCAACGGGGATGTCAGCAGGCCAGCCCGTGTGGTTGCGCCCACCAGCGTAAAAGGCGGCAAATCAAGCTTGATCGAACGGGCTGCCGGCCCCTCGCCAATCATAATATCCAGCTGATAGTCTTCCATCGCTGGATACAGTATTTCCTCTACCACAGCGCTGAGGCGATGAATCTCATCAATGAAGAGGACATCACCCTCTTCCAGATTGGTTAGCATTGCCGCTAGATCTCCGGCCTTCTCAAGTACCGGCCCGGACGTTGTCTTTATTGAAACACCCATTTCATTGGCAATGATATTGGCTAACGTAGTTTTCCCCAGCCCCGGAGGCCCGAAGATCAGAACATGATCCAAGGCTTCCCGACGACCGCGAGCCGCCGAGATAAAGATATCCATCTGCTCCCGCACCGCGGGTTGCCCAACATACTCCGCAAGCAACGTTGGCCGGATAGCGCGATCCTGAACCTCTTCGTTTTCACCGGCCCTGGCTGAGATCAGTCGGTCGGATTCAATCATGAACTTATCCGCTTATCGGGAATCAATAGATTGCCACTTAAAACCAAAAAGTGACCCAATTGTACAAACAGCCACCTGCGTGTCACGTTACGCTCTCTACAGGTTTGGCGCCATACAGGCGACATATTAAAGTCACGTCATCAAGCAGGAATCATGTTGCGCAGAGCCAGACGAATCAGCGCCTCGCTGGTCATCCCCTCTTCTGCCACCTTGCTGATTGCGCGTGCGGCCTCCTGAGGTTTATACCCAAGTGCTATGAGCGCAGCCTCTGCCTCGTCGGCAGGATTGTGTGAGGAAATTGTAAGCTGGGCCGGGTCAACCGTGCCCCCATCGATACCCGCAGATGCAGGTATAAACTGCCCTTCAAGCTGTTTGATGCGATCTGCCATCTCAATCAGCAGGCGCTCAGCTGTCTTTTTGCCCACACCTGGCAGTTTCACCAAAGACTTTATATCGCGGCCTTCCACGCAACGAATGAACTGCGGCGCCTCCAGCCCGGAGAGAATGCCCGCGGCCATCTTCGGGCCTACGCCGTTCACTTTAATCAGCAAACGAAACAGGTCCCGATCAAGCCTTGAGGCAAACCCATACAGGCTTTGAACGTCTTCTCGAACCACAAAATGTGTATGAAGGGTAACTTCCTGCCCGGGTTCTGGCAGGTGATAGAAAGCAGTGAAAGGAATATCAACTTCGTAACCCAGACCGCCACATTCTACCAATGCTTGCCCGGGTGTTTTTTCGACCAGAATACCTCGGATACGACCTATCAAGGATTGCCTCCTGCCGCTCCGTAGAGCAGTTTATTGTTGTCGCACGCGCCCGCTGCGCGCCTTACCCGCACCGTTTGCCACTCTCAGTATGCTTTGATTCATGTGTGCGTGACACAACGCAATAGCCAATGCGTCCGCGGCGTCTGCCTGGGGTTTTCGGGAGAGTGACAGCAACACTTGAACCATGTGCTGTACCTGGGATTTTTCGGCACTGCCCTTGCCAACCACAGCCTGCTTGACCTGTCGGGCAGAGTACTCGTGTACCGCCAGCCCACTGGTTGCGGCACCAACAATCGCCGCTCCACGGGCCTGTCCAAGCTTGAGAGCTGAATCCGGATTTCGAGCCATAAAAACCTGCTCGATGGCAAACTCCTGCGGCTGAAATTCAGTGATCAGGCTTACCAGGCTCTGAAAGATGATCTTCAGGCGCTCCGGCATGGGCTGTTCACCCATGCGGATACAACCACTGTCGATATACTCTATGTGCCGACCCTCGACGCGGATAATACCGTAACCGGTGATCCTTGAGCCGGGGTCGACACCCAGAATAATTGCCACATCAGAGCCCTGTTATTGCCTTAAATTTTACTCTTCGCCAGAGATTGGCACATTGCCTTCAACGGGCTTTACTGGCTTGCGCAGGCGAATATGAAGCTCACGCAGTTGTTTTTCATCTACTTCGCCCGGTGCCTGAGTCATCAGACAGGTTGCGCTCTGGGTTTTCGGGAAGGCGATCACGTCCCGAATGGAGCTGGAACCGGTCATAAGCATGATCAAGCGATCAAGGCCGAACGCCAAACCACCATGTGGCGGGCAACCGTACTTGAGTGCATCGAGCAGGAATCCGAACTTGGCGCGAGACTCTTCTTCACCAATGCCCAGAATGCGGAAGACTTCTTTCTGCATTGTGTCACTGTGAATACGAATAGAGCCACCACCCAACTCGGTTCCGTTAAGAACCATGTCGTAGGCACGTGACAAGGCAGTTTCGGGATTTTCAGCCAACTCTTCCGGGCTACAGCTTGGTGCCGTGAACGGGTGGTGAATAGCAGTCAGGCCGCCATCCGGCAGAACTTCAAACATCGGGAAGTCCACCACCCACATAGGTGCCCACTCGCAGGTCAGCATCTTCAGGTCGTGGCCAACCCGAATACGCAGCGCGCCAAGCGCTTCGTTTACAACGGTAGTCTTATCGGCACCGAAGAATACGATATCACCGTCTTCTGCGCCGGTGCGTTCGATAACAGCCATGGCAACATCATCGCCCAGGAACTTGACGATAGGCGACTGCAAACCTTCCACGCCTTTGGCCAGCTCGTTCACTTTGATGTAAGCCAGGCCTTTTGCACCGTAAATACCAACAAACTTGGTGTATTCGTCGATCTGCTTACGGCTCAACTCGCCGCCCTTGGGCACGCGCAGAGCGGCAACACGACCTTTTGGATCATTAGCAGGGCCGGCGAATACCTTGAAATCAACACCGGCCACCAGATCGCCCACATCCTGAAGTTCCAAGGGAATGCGAAGATCAGGCTTATCGCTACCGAAACGATCCATTGCTTCTGCGTAAGGCATGCGCGGGAACGCTGGCAGCTCAACATCCATAACATCCTTGAACAGAGCACGAATCATGCCCTCGTTCAGGTTCATCAAATCTTCTTCGTTGATGAAGGATGCTTCGATATCGACCTGGGTAAATTCAGGCTGGCGGTCAGCACGCAAATCTTCATCACGGAAACACTTGGCAATCTGGTAATAGCGATCCACACCCGACACCATCAGCATCTGCTTGAACAGCTGGGGCGATTGAGGAAGCGCAAAGAATGACCCTTCGTGGGTACGGCTGGGCACCAGATAGTCGCGGGCGCCTTCCGGCGTGGCACGGGTCAGGATGGGGGTCTCCACATCCATAAAGCCGTTGCTGTCGAGGTAGTTACGGATATAGCTGGTTACCCGTGAGCGAAAACGCAAGCGGTTCAGCATTTCCGGACGGCGCAAATCCACGAAGCGGTAGCGCAAACGCACGTCTTCTCCGACATCCACATGCTCATCCAGCGGGAACGGAGGCGTTGCCGCGGCATTCAGGATGGTGACCTCTTTACCAAGCATTTCAACCTGGCCCGTGGGCATGTTGCTGTTTTCAGTGCCTGCAGGGCGACGACGCACCAGGCCTTTGATCTTCACCACGTACTCGCTGCGCACTTTCTCGGCAAGGGCGAAACTTTCGGGTGTATCCGGGTCTATAACCACCTGGGAAATACCATCCCGGTCGCGCAGATCCAGGAAGATAACCCCACCATGGTCACGGCGGCGGTGTACCCATCCGCAAAGTGTAACTTCCTGATCTATGTGAGATTCGTTGATCCCACCGCAATAATGACTGCGCATACCGGTTCCCGTAGTGTCTGGTGTCTGAGAATAAAGTTTAAAAGCCGCCTATTATAAACATAATGGCGGCGAAAATCAGGCCTGTTTAGCCTCCGAACAAAAACTGCAAACACCCGGATGCAGACTTTCTTCAAAGGTTCCCTCCCGGTTAACAGACCGCTAGACTACAGCATTCATGAGTTATTGGAGCCCCAACCTTGTCAACCAGAGCCGAGCAGAAACTCCTCACCCGGCGCTCCCTTATGGATGCGGCCCTTGCCCAATTGAGCCCGGACCGTGGATTCGGAAGCCTCAGCCTTCGGGAAGTAGCGCGAGAGGCTGGCATTGCGCCGACATCTTTCTATCGCCATTTTGTCGACCTGGACGAACTGGGGCTGGTATTGGTAGACGAAGGCGGAGTGGCTTTGCGGCAGTTGATGCGCCAGGCCCGCAAGCGGATCGCCCGGGATGGCAGTGCCATTTCAACCTCTGTAGAAACGTTCATGGAGTATCTTGGCAAAAACGCCAACCTTTTCCGGCTGATGCTCCGGGAGCGCACGGGCGGTTCCAAACCCTTTCGGACGGCTATCAAAGCCGAAATTGATCATTTCGTAACAGAACTGGCCGACGACCTACGGCGATTTGCGGAAGAACAGAACAAACCCCTGTCTGATGCACGAATGGTTGCTGAAGCTATGGTAACACTGGTATTCAACCAGGGAGCAGACGCGCTGGATGCTACGCCGAAAGAGCGGGAGGAATTAAAAGTCAAACTGAAGACCGAGCTCAGGATGATTTTGATCGGCTCACAAATGATGGCCCGGCACGCATCTATACGATAAAGGCCGCCAGCAAACAAATATGCTCAGCTGGCGCCGATTTCAGACAACACAGCTGCAAAGGCGCGCCTGACTTCCGCCAGCTCGCACTCTTCGTAAGGTACCGGAGGCTGCTTACCCCACACAGGCCCCGGCCAGGCAGGATCACCCTCAAAACGGACGATGTGATGTAAATGTAACTGGGGAACCATATTCCCGAGGGCGGCCACGTTCATCTTGTCACCACCGAAGGCTAGCATCATCCCACGACTGAGGGCTGAGGATTCGCGCATCAACTGATGCTGCTGCTCTGCGCTTAACTCGTAGATCTCGCGAATGCCGACCAGCGCCGGCACCAGCAAAACCCAGGGCCAGGTTCTATCGTTCATCAGCCTGATTTCGCACAGACTGCTACGGCCAAGGCTGACGGTATCGGCAGCCAGCCGCTCATGAAGATGAAATTCCTGATCCTGAGTCATCACCGGGCTCCTGCCTGACGGATTACTTCGACTGGAATTGATTGCGTCCGCGACCGATGGCGTAGTAAACCAATCCGTGGCGATCCAGTATTTCCGGCTCGTAAAGATTTCGACCATCAAATATAACAGGCTCGCGCAGTGTTGATTTGATGGCATCGAAATCCGGAGAACGGAACTCTTTCCATTCCGTACAAATCGCCAGCACGTCTGCACCGCGAAGTGTCTGCTCTTTTGTACCGCAAAGCGTTAAACCTTCGTGATCACCGTAGATGCGTTGGGTTTCTTCCATGGACTCAGGATCAAACGCCTGAACAGTAGCACCAGCCTTCCAGAGATCTTCCATCAACGTGCGTGCGGAAGCTTCGCGCATGTCGTCGGTATTTGGCTTGAAAGCCAACCCCCAAATTGCCACGACTTTACCCTTCAAGTCGCCATCGAAATAATGGCTGATCTTGTCAAACAGTACATGTTTCTGAGCGTAGTTCACTGCTTCTACAGCATTGAGCAAACGGGCATCGTACCCGGAGTTTGCAGCGGTCCGGGCCAGCGCCTGAACATCTTTGGGGAAACACGAGCCACCGTAACCACAACCAGGATAGATGAAGTGGTAGCCGATTCGGGGGTCTGAACCTATGCCACGACGGACCGCTTCAATGTCGGCGCCCAAGCGCTCAGCCAGGTTCGCAATCTCGTTCATGAAGCTGATCTTGGTTGCCAGCATGGAGTTGGCTGCGTACTTGGTCAGTTCTGCCGAACGGATATCCATGAAAATCATACGATCATGGCTGCGGTTGAATGGGTAATACACTTCCCGCAGCAGGTCTGCAGCCCTTTCGCTGTCTGTACCTATGACGATGCGGTCCGGCTTCATAAAATCGTTGATCGCCGCGCCTTCCTTGAGGAACTCCGGGTTGGAAACCACATCAAACTCAAGCTCAAGACCACGGCTTTCAAGCTGGGCACGAACGGCAGCAGCCACCTTATCGCCTGTACCAACCGGTACTGTGGATTTGTCCACAATAACCTTGTAATCGTCCATGTACTGGCCGATAGACTTGGCGACGGCCGTTACATACTGCATATCTGCAGAGCCATCTTCATCCGGTGGTGTACCGACTGCGATGAACTGAAGCGTGCCGTGCTTAACGGCTTCCTGAACATCCGTTGTGAACGCCAGGCGCCCGGCCTCCACAGTATGTTTTACGATGTTATCCAGCCCAGGCTCAAAAATAGGTATCTGGCCATTCTTCAGCTTGTCGATCTTGGCCTGATCAACGTCCATGCAAAGTACTTCATGGCCAACATCTGCCAGACACGCTCCGGTAACAAGCCCGACATATCCGGTACCAAAAATCGTTATTTTCATCCGTTAAATCCCGATATTTTAATTTAAAAACAGTTTAGTGCTGGCCAACCGCATCTTTTTTCTTTTGCCAGATCGCTTCCCAGGCCAGCGCAGTACCAACAATCGTTTCCAGATTATCGTAGACAGGCTGCCAACCAAGGGTCTTTTTAATCAGTGCATTATCCGCCATCAGTGCTCCGGGGTCACCGGCTCTGCGGCCCGTTTCAGTTACCGGGAAATCCACACCGGACAGTTTACGGACCACATCAATCACTTCGCGAACGGTAAACCCACGGCCATAGCCGCAGTTCATAACTTTAGACTCGCCACCACCGGCCATATAATCCAGCGCCATTACATGGGCACTGGCGAGATCTTCCACGTGAATATAATCGCGCACGCAGGTGCCATCGCTGGTGTCATAATCTGTGCCGAAGATGCTCATGCCGTCTCGCTGCCCGGTTGCGCATTCGCAGGCCACTTTGATCAGGTGAGTCGCTTCCGGCGTTGCCTGACCCAGTAGGCCATCCGGATTGGCACCAGCCACATTGAAGTAGCGCAGCACAACATAGTTAAGGCCAGAAGCGGCTGCCAGATCCATGATCATCCGCTCGCTCATCATCTTGGATGCGCCATAGGGGTTGATGGGGGCAAGGGGCAAATCTTCCGTGAGAACGGTCTGCTCCGGCATTCCGTAAACTGCGGCGGTTGAGGAAAATACCATGTACGGCACTTTATACTTATCAACAGCCTTCAGCAGGTTCAGGGTATTGCGAGTGTTATTGCTGTAATACTTGAGCGGGTTGGTTACAGACTCGGGTACAACGATGTTCGCAGCGAAGTGCAGTACTGCTTCAAATTGGTGGCTGGCAAACACCTGGTCAATCTCGTCTTCGTTAGCCAGGTCACCCACAACCAGCTCACCGGCAGTGACTGCCCAGCGGTAACCTGTTGAGAGATTATCAAAAACGACAATATCATGACCGGCCTTGGCCAGTTGGCGAACCACATGGCTGCCAATATACCCGGCACCGCCAGTTACTAATACTTTCATGCAGAACTACTCCTTCCCTGAATTCTGTTTGCGCCGCTGCCGGATTTCGGCCCGTCTACGGCTGAAAAAGTCGCTGATTATCTGGCTGCACTCATTCTGCAAGATGCCACCCGTGGTTTCCACTTGCCAGTTCAGCTGAGGTTCATCCAGTGTGCGCCGGGCGGATTCAACCGCGCCAGCCTTGGGCTCAAGAGCACCATAAACAAGACGACTGATGCGGCTGTGCACTATGGCGCCAACGCACATAGTGCAGGGTTCCAGGGTGACATAAAGCGTTGCCCCAGTAAGACGATAATTCCCTTCCCGAGCTGCAGCATCGCGTAATGCGCAGATCTCTGCGTGAGCAGTGGGGTCGCAGCCGGTAATTGGCACATTGAAGCCGGTGCCCAGCTCTTTTCCATCACGGACAACAACCGCACCAACGGGCACCTCGCCCACGGAAGCCCCGCGGGCTGCCAAAGTAAGCGCACGGGCCATCCAGTACTCGTCAGTGTTATGTATATCCGGCATAAACGCGGCTCTGCTGATAGCGCCCTGTACAAATATGATACTGGCCAGGCCAGAAAGCGCCACGAAAATACCATTATTCGGTTTTTTTACCAAGCGATCCGCATATGCATCCCCTGCTTTCGCCCTATTCGACGTTTGCAATACCGCGCCGGTATATGGAGAACACGCCGGGCGCGTCTCTTCGCATTTGTTCCATCTCACCGGAGATCAGCGATTGCATGATCAACCCCTGAATAGTGCCAATAAACAGGATGGCGGCTGCATGGTTATCCAAGTTTTGTGGTAACTCTCCGCTCTCCTTCGCCAGTTCAATAAGTCGGTGCAAGCGCTCCGCATACTGCTTGAGCAACTCATGCGCCAAGCGCTTTGCCGGTGTCGATTTGGCCCCCTGAAGCTCGCCAAATAGCATCCGTGGTGCACCGGGGTGCGCTGAAACAAAATTGATATGAGCCAGAAACATGGCCCGCATTGCCTCAAGAGGTGAGTCAATGCCCTCTGCAGCTTTCTCAATGCGCGACATCAGGCGCTCAGCGACCCACTGCATAACCGACGCCCAGATAGCCTCTTTGTTCGGAAAGTGCCTGAACAACGCTCCCTGTGTCAGCTTCATGTGTTTGGCGATAGCTGCCGTTGTTATGTCGCCAGGGTTTGTCGTTGCAGCAAGGTCGATAACAGCCTCAACTGTAACGTTTCTGCGCTCGTCGGCTGGAAGGTTCTTCTGTCTGGTTTTTTGCATCACACTCTCTGAAAATCGCTAACAATTATTCCGGTTTAGCAGGCTCTTTACTTGTCCAGCCCCAGTCATCGAACAGCACGTACACTGCAGGAATCATCACCAGCACCAGCACGGTAGTGGCCAGCAAACCGAAGACCACGGAAATCACCAGAGGTTTTATTGCCGCTGACTGAACGCTGGTTTCGGCCAACAAGGGTAATAGACCTGCAATGGTGGTGATAGACGTAATCAGAATTGCCCGAAGCCTGTCGCGACTGGCCTGCCCTGCGGCAACAATTGCACTCATGCCCTTGCTGCGGTGTTCCTTGATGAACTGGACCAGCAGGATGGAATCGTTAACGACTATGCCAGCCAGCGACGCAGCACCGATCATTGATGGCATTGAAATGTACCAGCCCAGCAGCACATGCCCCCACAAGGCGCCCACAAAAGCCAACGGGATGGCCAGCATCACGATAAGCGGCTCGGCGTAACTGCGGAACTGAAATGACAGTATAACGAACACACCCAGCAGCCCGATCAGCAATCCCCTCGCGATGGAACCGCCGGTTTCTGCGGAACGGGCAACCTGCCCCTCAAAGCTGATATCAACATTCGGGTGGCGCTGCTTGAACTCCGTCAGCCATTGACCGCTCATATCATTAACAACCGCTTGGGCACTGGCTTCGCGGGCGTCCACATTGGCCTGAACTGTCACGGTACGTTGGCCACCCACCCGTGTGATCATGGCCCAGTCGCGCTGGTCGTGTATTTTCGCCACAACTTCCAGCGGCATCTGACGACCATCGGGCATTAAAATGGTCTGATCGGCAAGGTCTTCGAGGCTGGATCTGTCTTCTTCCCCTTGGCGTACCAATATGTCCACATCGCGCCTGCCAATGCGCTGGGTATCTACAATTTCCCCAAGAAAGGCCGCACGCAACTGCGAAGCTACCATCTCGGCAGTCAGCCCTGATGCCAGTGCGCCGTCTGTCAGGGTGAATGTTCGCTGAGGTTTGCCGGGGCGCAGATCGTCGATAATGTTATAGACAGCCTCATAGCCGGTCAGATGCTCACTCACATCCAGCGACGCCGCTTTGAGATCTGCCAGATCCGCGCCTTTCAGGCGAACCTCAATGGGTATTCCCGCCGGGCCAAAGCCAGGCTCCTGAATGATCAGGCTGGACAGCCCCGGGATATCACCTATCTGCTTGCGCCATGCGACGGTCAGCTCATTCAGGTCCATGGTTCGGCGTTCGGCGCTCAATAGATCAACCATGACCGTTGCAACATGAGCGCCCGCCTCCCGGGCGCTGGGGTTGTAATTGAAGCGAACCTGAATGGCATCAACCAGCGGAGCCTCATCTGGCTGTTCCGGGGTATAGACATCATTGAGGTGCCACATGGCATCTGCTATCCGGGTTGCAGCAAGTTCTGTACGGGCCAGCGGTGTTCCCTGGGGTAAGAGAATCCGGGCTTCCAGAGTATCGCCGTCGAGATCTGGCATGGCTTCGGTGCTGACATGGCCGCCAGCCATGAAGCCCGCCGTACCCAACAATACGAGCAACACACCACCCAGCACTGCATAACGCCAGCTAACCGCTTTGTCTGCGAGCCTGCCAACGCGCTCCTGAAACACAGCAAAGTGTCGCTCAAACGCTGTCCGGAAACGGGACTGAGTGCTGGCTTGCAAGGGTAAAATACTGCCCCTGAGATGATGAGGAAGAACCCAAAGCGCTTCTATAAGGCTGGCAAACAAGGCGGCAATCAATACCACCGGCAATACTTTAAGTACCGCGCCCAATTCGCCCACAAGAAACGCCAAAGGCGCAAATACCCACACGGTTGTCAGGAAGGACGACACAACGCCCGGCAGCACCTGTCGAGTGCCTTCAACCACGGCATCCAGTGGTGAGGCTCCCGCTTTCGCTTGCATTGCGATGCTATCGGCAATCACAACGGCATCGTCCATCACGATACCAATCGCCATCAGCAGAGCCACCAGCGTAATCATGTTCAACGACAAGCCACTCAGGCTCATCACAAAGAAGGCGCCCATAAAGGCAACGGGGAGACCCAGCACCGCCCACAGAGCCAGGCGTGGGCGAAAGAACATCCCCATCACAACAATCAGCAAGGCAAGCCCCGCGATACCGTTGCTGACCAACATCTCCAAGCGCTCACGCACGATGCTGGTCATGTTCTGGGTTAGCGTTAGTTGCAATGGCCCGTCGATACGCTGGCGCTCTGTGTCTATCAGGGTTGTCAGCTCTTCAAGCACATTTAGCGAGTCATCCTGCAGTGTCTTGCTGACTTCCAGTACGATCGCGCGCTGGTTATTGAAATAGATCTGCGCCTCAGGCCGTTCGCCGGTTTCCCGCAGTGTTGCGATCTCCCCCAAGGTGAGCTCGCCACCGCCACTGCCTGAGACCACCACCAGGTCTGCAAGCTCCTGCAAGCTGCGCCGCTGGTCTGTAAAGCGCAGCAATATGTCGCGGTCCGGAGTTTCCAGGGTGCCCAGCGGCACATCGATGCTCTGTTGCCTGAGGCGCTGCCCCAAATCGCTGGCCGATAACCCATATTGAGCCAGCACGGCCCGTGGCACCTCAACCTGCCACTGCCGCTGGGAAAGCCCCTGCAGAGTTACCTGAGCCACACCAGGCAGCGTCATGATGCGCTCTTCAAGTTGCAGTGCGTAGTCTTCGAGCTGATTAGTTGCCATGTCGCCATAAACAGCAACGGCGGCTACCAGATCACTGCGATGAAGCTCCCGAACTACCGGCCTTTCAGCTCTCGCTGGCAGATCCGTAAGCGCATTAACTTCAGTGTCGATATCGCTGAGAAAGCGGATAGAGTCCCCAGCCGCTTCCATAGTGACTGTTGCACGGGCAAGATTATCCTGCGCCACACACTCAATTTCATCGAGAAAATCCACGCCTTTGACGGCATCGTACAAGCGACGACAGACCGCATCTTCAACGTCTGCCGCGCTGGCGCCGCGATAGACAACATCGATACTGACTTCAACCGGGCGATAATCAGGAAAGGTTTCGCGCTTGAGCGTTGGCGCTGCAAACAAACCTGCCGCCAACATCAGCAATAGCAGCAAGTTAGCCGCTGTCGGATGGCCAGCAAACCAGCGGATCATTGTGCTATACCCAGTGCACGTCGCTGCAGGTGTTTCTCAAGGTCCTCATTGCGATGGGGCTCAACCTTCATGCCTGTAATCGCAGGCACAGGGTCGTCTGTGATCAGCAGCTCTCCGGCCGCCAACCCACTTTCAATCACCGCCAGACCATTCTGCTCAAAGGCCACCTCAACCGGGCGCCGCTGCAGAAGGTTGTCCTCACCCAGAATGTACACCTCACCCTGGTGCAGCGCAGAGGAAGGCACCGCCAGCATGGACGTTGGGCTATCGGCTGCAAAATTGACCTGAACGTGCATATCACGCTGCAGTGCGGGGCGCTCGGGTAATTGCACAAGGCTGTATGGCTGGTCCACGGTGACCACGACTCGCCCGCTACGCGTGCCGGGGTCCAGACCACTGGCTACCCTGCTGACAGTTGCGGGCCAGCGCACGGCAGGAAAACCTGTCAACTGCACCTCGCTCTGGATGGCCAAAAACTCGAACTTCTCGGTGATATCCAGTGCAGGTTCCTGGGAATTATCGGGCTTTGATACCGCGGACATGAGCCTGCGCAACATAGTGAGTGGCACCTGCGCTTCTATTTCAGCCTGCTCAATCCCGTCAGCAAGAAACAGCGGTTGCCCGAGGCCCGCGTATTGATGCTCTTCTACCTCAACGGCACGAACACGCAAATCGTAGGGGGCAATAAAGCGGGTATCTTGAAGATCCTGCTGCCCCTGCTCCATGCGTGTATTTGCGCGCTGTATCTGGGCATCAAGATACTGCTGCCGCGACGGCAACAGCGAAAGCTGGTTATCCAAAGACTGCACAAGTTGGCGCTGTGAAAGCGTTGCGCGCAACTGTTCATCAAGGCGTGATCGGGACACGGCACCTGTTTTAAGAAGTCGCTCAATACGGCTGAGTTCGCCTTCAGACAAGGCCAGCCGCTCGCGTTCCAGCTGTATCAGGTGGCGGGTATTTTGCGCTTCAGCCGCAAGCTTGGCTTGCTCTGCCGCCAGGGATGCCAACTCGGCTTCCGTCTCTGCTATTGCTAACTGGTAGCGACCTGGATCCAGCGCCAAAAGTAATGTGCCTGCCGGCAGTAATGTACCGCTATTCAGCTCCGGATGACGATGCACAACACGCCCGGCGACATTGGCCACAGCCTGCCAGGTTTGTACCGGGCGAGTAATACCAAAGCCCCGCGCCGTCAGCTTGAACGGCATTGGCTGCACCTCAATAACGGTCAGGTGCAGAGGCTGGGAGCTGGTCTCATTGTGAGCCGGCCCCTCGCGCAAGAAAACCAGAAGCGCAATCAGAAGAACGCCCCCAATCAGGCCAACCAGAGCCAACGCCTTTCTGTTACCAAACTGCCGCAGCGCCATTTTATCTTCTCTTCATTAAATTACTCGATATAAAAGATAGTAATCAGTCACTATCTTTTATACAACCCACGCATCGGCTCGGATTTTGATGTGGATCAAGCGCCCTTCATGCCGCCCGTGCAAGGTTGAAGCAGCAGTACTTGGTATTGGCAGTTTTGAACCTCCAAAGGAGAAAGTGTCATGAAAGCACTGGTATTTCACGGGCCCGGCAAGCGCAGCTGGGAAGATAAACCGAAGCCAATGATTGAAAACCCCACGGATGCGGTGGTTCGCATCACCCACACAACCATCTGCGGCACAGACCTTCACATACTGAAAGGCGACGTGCCTGCAGTAACGCCCGGCCGCATTCTTGGGCACGAGGGGTTGGGCGTTGTTGAGCAGGTAGGTGAAGGGGTAAGCAACATCAAGGTTGGAGACGAAGTGCTGATCTCCTGCGTCACTTCCTGTGGCCGATGTGACTACTGCAAACGTGGTATCTATGCCCATTGCCGCGATGGAGGCTGGATTCTCGGCCACCTGATCGACGGAACCCAGGCCGAATACGTGCGCATACCACATGCGGATAACAGCCTTTACCTGCTGCCCGATGATATGGACCGCGCTGCAGCCGTCATGCTCAGCGACATCCTTCCCACAGGCCACGAGATTGGCGCGCTGAACGGCGAGGTAAAACTCGGAGACACGGTGGCTATCGTCGGCGCCGGCCCTATAGGACTGGCTGCTCTGATGACATCGCGCTTCTATTCTCCAGCGCGGATCATTATGGTCGATCCGGACGAGAACCGTCTGGCCATGGCCAAGATGCTCGGCGCCACTGACACCATTTCCCGGGACCCCATTGAGGCCATCAAAAAACTGACAAATGGTGAGGGTGTAGACGTAGCTATGGAAGCGGTCGGCATCCCCGAAACCTTCGATATATGCCAGAGCATTGTCCGCGCGGGCGGCCATGTGGCCAACATAGGTGTACATGGCAAGAGTGTCGAGTTCAAGCTGCAGGATTTGTGGATCAAGAACATCACTCTGCGCACTGGCCTGGTGAATACAGACACCATCCCGGTTCTGATGAAAGTGGTGGAGAGCGGCGGCGTGAAGCCCGAGGATCTGGTCACTCATCGCTTCATACTCAACGACATCGAAAAGGCCTACGATATCTTTGCAGAAGCGGCGAAGGAGAAGGCGATCAAGATGTTGCTGACGGCTGAGTGATCGCATAATAAGCAATAAACACAGTGCACTGAAACCCACCTCACGAGACGTGAGCCATGGGTTTCAGTGGCGTGTTCTGCATCTGGAGTGTGGGCAAGCCATTAGTCGAGGCTACAAATATTTCTCTATCGGCAACAGCCTGAACAGGCCGGACTTGAAGCGCCGCCAAAATCCTGTGGTCGGTTCGTGAGTCCAGGATTGCTCCTCGCCCGCCGACCAAAGCAATTGCCCATCCGCCTCCCGGGTTACCTGCCAGCTGTTCTCCGGCGCCATTGCGGCTTCAATATCGTGCGCAAGCTGCGCTGCCAACCGGGGGCTGTGGATTACTAACGCGGTTTCAGAATTCAGGTAGATCGAACGAAGATTGATATTGAGCGAACCGATGTATACGATTTTACGATCGAATACTGCGGATTTGGCGTGCAAACCCACCATTCCTTCAGTGCAGAAATCCGGCAGCTTTATCCAGCTCGAACAGGCGGCTGCATCCGGCCGCAGTTCATACAGTTCCAGCCCATTATCGAGCATCGCGCCGCGACGGCGTGCGTAGCCCGCATGGTTCGTGGTGAGGTCGTTAGAGGCCAGGGAGTTGGTCAGGGCCAGGACACGAACACCGCGCTCCCTGATCTGTTCCAGTATATCGAGCTGCTCATCACCCAGAATGAGATACGCGGATTCAACCAGGATTTCCTCATCGGTCTGCTCAACGAGTTGGTGCAGTGTCTGGGCAGCGCGTTGAGGCTCGTCCGTATCCGTTTCACCATTTACCACCGGCGAATCGAACACCAGTTCCGCTTCCGCCCAAGTTACGTCCGAAAACACTTGCGCCATATACTCAAGCGCTTGAGTTGCATCTTGCGGCGGCACCCGGGTGAGCCCGGTGGTACCGGAAGCGCTTGCACGCAGCTGATCCAATTGTGAGCTCAAGCCCAGCTCCTGCTCAGCATCAGGCTCCAATTGGCGAATGGGGTAGCTTGACGCGCTGTTCCAGAACGCATCGAAATTTGCGGAAAGGTCAGCAACAATCGGCCCTGCAATCAGAACGTCCCGGTCGCGAAAATTCATCTGTGGGTGTAGATCGAAGTACTCATCCCCGATATTACGACCGCCCATGATGCCCAAGGCGCCGTCGACCACGAAGGTCTTGTTGTGCATGCGCTGATTGAGACGCTGAAAGTCGGTTATGAAGCTCAGCCATTTACCAATGCCCGAGCGAACCGCAAAGGGATTGTAAATGGAAATCTCGATATTGGGGTGATGGTCCAGCGCGGCGAGCATGGTGTCGCGACCGTCCAGGTTCACATCATCGAGCAACAGCCGCACACGCACACCGCGGTCAGCAGCTACCAAAAGACGTTGTGCCAGATAAGACCCTGACACGTCTGTGTTCCAGATGTAGTACTGGGCATCAATACTTTGTTCGGCGGTTTCTATCAGCGCAGCTCGCTGTAGAAAAGCCTGGCGACCAGTACCCTGAATGAAAAACCCGGAATAACCTGATCGGTCCTGCAGGTGGGGCTGAATCTGACGGCCCAAGCGCGTTTCACTTGGGCGATCAAACGCATATGACGGCAACAGTGCATTTTGAGGGGGCAGCTGGGCGCACCCCTGCACAAACAGGATAACGAGCAGAATACAAATACGTCTGGCACGCAGCGCGTGCCTTGAAACGGTCGCCACCCTGTCAGGCAAACCCTCTACTCCGGTTTATGCATTTGCCCTTGCGAACTCCAGACTCATTCCCACTCAATCGTAGCCGGCGGTTTGGAAGACACGTCGTAAGTCACCCGTGATATACCGCTGATCTCATTGATAATGCGGTTAGACACGGTTTCCAGAAGTTCGTATGGCAGATGCGCCCAACGAGCTGTCATGAAGTCGACGGTCTCAACGGCGCGCAGTGCAATTACCCACTCGTAGCGACGGGCATCGCCCACTACACCCACAGATTTCACCGGAAGAAATACGGCAAACGCCTGGCTGGTTTTGTGGTAAAAGTCTGCGCGGTGCAGCTCTTCAAGGAAGATGGCATCGGCACGGCGAAGAATTTCAGCGTATTCCTTTTTCACCTCACCCAGAATGCGCACGCCCAAACCTGGCCCCGGGAAGGGGTGGCGATAAACCATGTCATAAGGCAAACCCAATTCGAGTCCAATGCGGCGTACTTCGTCTTTAAACAGTTCGCGCAGGGGCTCTACCAGCTTCAGCTTCATGGTTTCCGGCAGTCCACCCACGTTGTGGTGGGACTTGATCACATGAGCTTTGCCGGTTTTGGATGCGGCTGACTCGATTACGTCCGGGTAGATGGTGCCCTGGGCTAGCCAATTTACGTCCTTGATACGGGCGGCTTCTTCATCGAACACATCAATAAAGGTGTTACCAATAACCTTGCGCTTTTGCTCCGGGTCGCTGACGCCCTTGAGGTTGGCAAGGAAAAGATCTTCCGCATCGGCCCGGATGACTTTCACACCCATGCTGTTGCCGAACATATCCATTACCTGATCACCTTCGTTCAGGCGAAGCAGACCGTTATCGACGAATACGCAGGTAAGCTGGTCGCCAATCGCCTTGTGCAACAGCGCCGCTGTGACCGAGGAGTCCACGCCGCCAGACAAGCCCAGTAGAACTTTGTCAGTACCCACCTGTTCGCGAATCTTGGCGACAGCATCATCAACGATCTTGGCGGGGGTCCACAAAGCTTCACAGCCACAAATGGACAGTACAAAGTGCTCAAGAATGCGCTTGCCTTGCAGGGTGTGGGTCACTTCCGGGTGGAATTGCAGCCCGTAAAGGTTACGAGACACGTCTTGCATGGCCGCAATAGGCGCACTTTCTGTTGAGGCCAGCAGCTCAAAGCCCTCTGGCATAGCGACAACCTTGTCACCATGGCTCATCCACACGTCGAGCAGGGAATCGCCCGTTGACGTAAGGTGATCAGTAATATCTTGTAGCAGCGGGCCCTTGGCGCGCACTTTTACCTGGGCATAGCCAAATTCACGCTTTTCAGAACTTGCAACCCGGCCACCTAGCTGCTCGGCCATGGTTTGCATGCCATAACAGATACCCAATACCGGAATGCCACGCTCAAACAGCCCGTCCGGGGCGCGCGGGCAATCCAGCTCTGTAACCGATTCAGGACCACCAGCCAGCAAAATACCCTTCGGGTTGAACTCTTTGAGTTCTTCATCTGTGATATCGAACGCGCGAACTTCGCAGTAAACACCTATTTCGCGCACACGGCGTGCAATCAGCTGAGTGTACTGAGAACCAAAATCCAGAATCAGGATACGGTGGTCGTGAATGTTATTGGCCATAGAGTCCTCGAAAAAAATAAGCTGTGCGGCTCAAATCCGAGCCGCACTCAGGCAGTCTGTTCTCAGCTAACGCGGTAGTTTGGCGCTTCTTTGGTGATGGTTACATCGTGCACGTGGCTTTCACGCATACCAGCACCGGTAATGCGAACAAACTTGGGTTTGGTGCGCATTTCAGGCATGTTCGCGCTACCTGTATAACCCATGGATGCACGCAGGCCGCCAATCAACTGATGGATGATATTGCGCATGGGGCCTTTGCAGGCAACACGGCCTTCAATACCTTCCGGCACAAGTTTTTCAATACCTTTGCTGGCATCCTGGAAGTAACGGTCGCTTGACCCCTGCCCCATAGCGCCCAACGACCCCATACCACGGTAGGCTTTGTAACTTCGGCCTTGATAGAGTTCGATTTCGCCAGGCGCCTCATCGGTTCCCGCCAGCAAGCTGCCGATCATCACGCAGTGGGCACCCGCAACAATCGCTTTGGAGATATCGCCGGAGAAGCGCACGCCACCATCCGCAATAATTGGAATATCACGGTCTTTCAGTGCTTCAGCAACGCTGGAAACGGCAGAAATCTGCGGCACACCTACGCCAGCCACAATCCGGGTAGTACAAATGGAGCCCGGGCCTATGCCCACTTTAACAGCATCCACTCCCGCGTCAGCCAATGCGATAGCCGCTTCTCCGGTAGCAATGTTACCGCCAATCACCTGAAGATCCGGATAGTGCTTTTTAACCCAGCGAACGCGATCGATGACACCCTTTGAGTGACCATGAGCTGTGTCTACAACAATCACATCCACGCCGGCATCGGCCAGTGCAATAATGCGTGCTTCAGTGTCGCCGCCGGTGCCAACGGCAGCACCCACACGCAAACGCCCTTGACTGTCTTTGCACGCCATCGGGTAGTCTTTCGACTTTTGAATATCTTTAGCGGTAATCAGGCCGCGAAGCTGGAAATCCGCATTAACCACCAACACTTTTTCAATGCGATGGCGATGCAGCAGTTCTTTGACTTCGTCCAGGCTTGCGCCTTCCTGCACGGTCACCAGTTTGTCTTTCGGTGTCATAATCTGGTGTACAGGTGTATCCATACTGCTTTCAAAACGAATGTCGCGGCCAGTCACTATGCCAACCAGTTCGGTGCCATCAACCACAGGCAAACCGGAAATGTTGTTGGCCATGGTGATTTCCACCAGCTCACGGACGGTGTTTTTCGGGCTAACAGTAATCGGGTCCTTTACCACGCCACTTTCGAACTTTTTCACTCGGCGCACTTCCGCAGCCTGATAGTCCGGGCTCATGTTTTTGTGCATGATGCCTATGCCACCCTCCTGGGCCATGGCAATTGCCAGCTCTGCATCGGTTACCGTATCCATGGCCGCAGACACCAGCGGAATGTTCAGGGTGATCGTCCGGGTAAGTTTGGTGCGCAGGTCCACCTGGTGTGGTAGAACCTCGGAGTAACCGGGCACCAACAGAACATCATCAAATGTGAGAGCTTCTTCGACAATTCGCAGCATTGGGATCGGCCTTTTGAACGTGCTAAATTTAAACCTTCCGGGGAGCACCCATGACTAAAAAGGGTGCAGCCGCAAAGTAAAATGCGTAATCGGCCTATTATAAAGAGGTGTCGCAGGTCAGTAAACTGCACAATTTCCTGTCACTTACCGCATGCGTTTGAAATTCCAGCAATTTACACTCAAATTTTTCGGCTATTGCGTATAAGCCGGTTAGGAGTTTTTGGTGAAAAACGTGTTTCCGGACACTCGGCCCAGGGCCCTCTCCGTCAGTGAGTTGAACCATCAGGCCAGACACCTGCTGGAATCCAGCTTCATGCAGGTGTGGGTTGAGGGTGAACTGTCAGGCTTTTCCCGGCCGTCTTCCGGGCATTGGTATTTTTCCCTGAAGGACCAGAAATGCCAGGTTCGCTGCGCCATGTTCCGGGGGCTGAACCAGCGTATTCGTCCGCTACCAAAGGAAGGCGACCAGGTTCGCATTCGCGGCAAGGTAACCCTGTACGAAAACCGGGGCGACTTTCAGATAATTGTTGAACACATGGAGCCCGCCGGCCTTGGCGCACTGCAACAGGCATTTGAAGAGTTAAAACGCAAGCTGCAGTCAGAAGGCTTGTTCGAGGTGGGCCGTAAAAAGCCGATCCCGACCTTGCCGACCCACATTGGTGTTGTCACCTCCCCTACCGGTGCCGCCATACACGATATTCTCACCGTTCTGGCAAGGCGTTGCCCTGCGATACCAGTGACCCTTTACCCCACAACCGTTCAGGGCAAGCCGGCTACAGCGGAAATTGTCCGTGCAATTGAACTGGCCCAGGCCCACGGTGTGGCCGATGTTCTGGTTATTGGGCGCGGTGGTGGCTCTCTGGAAGATCTCTGGTGTTTCAACGAAGAAGCCGTTGCACGAGCCATTGCAGCCTGTGCCATACCCACCGTAAGCGCCGTTGGCCATGAAACAGACGTTACCATTGCAGATTTTGTGGCAGATTTGAGGGCACCGACACCGTCGGCCGCTGCCGAAAAAATCTCCCCCGACCAAAACGACATGCTCCGGCAGGTGAATGATTGCGAGTTCCGGCTAGCCAACGCTACCAGACGAGCCCTTCAGCGTCTGAATACAAAACTGGAGCATCTCTCTGCGCGTTTGCGCGACCCAAGGCGTGAGCTGCTGGAGAAGGCCCAGAGGCTGGACGACCTGGAGATGCGCCTTGGTAAAGCCATAGCGCAACGCATGGATCGCTCCCAGGTGCGAAGCACGCATCTGACCCAACGGCTTGCCATGCAATCTCCCCGCAAACAACTTGCCAACAGCCGCGAAGCGCTTGATCGCTCTTGCTTGCAACTGGGCAAAGCCATGGAGCGAATTCTGGCAAAGCTTCAGGACAGACTGGAACACACCGCAGGCACGCTCAACGTTGTAAGCCCATTAGCCACGCTGGGGCGTGGGTATGCCATCGTTCGCGATGATCAGGGCCGCATCATCCGCAACGCAGCAGACCTTGCAGCTGGCGATCAAATCTCCACACGGGTTGCAAACGGTACAATTACAGCCGAGGTAACATCCGTGAGCCAAGGAAACGACTAACCCCGAAACCCTTTCGACTAATCCGATGGTCTACTGGTTCACTGCTTCAAAGCGCCTAAAGTTGGACAACTGACAACAAAAATTCCAGCAGGTACTACGAGGCAGATTGTATGAACTACAACTCAGAGTTCCGGAGATCGATTGATAAACCGGAAGAGTTCTGGCGTGAAAAGGCAGGCGATATTGACTGGATACAGTCGCCTGAAGCCATCTGGCAAGCTACCGATAATGGACATGGCCAGTGGTTTCCTGACGCGACTCTTAATACGTCTGACGTAGCCCTGGATGCCAACGTTCGAGCTGGCCGGGGCGACCAAAAAGCGCTCATCTACGACTCACCGGTTACAGGCACCAAGTGCAGCTATACCTATACAGAGCTGACGAACGAAGTCGCACGTTTTGCCGGCGCCCTCGCCGCTCAAGGCGTAGCAAGGGGCGATGTGATCATCATCTATATGCCGATGATTCCGGAAGCCGCCATTGCAATGCTCGCCTGCGCGCGGATCGGTGCAATCCACTCAGTAGTGTTTGGTGGGTTTGCAGCCCACGAACTCGCAGTCAGAATCGATGACGCGCAACCCAAAGCGGTGATCACGGCATCCTGCGGCATAGAAGTTGCCAAGGTTATCGAGTACAAGCCTCTGGTGGACAAGGCCATTGGGCAGGCATCACACAAGCCCGATTTCTGTGTGGTCTATCAGCGCCCGCAAGTAAAAGCTCAAATGCAGGATGGCCGCGACCACGACTGGAG
Source organism: Marinobacter sp. 1-3A (assembly GCF_016597775.1). Classification (NCBI taxonomy): domain Bacteria; kingdom Pseudomonadati; phylum Pseudomonadota; class Gammaproteobacteria; order Pseudomonadales; family Marinobacteraceae; genus Marinobacter; species Marinobacter sp. 1-3A. The sequence continues at coordinate 271,374 of NZ_VCGZ01000001.1, forward strand.
CAACCTGATGGCCACTGCTGAACCCGTTGAACCGGTTCCAGTGAAGGCGACCGATCCGCTCTACGTACTGTACACCTCGGGCACCACCGGCAAACCCAAAGGCGTGGTAAGAGACAACGGTGGTCATGCGGTGGCTCTGAAATACAGCATGAAGCTGGTTTATGACGCCAACCCGGGTGACGTGTTCTGGGCCGCCTCAGATGTAGGCTGGGTAGTAGGTCACAGCTATATTGTGTACGCCCCCTTGTTTGCTGGCTGCACGACCATTCTCTATGAAGGCAAACCGGTAAGGACCCCTGATGCCGGGGCATTCTGGCGCGTTGTTCAGGAGCACAATGTAAACCTGCTGTTTACCGCTCCCACTGCTTTCCGAGCTGTCCGCAAGGAAGACCCGGAAGCCGATCAGCTTTCACGCTATAACATAAGCTCTCTCAGACGCATTTTCCTGGCGGGTGAGCGCCTGGACCCGCCCACGTACGACTGGCTAAGAGAGCATACCCAACTCCCCATCCTGGACCACTGGTGGCAAACAGAAACTGGCTGGGCTATTTGCTGCAACCCGGTAGGCATTGAAACCATGCCTACCAAACCGGGCTCGGCGACATTTCCGTCACCTGGCTATAACGTACAGGTTGTTGACTCGCGTGGTAGCCAGGTACCTGCAGGTGAGCAAGGCCAGATTGCCGTCAAACTTCCACTTCCTCCAGGGTGTCTGGTAACGGTTTGGGGTGATGACAAGCGTTTCCAGGACAGCTACCTCAACCTCATACCTGGCTTTTACAGCTCCGGTGATGGCGGTTACGTTGATGACGATGGCTATGTCTTTGTTATGGGCCGTACAGACGATGTAATTAACGTTGCCGGCCACCGTCTCTCTACGGGTGAAATGGAAGAAGTGGTTGCCTCTCACCCGGCGATTGCAGAATGCTGCGTGGTTGGAGCACACGATGACATGAAAGGCCAGATTCCTCTTGGCCTGGTGCTCATCAAGGACGGCGCAACCATTGACCACGACGAGCTGGAAGAAGAGCTTGTTGAGATGGTAAGGGAGAAAATCGGTGCAATTGCCTGTTTCCGCAGGGCGCTCGTGGTAGATCGTTTGCCCAAGACCCGCTCCGGAAAGATACTGCGACGGGTTATCCGCCAGATCGCTGACGGAGAAGAATATGCGGTTCCTAGCACCATTGATGACCCGGCAATTCTGGAGGAAATCAGCGAACAACTCCGCCGCTGAGATTGATGTTGACGACCTTCAAAGTCGGTCTATACTCAATTTGCTGTGGAAAATCTTCAGTGCCCCGTGGGGGGAAATCTCAGAGATACAGGAAAGTTCAATGTCAGATACAGTAACAGGCACGGTAAAGTGGTTTAACGAAGCCAAAGGTTTCGGCTTTATAGCTCAGGATGGCGGAAGTGACGTTTTCGTGCACTACAGCGCCATTACCTCAAGCGGCTTCCGCACACTGACAGAAGGTCAGCAGGTGCAGTTCACCGTAACACAGGGGCCTAAAGGCCCTCAGGCGGAAAACGTAACACCTGTTTAAGGCGTTATTTTTCCTCCCTCTGCCCCTCACGGGCATGAGACCCAACATTAAGCCGGCACTTGTGCCGGCTTAATGTTTTATTGGTTACGCGCTTACAGCGCCCGCTGTAATCTTCTCCGACTTACCTTGCATTGATTCAATATCTCCAGCCGCTTGGGCAACAGCTGAAAACAGTGCTTGTAGCGTTGCAGACGTTGTATCTTCAGCCAAAGCAGCTGCGCTGCAATGCTTGCCTCCAGCTGTCAGGCGTATGCAGGCAAGCGCGTTGGCACGGGTACCCTCCCCCAATGCAAACTCATCGTAGGCCTCCACCGCTATAGCCAATCCAAAACGCTTATCGAGTGCGGCAGAAACTGCCTCTACTGCCCCAAGCCCTTGCCCCTCGAGGCGCACCGGCGCTGACTCGCTACCAAAGGTTACTTCAGCGTGCACGCCGTGTTCGTCTCTGCGCAGATCATAACCACGCAGCGCCCAGGCATCGTGAACCTTCAGGTAGCGTTGCTCAAACAGGTTGTGGATGGCCATTGAATCAATTTCACCGCCATTGGTTTCTGCAGCTTTCTGAACTACCTTACTGAACTCGATTTGCAACCAGCGTGGCAAGCTGATGTTGTAATCACGTTCAAGCACATAAGCCACTCCGCCTTTGCCTGACTGGCTGTTGATACGTACAACTTCTTCGTACCGGCGACCCAGATCAAACGGATCAATAGGCAGGTAGGCCACATTCCACGGATCGCCCTCTTTTCTCAGAGCCAGGCACTTGCGGATGGCATCCTGATGGCTACCGGAGAAGGCTGTGAACACCAACTCACCTGCATACGGATGGCGCGGATGGGTGGAGATTTCGGTACAGGCTTCTACAACCTCGGTAATTTCCGCCATACCCGACAAGTCCAGCATCGGGTCGATGCCCTGGGAGTAAAGGTTCATGGCCATGGTCACCAGGTCCATATTGCCTGTGCGCTCACCGTTACCCATCAGTGTGCCTTCTACGCGATCTGCACCGGCCATCACTGCCAACTCGGCCGCAGCTACGCCACAACCCCGGTCGTTGTGAGTGTGAACACTGATACTGATGTGTTCCCGGTGGCGAATGTTGTCGCACACCCATTCAATCTGATCCGCAAACACGTTTGGCGTAGACATTTCCACAGTTGCAGGCAAGTTGATGATAACCGGCTGCCCTTGATCCGGTCGCCATACTGCGGATACCGCATCAATAACATCAACGGCAAAATCCAGTTCTGTGCCGGTGAAACTCTCAGGAGAATACTGGAATGTCCACTCGGTATCCGGGTTCTGGGCAGCCAGGTCTTTAACCACTTGCGCGCCGTTTACTGCTATATCACGAATGCCCGCACGATCCAGCCCGAACACCTGCTCCCGCTGCACCGTTGAGGTAGAATTATATACGTGAACAATGGCGCGCTTTGCACCTTTAAGCGCCTCGTAAGTGCGCTCAATCAACTCAGGGCGGGCCTGGGTCAGCACCTGGATTTTCACATCTTCAGGAATCCGATTTTCTTCAATCAGTTTGCGGCAAAAATCAAAATCCGGCTGGCTGGCTGCCGGAAAGCCGATTTCGATCTCCTTGAACCCAAGCTTTACCAGCAAGTCGAACAAGCGCTGCTTCTGGGCAACATTCATGGGCTTGACCAGTGCCTGGTTGCCATCGCGAAGATCCACCGCGCACCACACAGGTGCTTTTTCGATAACCTTGTCTGGCCAGCGACGGTCGGGTTTAGCGACCGGGCGGAAGGCTACATATTTGCGATGATCAAAAGCCATGTTTGTTGTACTCCGTAGCAGTTCAGATGTATTCCAGTAAGGACACCAGTTTAACGCTTTGCCAGCGCCATGGGATTGCGAACTTACGCCAGAAAGCGTAGCTTATTAGCCATATATTCTACAAGTAAACGAGATTCGGCAATTCTATGCTTAAGAACAAAGAAACCCTCATACAAATCGACAAAATTGACCGGCGTATTCTGGAACAGATACAAAAAGATGCGTCCTTAACCAACCAGCAGCTCGCCGAAAAAGTGGGGCTATCTCCGTCACCCTGCCTCAGACGGGTGCGCGCCCTTGAAGAAGCCGGCATTATTGTGCGCACGGTTACCGTGCTTGATCACAAAAAGCTTGGCCTTTCGCTGACTGCAATCATTCTCATCGGGATGGACAGACACACCCCCGAGCGCTTTGCCACATTCGAAGAACAGGTAAGCGACTACCCTGAGATTCTCGAATGCTATCTGGTGACAGGCCACGATGCAGATTATATGTTGAAGGTGGTGGTGCCAGACATGGATCACTACCACCACTTCCTGCTTAACCGTATTACCCGGATCCCGGGGGTGAGCGGCGTTCACTCGAGCTTCGTATTGAAGCGTGTATTAGACAGCACTGCCCTGCCCTTGGGCTATTTGTCCTGATACCACATTCGCTATCTGTACCTTGTGCGGCAGGCTCCGTACAATAAACGCCACTTTACAAACCATCCCTCTACGAAACACCAATGAACGGAAACCACAATGCGAGCAAGCCGTTATCTGATTGCAACCCAGAAAGAGACACCGTCTGACGCGGAGGTTATCAGCCACCAGTTGATGCTGCGTGCAGGTATGATCCGAAAGCTGGCAGCCGGTCTTTACACCTGGCTACCCATGGGCTTGAGAACCTTGCGCAAGGTTGAACGGATTGTTCGTGAAGAAATGGACAAAAGCGGTGCCCAGGAAGTTCTGATGCCAGCGGTTCAGCCCGCAGAGCTTTGGCAAGAGTCTGGCCGCTGGGAAGAATATGGCGGTGAACTGCTGCGCATGAACGACCGCCACGGCCGTGAGTTCTGCTTCGGTCCTACCCATGAAGAAGTGATTACTGATCTGATCCGTAATGAGCTGAAAAGCTACAAGGAATTGCCTGCCAACTTCTATCAGATCCAGACCAAATTCCGTGATGAGCGCCGCCCACGCTTTGGCGTTATGCGCGCCCGTGAGTTCATCATGAAGGATGCCTATTCCTTTCATATAAATGCCGACTCGCTGGATGAGACCTATCAGGTAATGCATCGGACCTATTGCGCCATCTTTGACCGCTTGGGCTTGAACTACCGCCCGGTACAGGCTGACTCAGGCGCTATTGGAGGCAGTGCTTCCCATGAATTCCACGTACTCGCAGATTCTGGCGAAGACGATATCGTATTCAGTACAGACAGCGACTATGCGGCAAATATTGAAAAGGCCGAAGCGGTAGCTCCAGCGGGAGAGCGAGCGGCTCCCGCTGAAGACATGAAGCAAATTGCAACACCGGATCAACGCACTATTGATGCCATTTCCGAGTTTTTGAATATCGATGCTACCCGCACGGTGAAAACCCTGCTGGTTAAAGCAGAAGCCGATGAAGAAGGCAGCGCGGGCCTCATCGCCTTGATTTTGCGTGGCGACCACACCCTGAACGAGATCAAGGCAGAGAACCTGAAAGGCGTGGCAGAACCTCTGACCATGGCGACCGATGAAGAGATCGAGTCCGCTGTTGGCTGCAAAGCCGGCTCCATCGGCCCGGTAAACCTGAAGGTCCCGGTTATCGTGGACCGCAGCGCAGCGCACCTTGCAGATTTTGTATGTGGCGCAAACAAAGAAGGCTACCACCTGACGGGCGTAAACTGGGAGCGTGATCTGCCACTGGACCGGGTTGAAGATATCCGTAATGTTGTGGAAGGCGACGCCAGCCCGGACGGCAAAGGCACTCTGGAGATTCGCAGAGGCATTGAGGTTGGGCATATCTTCAAGCTGGGCAACAAATACAGCACGGCAATGAACGCCACAGTACTGGATGAGAACGGCAAAACCGTAATCATGGACATGGGTTGTTACGGGATTGGTGTTTCTCGCATTGTGGCCGCCTCTATTGAGCAGAACCACGATGACAAAGGCATTATCTGGCCAGATGCCATCGCACCCTTCCAGGTAGCAATCGTTACGTTGAATGCCCACAAAACACCCGCAGTGGCGGAGGCCGGCGAGAAGCTCTACGAGCAGTTGCAACAAGCTGGTTATGATGTGCTTCTGGACGACCGCAAAGAGCGCCCGGGCGTGAAGTTTGCCGATATGGAGCTGATGGGCATTCCCCACCGATTTGTTATTTCTGATCGCGGGCTAGCTGCCGGTACGTTGGAATATAAGGGCCGCAGAGACGCTGACAAGCAGGACATTGCAATTGAAGAGGCTCTGCCTGTTCTTGCCAAGGCATCACCACAAAAAGGCTGACATAAGCGGAAGTGGCCAAGCGGGGTTCAAGGCCTGAAACATGGCCTTGGACTACTGTTAGCATGAGTGGGGTTGGACGTTGTTTGAGACTGTCAGCCCCCTACAATTCCTGGCTCCATTTCCAAAGCCACACCAAAACGTTCCTGCACTGACTCGCGAATTTCTGAAGCCAGTTCCAGCACATCCTTCCCTGTTCCACCTGAATGATTTATCAGCACCAGCGCTTGCCGGTTATGCACGCCCACGGTGGCATTTCTATAGCCTTTCCAACCACATTGATCAATCAGCCAAGCTGCTGCCAGCTTCACCGTATCAGTCTGCGGATAGCCAACCACGTTAGGGTGCATAGCTTGTAGTTCTTCGAACTTCCCGGTTGCAACCATGGGGTTTTTGAAAAAGCTGCCTACGTTAGGAATCATCTCAGGATCTGGTAATTTCCGGCGGCGCACTGCCATCACTGCTTCAGCCACGGCCAGCGCATCCAGATCCTGCGAGGCAGATTCCCCAAAGTATTCTGCCAGATCTCTGTATCCAAGCTTTAGGGGTTTGGTGCGAGACAACCGGAGCCTGATCTCGGTAATGATGTAACGCCCGGGCGAGCGCTTGAACAGACTATCCCGGTAGGCAAAGCCGCATTCTGCGTTATCAAGACAAACCAGCTGGTCAGACTCGCGATCCAAGGCTGTTACGGAAATCAGCGTATCGCAAAGTTCAACGCCGTAGGCACCTATATTCTGTACTGGCGCAGCCCCGGCAGTTCCAGGAATCAACGCAAGGTTCTCTATACCCTTGTACCCGGATCCAGCAGCATAGAGAACCGCTTCATGCCAGTTTTCACCAGCTCCCAGAACCAAGGTGGCGCCCGTATCGTCAACCTGCTCCCAGTAACGGGCTGCTATTCGCACGCGAATCACCAGACCCTTGAAGTCCCCGGCAAAAACCAGATTACTGCCACTTCCGAGAACCAACGTCGGGAGGCCGTTTTCATGCGCCCATGCCAGCGCGCTGCGCAAGTCATCCAGGCTTTCGACATCCATGTAGTATCTTGCAATAGCGGACACGCTCAGGGTGTTGAACTTCAAAAGCCCCACGTTTTCCTGAAGTTCCGCTCCAAAGCTCACGCCATACGCTCCTGAATATCTCGCAGCAAGCCCTCACCGGCGTCCTGAATCAGATCAAGCACATGCTCAAAACCCTCTTCACCACCGTAATAAGGGTCAGGAACTTCAGTGAGGTCTGAGCTGCCGTATTCCAGAAAAAGCGTCGGTTTCGTGCCGCCATTCTGGTGCCATATATCCTTTACATCGGCCAGGTTCTGACGATCCATTACAATGACATAATCGAAGGTATCCAGGTCCTTTTCAGTAAACTGGCGCGCTTTAAGATCACTAATATCAACGCCACGGTTGTTGGCAGCGGCAATTGAACGCGCATCAGGCCCCTTTCCTATGTGCCAGTTACTGGTTCCACAGGAGTCGATGAAAACCTTGTCCTGCAATCCAGCCTGCTGCACCAGCTTCCGAAACAATCCCTCCGCGGTTGGCGACCGACAAATATTGCCAAGACACACAAAAAGGACACTGACCTGCTTACTCATGCCTTACCTTCTCCTGTTTCAACCGATTTAGCCATCCAGGCTCTTACCCGCTGTAAATCAGCCTCTGTATCAACGCCCGCTGGTGGTGTTCCAGCGGCTACTTCAACATGAATTCGGGCACCGTTATACAAGGCTCTTAGCTGCTCCAGGGACTCCGCCTGCTCGGTAGGCGCAGGCGGCCAGGAGACGAACTGACTCAGGACACGCGCACGGTAACCATAAATACCAATGTGGCGGAAGTACCCGGTGCCATCCTTAAGGGCGGCACCCGCAGTGGGCGATATCAGGTTATCTTTACCCATGTCGCTCCAGTGATCCCGCGCCCAGGGAATTGGCGCGCGGCTGAAGTAGTGGGCCATCCCCTCTGCATCAAACACAACCTTTACCACATTGGGGTTGAACACCTGTTCGAGGTCATGTAGCCGCTCACAGAGCGTCGAGATTGCAGCCTCTGGATAGCGCTCCAGGTTTTCAGCCACCTGGTCAATCAATGCCGCCGGGATCAAGGGTTCATCACCCTGCACGTTCACCACACGGTGATCAGCATCCAACCCCAGCTTGCGCACGACCTCTTCAAGGCGGTCGGTGCCACTCACATGGTTGGGGGATGTCATGACGACTTCAGCGCCAAAGGCCTCACAGGCGGCCTGAATACGGGAATCGTCCGTGGCAACCACAACGCGGCTTGCCCGGCTTTCCAGCGCACGCTCGCACACATGCTGAACCATGGGTTTGCCTGCAATATCCAGCAGCGGTTTACCAGGTAATCGGGTAGAGGCGTAACGAGCCGGAATCACAACCGTAAAAGACATGGGGTTTCGATCCTGCAGAGAACTTACTCAGTTTTTATGAAGACGTTCGTCGGTGCTTAGGGTGCGCGCTTCAGTGGCCAGCATTACCGGAATTCCCTCACGTATAGGGAACGCCATGGCGTCCGCATAGCACGTCAGTTCCGTTTTTGCGTCATTCAATTTCAAATCGCCCTTACATACCGGGCAAGCAAGCAAAGCCACGAGTTTTTTGTCCATAGTGCAATCTCACTGACAGTTAGGAAGCAGGCGTTCCGGAGCTCGCCCGCAATTTTTCAAGAACAGCCGCTGCAAACGCCTCAGGCAATGTTGCCTCAACATGAAGCACCCAGGCATTATCCGGTGCAAAACTGCTGCACTTAACGCCATCTTTGGCAGTCATCACCAGTAAATGACCGGATTCGGAGCCGAGATCTTCCGGGCGGAAACGATGATGGTCGGGAAAAGGCACAGCAATCAACTTTGCCCCCAAGCCCTTGAGCGTATCAAAAAAGCGTGTGGGGTTTCCTATGCCAGCTATGGCACGGATTTTCTGGCCCTGGAGGCTTTCGGGAGAGCGGGTTTCACCGGTTTTAAGATTTACCAGGCGCGTTGGCTGAAGGCTCATGGTATACATCTGTGGGTGCTTGATACCCCCTAGTGCTTCCGGAGGTACCCGGCCCGCCTCGTTGGCTGAGGTTGCGCCGTTAACGATCACAAAATCAACCGTATCCAGCCGGCTTACCGGCTCACGCAATGGGCCAACAGGTATCAAGGCACCATTGCCTACTCCGCGGGCACCATCAAATACTGATAACTCTATATCCCGTGGTAGTTTGTAGTGCTGCAGGCCATCATCGCTGATCAGTACATCGCCTAACGCATTGTCGAGCACGAATGCAGCACCTCTGCGCCTGTCCGGGTCAACGATCACTGGTGCGCCAGTTGCCTGAGCCAGCATAACCGGCTCGTCCCCTGCAAGCGACGGCAACGTATCCTGGGTTACCAACATTGGATGGTCAGAAGCACTACCACCGTATCCGCGGCTAAGAACCACGGGATGCCAGCCTTCAGCTTTCAGTGTGCTGACAAGCCATGCTGTTAACGGAGATTTACCCGTGCCCCCCGCAGTAATATTACCCACCACAACAACCGGAACAGGTAGCTTTTCGGTATACGCGCTAATCGCTTTGCGTCGGCGTGCTTCAGCAATTACCCGATAGAGCCACGAAAACGGCGACAACAAGACCAAGGGGCGACCTTTGCCGTACCAGAGGCGATCTACCAAGGATGTCATGAGTGCTCACTGAACTGCATTTGGTGGAGCTGGGCATAAGCGCCTTTCAGTGCGAGAAGTTCTTCATGACGCCCGGATTCAACAATACGGCCGTTGTCCATAACCAATATTCTGTCGGCGCTCTCAATCGTTGAAAGCCTGTGAGCAATAACCAGTGTAGTCCGGCCCTGAATAACAGTTTCCAACGCCTTCTGAATATGACGCTCAGACTCAGTATCCAAAGCGGAGGTGGCTTCATCCAGAATCAAAATCGGGGCATCTTTCAACAAGGCCCTGGCAATGGCCAGCCTTTGCCGCTGCCCACCTGAGAGCATCACACCGTTATCACCAATCATGGTGTCGAGCCCTTCAGGCATCCGGTCTATAAACTCCAACGCGTGAGCTTTGGCCGCCGCTTCGCGTATTTCTTCCCGGCTGAAACCCCGAAGCGCACCGTAGGCTATGTTGGCGGCAATCGAATCGTTAAACAGCACCACATTCTGAGTCACCAGCGCAATCTGGCTTCGCAAGGCTTTCAGGGAAAAGTCTTTGAGGGAGTGCCCATCAATGCGGATATCACCACCGGTATATTCATAAAACCTGGGCAACAGGCTTACAAGGGTTGATTTACCGCTGCCGGAGCGCCCTACCAGAGCCACACTCTGCCCCGCGGGAATATCAACAGAGATACCCTCCAGCACATTGTCGAGCTGATCGCGGTAGCGAAAAGACATGTCATCAAACTCAATATTGCCTTCCACGCGCTCGGGAGCAAAAGTGCCAGGATCCTGCTCTGGAGCTTCGTCGATGGTTTCAAACACATCGTAGGCGGCAGCCACTCCCTTTTGAATTTGCGCGTGAACTGAAGTCACCTGACGTATCGGCTTGGCCATGGTAGTGGCTGCAGTAATGAAGGCAACCAACTGACCGGTGCTCATCTCGCCCCGTATCTCCGGGGACAACATGGTCCATACCAGCGCGGCTATTGCGACTGCCACCAAGGTCTGAATCACTGGAACGCTGATCGCCTGGGTTGACGCCATTTTCAGGCTTTGCTTCAGGTTTCGGTCGTTAACCTTCTGAAAACGTTGCTGCTCATACTCTACACCGCCAAAGGTCCGAACAACCCGATACCCGGTAATGGACTCAGAAGCCACGTGGGTTATGTCACCCATCGAACCCTGAATGCGCTGGCTGATTTTACGAAAACGCTTGCTGGCATAACTCACAACCGCCCCGATCAGCGGCCCAACAGCCAGGAATATCAAAGTCAATTTCCAGTTGGTATACAGCATAAAGCTGAGAAGGCCGACGATTGTCAGACCTTCCCTGAGGGTTATGGTGACGGCATTGGTAGTGGCTTCCGCCACCTGCTCTACGTTAAACGTGAGCTTGGACACCAGCCTTCCGGCAGCGTTTTCGTCAAAATACCGGGATGGAAGGGTCATCAACCGGTTGAACACATCCGTGCGGAGGGAGTTGATAACCTGTCGGCCAACATAGCTGATGAAATACTGGCTCAGGAAAGTCCCAATTCCACGGAAGGTAAACATACCTATGATCAAGGCGGTCAGCAAAATGCGGTTTTGTTCAGTGGGATTTTCGATGGCCGCTATAACATATTCCATGGCAGCGGCCATGCCCGTAGAGGCCGCTGCATAAATAATGTTACCGACAACCGCAAGCGAGAACGCCAGCCAAAACGGTTTTACATACGCCAACAAGCGCTTGTAGGTTTCCCAACTTTCGCCAGGTTTAACCGGTTTGGGTTCTGGTGGCGGAACAGCCTGGCTCACTGGGTTTCTGCCTCGCGTTCTGTCGTAATACTGAGCTTTGCAAAACCAAGGCGCCCGGCAACATCCATAGCTCTGACCACATATTCATGGGGCGTTCGGGCATCTGCTGTAATTACGAATGGCAAGGCCGTATCGCCTGCAGCCAGCTCACTCACTCCCCGCTCAAGCGTCTCACGACGATTATTCACGAGCGCTTTATCGTTGAGTATGTACTGGCCTTCAGCATTGATTACAACGTCAATCTGCCTCACTTCGGATGCGGCAGACGGCTCACCGCTGGCCTCTGGCAGTACCACCTGTAAGTGGCTTTCCCGGGTGAAAGTCGTTGAGACCATAAAGAAAATCAGCAGCAGGAACACCACATCGATCAGCGGCGTCAGGTCTACCCCAACTTCCTGGCTTCTCTGGCGTGTGAACTTCACGGCGTTCAGGCCCCTTCTACGTCGATTTCACGGTCACCGTGCACAACTTCAACCAGCTTGATAGCTTCCTGCTCCATCCCCACCACCAACTCATCTACCCGGCGGATAAAATAACGGTGACAAATCAGTGCAGGAATAGCGATGCTCAGCCCGGCCGCAGTGGTTATCAAAGCTTCGGAGATGCCCCCCGCGAGGTTGCCGGCATTACCCACACCTGCAAGCTGGATTTCAGCAAACACCTTGATCATGCCAATCACAGTACCAAGAAGACCAAGCAATGGTGTAATGGTCGCAACTGTGCCTAAAGGATTCAAAAAGCGCTCCAGTTCGTGAATTACCTGAGTAGCTTCATGCTCAATACTCTCCTTCATGATCTCACGGCCATGTTTGGCATTCATGAGACCCGCCGCAAGTACACGGCCCAAAGGTGATGAGCCTTGCAGTGCCTTCAGCTTGCGACTATTAAGCTCTTTTTTCTTGATCCAGCGCCAGAGTTCATTAATGGTCTGCGGCGGTGCGACACGTGACGCCCGAAGCGTCCAGAAACGTTCCAGAATAATCGCGAGTGCCAGGATGGAACAGGCAACAATTGGCACCATAAGAATGCCACCAGCTTTCAACAGCTCGAACACGCTTGATCTCCCTGATTGTTAACAAGCCGCGCTACTTTAGCATAGCTGCAGGTCGAGGCTACACCCGCAATGTCACGGTATTTTACACTCGGCCCTGGTAAGACCCGGGCCGCCAATCCAGAAGGGCGCGGAGTGACGGGCTTCGATGGTTTTTACAGTGCCACTGTCCAGGGTCAACACTAACCCGCCCGAGCAGGCAGTGTTGAACGCTGTTGCGCCCGCACTCCGGTAGCGCGCCGTTACATCCTTGTGGGGATGCCCGTATCGATGCCGGTATCCAGCCGTGTAGATCACCACGTCGGGTCTCAGTTCATCAACCCAAGCTCTGGATGACGACGTTTTACTGCCATGGTGCGGCGCGATAACAACACGTTCACGGGGCTGACTTTTGGCCGAAAGGTTACGGGATACTCTAAGATATTTCGCCTCAACACGGGAACTGATATCACCAGGAAACACCCATTCTGCTTCCATACCCCGCCGGGCGGTAAGAACACAGGATGCGTCATTACCTTTTAACTCGCCTTTTGCACGCCAAAACGAGAGTGCCAACTCACCGCCCAACTCATCCTCGCCCCCACACTCAACGATGCTTACCGCCCCTGCCCGCTTCAGCTTGTCACGAACAGCCTTTGGCTCGCCTGTCACAATATGGCCAACGTCAAAATGCTCCAGTATCTGGTTAATCCCGCCGGAATGATCATTGTCGGCATGGCTTATAACCAGCGTGTCGATGCGCGCTACCCCCAAGGCTTTGAGATTGGGTATCAGGACGGACTCTGCAGCAGAAAACACACCTTCAACTTCAGGGCCTGTGTCATAGAGCAACACCTGGTCGCCTGCCCTCAACATGGCTGAGAGGCCCTGACCAACATCCCAAACCCGGACTTCGGGCTCAGCAAGGTGCGGATTATCAGGCCTCTCCTGGAAACTCGCAGCAACCACCCAGGTCGCCACAATAGCAACCCCAACCAGCTGGAATGTCCGGATCGGCACCAATGCAATTAACAGCACCAATATGGCAAACCCGATAATTTCCGGGGTGCTGCCATAGAGATCGGGCCAACTCATGTTGGCAACCCCGCCAAGAAATCTCCAAAGGACGTCAAGCAGCGCATCCATCAACGGGACAATCAGCCCTGTCAGAGTCGGAAACAGGGCGACAGCAATCCCACCAATGAGAAGTACTGGCATGAGCACGAGAGAAACCCAGGGAATAGCTAAAATATTCGCCAGCAGGCCAGCAACTGGCTGCCCCTGGCCGACCAGCTCAAGCAGTGGCCAAAGCCCGGCAAACACAGCGACCTGAGCAATAAACAGGCCGGCCAGCCAGCCTGTACCTCCCAGCCGACCCGCAAAAACACACATGAGGACAGAGACGGCTCCAAAGGATAGCCAGAACCCTTGGTCCAGGGGCGCAAAAGGGTCAAACAGGAGTACAGCCCCAAGCGCAATCACAAGCGAGTGCCAAACAGGCACCTGCCAGGCGTTCAAGAGATACCAGCTACCAACGGCCACCATAATAAGGGCTCTGCGGGTTGGCACCGTGAATCCTGCCGCTAATGCATACAACAGACTACAAACAAGCACCACAGCAAACACTGTTACGCGAACAGAGCGTTCGCTGAGCCGGGTCGACGACACTGCCAATAGAACACGACGAGCTGCAAACCCCGCGCCCAAAGCAACCAGCCCCAAATGTAGCCCCGATATAGCCACCAGATGTATGGTTCCCGTTGCCTTTAGCACATCCCAATGTTCCGAAGACAAATGCCCACGATTGCCGATCAGCAACGAGGCGATTAATGCTAGGTGACGGGCCTCGGCAAACTGACTGTCTACCCAATCCGCCAGTCGGGCATGAAGGCGATGATACTGGCACTCTGGCGTACAAACGACAGATGGATCCGGAATCGCACTGCGCACACTACCTGTTGCACGATACCCCTTGCGGAACAGCCAGTCTTCGTAGCGGAAACCCTCAGGATTCAGTGTGCCGTGGGGATTTTTCAAAACTACGTCAAGTCGCAGGCGATAATCCGGAAGCACAAGATCGGGCTTACCATACCAGGCAAGACGCAATGTCGTGGGCAGTGAATCATAAGCCTCTGGGGTCAGTGAAAGCCCGTACCAGCGAGTCACGCAAAAGCTGAAGCGGATGCTGTTAAAACTTCCAACAGAAGGGAGGTCGCAAATATAACCCGAAACCTGGGTGCGATCCCCCTCAAGCCCCTCGGGGAGCCTGTGTTCCAGACGATCGCTGGCCCACAAAAATGCCCAGGCGATACCTAATGCCATGCCAATTACAAGCGCCCGGAATGATCCGGGCAGCATCCTGCGAATGGGCAAAAACCACAACAAAGCCGGGATTATGGCCAGGAGCAGGCATACTTGAGCTGGCAACACCGCCAACCTATAAAGTAAGATAACGCCGCAGGAAAAAGCGAAAACGCCTATTACTGTAGAGCTTCCGGACAATCCGTGTCCTCCCGATGACCTTATCCGTCGGCGACTTCCTTGACGCCGGATGTTTCATTCTACTCGAAGGTAGAGCATTCCCAATGCCGAAGAAGTTCATGAAACGTTATCTGCCAACACCTGAGAAGGTGCAAGCGATGCAGTCGCTTGATTTTCTTGGCGATATCCTGCATGAACCCAACTTATGGCATATCAACCGTCACAGTGTTTCCAGAGCATTCCTGATCGGGGTGTTTTTCGCTTTGATTCCCATGCCTTTCCAGATGATTGCCGCAGCCTTCTTTGCCATCTGGTTCAACGCCAATCTGCCGCTATCCGTAGTGCTGGTCTGGATCAGCAACCCGATTACCATGCCACCCCTGTTTTATTTCAATTACAAGGTGGGAGCCTGGGCACTAAATCGGCCCGTTCTGAGTTTCGATATACATCTCTCGTGGTCGTGGCTCAGTGAGCGCTTGGTGGATATCGGCATTCCCCTCTACCTGGGTTCGCTGATTGTCGCCACAATTTCAGCCTGCATAGCGTATCTGGCAATTCAGTTTATCTGGCGCCGGAAAATCCGCACCGACTGGCAACTGCGCCGCCGGGCCCGCAGAGAGCTCCGGCGCTCCCGCGATCAGGCCTCCTGAACCAACCGACCCTGTTCAAGCCTCAGCACCCGCCCCAGGCTCCGAGCCATCTTCATATCGTGGGTCACCATAACAAACGCAATCCCAAGCTGATCCCTCAAAGACTCTATAAGTGCACGAACCCCTTCACCTGTGTGTTCGTCAAGGTTGCCCGTGGGCTCATCCATCAGCACACAATCTGGCTCGTTAACCAGCGCCCGGGCTATAGCAACACGTTGGCGCTCGCCACCGGATAGCTCCCCAGGCTTGTGCTCCAGGCGCTCCGCCAATCCAACCCTCTGCAAAATTGACTGTGCACGGGAACGGGAATCATTAATGGACATCCCGCCCAGTGCACAGGGCATCATGACGTTCTCTAGCGCAGTGAATTCCGGCAACAGATGATGGAACTGATATACGAAACCAAGATGACGGTTGCGGAAACGAGCCCGCCCCGCTTCAGACAGGCGGTGAATATCCTTGCCACAAATAGAAATCTGCCCGGTAGAGGGCTTGTCGAGCCCACCAAGAAGGTTAAGCAGTGTAGTCTTGCCGGCACCACTACTGCCAACGATGGCCACAGTTTCCCCCGCTGTAACTTCAAGCGAAATGTCGGAGAAGATGGTCAGCTTTTCCGGCCCCTGAGTGTAGGTGCGGGTAACCTGTCGGCAATCGATTACCAAGGGGACATCCTTCATGGCATCAGGTTCCTTATTCATAACGAAGAGCCTCCGCAGGATCCACTCGCGACGCTCTCCACGCCGGGTAGATAGTCGCCAACAAACTCATTGCAAGGCCTGCACCGCTGATTATGGCTACGTCATTCCATTGCAACTGGGAAGGCAAGTAACTGATAAAATACACATCCGCACTCAGGAATTGCTGCCCAAGCGCGCTTTCGAGCCACGAAATAAATGCGCTGATATTGAGAGCACCCAAAACGCCAAGCGTGGTGCCAATCAGAATGCCAAACACACCGATGACCGCCCCCTGTACGATAAAAATCCGCATAATGTGCCCTGGCGTAGCGCCCATAGTACGGAGAATGGCGATATCCGCGGTTTTATCAGTCACCACCATCACCAGCGTGGACACGATGTTGAACGCAGCCACTGCAACGATAAACATCAGCAGAAGACCAATCATGGTTTTTTCCATGCGAATGGCCTGGAAAAGATTTCCGTGGGTGCGCGTCCAATCTGAAATGTAATAACGGCCAGAGAGTTCTCTAGCGGCCTCTTCTGCAACCTTGGGGGCGGCAAAAAGGTCATCGACCAATAACCGAACACCCTGCGCTTTACCTCCGGTTCGCATCAGCTTCGCAGCGTCATCCATGTGAATAAGCGTGTAATTGCCATCCAACTCTGCACCAACACTGAAAACCCCTTTTACGGTAAAGCGCTTGAGACGAGGCAACACGCCGGCGGGGGTAACTGAGGCTTCAGGCAGCACCACGGTCACTTTATCGCCCAGCTGCAAACGCAAGCTCGCCGCCATGGTACGGCCCACAATAATGCCGAACTCGCCAGCAACCAGATCGTCCAATTTGCCTTCAATCATGTGGTTTTCGATGATGGAGACCGAGCGCTCTTCCTCAGGAAGTATGCCGTTGAGCATAACGCCCCGCACGTCACCACCACCGGTAACCATGCCCTGCCCCTGAATGAACGGAGCAGCGGCTAACACTCTGGGATGCTTCTGCACCTGAGCATCTACCGACTCCCAATCATCCAGTGGCCCGCTGCCCTGAATAATGGCGTGGGGAACCATGCCCAGGATTCTTTGCTTGAGTTCACGATCAAAGCCATTCATGACAGACAGCACAATAATGAGTACTGCCACGCCGAGCATCAGCCCGATCATGGATGTGAGAGATATAAAGGAAATAAAATGATTACGCCTTTTGGCCGCGGTGTAACGCAAGCCGATATAAAACGATAAGGGTCTGAACATGGAGAGGTGCCTGTCGCTACCTTCAGATCGGTCGTGGTCTGGAATTCCCATCGCAGCCTTTCAGTGCGGTAGGAAACTGCTAAACTTTTACTACTGGCTGAAATCCTTGCTTGCGGAGCCCTGAATGCACACCGAAGACACGCCTTACGAAACCACAGACAATCTACCTGAGCGCCGGGAATTTTTCCGCATCGAAGACCGGATTGGCCTGGAAGTCCGTAAGCTGTCGCCTTCAGCCGAGTTCAACGACAACCACTTCAACGACGAGCATATCGAGACGCTGAAAGCGGACTTCAGACGGCTGGATCAGGACATCAAATCGCAGCTCGCCAGCCTTGCCGATCAGGACCGCCTGCTTACCGGTCTGGTAAAGTCGTTGAATGGCAAGCTGGATACGCTAGCGCGCATTATGGCCTTTCAGCAAAATCCCTTGCAACCGGGCGACTGGCAAGACGTAACACTGAGCGAGGGCGGGCTGGCCTTTTCGGGTAGCCCACAAGCATGGCAGACTGGCGACAAGCTTGCAGTTCGCATGACCCTGCCGCCAGAACTATTCCAGCCCCGTGGCGTCGCACAGGTTTTGGATGTACAGGCCACCGAAACAGGCGGAGCAAGGGTTCATACCGGCTTTATCCAGATACAGGATGGAGATCGTCAGCAAATCGCCAGACATGTGATGCGTTGGCAGATTCGCCAGCGCCAAAAAGAGTAGACTGGCGAAAACATGTGACTTTTGCGTGTAATTCTCGGATATTACGTTTTATCCATGTCCCCGGAGTGCTCACCGGTGACCCAAGTATGAGTGGAGAACGATCAATGACAATAAAGCGAGTCCTGACCGGCACCCTGGTATCGGCAATGTTTATGACTCTGACCCCGATTTCCGGCGCGCTTGCGGAAGAACTCCGTGTACCTGTTGGCAGCCAAGCTGACCGAGGCGAACAAAATGTGCCCCGGGTAGGCACAACACAGGCTTCGGTAAGAGCTTCGTGGGGCCAGCCAGCTTCCGTTAAAGGCCCTGTTGGCGAACCGGCGATCAGCCAGTGGAATTATGGCAACTTTGTAGTCTATTTCGAAAATGATCGCGTCATACATTCAGTACTGACGCCACAGCGCTGACATTTTTCGGTACAGTGTTCTTCCCGCCCACCAGTTCCGGGCACACATCCTGACGACATGCCGCCTTTTGTTTAGAATGGCGGCTTTTGCAATTTTAAGGTGACTGTAAAGTGACATCCCTACGCGTGTTGCCCGCTGAATGGGCACCCCAAAGCGCCGTTGTACTTACCTGGCCTCATCCGGGTACCGACTGGGCAGGGATTATTGATGAAGTGGAGCCCGTATTCCTGGAAATTGCCCGCTCGGTTCTCCGCTTCCAGCATCTGGTTATCAGCTGTGAGCATGTGATTCGACTGCAGGATCTTGAGCGCGAACTAAACGCCTGGGCCAGCCAGCAGGACCTGCCAGGACGCGTGCATGCGGTGCCAGCGCCGGCAAACGACACCTGGACTCGTGATCACGGCCCGATCACTGTAGTGACCGATGGCACCCCCACCTTGCTGGACTTTCGCTTCAATGCCTGGGGTGGCAAATTTCCCTGGGAAAAAGACGATGCGCTCAATCGCCACCTTGCGAACTTCGGTGTATTTGGCACTACCCCCATGCAAACTGTGGACTTTGTGCTGGAAGGTGGCTCCATCGAATCTGACGGTGAAGGCACTCTATTAACCACCAGCGAGTGCCTTTTGACACCTTCGCGCAATGCCTCCATGGACCGCGGCGCCATTGAGCAGTTACTGTCTGAAATGCTGGGGACAGACCGGATTCTGTGGCTAAACCATGGTTATCTGGCCGGCGACGATACGGACAGCCATATTGATACTTTGGCGCGCTTTTGTGCACCGGATCATATCTGCTACGTGGCCTGCCCGGACGTGGCAGATGAGCATTACAGCGCCCTGGCCGCCATGGAAGAGGACCTTCAGGAGTTCCGCCAGCGGGATGGTTCGCCCTACAAGCTCACAGCACTACCCTGGCCCGACCCGGTATTCGGTGACGAAGGCGAACGCCTTCCTGCAACCTACGCTAACTTTCTGATTATTAATGGCGCAGTGCTGCTGCCGATATACGATGTGCCTCAGGATGAAGAAGCCATTCGCATTGTGAACGGGATATTTCCTGATAGAGAGATAATCCCCATTAACTGCCGCCCGCTGGTCAAACAGCACGGCAGCCTCCACTGCGTTACCATGCAGATCCCGGAAGGAGTTGTCACGCCATGAGCCAAAACCCTGGCAGCACCCGGAATTCAAGCCAGCTCGTAGTAGCTGCAATTCAGCAGGCCTGCAGTGAAAACAAAGCTGCCAGCCTTGCCACTTCTGAAATGCTGATTCGCGAAGCGGCCGCCGGTGGCGCTGAGCTGATTATTCTGCAGGAACTTCACGCAACCCAGTATTTTTGCCAAACCGAAGACACTCGCATATTCGACCTGGCTGAGCCCATCCCTGGGCCCACAAGTGAAAAGCTATCAGACCTGGCCCGGGAACTGAACGTCGTTATCGTGGGTTCTGTGTTTGAGCGACGCATGAACGGTGTTTATCACAATACGGCTGTAGTCATTGAGACCGACGGATCCATTGCCGGCCTGTATCGCAAAATGCACATTCCGGACGACCCGGGGTTCTACGAGAAATTCTATTTCACCCCGGGTGATGCCGAGTTCAACGACGGCCGCAGCGGGTTCTCCCCCATAGAAACCTCGGTAGGTAAGCTTGGGGTTCTCGTTTGCTGGGATCAGTGGTACCCGGAAGCGGCACGCCTGATGGCGCTCGCCGGCGCCGAAATACTGATTTACCCCACCGCCATCGGCTGGGACATAACAGACACCCAGGATGAGCAAGCCCGTCAACTGGAAGCCTGGGTCACCGTTCAACGGGGCCACGCCGTGGCCAACAACCTCCCGGTAGTTGCGCCCAACCGGGTAGGCACAGAACCGGATCCCACAGGGCATTCCGACGGTATACAGTTCTGGGGTAACAGCTTCATCTGCGGCCCTCAAGGCGAATTCCTCGCCCGGGCCGACGACAGCAGCGAGTGCATACTGAGCGTCACACTTGATCGCCACCGCACTGAATCTATTCGCCGCATCTGGCCGTACTTCAGAGACCGGCGCATCGACGCCTACGGCGACATTCTAAAAAGAGTGAGGGACTGAACCCGGCATGAAAAACCTGGTGGACAACGTAGTTACCGAACTGAATCAGATCCTGCTCGGCAAAGAGCGCCAGGTTCGGTTAGCTCTTTGCGGCTTGCTCGCCAGCGGTCACCTGCTGATTGAGGACATTCCTGGCATGGGCAAAACCACCCTGTCCCATGCCTTGGCCAAAGTAATGGGGCTCAGCTATCAGCGCATTCAGTTTACGAACGACTTGTTGCCTGCAGACGTGCTGGGCTATTCCATGTACGACAAACAAGCAGGGAGCCTGGTATTCCACCAGGGCCCTATTTTTGCCCAAGTGGTCCTGGCAGACGAAATCAACCGCGCGTCGCCACGAACACAGAGCGCACTGCTGGAAGCAATGGAAGAGCGCCAGGTATCCATTGAAGGCGAAACCCGACCACTACCCCATCCGTTTTTTGTAATTGCCACCCAGAATCCTACAGAACAAGGTGGCACCTACCCGTTGCCGGAATCCCAACTTGATCGTTTTCTGATGCGCATAAGGCTTGGCTACCCCGACCCCCGAGCCGAGCGGGAGTTGCTGGAAGGCGAAGATCGCCGGACAATGACAGATCGACTTGGCACCCTGCTTTCTGAAAATGACTTGGCAAAACTTCAGGAAGAAGTAACCCGTGTAACCGCGAGCCCTGCACTGCTGGACTACATCCAGCGCCTGCTGGAACAGAGCCGCCGCATGCCCGGGCTGCTCTATGGTTTGTCACCCAGAGCCGGGCTAGGGTTGCTCAGAGCCACTAAAGCCTGGGCTTTGATGGAAGGCCGCCGCCACGCACTACCTGACGATATACAAGCAGTCTTCCCGTCGATCGCCGAACACCGCCTTGAACAAGGCGAATCCGGAAAAAGCGCAGAACGCGTACGCCAGCTACTGGCCAGCGTATCCGTGCTGGAGTAAGCGGTTAGATAGCATTGCTTTATCAGGGGAATTGACCAAAACAAATGGAAGCTTGCTGCTTTCGTGATAGCCTTTTGTTCTTCCTCGCAATACAGGCTCCGAACGAGCCCGACACGTACCGAATAAACGAGAGACACCCATGAGCGAAACCAAACATTCCCGGCTAATCATCCTCGGCTCCGGCCCCGCCGGATACACCGCCGCTGTTTACGCAGCCAGGGCCAACCTCAACCCGACCCTCATCACCGGCATTGAAGTCGGCGGCCAGCTCACCACCACTACCGACGTAGACAACTGGCCCGGCGACAACGACGGCGTGCAAGGCCCGGAACTCATGCAGCGCATGCTCAAACACGCCGAGCGCTTCGAAACAAACATCGTTTACGACACAATCAACGAAGCTGACCTGCAGACCCGCCCCTTTCGCCTCAAAGGCGACAGCGGCGAATACACCTGCGATGCCCTGATCATCGCTACCGGTGCATCCGCCATGTACCTGGGCCTGGAATCCGAAGAAAAATTCAAAGGCCAGGGCGTATCCGCCTGCGCCACCTGCGACGGATTCTTCTACAAAAAACAGAAAGTCGCCGTTATCGGTGGCGGCAACACTGCTGTTGAAGAAGCTCTGTACCTCTCCAACATAGCCGCGGAAGTCACCCTGGTGCACCGCCGTGATAGCCTGCGCGCAGAGAAGATTCTGCAGGACAAGCTTTTCGATAAGGCTGAAAACGGCAACGTCAACATTGTTTGGGACCACACCCTCGATGAAGTTCTGGGTGACGGCACCGGTGTAACCGGCATGCGCATCAAAAGCATGAAAGACGGCTCGACCCAGGAACTCGACCTGTCTGGCGTGTTCATCGCCATCGGCCACAAGCCCAATACCGGCTTGTTCGAAGGTCAACTGAACATGGAAAACGGCTACATCAAAATCCAGTCAGGCCTTGAAGGCATGGCCACGCAAGCCAGCATCCCGGGCGTATTTGCCGCCGGCGACGTAGCCGACCACGTTTACCGCCAGGCTGTAACCTCCGCCGGTTTCGGCTGCATGGCTGCATTAGATGCCGAAAAGTTTCTGGATCAGCAAGCTTAAGAGATATCGGCAAAAGACAGGATGACTTCACTGCCCTGGCTAGACCCCGACCAGCTGTGGTTCCCCTCAGCCGATGAAGCCCTCGACGACCCCGATGGCCTCCTCGCGCTGGGTGGTGACCTCTCCACAGAACGGCTAATCCTCGCCTACCGCAGCGGCATCTTCCCCTGGTACAGCGACGACCAACCCATACTCTGGTGGTCCCCAGACCCCCGCTGCGTGCTCTTCCCTGAAGACATACACATCTCCCGAAGCCTACGCAGAACACTCAATCAGCGTCGCTTCAGCGTCACCGCAGATCAGGCCTTCAGCCGAATCATCCGCTTGTGCGCATCCACCCGCAGCGAAGGCACCTGGATAACCGATGACATGATCGCAAGTTACTCAGCCCTGCACCGCCAGGGTGTCGCCCACTCCATCGAAGTATGGAACCAGAAAGGCGAACTGGCCGGCGGTATGTACGGGTTAGCCATTGGGCAGTGCTTTTTTGGTGAATCCATGTTCTCTCTGGAAACCAATGCATCCAAAGTACTCATGGTCCACCTTGCTCACCAACTGCAAGATTGGGGCTATCGAATCATGGACTGCCAGGTAGAAAGCTCCCACCTTCTCAGCATGGGCGCATGCACCCTACCCAGAAGTGAGTTCTTATCTATAATCAGTGAGCATACGGAAAAAAAACCGAACCAGAGCAACTGGACATTCGACTGGCAGTGGAACCGGCCGGAGGCATAAATGAGTAGTCTGAGAACTCTGGTGTTCTATGCAACACCAGCCCACGACTGCAGCTATCTTCCTGATCGCGAAGCGACAACCATGTTTGTTGACCCGCGCGCCCACATCGACAAAAAGCTCTACAGCCAACTGACCGCGCTGGGCTTTCGGCGCAGCGGCACACATTATTATCGCCCCCACTGTGAAGCATGCAACGCATGCATCCCGGTGCGAGTGAACGTGAATCACTTTCAGCCGGATCGCAACCAGCGCCGGGTCATGAAAAAAAACAGTGACCTGGAATGCACTCTGGTGCCTGCCGCCTTCACTGAAAGCTACTATCGGCTCTATGCCAACTATGTCGAACTTCGCCACAAAGACGGTGACATGTACCCACCCTCCAGGGAACAGTTTATTTCCTTTCTGCTAGAAGGCACCTCTGATTCCTGGTTCCTTGAAATGTGTAAAGACGGAGAACTGGTGGCTCTGGCAGCAATCGATGTTCTTGATGATGGGCTCTCGGCAATCTACACCGTATTCGATCCAACTCAGGAGAGCCGCAGTCTGGGCACCTTTGCTGTTCTCTGGCAAATTGAAGAGACTAAAAGGCGTAAACAGCCTCACCTTTATCTTGGATACTGGATAAAACAGTGCAACAAGATGAGTTATAAAACGCGGTTCAAGCCCATGGAGGCGCTCCATGATGGTCAGTGGCGTGTCCTGACAACCGAATAGCAGCGCACGGCACGTAATTACCGATATAAACCGGTAATAAGCACCTTTATTTGCCGGCATTCATGAACGCACTTTGCCAAACGGCTACAAATCAGGCAGAATTGCGCAATTTAAAATTACGGAAAGTTTTCCCAATAGAGGTTTCTACTGAATGGCGAAGTCAGATGTCGTTGAAATGGAAGGTGTTATTCTTGACACCCTTCCAAACACTATGTTCCGGGTCGAATTGAGCAACGGCCATGTTGTCACTGCTCACATCTCTGGCAAGATGCGTAAAAACTACATCCGCATCCTGACAGGCGACAAGGTCAAGGTTGAACTTACACCTTACGACCTGAGCAAAGGCCGGATTGTGTATCGCGCCCGTTAAAAGAACGGCGACATCGAAGAAGCACAAAAAAACCGCTGCATCACTGCAGCGGTTTTTTGTTAGTGCCTTTGTGTGGCTGGCCTGCCAGCCGTCTCAGACGGCTTCTGCAGGCTCATCCTCATAGTCGAACACCAGCTCATCATCCTTGAGGTGGATAAACACATCCCCGCCCTTCTCGGACAGCCTGCCGAACAGTATCTGCTCAGCAAGTGGGCGCTTGATCTTGTCCTGAATCAACCGCGCCATGGGGCGTGCACCCATAGTGACGTCATAACCCTTATCTGCAAGCCACAACTTGGCCGCATCATCCACATGCAGAACCACATGCTTTTCATCCAGCTGCGCCTGCAACTCGGTGAGGAACTTGTCCACAACGTGGGTAATGGTATCCCTCTGCAAGTCGCCAAACTGGATAATGCTATCCAGACGGTTGCGGAATTCCGGCGTGAAGGTCTTGCCGATAATTTCCATGCCATCACTGCTGTGGTCTTGCTCACTAAAGCCCATCGAGCGGCGAGCCATGCTTTCCGCTCCGGCGTTTGTCGTCATCACGAGAATAACGTGGCGGAAATCTGCTTTGCGCCCATTATTATCGGTCAACGTTCCGTGATCCATAACCTGCAGCAGCAGATTGAAGACTTCAGGGTGCGCCTTTTCGATTTCGTCCAGCAACAGAACACAGTGTGGATGTTTATTAACAGCTTCTGTTAACAGCCCACCCTGGTCATAGCCTACATAGCCTGGTGGAGCACCAATCAGACGAGAGACCGTATGACGCTCCATATACTCGGACATATCAAACCGAACCAGCTCAACCCCAAGGGCTTTTGCAAGCTGCTTGGTTACCTCTGTTTTACCAACACCTGTCGGGCCGGCAAACAGGAAGGAACCCTGTGGTTTCTCTGGTGCTTTCAAACCGGCACGAGCCAGCTTGATTGCCATGGTCAGTGATTCAATAGCTGGATCCTGCCCGAACACCACCATCTTGAGATCACGCTCCAGATTGCGCAGCAGATCCTTGTCACTGGTGGACACGTTTTTGGGCGGAATGCGGGCGATCTTGGCAACCACCTCTTCGATCTCTGCAACATCGATGGTCTTCTGGCGTTTGTCTTCTGACATCAATCGCTGACGCGCACCCGCTTCATCAATCACATCAATAGCCTTGTCCGGCAGGTGACGATCCGTGATGTAACGATCTGCCAACTCTGCAGCAACGCGCAGTGCCTGATCTGTATATTTAAGATCATGGTGCTTTTCAAAATTCGACTTGAGCCCTTTGAGAATCTGGTAAGTATCCTCAACGCTTGGCTCATTCACATCGATTTTCTGGAAGCGACGGGCCAGTGCACTGTCTTTCTCGAAAATGCCACGGAATTCCTGATACGTGGTGGAACCAATACAACGAATTTCACCCGAACTCAGCATGGGCTTGAGCAGATTCGATGCGTCCATCACCCCACCAGACGCCGATCCAGCGCCGATGATCGTGTGGATTTCGTCGATAAACAAAATCGCGTGCTTTTGTTTCTTCAGCTCCGCCAGCAGTGCTTTCAAACGTTTCTCGAAATCGCCGCGATACTTGGTTCCTGCCAAGAGTGCACCAAGATCCAGCGAATACACGACACCATCAGAAATGATATCCGGTACTTGGCCATCGACGATGCGCTTGGCAAGTCCTTCTGCGATAGCGGTCTTGCCTACACCGGCCTCACCCACCAGCAACGGGTTATTCTTGCGACGGCGCACCAGAATCTGCACCACGCGCTCAACCTCGTGCTCGCGGCCGATCAACGGATCAATCCGCCCTTGGCGAGCTTGTTCATTCAGGTTGGTAGCGTATGTTTCCAGAGGCTTGGATTGCCCACCCTCTTCGCCGGAATCCTCAAGTGAGGCCTGCTCAGTGCCATCCTGATCTTCAGCCCCCTGAACACGGGATATTCCGTGTGATACAAAATTGACGACATCGATGCGTGCAACGCTCTGTTTCTTGAGCACATACACAGCCTGGCTTTCCTGCTCACTGAAAATGGCGACCAGAACATTCGCACCGGTAACCTCTTTTTTACCAGAGGATTGCACATGAAATACGGCGCGTTGCAATACTCGCTGAAACCCTAGTGTTGGCTGGGTCTCGCGCTCGTCATCGCTACCTGGAATCAATGGTGTTGTGGAATCCACAAATTCAACCAGCTCATCATGAAGCTGCTTGAGGTCTGCACCACAGGCTTTGAGAACACCCACTGCAGATTCATTCTCCAGCAGAGCCAACAATAAATGCTCTACGGTCATGAACTCGTGGCGCTTGTCGCGGGCACTTTTAAAGGCCGAATTCAGCGTAATTTCAAGATCTTTGCTCAGCATGGGCCACCCCAAAGTCTATCAGTCTGCACATTCAATCTCGCAAAGGAGCGGATGTTCGCATTCAGAGGAATACTGGTTCACCTGTGCCGCCTTTGTTTCCGCGATGTCTCGGGTATAAACCCCGCATACTGCCTTTCCCTGCGTATGGACGAGCAGCATCACCTGTGTCGCCTTTTCTTCATTCATACCGAAGAAGGTCATCAACACATCCACAACAAAATCCATGGGTGTGTAATCGTCGTTCAGAAGCATCACCTTATATTGTGCCGGACGCTTCAGTGCAGGCTTTTCGGGAGCAACGCTGAGCTCATCATGACGCCCTGGCAGTTCTTCCTCCCGCTGGTTTAATACTAGTAGAGAATTTTCGATAGTCCGCATCATTCTTTACCGGTTATCGGTGTCCTTCATCAATGTGGTTGCCTGGCCTCGGGTTTTCAAGTCAGATCCAAACTCGAGCGTGAGATAATTAACAATACGAACATGATACCGCTTCCGGACTGCGTTCAACCACACAATACCGCAATACAAGCTATTGACTCGACCCCGGGTTTGGTCGACAGTTAACCCACAGTGTTAAATAATGTAAATAAATGAGCGGTTCATGTAACAGCATCATATAGATGAAACTGGCAAAAAAGACTCTGAGCCGGTTTTAAAAGCCAACAACAACAAGTGACAGTAAAAGAACAGGGGAGTTCATCATGCCAAGAGGCAAGGTAAAGTGGTTCAACAATGCCAAAGGGTACGGTTTCATCATTGAGGATGGTTGCAGTGACGACCTGTTTGCCCACTTTTCATCCGTCCAGATAGACGGATATAAAACACTCAAAGCAGGCCAGGCTGTCAGTTTCGAGAAGAAGCCCAGCGACAAGGGCGTGCATGCCATCAATATAGTGCCTGACGACCAGCCCAATGCCACAGACACAACGGGGCTCACCACGGACACCACAGCGGATAACAGTGGAGACTACCCTTCACGCGCTGTGAACGGCTGAAATACCTACCTGGCAAGCTGCACACCCAGTGAGCCCTCTCCTGCCGGAGCACTCCGGCGGGCTCCTGACTGGCCGTGCGTAAGGCATTCTGCATGTCTTGCGCTTTCAAACTCTGTTTTTTCTCCGTAACCTTTCCCCCTGATCTCATTTTCTTGCCCGGGAGAGTCCTCTGTGGCCGACCTCATTCTCTTTAACAAGCCCTTTCAGGTTCTCTGTCAGTTTACGGATGAGCCTGCGGGTAACGAGCAAACCTCACGAGCCACCTTGGCCGACTGGATTCGCATCCCGGACATCTACCCTGCCGGCCGACTGGACTACGATTCTGAGGGGCTTTTACTTCTAACCAGTGATGGTGCCCTCCAGCATCGAATTGCATCACCTGGGCAAAATATGCCTAAAACCTACTGGGTTCAGGTTGAGGGCAACCTTTCTGCAAGCGCATTAGACAAGCTAACAGCAGGGATGATGCTCAAAGATGGCCCCACCAGGCCAGCAAAAGCACGAATAATATCGGAGCCTGAGATTTGGCCCAGAACCCCACCAGTGCGCCGCCGCGATACGATACCTACCAGTTGGCTTGAGCTGACCATAACCGAAGGGCGCAACAGACAGGTGCGGCGCATGACCGCTGCTGTCGGGTTTCCAACATTGCGACTGATCCGCTATCGTATTGGTGATTGGACGCTGGATGGGCTCGAGCCGGGAAAATACCGGAAAATACCCATCAATCTGCCTACGCCCTCACGCCCCGGGAAGCGCTCGACACACAAACGTTCCGCCACGTCGCCAAGGAGAGGACGAAGCTCATGACCTGGACTCCACACGCCACCGTCGCAGTGGTTGTTGAAGACGCTCACGGCCGCTTCCTGATGGTTGAAGAGCGCAGCAGCGGCAAGGTGGTATTCAATCAGCCGGCTGGCCATGTTGAAGAAGATGAAGCAATTCTTGATGCGGTGCGCCGGGAAGCACTGGAAGAAACCGGCTGGGACATTGAGCCAGAGCACTTCCTGGGACTGTACACCTATAAGGCACCTGCTAACGGAGTGACCTACTACCGTTTCTGCTTTATTGGCAAGGCTCGCAAACAGGTAACCGATGAGCTCGACACCGGTATTATTGCGGCCCACTGGCTATCGCTGGAGGACATCCGGCAACTGGGAGACAAACTTCGCAGCCCGCTGGTAATCAAAAGCATAGAGGATTACCGAAAAGGTCGCTGTTTTCCACTGGATGTCATTGCAGACTCGCAGACGTAACCGGCACAAAATGATAAACTACCGCGTTTTGCACCGGTGCGCAGAGTTGTCATGACAAATCCATCATTCGAAGCCAAGCCCCTCGAGAAAACCCACGTCATCGTTGGCATGTCCGGCGGTGTCGACTCATCGGTTGCCGCCTGGTTGCTCAAGGATCAGGGCTATCAGGTCGAAGGCCTGTTCATGAAGAACTGGGACGAAGACGACGGGACGGAATACTGCACCGCCATGACCGATCTGGCCGATGCTCAAGCGGTGGCCGATGCGATCGGAATCAAACTCCATACTGCGAGTTTTGCCGCTGAATACTGGGATCGTGTTTTCGAACATTTCCTGTCTGAATACAAAGCAGGCCGCACCCCTAACCCGGATATCCTTTGCAACAAAGAGGTTAAGTTTCGAGCATTTCTCGACTACGCCATCACCCTGGGTGCTGACTATATTGCCACCGGGCACTACACCCGCCAGCGCCCGCTTCCAGACGGCTCAGGCAAAGCCCATTTGCTGAAGGGCCTGGACTGCAACAAGGACCAAAGCTACTTCCTGCATGCCGTTTCTGGTGACCGAATCGCCCGCACCCTGTTCCCTGTGGGTGAACTGGAAAAACCTGAGGTGCGGCGCATAGCTGAGGAACAAGGGTTCATCACCCACGACAAAAAAGATTCCACCGGTATCTGCTTCATTGGCGAGCGCAAATTTACCGACTTTCTAAAGCAGTATTTGCCAGCACAACCGGGAGATATCGAAACTCCGGATGGTATAACAATCGGCCGACACCAAGGCCTGATGTACCACACTATTGGCCAGCGCCAGGGTCTTGGTATTGGCGGCTTGAGCGATTTTAATGATGAGCCTTGGTATGTGGCCGGCAAAGATTTGAATCGCAATGTACTGCTTGCTGTGCAAGGCAAGCACCACCCGCTTCTTTTCTCCCGTGGCCTGTTATCAGACCCAATTGACTGGGTTGCAGGTGCTCCCCCGGCAAGCACTTTCCGCTGCATGGCGAAAACTCGCTATCGCCAACCGGATCAGGCCTGTGAAGTCACGGTTATTGATGGTGGTGTTCAAGTTGTTTTTGATGACGCCCAAAGAGCGGTGACACCCGGGCAATCCGTGGTTTTCTATGACGGTGACATTTGTCTTGGAGGCGGGGTAATAACCGAAACCTGGCGTGACGGTGAAGCTCTGCCCGACCGCATTGTGCCCACACAGCTTTTACAGGGTTCACACCCATGAGCCGGTCGCTCCACGACCAAACCCTTGCATTGGCGGGCGTATTCCAAGCTGCCAACCTGGTTCAGCAAATTGCTAATAACGGCACCTGCAACACAGACAGTCTGGAAACCTGCCTGCGGTCGCTGTTTGCGACCGACCCCGCCAGCACCCTCGATGTTTACGGCGGCGAACTGGCCGATGTACGTGAGGGGTTGGTGACGCTATCTACCGTTATGGGCGAACAAAAGAAGCAGCAAGATATTGAGGTGCTGCGCTACGTACTGAACCTCATTCACCTGGAATCCAAGCTCAACCGCGACAAAGATATGCTGGAAGTGATTGGCAGCCGGATTGATCAAGCCAGGCACACCGCCAGCCACTTTGGCTATGTGCACCCAAATCTGATCAGCAACCTGGCCTCCATTTACACAGACACCATCAGCACCTTCAGCCTGCGTATTCAGGTAAGCGGCAACCCTTCAATCCTGCAGCGGGATGAGAATGCCGCCAAAGTACGGGCACTTCTGCTGGCAGGTATCCGATCAGCGGTACTGTGGAGGCAATCCGGCGGACGTCGATGGCAACTGGTTTTGTCACGCCGCAAGGTGATTCAACATGCGCGAGAACTCACCGAGAAAGCGAACCGCTCGTTCGATAACTGATCTGTTGCCACTGATTCACCCGCCATGCTGGTGTATTATGGCCTATCCCTTTTTTCTGAACCGATTCTTTGATTATTTGAGAGGTTTTCAATGGAACTCAACGCCCTGACCGCCATTTCCCCGGTCGATGGACGCTATGGCAGCCGAGTCAGCGTTTTTCGTGATATTTTCAGCGAGTACGGCCTGATCAAAAACCGTGTGACAGTAGAAATCCGCTGGCTTCAGCAATTGGCGGCGCACCCGGAGATCACCGAAGTTCCAGCATTCAGCCCAGAGGCAAACGCCTTTCTTGACGGCATGGTCAGCAACTTCAACCTGCAAAATGCCGAACGCATCAAAGAGATTGAACGCACCACGAACCACGATGTGAAAGCCGTTGAATATTTTATTAAAGAACAAATTGCCGGCGTACCAGAACTGCACGCAGTCACCGAATTTGTTCACTTTGCCTGCACCTCGGAAGACATCAATAACCTGTCCCACGCCCTGATGCTTCGCGAAGGCTTGGCCAGTGGCCTGCTACCTGCCATGAACCGGGTTGCCGACAAGCTGAGCGAGCTGGCGAAAGAGCATGCTGAGCAGCCAATGCTGTCCCGCACACACGGTCAGACTGCATCACCTACTACTGTTGGCAAAGAGTTCGCCAACGTGGTGTACCGCTTGCGCCGGCAAATCAAACAAATTGGCGATATTGAAATTCTGGGCAAGATTAACGGCGCCGTAGGCAACTACAACGCTCACATCTCTGCTTACCCAGCGGTGGACTGGGCAGCCAATGCCAAAACCTTTATTGAAAACCTGGGCCTGGACTTCAACCCGTACACTACACAGATTGAACCCCACGACTACATCGCCGAATTGTACGATGCCGTTGCCCGTTTCAATACCATAGTGATTGATCTCGACCGGGATATCTGGGGCTATATTTCACTGGGCTATTTCAAGCAGAAAACCATTGAAGGCGAAGTGGGCTCTTCTACCATGCCCCACAAGGTTAACCCCATTGATTTCGAAAACTCCGAAGGCAACCTCGGCATTGCTAACGCGGTACTTGGCCACTTGTCTGCCAAGTTGCCGATTTCACGCTGGCAGCGCGACCTGACCGACTCTACCGTACTGCGCAACCTGGGTGTCGGTTTTGCCCACAGCCTGATCGCCTACGAAGCCACCCTGAAAGGGCTAGGCAAGCTGGAGATCAATCCCGCGCGCCTTGATGAAGACCTCGACAACGCATGGGAAGTGCTTGCAGAGCCGATCCAGACAGTGATGCGCCGATACAACATCGAGAAGCCCTACGAAAAACTGAAAGCACTGACCCGTGGCAAAGCCATGACACCAGAGGTAATCCAGAACTTTGTGGAAACCCTTGAGATGCCAGACAGCGCCAAAGCAGAACTGATGGCACTGACACCTGACAACTACATCGGCAATGCCGTTGATCAGGCTCGCAACATCTAACTTCCAGGAAGCGCACTATGGATATGCTTGGCGGACTTTCGCCTTCGGAATTTCTGAGGGACTACTGGCAGAAAAGGCCTCTGGTCATCCGCCAGGCATTTCCCGGCTTCCAATGCCCCGTTGACGCCAACGAACTCGCCGGCCTTGCCTGCGAGGAAGGCGTAGAATCCCGCATCATTATCGAAAACGATAACGGCAAGCCCTGGCAGTTGCACAACGGCCCCTTCCCGGAAGACCACTTCAGCAAACTGCCTGCGCAGGACTGGACACTGCTGGTCCAGGGCCTGGACCACTGGGTTCCGGAGATCGCAGATCTGCTCGAGCATTTTCGTTTTGTGCCTAACTGGCGCCTGGACGACATTATGGCCAGCTACGCGCCCAAAGGCGGTAGCGTAGGGCCTCACTACGATCAGTATGATGTATTCCTGCTGCAGGCACAGGGGCACCGCCGCTGGACCTTCGGTGGCCGCTGCGATCAGACCTCACCCCGGGTTGAAGGCACCCCCCTGCGCATACTCAGCAGCTGGGAAGGCGAAGAGACCGTAACCCTTGAGCCTGGCGACATGCTGTACCTGCCGCCAGGCATAGGTCATCACGGCGTAGCCGAAGATGATTGCATCACTTTGTCAGTGGGCTTCCGCGCGCCCACTGTTGACGACTTGCTTACCGGGTTCACTGACTTTCTGTGCAACCAGCCGGGGGCTGACGCCCACATGAATGACCCGGACCTGCAGGTTCAGGATAACCCCGGCACCATAGCACCGAACGTTATCGACCGCTTGCAAGGCCTGCTCAGGGAAAAATTGGACGACAAACGCCAACTGGCTCTTTGGTTTGGCCAGTATGCTACTGCGCCCAAAAACATGGATGTGGTGGTGCCTGCGGAAGAGCCCGCTGCAGACGAAGACGTCGCCGAAGCGATCCGGGCGGGAGAGCAACTCCGCTGGAACGAAGGTTCCCGTTTTGCGTACCATGAGGGAAGTGACGAAACTGCCCTGTTTGCAGACGGCGAGCAGTTTCTCCTCAAGGGTGATGCGCGCCCCCTGGCTCCCTTGTTGTGTGCCGCAGCGCGCATCGACATGAGTGCGCTGATGCAGTTTACCGGTGACCCGGCCCTGCTCGGCCTGCTGACCAATCTCTATAATCAGGGCTCTGTGTATTTCGAGTGATACCATGACTGTTCGGATTCGAAAATACAGCTGGCAACTCGCCCCCGGGCATATCCGGGCCATTCGCCAAAAGGTGTTTGTTGAAGAGCAGAACGTACCACCGGAACTGGAATGGGACGACACCGACGAAATTGCCGATCATTTTCTCGCGGTGCTTCCTGACAATACACCGGTTGGCGTGGCCCGACTGTTTTCGACTATGGGCGAAACCGGTCATATAGGACGTATGGCCATACTACCCGCGTTCCGTGGCCAGGGAATTGGTGAGACTCTGCTTCAGCACCTGATCGCTGAATCTGCCGGGCAATACCAGGAGCTAAAGCTCTCAGCCCAGCAGCACGCCCTTGCATTTTATGAACGGGCCGGTTTCCATGTCTGCTCCGAACCATACGACGATGCCGGCATACCTCATCTGGATATGCGCTGCCTGGCCCCGACTCTGCTTGCAACACAAGCAGGCTCTGGAAGGCTTACGCCTCTGCAACTGGGCAAAGACCCACAGTCCTGGCTTTTTGAAAGCGAAAGCAGTCTGCTGGAACTGATGGATTCGGTGGTAGGACAAACGAGCCAGCGACTGTGGCTGTACGATCGCATACTGGATCACGATCTATATGACCGCGGCAGATTCCGGGAGTTGATATCTGACCTTGCCCGGCGTCACAGGCTGAGCGAAATCCGCCTGTTGATTCACGATGATGAACCCTTGATAAAACGCCGCCATCAACTGGTCGAACTGATGCGACGACTGCCCAGCCGAATTGATCTCAGGTTGATCAACAGCGACTACCCCCACGATGACCAGCCTTTCCTTATTGCAGATCGCGAAGGCGTGGTTTACCGACACGATTTTATCCGGCCTTTTGGGTTCGCCAGCTTCGCAGACAGCGGGCGTGTCAGGTTGCTGTCTGAAAACTTCCAGCGCATGTGGAACGCTGGCCGCAGCTCTCTCGAACTGCGGGAGTTACCGATCTGACTAAAGCTCGAGAGGTGTGTCTGCCGACTCAAAGCGCGCGCCAAAGGGCGCAAACTCCTCATCAACCTCCTCGGCAACGTCTGAAATCAATCTTCGTAACCACTGATGATCCGAGTTGTGCTGCAACAGCGGGCTCCAGGCCATCTTCAGCTCAAAAGGCGGAATCTCAAAGGGTGGAATTTTCACCACAAGATTAGCATTGTCTTTTTGCAGCCAGGCTGCCCGGGATGGCAGCGTGGCAATCAAATCATGCTGCTCGGCCAAAAGCATGGCCGACTGATAATGCCGGGTGAATACCGAAATTTGACGCTGGCTACCCATACGAGACAAAGCCTCATCAACCCAACCAAGCCGCTGGACGTCCTTGGGGTTTACCCCCACCCCCACCCCAAACCCGGTTTTACTGACCCAAATATGGCTGGCCCCGAGGTATGAATCCAGTGTGAAAGGCACTTTCAAAATCGGGTTCCGAGCGTTCATCAGGCAGGCAAAGTATTCAATCCAGAGTGTTTTCTGGTGGAACGACTGGGGAATTTTGTCGAACCGGTTAATCGCCATATCCAGGCGCCCCTGCTCCACATCCAGAAAGCTCACATCACTTGGGGTAAGAACATCCAGCGTCACATGGGGCGCTTCCTGCCGAATTCGGCGCAACACTCTGGGCATCAGGCAGGATTCCGCATAGTCACTGGCCATGATGCGAAACACCCGCTGGCTTTCCAGCGCCGCAAACGGTGTTTTTTCCTGTACCGCCTGCTCAATGTCTGAAAGGATGCTTCTAACCAACGGTTGCAATTCCTGCGCGCGCTCCGTAGCGGTCATGCCTTCGCTCGTTCGTACCAGCAGAGGGTCACCGAACAAATCCCGCAAACGGCGCAAGCTGTTGCTCATGGCGGGCTGGGTGATGCCCAGATGGTTTGCTGCTTTGGTAACATTCCGTTCCCTCAGTAGTACATCCAGATAAACCAGCAAATTGAGATCAATACGGGAAAGATTCATTAGCGACTCCAGAGCACCGCAAATTCTATTGACCGGGCAAGTTGTGCAAACCCTATTCATCAGCCTAATATACAGCAAATCAATGATTCACAGAATCAATAGACAAAGCGAACTTTCACATTTGTTTCCGGTTTCAGTGGTAAATTTCTGCTAATCTTTCTGACACTTGCCGGAAGTGTCGGTATATCGAGTCAGAATTCTGTCGCAGGCATGACTTGCCCAAAAGCCGGAGTCATTAGATAACAAATGAACACCATCACAATTGTCCTTGCCTTGGCGGCTGTTGTTGTCATATCAATCATCACTATTGTCGTCACCCAAATGCGCGAAAAAGCCCGCATCGAACGCGCCCGTAAAATTACGGCGCTGGGGGACGGCTATAAACGGTGTGTTCGCCTGCTTTCTGAAATTCCCGGTCAATATCTGACACCTGAGCTAAAACTTTTGCTGCTGAAACGCATGCTGGACATTTGTAACGATCTGGCAGGGCTTAAATCTGATTTGCCTGTAGGTCAGTGGCGCGAATCCGCAGAACAACGTAAAAAGCTGGTCCGGGAAAACCGCGACGAGGTAACACAAATCAAAATTGATTCGGTGGAAAAGTCAAATTCTGCTAAAGAACTGCTTCAAAACCTGTTCAAGCTGATTGAATCCATGCATAAAAGTGGTCGCATAGATGCAGCAACAGCAAAAAAGAATCTGAAGTATGTGCTGTTTCTGGTGCACAAAACCCACGCAGACCTGCATGTGTTTCAGGCCCGCGATCTTATCCGGCAGAATGAGATACGCAAAGCCATTCATGCCTACCATCTGGCCAGTACAGAAATGGGTAAATCCCAGGATAATCCACTTGCCATGAAAGCGGTCAAGAGCTTCCGTATTCGTATAAAGGAACTGGAAGCCATGGTGACAGAGGGTGGTAACGCGAGCCCTGGGGAGTCCGGTTCCAAGCTCGACAAGCAGTGGGACGACTTTCTTCACGATGAAGAGTGGAAGAAGAAAGCCGACTACGATGACTAAAGGCTTTAAGCACCGCCTATCCTATCGACTCACCCGCGATACGGTCCTGATCGCGATGGTGCTAGGCGTTATTCTTAACGTTATACAAATCACCCTGGATTACTTTTCCGCGCACAAGTCCATGGAAGAGGACATTCAGGCATTGATTGAGATCAGCCACAACCCGGCCTCCCAGATTGCCTACAACATCGACGTGCGCTTGGCCGAAGAGTTACTCGACGGCCTTCTCCGGCACCCCGCCACCATAGATGCGCGAATTGTAGACAGTGACGACAGCACCATGGCGTCCGCCAGCAAAAGAAGTCCGGATTCGCCCTACCGGTGGATCAGCGACCAGCTGTTTGGCCCAAGCAAGGTATTCAGCCGCCAGCTGCGTGTTACCCAACTCAACAGCCTGCCACTTGGCCAGCTTGTTGTAACGATTGATACATACCACTACGGCTTGCAGTTCCTGGAGCGAGCCAGTTACACACTGGTCAGCGGCTTTCTGAAAAGTCTGATTCTTTCAGCTTCACTGCTCCTTATTTTTTATCTGATACTGACGCGGCCCATGCTCAGCGTGATCAATGCACTCAGCGAGGTAAAGGCGGATTCACCGGAAAAAATCCGTCTGCCCATACCGCCAGGCCACGGACAAGATGAAATTGGCACAATGGTCGGCATTATCAACCAACACCTGGAAACCATGGATGTCACCTTGGCGCAGCTGCGCCAGGCAGAAAGTGCCATGAAAAACTACTCCAGCGAGCTGGAGCACGAAGTTGAAAGTCGCACACGGGAAATATCCGACAAAAACCAGGCGTTGCAGCGAGGCAACCGGGCACTGGTAAAAGCCAAAGAGGATGCCATGCGCCGGGCCAAGGCAAGGGCGAACTTTCTCGCCAGCATGAGCCATGAAATACGCACACCGCTAAACGGAGTACTTGGGATGCTCGGGCTTGCCCTGGAGGCCGAGCAGGACCCTTCGAAACACCACAGGCTTGAAATAGCCTTTTCGGCGGGCGAAAGCCTGCTTGGCATTCTCAACGATATTCTGGATATTTCGAAAGTTGAGGCAGGAAAGCTTAACCTGGAAACCATTCCGTTTAGTATGCGCGGCCTGATCGAAGAGTGTGCAACCCTGCACACCCAGCAGGCTGGCAAGAAAGGCATTGAGCTCATCGCGGAAACGGGCCCGGGTTTCCCGGATCAGTTTCTGGGTGACCCGACCCGGGTCCGGCAGATTCTCAACAACCTGCTTAGCAATGCCATTAAGTTCACGGATACCGGCAGCGTGCGTATAAATGCGAAATACTCCGCTGGCATAATGACCATCGAGGTGTCCGATACCGGTATAGGCATGAGCAAAGAAGGCCTGCGCCGGATCTTTTCACCCTTCTCTCAGGCCGATACGCAAACCACACGTCTGTATGGCGGCACCGGCCTGGGCCTGACGCTTTGTCGTCAGTTAATTGAGCGCATGCATGGCGAAATAACGGTTGAGTCGAAAGAGCAGCAGGGAACCCGCTTTACTGTGACCTTGCCACTGCCAATCTACAGCAACCTGACCACGGATAACCCCGAAAGTCGCGCCGAGCCGGCCGTTTTGCCTGAAACCATCGCAACGCCACAAGGTGCTCTCCAGATCCTCCTGGTGGAAGACAATGAGGTAAACCAGATGGTGGCATCTACTCTGCTGAGAAAAATGGGGCACCATGCAGATATCGCTGAAAATGGGCAACTGGCGCTAGAAGCCCTGGAACAACAACATTACGACCTTGTACTTATGGATTGCCAGATGCCAGTTATGGATGGCTACGAAACAACCCGCCGAATCCGAAAAAATCCGGACTGGCAGAACTTGCCCGTGATTGCTGTGACGGCTAACGTGATGCAGGGTGACAGGGCCGACTGTTTTGCCAGCGGCATGAACGACTACATCACCAAGCCCTACAATCGGGCCCAGCTAGCCGAAGCAATCACACGCTGGGCTCCTCCCCCACCCCCTGAACCTCAATAGCCTTTAGCACCGCATTCAATTCGTGCTTCAGGGCTAGCAAACGCTCCGGAGAAACATCCAGACCGCACAGCAGTTTTTGCGGGACTAGCGCCGCCCGCTCCCTCAAACCTGCGCCCTGGCCAGTCAGCGATATAGTCACTACTCGCTCGTCGTCCCGGCTTCGCTCCCTGTGAATCAGCCCCCGCAGAGCCAGGCGTTTCAATAGCGGCGTAAGCGTGCCCGAATCCAGCCGCAAACGGGTGCCAAGATCTGAAACCCGAGTTGGCTGATTGGCACGTGCCCGCTCCCAAAGCACCAGCATCACAAGGTATTGGGGATAGGTTAGCCCTAGCTCGGCAAGCAAAGGCCGATACCGTGAGGTAACTGCCCGATTGGCCGCATACAGGCTAAAACAGATCTGACTATCCAGCGCCAGCAAATCGTCCAAAACCGGGCCCTACAGCAGCTTTACAATATCGGCCTTGATGTCTTCTGGCTTGGTGGTGGGCGGATAACGACGCAAAACCTTGCCGTCACGCCCCACCAGAAATTTAGTGAAGTTCCATTTTACTTTCTCTGAACCGAGAAGCCCTTTAGCCTCGGATTTCAGAAACTGGAACAACGGGTCCGCATTCTCGCCGTTCACATCAATTTTTGAAAACATCGGAAAGTCCACGCCGTAATTCAGGCTGCAGAACTCACTGATCGCTTTGTCATCCGCAGGGTCCTGGTTCAAGAACTGGTTACACGGAAACCCAAGCACCTCAAGCCCCTGCTCTCCAAGCTCCTTGTGCAAAGTCTGCAAACCTTCAAATTGCGGCGTGAGACCGCATTTACTGGCGGTATTTACGATCAGTAGCACCTGGCCCTGATAGTCGGCCATCGCCTTTTCATTACCTTTGATGTCTCGAACATTGAAGTCATAAATGGATTTGTTGGCCACAAGCTTCTCCCTGGCAAAATCATGAACACCTGTAAATACAGGCTCTTTATATCGATGGCGGCATTTATATTGCGCACAATTTAATTGGAGACTATACAGAAAAGCTTCGTCAAGCAACGGTTATCTAACGCAGAGATCAACGCAATACGGTGCTAACCCGCCATAATTCATCACAATTCCCCTGTTGCCGTTAGCCTCGCCTCCGCTAGAATAGGGGTTTGCCTGCACGGCAGGTGCCCGATTTATGTTTACTGACTGAGGAAGCCCGGGTCTTATGCTGAACTACTACAAATCCGCCAAGCTGGATAACGTGTGCTATGAAATACGTGGCGTAGTCATGCGGGAAGCGCGCCGACTCGAGGAAGAGGGGCACCGGGTACTCAAGCTCAATATAGGTAACCCTGCCGCTTTTGAACTGGATGTCCCCGAAGAGATCCAGCAAGACGTGATCTACAACATGCAACAGGCTCAGGGCTATGTGGAGTCAAAAGGTCTGTTTTCAGCACGCAAGGCAGTCATGCACTACTGCCAGCAAAGAGGCATCGACAAGGTCGACATTGACGACATTTTCCTGGGCAATGGTGTCAGCGAGTTGATTGTGATGACCATGCAAGCCATGCTCAACACGGGCGATGAAGTGCTGATTCCTGCACCGGATTACCCTTTGTGGACAGCCGCAGTGACTCTTTCCAGTGGCAAACCTGTGCACTATCGTTGCGACGAGGAACAGAACTGGTTCCCGGACATCGACGATATCCGCAAAAAGATAACATCCCGCACCCGTGCGATCGTTCTGATTAACCCGAACAACCCTACAGGCGCGGTTTATAGCCAGGAACTTCTGGAACAAGTCATTGAGCTTGCCCGCAAGCACAACCTGATCGTGCTTTCAGACGAGATTTACGACAAAATTCTCTATGACGGCACACAGCACGTTTCTACTGCTTCCCTGGCAGATGACGTGCTCTTCTTTACTTACAATGGGCTTTCCAAGAACTACCGGGCTGCTGGCTATCGTTCAGGCTGGATGATCATCAGCGGTGCCAAGCACCGGGCCAAAGACCTGATTGAAGGCATCGACATGCTTTCCAACATGCGCCTGTGCGCTAACGTGCCCGCTCAACTGGCCATACAGACTGCATTGGGCGGTTATCAGTCGATCAACGACCTGGTTGCTCCCGGAGGCCGACTGTACGAGCAGCGGGAAACGGCGTGGCGGATGCTCAATGACATCCCCGGGGTAAGCTGCGTAAAGCCCCAAGGCGCGCTATACCTGTTCCCGCGACTGGATCCAAAAATACACCCGGTAATAAATGATGAAAAACTGGTTCTGGATCTTCTCCTGCAAGAGAAAATCCTTCTGGTTCAGGGCTCAGCGTTCAATATTGATGACAAGCAACATCTGCGGGTCGTATTCCTGCCCCGAAAAGACACGCTGGAGGATGCCATGACCAGGCTGGGCAACTTCCTCAGTAAATACAGACAGTAAAGCAGCAGGCAAATAAGAAGTGAATTATGGCTGACATCCATATCGAAGAATTCTACAAAGACGCAGCCGTTGCCTTGGTGCAGCTATACAACGCCTTCCCCAGGCGGGTGAACCTGTTTGTGGAAGATATTGCAGGCGCAGATCAACCGGACGAGTTCGGGCTGCATAGCAAGCGCCATATGGCATGCTTTGGCACCTTGTTATGGCTGGCAGAAGAAGGGTTTCTTCGCTATGTGGATACTATCCGGCAGGATGCTCTTGATCAGGCAGTTCTAACCCAGGAGGCTTTTATTCGGTTGAGTGCGCCCGCGCCAGATACTCTTGTTCAGCAGTTCGGCGAGCCGGAAAACCACGCAACTTCTCCTCTACCGCCCTCTTTGAAAGAAGATCTCTCCAGCCATATTCATCTGGTGCGCACCGTGCTGAAAAGCCGTCACTCCTTGCGTATTGGCCACGTTGTTCGAGCAACGCTCTTTACGGACAAGTAAGGCGACTGGGCCTGTGACAGTGAGCCATTCTCAGATCTTCAGCTTGAATCCAATTGCACGGAAGCTGTCATGAAGGGATTTGCTGGTGCCCTTGAGCTGCACTTTCAGGCTGGAACACTCACGCCGGACAGGGTAGTCCTTCCGTAGTCGGTCAAAAGCAACTCCTCGCTCCTGGCTTGCCGGCACACCCATGATATGACGCAGGCGTGCATCGTCCTGCCTGGGATCGTAGCAGGCACGCAGTGCAATGCGGATAGCGGCTTGCTCATCAGCCGCACTTGTAAACGACACCTTGCTGAGTGCGGGCTCAGGCAAAAATTGCCCAGCTTTCTTGCGCGCGGGCAGTCCCAGAAAACGGCTGACCGCCTGGTAAATCATCTCGGTTCCCTGAACTTTACCCTCAAGGCTATAGCCCGCAATGTGGGGGGTCGCCAACCAGGTTTTGCCCACAAGCTCCGGATTAATACGAGGCTCCTGTTCCCAGACATCGAGCGCCACCAGCGGCGCGTCGGCCTGGCTCAGGCGCTCACTCAGTGCGGCGCCATCAATCACTTCACCGCGCCCGGTATTGATCAGTAACTGCCTGGAGGTCAGCAAATCCAACTCGCGCCTGCCGATCATCTGTAGTGTGGGGTGAGCAGAGTCTCGGGTTAAAGGTGTATGGAGGGTGACCACATCACACGCAAGCACTTCGTCCAGGCTCACGAAGGTAAGGTTTCGTTCCCGCTCTGCTCTGGGTGGATCGCAAAGCTTCACGCTGAAGCCCAGGCGATCCAGCTTTTCGGCAAGCTCACTGCCAACATTGCCGGCACCAACAATCCCAACTGTGAGTTGCGACCAATCATTCAGCACCTTGCGCTCTGCATACAGAGACAAAACACTCAACACATACTCAACAACACTGTTGGCATTACAGCCGGGTGCTGCGGAAAAACGGATGCCGTTCTCCTCCAGCCAGCCCAGATCAATGTGATCTGTCCCTATGGTGGTTGTTCCCACGAAGCGAACAGAACTGTCTTCAAGCAGCTCGCGATTCACACGAGTGACTGAGCGAACCAGTAACACATCTGCGTCACGAACATCGATGGCACTCATCGTTCGGCCGGAGACACGCCGGATTTCACCGATATCACCAAAAAACGCATTCAGCAGCGGAATGTTCTCATCTGCGACGATTAGCATAATAAGGTCACACCGCCTCAGTTTCTGCGGGGGCGGGGGCCACCACGACCACCTGGCCCGCGTCCACCCTGCCCTTGCGACGGCCTGCGACCACGCTTGCGGGTAATGGGCGGATTATCCATTTCAGCCATCAACTCTTCTTCCGGAACGGTTGTTTTGAGCTTTTGACCGATGTACTTCTCAATGGCCGGAAGACCAAATGAGTCGTCCTCTCCTGCAAAACTGACCGACACACCAGTCTTCCCTGCCCGACCCGTACGACCTATGCGATGCACGTAATCTTCAGCACTGTCTGGCAGGTTGTAATTGAATACGTGAGTAACGCCATCCACATGGATTCCGCGCCCCGCAACATCCGTAGCTACCAGCACCTGAATGCTGCCCGCCTTGAACTGATCCAGAGTTTTCAAGCGCTTGGCCTGGGCAATTTCTCCAGACATAAGAGCAACTTTAACGCCCTGATTGCGCAAATCCTCTTCAAGGTCCCGACACTGGTCACGGCGATTGGCAAACACTAGGGCCTTTTCAACTTCAGGGCGCTTGAGATAGTTCACCAACACCGGCAGCTTTTCGTCATCACCAACCATGTAAACCGTTTGTTCGACCCGCTCTGCGGTTTTCTGCTCTGGTTCGATTTCCACAAACTCGGCATTGTTGGTCCACATGGACGCCAGGTTCAAAACGTCCTGATTAAAGGTGGCGCTGAATAGCAGCGTCTGGCGTTCATCTTTAGGGGTGCACTTGCGGATAATGCGCTTCACATCAGGAATGAAGCCCATATCCAACATACGGTCTGCCTCATCCAGAATGAGGATGTCGAGCTGGTCAAGGAACACGTCCTGGGAGCCAAGGAAGTCAATCAGGCGACCCGGGGTAGCCACCAGAATATCAACAATGCCGTTATGTAATTGTTCGCGCTGTTTGTCATAGTGCATGCCACCCACCACGGTAACGACGTTGTGGCCAGTAAGCTTGCACAGCGCTTCCGCATCCTTGGCAATCTGCATGGCGAGCTCGCGAGTTGGTGCCAGCGCCAGAACCCGAGGCTCAGATGCAAATCGATCACCCTCGGGTATTGGCGTTTCGAGCAGGCTCTGGATGGCGGTAATCAGAAATGCAGCTGTTTTTCCGGTTCCGGTTTGCGCTTGGCCTATCAGGTCCTGACACGCCAGTGTCCAGGGCAGTGTTTCCGCCTGAATCGGCGTGCAGTATTCGAAACCAATGGCGGCAATGGCGTCCAGCAGGCGTTTGTCCAGATTCAGATCGCTGAATCTCAGATCGCCGGTGTGCTTTGAGTCAGATGTCATGGAGTCTCAGTTTGCCTCATAAAGTTCTTTTGCAGAATATAGCGGAACCACACGCCGGACATCATCACGCCAGGCTGTACTGAAGTTATCGCCGGTTCCATAAAACGATTTCAACACATCAAAAAAGGACTGTGCCCGTAGCGGCAAGCCTGTCGCCAGGTAACTTTCTGCCTGGCCTAGCACCCTGGATCGGAAGCCGCACTCGTCAGACGCGCCCCCACCAGACAGGTTATCCACACTGATATGAAATTTCGAGCCGGCGGCCACTGAAAACAACCACTCAATAGCCTGCGGTTTTACCTCAACTTGCTCGAATGCTTGCTGTTGAGCGGGTGTCCGGCCGTCCGGGCAGTACCAGTAACCATAATCGTGAAGTGTGCGCCTGTACTCACCCGCAACACACCAGTGACTTATTTCGTGCAGAGCACTGGCATAATAGCCATGAGCAAAAACAATCTGCGCAAGCTCACTGGTGCTGCCAGCAGGCAAGTATTCAGGTTCTTCGTCGCCTCTGACCAGAACAGTCCGGAACGCATCCCGGAACAGGTCATTAAACAACATGATAAGATCGTTTGGGCTGTGATTCATTGGGGAGCTATTGTGCGACTTTAACGCGCCCAATGCCAGAGGGAACTTTCTCGCGGGCCCTATGTCCACTCACTCGCAAACCACTACCGGGGCGCAGGCACGTTATTGCATCGCCAGCTCTCCTGTATGCCATGACACTTACCGGGAAACTGCTTACTCCATGACAGCATTATCTACCGCTT
The DNA here is from genome assembly GCF_016597775.1 of Marinobacter sp. 1-3A. NCBI lineage: Bacteria > Pseudomonadati > Pseudomonadota > Gammaproteobacteria > Pseudomonadales > Marinobacteraceae > Marinobacter > Marinobacter sp. 1-3A. Next base: position 316,046 of record NZ_VCGZ01000001.1, read on the forward strand.
CCGGCAACGCTCGCCGCTCCAGTTCTCCAGCCAGCCTACTCTTCATTTTTGCTCTGCTGTTAACAGCCGCCAATGTGTCCTGGGCATTCGGTGGCAGCAACTCCCTGTTTGGCGGCCAAAGCAGCCAGTTTCTTCCGGTAGATGAGGCCCTTCCCTTCAGCCACTTAACTGAAGATAGCGCAGTGGTTCTATTCTGGGACATTACCCCCGGCCACTACCTCTACAAGGATCGCATCAGCATCAAAGCGTTGGATGGGGGCGTCAGTGCCGGCGCACCGAAATATTCCAGTCCCGGTACAGAAACAGAAGACGAGTTTTTCGGAAAAACCACCGTTTTCTTTGATCCGGTTGAAGCCCGGATTCAGGTCACTTTGCCGGATAATACTCGCGAGGCCCGTTTCGAAGTAACCTACCAGGGCTGCGCGGAAGCCGGATTGTGTTACCCACCTCAGACCCGCGAAGTACTCTTTTATCAAAGCCAGGACGCTGATGGGGCGCAAGGGGCTACAGGCTCAGCTGCTCCCACAAAAGCCAAGACAGATACCAGCTCAGCAACCGGGCTTGCCGGCTTTCTCTCAGAGCAGTCTACGCTGGTCATAGCGGGCGTTTTTCTGCTGCTGGGCCTTGGACTGACCTTTACGCCTTGTGTGCTGCCAATGGTTCCGATCATTTCATCACTCGTTTCAGGGCAAAACACACGCACAACCGGCCAGGCGATTTTGCTTTCCAGCAGCTACGTGCTGGGCATGGCACTAACCTATGCTGGTGCCGGAGTGCTTACGGGGCTGCTTGGTGCCAGCTTTAATCTGCAGGCACAACTTCAGTCACCTTGGGTGCTAGGTGTTTTTGCCGTGATGTTCGTGGTCTTTGCGTTGTCGATGTTTGACCTGTTTGAAATTCAGCTCCCGCGAGCTATCCGCGATTCGCTAAACGATGCCAGCCAGCGTCTGACGGGTGGCCGGGTTATCAGCATTTTTGGCATAGGCGCGCTATCTGCCCTTATTGTATCGCCCTGTGTGTCTGCCCCCCTTGCAGGCAGCCTGCTTTACATATCCACAACACAGGATGCGGTAATCGGCGGCATTGCTCTTTTTTCCCTTGGGCTGGGCATGGGAATTCCGCTTATTCTGGTAGCTGTTGGTGGGCGCAAGCTTCTGCCAAGTACCGGGCACTGGATGACCACCGTTAAACATTTCTATGGCGTTATGCTGATTGCAGTCGCTATATGGTTGATTGAACGCCTGGTTCCGGGCTGGGTTGGGCTGACCCTCTGGGGAGTACTCATTGCCATCACTGGTGTGCAACTGGGGGCTTTCGACGCAGCAAAGGCGGGCTGGGAGCGCACCCGTAAAGGCTTGGGCTTGATCTTTTTCGCTTATGGTCTGGCACTGCTCGCTGGTGCTATTGCAGGCGCCAACAACCCTCTCGCCCCACTTGACCCTTTCATCGCCAAAACCACGTACAGTGGGCAGCCAGGCGACTCTGCCAGCAATGACAATAGCCACGCCGGATTTACCCGGGTAGAAACTCCTGCTGATATAAAAGCCATGCTTGTGCAAGCCCAACAAGAAGGCCGCCCGGTAATGCTGGATTTCTACGCAGACTGGTGTATTTCATGCAAAGTGATGGAGCGCAACGTGTTTAGCGACGGAGCCGTCATTAACTCGCTAAAACCTTTCACGCTGCTGCAAATTGACATGACTGACAACACCCCGGCTCAGCAGGCCATGCTGGACGAACTGGGATTATTCGGGCCACCGGCCATATTGTTTTACGATCGCAGCGGCAGCGAAATGGCACCGAGAAGAGTGCTTGGCGAAATGAACCGCAGCCAGTTCCTCGATCACGTCAATGGGCTGACGCCGTCTATTTGAACAGTCCAAACATCACAGCAGACAGAGCGAAAAAGCGGGCACTATTCGCCCCGACGGATAAGGTAAACAAACTGCTCGCCCTGCTCTGCATGGCTGATAAGCTCGTGACCTAAAAACTGACAAAACCTCGGTATATCGCGCGTGGTTGAAGGGTCTGTTGCCACCACTCGCAAAACCTGCCCAGGCTCCACCGCATTGATGCCAGTGTGAAGCATCATCACTGGCTCCGGACAAAACAGGCCACTGGCATCCAGTTCGGCATCATAATCGGTAACGCTCACAAAATGTCTCCCTTTGGATGATCTGATTTTTCATAAATACGTGCTAAATTACTGTTTATACCATTAAAACATCTGGAGGTTTGCATGATCCGGGTTCTGATTGAACGCCATATCGCTGAATCACTTGAAACTGCCTATGAGGAACGTTCCCGCAAGGTTTTGCAGCGTGCAGTGGCAGCACCGGGTTTTATTTCCGGGGAAACACTGGTCGACAAAAACGACCCCAACCACCGGATAACCCTTGCCAACTGGCGCTCTGAAGCGGACTGGAACCGCTGGTACCACTCCGATGATCGCCGCAATTTGATGGCCGAACTAGTCCCGATGATGGACAAAGATGAAGCCATCACAGTACTCGCGCAGAGCGGCGTCTGACCTGAACAGATCAAGCTTGTGACGGCTTACAGAATTTTAAACTGTTTAACAGCACTGATTGTGCATATTCGCTACACTTCCGAGCCGCAAAGCTCCGCCTAAGCAAAGGCACTCGGGAACTGTTGATGTCATTCGTAGCGCGATTATTGTTATTCCTGTTCTGTGCCGCAACTCCGGCGCTGGCTATAGCCAATGCTCTTGCAGCAGCCCCTGAATGCCCAGCGATAGATGCCAACGATGCTTATGCGCGCAATTCGTTGATGCACTATGTGTGCTACTACCAGGCATCTCCCGGGGAACCGGCCCATTCCGCACGGCGCCCCGGAGAACTGCCTGAAAGCCTCGAATGGTCCTCAGCCCGAGGGCACGATCTGACATTCACGCAAACCCGCTCGGTGTACTGGATACGCCTGAACGTGCGAAATAGCGGCAACGAACGCAGGACCTGGTATCTCAATCTTCACTACCCCCTGCTCGACGAGGTCACCTTTTGGTGGAGCCGTGATCCGACTGATGTTCTGGTTACTGGAGACCTGCATCGATTCGGCTCAAGAGCGATAAATTACCGGTACTTCCTGCTCCCGATCACGCTCGACAGCGGAGAATCACGCTCAATTACATTACGAGTACATAGCAGTGGTGCACTGAACATCCCCTTGAAGCTGGAGTCGCCGGAAGAACTTATTACTGCAAGCAATCACCTGGCGATGACCCACGGGCTGTTTTACGGCGCCATTCTGGTGCTCGCTGTTTTTAACCTCCTCCTTTTTATAAGTTCAGGTACAGCCTATTATTTCCACAACGCGCTTTACATGGGGGCCATGGGGCTTTTCCTGCTTGCCATGGGTGGCTACGCAAATCAGTACTTTTGGCCCGAAAGCCCTCAGTTTGCAAATCTCTCCATTCCCCTGATGCTCGTACTCTGCGCTTTGGCAATGAGTCTCTTCGGTCGGTCATTTCTTGAAGTAGAGCAAGGCACCCGGGCCTACACAACCCTGAAGGTTATCATCTGGACGTGCGCCGGGTTTACCGGGCTGACGCTGATACTCCCGTACAGCCAAACCATTCTTTACAATACTGCGCTCAGTCTGATTATCATTTTTGTCCTGTCCTTTATTGCACTAAACCGATGGCGCCAAGGTTACCAGCCGGCGAAGTGGTATGTTCTTGCCTGGGTCATTATGGCAGGCGGAGCTTTAATCTATGCAGCCGCGGCATTCGGCTATCTTACTGACTTTTTGGCAAGGGAATCCCTGATGCAGATTGCTATTGGCGGCCAGGTCATTCTCCTCAACTATGCCATGGTGCAGCGCTGGCGCCTTCTGAACAACAAGTTGCTGGAAGTAGAGCAGCAGGCCAGAACAGACCTGGAAGACAAGGTTCATGAGCGCACAGCCCAGTTGCGATCAACCATGCGAGAACTGGAGAACGCCAACCGCAAGCTCGCCGCTCTCAGTCTCAACGATCCTCTGACCGGGCTTTATAACCGCCGTCACATGGACAACATTCTGACCGAGCTGTGTGCCGAATCCCGCAGAACCGGACAACCGCTAACAGTCACTCTGTTGGACGCGGATCATTTCAAATCCGTCAATGACACTTGGGGACACGGCTTCGGGGACCTGTGGCTACAGCAGATATCGAGCATTCTGTGCCGTCACGTAAAGCGCCCACGGGATATCGCCATTCGATTTGGCGGTGAAGAATTCGCTCTATTGCTGCCAGGTACAGGTACAGAAGGCGCTCAAAAAGTATGCGAAGCCATACTTGAAGAGCTGCGCACCACTAAAATAGAAGCCCCGGACGGTAAAATTGCAAAGTTGACCCTGAGTGCAGGCATAGCGACCCTGTTACCAAACGAAAGTCAGCAGACATTGTTTGCAAGGGCCGACCGCGCTCTATACAAAGCAAAATCCCGCGGGCGAGACCAAGTCGTTTTAGCCGACATTCAGTGTATTTAATTTCGTCTCACGCTGAATTTTTTGTTCTTAATCAATTTTGGCAAGTTCAACTTGACCGACGGCGGGGCTATCATAGTGATTCAGCGAGTATACGCACGGGAAAGGTGCCATGCTGCTGTTTCGGGTGCATTTGACGGATATCAGGAGTTGACTGGCGTCATTGCAAACAGCTAATGGTTTCTCCATACTTGCGCCCGCATAATTTCCCTCTTTGAACCCATTGGTAAGGCTATGAGCACACAAAATCCGAACCTGACATATAACTATAAGGTGGTGAGACAGTTCGCCATCATGACAGTGGTATGGGGCATTGTAGGAATGGCACTAGGCGTGTTGATTGCAGCACAACTGGTATGGCCATCCCTCAACCTCGATCTGCCATGGACTCACTTCGGTCGCTTGCGACCGCTGCACACCAACGCCGTTATATTCGGATTTGGTGGTAGCGCCCTGTTTGCAACGTCGTATTACGTTGTACAGCGCACCTGTCAGGCCCGCCTGATTTCGGACAAACTGGCCGCTTTCACCTTCTGGGGCTGGACTGCAATCATTGTTGCCGCAGCCATTACCCTGCCCCTTGGCTACACCAGCACTAAAGAATACGCAGAGCTGGAATGGCCAATCGACATCGCAATCGCGGTCGTCTGGGTAACTTACGCTTTGGTGTTCTTCGGTACTATCACCAAGCGCAGCACGCCTCACATTTATGTTGCCAACTGGTTCTACGGTGCGTTTATCATCACCATCGCCGCGCTCCACATTGGTAACAACATGGCGCTACCTGTCAGTGCCTTCAAATCCTACTCTGCATACGCCGGTGTGACCGACGCGATGATGCAGTGGTGGTACGGCCATAACGCCGTAGGCTTCTTCCTGACTGCTGGCTTCCTGGGCATGATGTACTACTTCGTTCCCAAGCAGGCCGGCCGCCCGGTTTACTCCTACCGTTTGTCCATCGTTCACTTCTGGGCGCTGATCGCGACCTACGTTTGGGCTGGTGGTCACCACTTGCACTACTCTGCACTTCCAGACTGGGCTCAAACAGCCAGTATGATTATGTCCCTGATTCTGCTTGCACCATCCTGGGGCGGCATGATCAACGGTATGATGACCCTGTCCGGCGCATGGCACAAACTGCGTACCGACCCCATCCTGCGCTTCCTGGTGGTTTCCCTGTCGTTCTACGGCATGTCCACCTTTGAAGGCCCGATGATGTCTATCAAGACCGTTAACGCCCTTTCCCACAACACTGACTGGACTGTTGGTCACGTTCACTCCGGTGCTCTGGGTTGGGTTGCAATGATCAGTATCGGTGCGATCTACCACCTGATTCCCAAGCTTTGGGGCCTCAAGGAAATGTACAGCACCAGCATGATTAACGTGCACTTCTGGCTGGCGACTGTCGGTACCGTTCTGTACATCGTTGCCATGTGGGTCAACGGCATCATGCAGGGCCTCATGTGGCGCGCAGTCAACGACGACGGCACTCTCACCTACAGCTTTGTAGAGAGCCTTGAAGCATCCTACCCTGGCTACTTTGTGCGCTTCCTCGGTGGCGTCATCTTCCTGAGCGGCATGCTGTTCATGGCTTATAACGTCTACATGACCGTGCGCCAGAAAGATGCGGTTGCCCAGGACAATGCAGCAGTTCAGGCGGCGTAACGGAGAGAGACCCGATGAAACACGAAATTGTAGAAAAGAATCTTGGCCTGATGATTGTTTTTATCATCCTGGTCATCAGTGGTGGTTTTCTGGCGGAAGTGCTCCCGCTATTTTTCCTGAAAGAAGTGAACGAACCGATTGAAGGCCTTGAGCCCATATCGGCGCTGGAACTTGAAGGCCGTGACATCTACATCCGTGAAGGTTGTCACGTCTGTCACACCCAGCAGATCCGTCCGTTCCGTGCTGAAACTGAGCGCTACGGCCACTACTCCGTTGCGGGCGAGTTCGTTTACGAGCGTCCGTTCCTGTGGGGCTCCAAGCGCACGGGGCCAGATCTGGCCCGTGTTGGCGGTCGTTATTCGGATGCCTGGCAGCGCCAGCACCTGTTTGACCCGCGTAGCGTGGTTCCCGAGTCCAACATGCCTGCCTTCCCATGGCTGTTCGAAGATTTGGTAAACCATAAAGGCACCGCAGCCAAGATGACTGCCCTGCAGACTTTGGGTGTGCCCTACACTGACGAGCAAATCGCCAGTGCAGCCGGTGAGCTAGAAGGCAAGTTTGAGATCGAGGCCCTGGTTGCATACCTGCAACAGCTGGGTACCGTACTTTCAGACAAACGGTGATTTGATGGATATTAACGAGTTACGCGGCATGCATACCCTTTTAGTGATGGCGGTATTTATCGGCATCATCTGGTGGGCCTTCAGCGCTCACCGGAAAAAGGCTAACGAAGAAGCAGCCCATCTGCCGTTCGATGATGACGAGGTGGAAAAGCGTACTCTTGAACAGGAAAAAACGGAGAATAAACAATGAGTACCTTTTGGAGCATCTGGATCAGCGTGATCGTGCTCGTGGTGGTCTTTGGTTGTGCCTGGTTACTCTTTGCAACACGCAAGAGCCAGACAACTGATGTAGAAACCGACCGTACCATGGGCCACTCCTTCGATGGCATCGAAGAGTATGACAACCCCCTACCCAAGTGGTGGTTCTATCTATTTGTTGCGACTGTAATCTTCTCTCTTGGTTACTTGGCTCTGTACCCGGGCCTTGGCAACTTCAAGGGACTGCTGGGCTGGACCTCTACCAACCAGTGGGAAGCCGAAGTTGCTTCAGCTGACGAGAAGTACGGCCCAATCTATGCGCAGTTTGGCCAAACTCCGGTGGTGGAGCTTTCCAAAAATGAAGACGCGCTGAAGATCGGCCAACGTCTGTTCGCAAATAACTGCGCTGTTTGCCACGGCACAGCTGCTCGTGGCCAGGTTGGCTTTCCTAACCTGACCGACGGCGACTGGATGTGGGGCGGCTCGCCCGAAGCTATCCTGGAGACCCTGCGCAATGGCCGTATGGGTAACATGCCAGCCAAAGGTGTCATGCCTAACATGACCAATGAGCAGGTGGATCAGGTGGTTAATTACGTTCTGAGCTTTAGCGGTCGGGAAAAAGACGCTGCTGCGGCAGAAGCCGGTAAAGCCGTGTTTGCACAGGGCTGCGTTGCTTGTCACGGTCCTGAAGGAAAGGGCATGCAGGCGCTGGGTGCACCCAACCTGACAGACAACATCTGGCTCTATGGCTCCAACTACGAGTGGATCAGAGAAACAGTTCTGCACGGTCGTGTGAACGAGATGCCTGCTCAAAGCGGTCGCTTGTCCAACGATCAGATTCAGATTCTGGCTGCTTACGTTTACAGCTTGTCGAACTGACTTTCCCGCCGGGCCTCTGGCCCGGCTTGGTCTGTTCAACCCTGTGTCTGCTTCCGCGGGCACAGGCTTGAAAAGATCAGCATCAGCCTTTTTTCAGGCTCCGCATCAGCGCTTTAAAGCTCCTTCTGGAGGTACCCATGAGTAATGAAATTCCGGTCAAACAGGTCGACCCCTCCTCAGAGCCCTCGGGCGGTAAAAAACAGCCGGAGACGGTTGAGCTCTATGCCAGCCGGAAGAAAATCTACGTCAAAGAAGTAACTGGGCTTTTCCAGCGCATTCGTACAGTTAGTTTGATGGCGCTCATGAGCATGTATTTCCTGTTCGTATGGATTACCCTCGATGGCAGCCCGCTGATTCATTTCGATCTGCCCGCCCGGGAATTCCACCTCTACGGTGCAACCTTCTTCCCAAGAGACTTCTTTCTACTGTCGGGCATGTTAATTATTTGTGCTTTTGGCCTGTTCTTCATTACCACGCTTTTCGGTCGTGTCTGGTGTGGCTACACCTGCCCGCAAACAGTGTGGACATTTATCTTCATGTGGGTTGAAGAGCGTATTGAGGGCAGCCGCAACAAGCGTATGAAGCTGGACAAGGCACCCAATTCACGGGAAAAGATCTTTAAAAAATCAGCCAAGCACACAATCTGGCTACTTATTGCACTGCTGACTGGCCTGACATTTGTCGGTTATTTTTACCCGATTCGCGAACTCATTGCAGATATTTTCACCTTTCAGGCGAACGGTTGGGCGTACTTCTGGGTTGCCTTTTTTACTGCTGCCACCTATATCAACGCCGGCTGGATGCGTGAGCAAGTTTGCCTTTACATGTGCCCATACGCGCGTTTCCAGTCCGTTATGTTCGACCCGAACACGCGCATTGTTTCCTACGACCCCAACCGTGGCGAGCCACGCGGCGGCCGCAAAAAGGACGTAAAGCCTGAAGAGGTAGGTCTGGGTGACTGTATTGACTGCGGACAATGTGTCCACGTGTGTCCCACTGGCATTGATATTCGCGATGGCCTTCAATATGAGTGCATTGGTTGTGCTCTCTGTATTGATGCGTGTGATGAAATCATGGACAAGATGGACTACCCTCGCGGGTTGATCCGATACACCACCGAGAACGAACTCGAAGGAAAGCCCTCAAAGCTTCTTCGTCCCCGTACGTTTGGTTATGGCGCCGTTCTGACGGCCATGATCGGGGCAATCATCTTCGTAATAGCAACTCGCGTTCCGGCCCAGCTTGACGTTCTGAGGGATCGCGGCGCACTGTTCAGCTTTAACGGTGAGGGGCGTATTGAAAACTCCTACACCTTGAAAATAGTAAACATGTCAGAAGTACCCCAGACATTTAAACTGTCAGTAAAAGGCCTTGAAGGTGTTCGCATTCTGACCCAAACACAGGTGTCAGTCGCTAGTGGTGAAAACCGCTCTCTGCCGACGGTCGTGGACGTTCCTCCAGAATCGATCCCGCAGTCAAACAACGAAATAATATTCCATGCACAGTCTGAAACGGATGCGTCACTGAAGCTGGAAACTGAAAGCCGATTTGTCGGTCCAACGCAATGATCTTCAAGATCACCGTTGGCAATCTGTAAACAGACGAGACTGAGTGTTATGAATCAACAAGCACCCGCAGCAACAATCGCACCTTGGTATCGGCAGCCCTGGTTCTGGTTCTTGACCATTGCGCCGCTATCTGCGATTACGTTTAGCATGTTTATGCTGGTTGTCGCATCAAATATGCGCGACACAATGGTCACAGACGATTACTCAAAAGAAGGCCGTGGCATTAACCTTGAGATAGCCCGCGACCAGGCTGCCGCAGACATGGGCCTCAACGCTGACATGGCATTTGAAGATCGCAGCATTCTGCTGAATGTGAACACCCAGGAAGGACCAGCAGACTTTCCTTACCTGATCCTTAACCTGTTTCACCCAACGCTTTCTCAAAATGACCGTACTATCCAGTTCCGCAGTGATGGTAATGGTCACTACACAGGGAACATGCTTGGTGACATAGATGGCCGTTGGTACTACGAGCTTCGAGGCCCGGACAACCACTGGCGCCTGAAGGGCGAGGCCTGGCTGCCAACCGAAAGCAAGGTTCATATGGTTCCGAAAGGATCCGCCAAAGGGTGACCCCTGTGGATTGCTTCCATTGCGGCGAGCCGGCTGAAGGCGAGCCGCGCATTACTCTTGAGCTTGATGGCGAAACACGGTTTTTCTGTTGCCAGGGCTGCAAGGCGGTGTGCGAAACCATTCACACCGAAGGCCTCACAGGCTTCTATCAGCTCCGCACACAAGCCGCGATTACCCCTCGCCAGCTAACGGCCACCGAACTGGACAGACTCAGAGAGCTTGACCACCCACTGGTTCAGCAAGCCTTCGTGTCTCCCGTTAAAGGAGGTCATGAGGCCCAGCTTTTGATTGGTGGTATTACCTGTGCGGCGTGCATATGGTTGCTTGAAAACCATATGAAAAAGCAGCCCGGTGTGCTTTCTTTCTCAGTGAACCACACTACCCAGCGAGCACGCCTTGTCTGGGCCCAGGATAAAGCCGGTTTGAGCGATTTGTTGATCGCCATACACGAACTTGGCTATACCGCCCGCCCCTATCAGTCAGATGAAGTAGAGGATCAACTCAAAGCAGAAAATCGCTCAATGTTGATTCGCCTTGCTGTCGCGGGCATGGGCACTTTTCAGAGTATGATGCTCGCTTTCCCGCTCTACTTTGAGTTGGTCAGCGATCTGTCACCAGAACTTGTGTCCTTTTTCCGCTGGTTCGGCTTACTGGTGGCAACACCCGTTGTTTTTTACAGTGCAGATTCGTTTTTCCGCAACGCACTAAGAGACATTAAAACCCGCCATCTGACCATGGATGTCCCCGTAGCCATAGCTATCGGGCTCGCATACATGGCGAGTGCGTGGGTGACAGTAATGGGCGGTGAAGAGGTCTATTTTGAATCTGTCTGTATGTTTACTTTTTTCCTGCTGCTCGGGCGATACATTGAAGTCCAGGCACGATACCGCGCAGGCCTTACCGGTAATGCCCTGGCAGGTTTCAACCCCACGGTAGCAACCAAGGTGACGGGCAAGGAGACGGAAGTTGTACCCGCCCACCAGGTAAAGCCCGGCGATGTGGTTCGTATTCGGCCAGGAGAAACACTACCGGTAGACGGGGTCATTCTGCGAGGCCAGTCCACTCTCAATGAGTCCGCCCTCACTGGTGAGTATTTGCCGGAAACCCGGATTCCTGGAGATACAGTGCATGCGGGTAGCGTTAATGGCGAAAACCCGCTGGATATTCAGGTTGAGAAATCCGGAGCTCAAACAAGGCTGTCAGGAATTCTGCGAATACTGGATCGGGTTCAGTCAGAAAAGCCTCCTGTCGCCCGGATGGCAGATCGCATTGCAGGTAAGTTTGTAGGGCGCGTACTCATTCTTGCGCCGGTCGTCTGGATCGGATGGTGGTGGGCCGGAGCAGACAACGCTTTCGACATCACCCTCTCCGTGCTTGTAGTGACCTGCCCTTGCGCGCTGTCGCTGGCAACGCCCACCGCGATTACCTCAGCCACAGTCAAGCTGCGGCGGCTGGGCTTCCTGCCCACCCGAGGCCACGCGCTTGAATCCATGAATACCATAGATACCGTAATCTTCGACAAAACCGGCACACTGACCCGGGGTAAATTGAGTCTGATTGATACTCGCGTAACGGGGAGTAAAGACAGGGATACATGCCTGCGCCTGGCTTCCGGACTTGAGCAGCATTCTGAACACCCTATTGCTAAGGTATTTCATAACCGGCCATCTGCAGCCATTGAAGAGGTAACTAACCACCTGGGTGGTGGTCTTACAGGGCGTTTGGGTGACCAGGCCTTTTTCATTGGACATAAGGCCTTTGTGGCGGGGCATCTCGACCTGCCCGAGCCGGAATCAGAGCCACACACCGGCATGGAAATCTGGCTGGCATCTGATACCGAATGGCTGGCAAGCTTCTGGCTTGATGATCAGCCCCGGGAGGATGCGGCCCAAGCCATCAAAGCCCTTCAGGATGCCGGAATCCGTACCTTGTTGCTCAGTGGAGACCGCTCAGGCCATGTGCGCGAAATAGCGGATATGCTTGGGATTGACGAAGCTATTGGCCAAGCTTCGCCTGAGCAAAAGCTTGAGGTTCTACAAAAGCTGAAAGCAGAAGGCCGTCAGGTGATGATGGTCGGGGATGGACTCAACGACCTGCCCTCTATGGCCGGTGCAGGAATATCTGTGGCTATGGGCACTGCAGCGGACCTTACACAGCTCAAAGCAGATGCTGTTTTACTCAATGGCCAGTTGATGCAACTTGTGGAGGCACTGGATACCAGTCGCCGCACTCGCAAGATAATCCGCCAAAATATGGCATGGGCGCTTGTTTACAATGTCAGCGCATTGCCGCTCGCAGCCGCAGGCCTGGTTCCACCCTGGGCCGCAGCAATCGGCATGTCACTTAGCTCGTTAATTGTTGTACTCAACGCATTACGCCTTGGTAAACAGCCTCGGGCCACGAGCCACTCAGGAACAATACGAGTTGGCGCACAGGTTGCGCCCTGATACCGTGAACATCTGATTTTTAATATGAGGTTTATCCCGTGGAAGTCGTAGTGTTCCTGATACCGGTCATGCTGATTCTCGTGGTGATGGGCATCTTTCTGTTTTCCTGGGCCGTCAAGAATGGTCAATACGATGATCTGGAAGGGCCTGCACATCGCATCCTTTACGATGACGATATAGATATGATCCCGGAGGAAGCCCGCACCGATAAACAGAATAAAGCTGCAGGCTCCACGAGCGCTGAAGCTCATATTGAAAATGGCGATCCTGAGAGTAAGCCTGATCGATCATGAGCCCGGAACTGTATCTTAGCTATCCCAGTGCGTTTTTCATTGGCCTGCTTGGCAGCACTCATTGCATTGCCATGTGCGGCGGAATCAGCGCCTCGCTCTCCATGGCATTGCCGGTCGGCAAGGGTTTTCGCGTACGGCAGTCAATGTTACTGCTTGCCTATAACATTGGACGCATCGGAAGTTACGCACTGATTGCGGCGCTGGTTGCGCTGCTAAGTACGTCAGCCGCAAACCAATGGACACAGCTAGGCATGATTTTGCGCTCGGCAGCGGGCCTGCTGTTGATTGCAATGGGATTGTCCATGGGCCAGTGGTGGCAGGGCATCCGCTATGTAGAGCGCATCGGTGCCCCACTATGGAAGCGCTTGTCACCCCTTGCCAGCAGGATTCTCCCGATCAATCATGCGGGCCAGGCCCTCGCTCTCGGAGCTCTCTGGGGCTGGCTACCATGTGGATTAGTGTATAGCACACTGGGTTGGGCGGCCTTGCAGCCGACTGTGGGTTCGGCCGCTCTGACAATGGTGTTTTTCGGGCTGGGCACCCTGCCCTCAATGCTCGGGGCAGGTTATGCAGCTAGTTGGATCAATGGCCTGAAAAGCAATCAGATGTTCCGGAAGTTCACCGGCGCTCTATTGATCATTTTCGGGCTTTGGACCCTGCCCCTGCTGGCAATGACCGGCCATTAATTCCACTCTCTGACAAGCCTTCCGGATTCACCAGGCAGTCCTGAGGCCAGAACTAGATATTCAGAACGTCCAGGCGCCCGAAGCTCTGCTCCGGCTCTTGTGCCGGCGCAGCCGTCTGAACGGCTTGGCGCTTGCCCCCCAAGCGCTTGCCCTCGCGAAAATCATAGAGGTTGGGGTCTGCAAGGTGTGATGGCTCAACATTGCATAAGGCCCGGAACATCGACTCAAGCCGGCCTGGATGTTGCTTGTCCCAGTGCTGGAACATTTCCTTGATAACCTGCCGCTGCAGATTTTCCTGAGAACCGCAAAGATTGCAGGGAATGATTGGGTATTCCCGAAGCTCCGCATACCTGGCTATGTCTTTCTCCCGGCAGTATGCCAGGGGACGAATTACAGTATTCCGACCGTCGTCGCTGTGCAGCACGGGCGGCATGGTTTTAAGCTTGCCACCGTAAAACATATTCAAAAACAGGGTTTCCAGAAGATCATCGCGGTGATGGCCCAAGGCAATCTTGGTAACGCCCTGCTCCTCTGCAAAGTTGTAGAGAATGCCCCGCCGTAAGCGTGAACACAGGCCACAAGTAGTTTTACCCTCTGCCACCTTGTCAGTGACGATGCTATAGGTGTCTCGCTCAATGATGTGATACTCGATCCCCAATTCGGCGAGATACCCTGGCAGCACTTCTTCAGGGAAACCCGGCTGCTTCTGATCAAGATTGACAGCAATCAGTTCAAACGACACTGGCGCACTTTTTTGCAGATTGAGGAGTATGTCCAGCATGGCATAAGAATCCTTGCCACCGGAAAGGCAACACATTACCTTGTCGCCTGCTTCGATCATCGAAAAGTCTGAAATGGCCTGGCCGACGTCGCGGCGCAGGCGTTTCTGCAGTTTATTCTGCTCCAGTTTCAGGTTACGTTCGTATACTGAACTATAATTTTGTTCGGGGCTGTCACTTATGGCTTCGGGCATATCTACTGTGTTCAGTGGGAAAATGATCGTGAGATTATACGCATCCACTACTAACAGGGACAGGCTACTAACATGGATATGTTGAGCTCAGATAAAGAAATACCAGGTAAGCGGGAACGCAACCGCATGCGCAACCACGCAGCAATACTGAATTCTGCGCGCATCTGCTTTCAAGAAAAAGGCTATGAAAACACAACCATCCGTGACCTTATCAAAAAAACGGATCTGGCTTCCGGCACCTTCTACAACTATTTTCGGAGCAAACAGGACATCTTTGCGGCCCTTCTCACCGATTTTCTCAGTGGATTGAATGAAAACCTGACTCGTTCACGCCGCTCCGCTGAGAGTACCGAAGAATTTATTCGCCGCTCCTACCATGCAGTATACAGCGCCACCGCAAAGGACCCTCTCGTTTACGAGCTGGCTCATCGTAACGATCGCGCTATAAGGGATCTATTTGGCTCAGGCATACTTGAGCTCATCATGATGTCCCTTGAGGATGATGTTAGAGCAGCTGTTACGCGGGGCATATTGCCAAGCGTCGATCAGGAATATCTTTGTGCTGCGTTCTTTGGCGTGGCCTATGAGACCAGCCTGACTGTCGCGAGGCGCGTGCACCTGCACCCGGAACAAGCAGACAGTGAGGTGGACCGGGCGACGAACCTTGCTACGGCATTGTTCAAAGGCGGGCTGCCCGGGCTCACTACCCTTCCCTGAATACGGCTGCTGGCCTAACATTGTGGCCATGAAGAATATACCCGCGTCCATGAAGTGCTCACAAAGGCCATCGGCAAAAGGCTCTGATACATTGCTGGAGCAACAGGTTCAGCATATGCTGGTGGCTGTTGAGCATGAGCTTCGCAGCGCGCCAGCAGGCATAGACGAGCTCAGCCTGATCAAAAAGCTTCAGGGCCCGCCGTGGAATCTGATTGGCGCACTGGCGTTTCACGATATTCAAGCGCTCTACCCGGTGCATTTTCTCCTGTTCCATGTGCTGTACCGCCTAAGGGATACCCTCGCAGAAGCCGGCGAGAACCTGTATATCTCCCCTTTGCGCATCGGCATTGAGCATCAGGATATCATCGGCGGTAAAGGGCTGCCCGGTACAGTAGACAGCCTTCGTAGTTTCTATCTGGACGTTTCGCAATATGAGTTACCGGAAGAATCGGTTCAGCAAATGATGGATGATTTCTGGGAGGGCCGCGGCGGCTCCAATCCCAGCAGCCCGGAGATTCTGCAAGCCGCCCGAGTTCTCGGGTTCGATTCTGTTCCCGACAATTTTCAAACGGTAAAACAGGCATTTCGAAGGGCTGTGATGCAAGCCCACCCCGACCGTGGTGGAGAAACAGAAGCAATACAGTCACTAAACGAAGCGTTTGCCGTTCTGAAGGCACATTTCAGTCAGATTTTGGAGCACATATGAACGCACGAAAACCCTGGATATCAGCTGTCCTGCTGTCACTTTTTCTCGCAAGTTTTGGCGCAAAAGCCGATCTCGTCGTACTTCAATATCACCACATAAGCGAGTCTACACCGCCATCAACCAGTACCTCTGTATCACTGTTCAATGCACAGTTGGACATGATCACCGAACTGGGCCTTGAGGTTGTTGATTTGTACGAAGCCACAAAGGATTTATTTTCCAACAACCCGTCAACCGGCCAGCGCATCGCGATTACCTTTGATGACGCCTATGAGTCGGTATATAGCACAGGCGCAGACATCCTCCAGGAACGGGGTTTGCCTTACACCATTTTTGTCGACACGGCCGCTATCGGAAAACACGGCTACATGACCTGGGGTCAACTGAAAGAGCTCTCAGGACGGGAGGGTGTAAGCATTGCCAACCACACGGCGGGACACGGCCATCTGGCGCGAAAGCCGGGCGAAGCGGAAGCCGACTGGATAAAGCGGACAAACCGCAGCCTGGATACCGCGCAAGCTGAACTAAAACGGAAACTGGGAACAGACCTGCCTGTATTTGCCTATCCTTATGGCGAGTTCGATGAAGCCCTTGAAGCGAAGGTCTCAGAACGAGGCTGGTATGGGTTCGGGCAGCAATCTGGTGCAATTGGGCCCCTTACAGGCAAAACCCGTTTGCCCCGGTTTCCCATGGCCAACACCTACGGTCAGCTGAACGGCCTGAAAGACAAATTAAACAGCAAAGCCTTCCCCTTAGACACCAACCAACTGCCTGACGGAATCGTGAGTGCCAACCCACCAACCCTGTCTCTGCCTTTGGTAGATGATATTCAGCCCGCCAGGCTGACCTGCTTTGCTTCGGGCATGGGGCGGATTGATTTCAAGGTGACTGACAATAACATTCTGATTAAGGCACCCAAACCCTTCAACAGCCGACGATTCCGCTATAACTGCACCCACCCGGCTAAAGCTGGCGGCTTTTACTGGCTGTCCCAGCAATGGCTGGATTTGAGTAAACCGGAAGACTGATCCGGTTATAGAGCATCTACCATGTTCAGCCCCATTTCACCGGTGCTGACGTGGGGTATCTTGCGGGGGCCACGGCGGGTTTCGATAACCGTTTGGCCCTCAAGATCCTCGTTTCGGGTAAAAACAAGCATCCAACGCTCTGCCCCAGTGCTGGCTACCGGGATACGAGCTTCCAGGTACCCCCGGCGGTGCCAATTCTCCGGCACGAAATCCGACACCAGGTCTGTTACAAGGCGCACAGGGCTCAAAGTGTCATCAAGAAACAAGACCGAAGGTACAACAACCCCTTCACTGGCGTATGAGCGCAAGCGAAACATCTGCCCTTCTGCTTGTCCACCTTGTGGTAGTGAAATCAGTTGATAGGGACTCTCACCTGTGAGGAAGCTGTGCGTGGGAGAACTTTTCTTCAGGTATACGCCAAACTCACGGTTTTCCTGCCAGCGTTCATGATCCTGGGTGTCCAGCGTCTCACAGCAGGTTTCGGAAAATCGGCTCAGGAAGTCGTTGTCAACCTCGGCAATGCCTAGAATAGCAAAGGCTTCGGGATCGTGCCCGGCCACAGGATCAGTTTCAATAAGGGTGTCACCGGCGCGATACACTGTTGCCGGGGTCGCCCCTGGCGGCGGAGCGATAAGCCCTTTTTCCTCATCTGTTCGGGTGTCTGGCTGGTAATAGGTATTTCGAACGGTGCCATCGGCATCACGCCAGGTATAGTAAGGCTGTTCGTCCCCTTCTCGCACATAGCCCTTGCGCCGCAACTCTTCCGCATCCGGATAATTGGCAGCTGTAAACTCGTCACCGCTGGCAGGCTCGCTGACCGGCGGCTCTTCGGCAGGCTTCTCGACGATGGGTGAATAGCGCACGCGTCCCTGCTCATCTACCCAGGAAAAATAGCCTTCCTTGTTTGATACTGTTGAGCCACCAATCTGACAGCCAGACAACATTGCACCAAGAATCAGACAAACAGCCGCAGTCATGAATCTATGTCTGTTCACTGATACGCCCTTTTAAGCTCGATACAGCGTGCTGTCAGAATTTTTTCCGGAAACTGATACCCGCCATAACAACACGGAGAGATGTTTTTACGTCCAGCCCTGCATACGGGTTGTAGATAATGTTGGTAATGTTATCGCAGTTAATGTTGCAACTGGTGTTTGCCGGAATCGTTTCGATGGAGTGCAGATAACTGAGATTCATATCAATTTCTGTATTTTTGTCCCATTTGTAACCCATTCCAACACTGTACAGGTTAGCGCCGCCAAAAGGCGCCATAACCGAACGCTGGTCATCCGGAATTACCGAATCCCTAATCTCAACACCCGCCCTCAAATCAAGCCGTGAGGACGCATGAAATTCCGCGCCGAAAGCCCAGTTCCACTGGCTGGTAAAGCCCAATGGCAATTTGAGGGTGTTCGGTGTGGCATTGTCCGGAGACAAAATCCGCGCAGCGTTAAGGAATTCCAGATTCCGATCGAAACGGAACAGGAATGCATCCCACTGTGCATAGTCAGTCCAGCCTATGTCGGCGTTCAAAGTGAGCTTCGGGTGTACATCCACACTAATACCGGTTTGAAAGTGCTGTGGATAGACCAGATCCATACTTACGTTGCCCGCCTCTCGCGGCGCACCAGATGGCAGACTGAGAATCGCTGAGGTAATGGCGCCGAGAACCGACCCGTTGACACTCTGCCAGAATCCGGACCAGTCATCGGTGTACTGGATCTCGAAGGTGCCCTTCATGTTCATTTCAGCTTCGGAGGTATAGCTTGCCCCCCAGGAAAACCAATCTACCGGCTCCCACATAACCCCAAGTGTGTAGGTAGGGGAAAGTGAATCCTGAACATTAAGGGACATGGCACCTATGTCGTCCCAAGGGCCGACGTTACCACCACAAAGAGCGAGCCAGGGCTGTAGTGGCTCATCGCCACTTTCGCAGTTGAACGCATCCTGAAGAATTTCTGCAACACCCAACAACATGTTAGGGGCCCGCATGTACTGATCAGCAGCAATACCCATATGGGACAAGTGAATGCCAGCGCCCACGGACCATTCTTCATTAATTTTATAACCTACGCTTGGCGCAAGATAAGTCGTGCGCTGCAAGGCAGCCGCCTGAGGCTGATAGCGGCCAGGATCATCTTTGTCACGGTAGAAACCTGCTGCCATAGGTAGATAAAACGCATTGGCAAAGGTCAGTTTCGATCCGGGAGGCGTGATACTGAATCCCGCAGAAGGGGCTACTGCGGGCCCGGGAGGAGTGCGTAGTATTCCAAAGCCGGGAATATACAATGAGACGTTGTTCGTGTGGCTGTGGGTGTTTGCAACAGGGTCCCGTTGTTGGCCGGTATTCGGGTCTATTTCTGTGCCATCAATGCCAAATATTTCATACCCTTCCGGGGCCGTAAAATCAGCGTCAACATCCAGGTAAACACCCAGCAGGTTGATTTCAAATTGGCGACCTTCCAGCTTGGTCAGGCCGGCCGGGTTAAAGTGAACAGCCATGATTCCCGGGGGATCAGCTGTAACGGCATTACCCAGAGCCAGTGCTTTCGGGTGAATCGTCAGGTTCTGTGCCAACTGCGCCTGAGCACCACACGAGATTGTCGTGGCTACCATGGCCGCGAGAAGTTGGCGCTTGTAGCTGTTATGTCCCATGAAATCCTTCCCTTCCCTTTAAATCGTCAGCGGCACCAATCACTCTTTGAGGCCGGAGAAGTTAATGGGTAGGGACACGCCCAGGGAGAAATCCGGGGCATCCTCAGTCAGACCAATACCAACGCTGGTGTTCACTATTGTGGTATCGCTGACACGGGTTCCCAGCGACATACTCAGGAAACCGCTCATCTGGTCCTGCGCCATTGCCTGGTCACCATTGGAGAAAGTAAGGATGGTCTCATCGCTATAGCTCATCTGAGCAGAGATGCTTAGAGAAATGTCATAAGAAAGCGAATAAGCAAATCCGGCGGAACCGGAAAGACTGAAGCCTGGCTCAACTTCCTGAAGCAGTCGCGCACCACGAACCTGCTGCAGATCATCTTCAGGCAGGTTGTAGGTAACACTGACGGACCCGAACACAACAACCGGATCAAGCACTTTCGACAAGCTTGCGCCACCACCAATAGAGTAATAGCCGCTGCCGGTTGAAAGCTGTTCGTTTATATCGATTTCATAAGGACTAACGCCCGTTTTAGTACTGAAGGTACCAAACAGGGTGGTCGACATCTTGCCCGGTACATAGGCAAAAGGCTGCCAGCGACCAGTAAAGGAAATATCACCAAAATCGTAGGTGTTCAGTTCATCCTGGGTGTCGTATTTTACGACCAGAGGAATCCGTGTGCCCACCGTGAAGTTGTCCAACAGCCCGTAATCATAGGAAAACGAGTTGGTGAAGTTGTGGGTTGCCGAAGGGACCACATCGAGGTTACGTACCGATCCGTTTGTAATCGCAAGATCCAGACGCTGATCAGCCGTATAGGAATAGTCAAACGAATAGTTAAGGGAATGACTGCCTTTTTTCTGCAAGGAGTAGTTTTTCTCAGCGGCCTGAAACACTTCTTCAAGCTGCCGCGACGAATCCTCATCGCCCTCCTGCTTTGCGAGCGCATCCCTCGCCTGGCCTACATTGTCGTCCTGCGCCAGGGCTGTGCCCGGAAGCAAACCCGCCGCGGAAACAAGGATAAGACCTCGCACAAACCAACGATTCATCCTGACTCCCTTAATTTTTATTGGTAGTAGTCCTGAGCCGGGCACCGTGCCCGACAAATGTTAATTGCGACGGTAGTGCAACTGTTTTCTTGTGTTTTCTACACTGCCGTCCGGATTGTTTTTCTGCCGTTCAAGCATGTTCTGAATACGTCTGGCTGTAGCCTCATAAAACTCAGGCATGCGCTCAAGTGCCAGCAATGTCATGGTTTGATCATCTACAAAACGCAGATCTTCTTCTTTGAGCTCAAGGTTATCCAGTGGTTTGTCACTACCCGGGAAAACGATAAAAAGCACATTGTCGTCCCATTTCTCTTCGAATTGTGCGAGCGTGAATGACAGGTTGCCTACTGCTGGATCAGCCATATACACACGGCCATCACGAATGGTTCTGAGCACAACAAAATGCTTGAAACCCGCATGATGGATAGGAACGATAGCCGGGTGGTCGAGGTCAATCAGATCGTCGATCGTGGCACGGAAACCACCAGATGGATAACCCAGGGCTGTCACCAAACGCTTCATGTCAAGCATGGAGAAGGCCCGGCGTGCAACGATGCGATCACTTTCGCCATAGTGCAGCAGCCCCTCCATCACTTGGCGCTCCGAAAGATTGCGCCCAAGATAGAAGTTTAAAATGGTGGTCAAGGCGGCACTGCCACAACTGTAGTCGTATGCCTGACGCACAATATTGCGGAATTTCTGCTCGACCAGCGGCTCAACCCGAAACTCCGTGAGCAGCTCCACCGGGCTGGAATCGACCTTTTGCTCGATAACAACCGCACCCTTTTCATAGGGCTCAACCACAGTTGCTTCCTGCACTATGGCGAATGTAAGAATGGATCCAGCGAGCACAAGCAGCATGTCAGACGAAATCCCTGTTTTTGTTATCCATGATATTTATTGGATTACATATTGTTACGGCAAGATACCGAAATAGCGGAGAGTTTAAAGATAACTGTGCCTCAAATCTGGCGCTGCAACGGCGCGCTATCGCAAGGCTATTGGCAAAACAGAGAAGCTGCTCCCGTTACGGGGCCAGGTATGCAGGAGTGCGGGCGCAAGACAAGCTGCACCCGCACGTTGGTCAGATGGTGAAAACAAAATCCATAAGCAGGTAACACAGCAGGGTAACAACCACAATTCCGATGATGTTCAGTGCAAACCCGGCACGGATCATATCCCCTATTTTCATGTCCCCACTTGAGAACACAATTGCATTGGGCGGTGTGGCCACAGGCATCATGAAGGCGCAACTGGCGGCAATCGCTGCTGGAATGGTCAGCAACAACGGCGATATCTCCTGGGAAAGCGCCAGTGCCCCCAAAAGTGGCAGGAAGGCAGCAGTCGTTGCCGTGTTGCTTGTTACTTCCGTAAGAAAAATGATTACTGCGACGACCAGCGTGATCATAACAATCAAGGGCAAGGCACTTGCGACCCCCATAGATTCAGCAATCCAGCTGGCCAGACCGGAACTACTGATAACGCCAGCCATGGCAAGGCCGCCACCAAACAGCAGAAGAACGCCCCATGGTATCCCTTTGGCTGCATCCCAATCGAGTACAAACGTCTGCTGCCGCACAGAAACCGGAATAATGAACATGGCAATGGCGGCTGATATGGCAATGCCCGTATCGGTCAACCAGGGCATGATGCTAGCCGAAAGAAGCGGCCTGAATATCCATGCACTTGCTGTGAGAACAAACACTACAGCCACCAGCTTTTCACCACGGCTCATCTTGCCGAGTGCCGCAAGCTCATCACGTATGGCCTCACCCGCTCCTTCTTGCGCGACCAGGCCAAAATCGTGCCGCGTGAGCCACCACCAGATCAGAGCTAACATAACCGTCGCAACCGGGACACCAAGGAGCATCCATTGAGCAAACCCGACTGACACTCCCTGAGTCTCGCTCAAATAGGCCGCCAGCAGCGCATTAGGCGGCGTTCCTATAAGTGTGGCAATACCACCGACACTGGCGGAATAGGCAATAGCGAGCAGTAGCGCCGTAGCATAGCGCTGAACATTCTCCGGCTGACCGTTGCCCATCATGCTAATGACTGACAGACCGATGGGGAGCATCATTATGGCCGTTGCTGTATTGCTGACCCACATACTCAGGAACGCTGTTGCCAACATGAAACCTGCGACCTGCCGCTTCGGCTCGTTGCCAACCGCTCTCAGCGTCATCAGCGCAATGCGGCGATGGAGCTCCCAGCGCTGCATTGCAAGGCCCAGGGTAAAGCCACCAAGGAACAGAAAAATGATCGGATGTGCGTAAGGCGATGTCGCCTGCGAAATACTCCCCAACCCCAATCCTGGCACCAATACAATCGGCAGCAGAGCAGTGGCCGGTATCGGGATAGCTTCCGTTGACCACCAGGTTGCCATAAGCAACATGAGCCCTAATGCCGACCAGGCTTCCACTGTCATGGACTCTGGCGGCGGCAAAGCCACTGTCATCAGGAGAAATCCGGCACCGACTAGCAGACCAACCAGCTGGCTTATGGGGTAGCCCTGCAAGTTCTCTGTTGTCGATTGTTGGTCAAGCATACAAACACCCCATGTGACGCCACTCCGTCTCAAAATTGGTTTTTATAAGGGTATGAAATTCCGCACAGCGACTGTCCGGCAGGCAATCCGGACATTCAGGCTTGCGGTTCATTATTTAAATGCCATTCTGAATTATAAGCCTAACGCTGAATTGATGTCCGTCATGATTGTGACATGCTGGTCAGAGCACAATAGGAGTGAACCCAATACAAATGCAAAGGAGCTGTATATGAATAACGACATGTTTGATAAAGCCACGCGCCTTAACCAGGCCCTTTTTGAACAGTTCAGCAAAGCTGCAGAAATGCAGATGAACGCGTTCCGCAGGTACGCCGATGTAACCATGGAACAGGCGAAAAAGGTATCGGAAGTTCGCAGTATAGAAGACCTTAAAACGGTAACAAGTGACCAGGCGGAAACCCTGAAGTCCATCAGCGAACAGGCAACCCAAGACCTGAAGGATTGGCAGAGCTACCTGACGGAAGCTCGCGAAGCGATGCAGAAGGCCATATCTGGCGAGCCGGAAGAAACGCCTGAAACCCAAAAGTAGGAGAGCGTCATGCTGGGTCTGGATCTGCTTGGAAAAACAACCTCTAGGCTTGTCAACACCTTTGAGACAAAGGTTCGCGAAGGCCAGCAGCAACTTGAAAAGCTGCTTGGGGATTCTGGTGTTATGGATGCTGCCAAACTCTCCACTCTGGCAGAGATGTCAGATGCCTACAGGGCCATGGCAGAAGACCTGCTTCTGCACCCGCTGCGTTTTGTGGGCGCGGAACTGGATCTTGCTCGCAAACATGCAGCCCTCGGAGGCTACACACTGGCCCGGCTGACCGGGCGTGAAAAAGAGCAGGTTGCTCAGGCAGATCCGGACGACCGGCGTTTCAACGCAGAGGAATGGCACAAACACCTGCCATTTGATGTCCTGCACCAATCCTATCTGATTAACTCCCGGGCTTTTCTGAGCTGGGTAGAAAGTATGGAAGGCTTGCCTCCTGCAGCCCGAGATCAGATGCTGTTCTATGCCCGCCAGCTCACCAGTGCTCTTTCTCCTTCAAATTTTGTGGCAACAAACCCGGAGGTTCTGAAAATAACCTGGGAGCGAAAGGGAATGAACCTGGTCGACGGCGCAAAGCAGCTTGTTGAGGATTTTCGCCAAAACCCGTCCCTGTTCAATGTCGGCATGACGGATCGTTCAGCGTTCGAGGTGGGCGGCAATCTGGCGACAACACCCGGCAAAGTCGTATTTCAGAACGACCTGATTCAGCTTATTCAATACAACGCGACTACAGAAAGCGCTAGCAAGCGGCCTCTGCTCATTGTACCGCCATGGATTAACAAGTTTTACATTCTGGACCTGACGGCCAGAAACTCGTTTATACAGTGGCTGGTTAACCAGGGTCAGACAGTTTTCGTTATCTCATGGCGCAACCCGGGGCCGGAGATGAGAGACAAAGGCTGGGACGACTATATGCTTGAAGGCCCGCTGGCCGCCATGGATGCCGTAACTGCAGCCACCGGCGAAGAGAAGATGAACCTCATAGGTTACTGCATCGGTGGAACGCTTCTGGCATCAACCCTTGCCTGGCTAAAGAAAAAAGGGAGGGATCCTGTAGTCAGTGCGACCTACCTGACCAGCCTGTTGGATTTCTCTGACCCGGGTGGCATTGGCGTGTTCATTAACGAGCATTCGATCCGTGGTATTGAGCGCATGCTGGAACGCAAAGGTTATCTCGACGGCCGCGCCATGGCATTTACTTTCAATCTGCTACGGGAAAACGAGCTATTCTGGTCGTTCTGGACAAACAATTATCTCAAAGGAAAAAAACCTGCTGCCTTTGACCTGCTGTACTGGAATACAGATGGCACCAACCTGCCCGCGAAAATGCACAGTTTCTATCTGCGGGAAATGTACCTCAACAATCGGCTTGTAGAGCCCGATGCGCTTACCTTCGCGGGGGAAACGATCAACCTGGGCGAAATCGATGTGCCGTCGTTCTTTCTTTCAGCACGACAGGATCACATCGCCAAGTGGAAAACGACCTATAAAGGTGCGCTGGTTCATGGTGGTGATGTTCGGTTCGTATTGTCTGGTTCAGGCCACATTGCCGGGGTCATCAACCCGCCATACAAAGAAAAGTATGGCTACTGGACCAACGATACGATGAGCAAGAGTCCCGATGAGTGGCTTGAAAATGCCAAACAACACCCGGGATCCTGGTGGCCACATTGGCTGGAATGGCTACAACAGTATGCTGGCGAGCCGGTTGCCGCTCGAGTGCCGGGAGATGGCAAGCTCGCCATACTTGAAGATGCACCGGGAAGTTATGTCCGGGTGAAAGCGGCAGAAGCCGCTGGGTAACGGGGACATCAGGCGCATATTGAAAAAAGCTGCTGCTCCAGAGCAGGGGGCTTAACGAAAAGCCCTCAGCTGGACAGCAGCTGAATCGGATAGCGAATCGTTGTTCTGTCTACCCCCGGCCTGGATCCAAAATCTACCAGCAACAGGCGATTACAGATTTTGTTCTCCAAACCTGGCTCACCCAGTGTCGATTCAACCACTGAACAGCGAGACACAGCGCCACTGGACTCAATCACTAACTCGGGCGTAATACTGCCCTGCAACGAAGGCTTACGGCGAAGTTCACGATTGTAGATGCTATAGATGGCGGATTTATTTGCATCCATGGTGCGCCTGAGCTCTTCTTTGCTGCGTGTCCGGGAAGCAGTTTCCTGCTTTTCACGCCGCACAACTTCTTTGGCTTCAGCGACGCGGGTCGCGTCTGCCACTTCTGCCCTCTCACGCTCCACCAATGCAACCTGACGACTTTCCCGCTCAAGCACGGCATCGCTCACACCAGCACTGCGTGCATTGGCCGTGGCTCTCGCGGCCAGGGTGTCCTCTGTTTTCCGCGCAATGGGTTCAGCTGTCCGGGTCACCGGTGCATCAAGCTTGATGGAACTGGCCAGTGTGTTGAGCTTTGCAAGCTCGTTGCCCATGGCCAGAATGCCTGTGTTCTTTGCTTTTTCGCGGGCCTTGGCGACGGCTTCAGGCTTTGGAGTTTCCTTTACCTCAGGCTTGGGCGGCAGCAGCTGGGGCTTTGGCTCAGGCTTGGGTTCCGGCTTAGCCACTTCAACCGGCTTTTCTTCCGGCTCTATTTCAGCTTTTGGTTCGGGCTCCGGCTTTGGCTCGGGCACAACCGGCTTGGGTGGTTCTTTTTTCTCAATAACCAGCTTCGCCAGTTGGGGTGGCAGAGCTTCACGCTCCTGCCGATCCTTTTCTGGCAACTCGATCCAGCTCACATAACCGGCAAAGATCACAAACAGGGGCGCTACAACCAGCGCAATGGAAAGCAGTCGCCTGCGCTCCCCGCGCTCACCACTCCACGGCAATCCGTACCGATCTTCTGACATGCTCTGAGTCGAACGCTGGGTCATGCTCCGGCTCCCTCTTTTGTCTGCTGGTTAACCGCCAGAGATATGCTGGCGTATCCCGCATCCACACAGGTAGACATGATCTTTTTGAGCAAATCGTAAGGCAGTTCCCGATCAGCCAGAATAGTAATCGCTCGCCCGGCTTCCGGGGCTGGCTGGCCTGATCGGCTGGCCTGATAGTCCAGCTCCTGCTTCAAACCCGGCTCAATCTGCCCTTCAAGTGCCTGCAATGCCTCCCGCTTGATGACCAAACGCCCGTTTACCAGGATATCCTGGTCGGTTACGGTGAGCGCGAGCACATCTCCCGGTGGTTGCGAGGCAGAGGAATCCGGCAGTTTGATGGTGCTGCTCTGGTTTAGTACCTGCACATCAGACGAAGAGTTAACCATCAGGAAGAACACCAGAATCGTGAAGATGTCCATCAACGATACCAGATTCATCTTGCTCTGGTTATTGTTACGCCTGTGATGGCGCTTCTGGCGGCGGGCTTTTGCTGATTCTTTCATGACTGCCCCCCTGCCCTTTCTGCGTCTTCAGTGCTCTCTACAGGGGCATCGCCCAAAGAAATCTCCGGAAACAGCTCCGCCTCTACCAGGTTGCCTGCAACAACCGCATCGTAGGACCGCACCGTATCCATAACACTGACCAACACCTGATACGACGTTTCCCGGGAAGGCATGATAATCACGTCCTTTTTCTCGGGAATACGGCTTTTAAGCTCTTTCATGACATCTTTAAGAACAGCGAAATCGTGCTCGCCTCCTTTCTGGTCGATACTCTTGATAACGCCGCCCTGATTGTCTGCAACAACCAGGCTATCCGCGTGGATAACCACCTGTATTTGCAGCTCTTCAACCTGCTCTGACGCAAGACTTTCGCCAGTGGGAAAGTTGAGTTCAAGCACGCTGGTGTGTGCAAACACCATGTTCAAAAGCAGCACCGGCACCAGCACAATCATGAGGTTCATGAATGGCGTGATATCGAGATCCGGTTCGCTCTGTAATCGACGATGTTTCCGTCTCATAGCCCGAGATCCTTTAGCTGATTATCAGGCCGACGCTGCTGCCGGAGCAGAAGATGACACGGATTGCGCCTGGGACTGAACACCAGGGCGAGATCCTGAACCATCGCTGAGCAGGTTAAGTACTTTGATACCGGCCATTTCAAAGCTGTCTACAATTTCGTTGGTCTTGGTCTGCAGAACGGAATGAACCAACAGCATGGGAATAGCTGACATAAGACCAAATGCGGTGGTGTTCATGGCCACAGAAATACTCTGTGAAAGCAGGCTGGCTTTTTGCGCGGGGTCTGCAGCGGCAACAGCAGTAAAGGCTGCGATCAGGCCGATGATGGTTCCCAACAGACCAAGCAGTGTTGCGATATTGGCAAGCGTTGCAAGGTACTGGGTGCGCTTTTCAAGGCGCGGCATTACATCCAGCAACCCTTCTTCCATAGCGTACTCGATGTCTTCACGGCCCTGTCGACGTGCCAGCCGCTGAAGGCCGTAACCGATCATGGTGGACATGCCCGTACCGGACTCCTGAGCGTAATTAAGCGCGCCCTTGAAATCTTTTTTCGCAATCATCTGGTGCAGACGATTGAAATCCCTGCGATTAGTGATCTTTTGCGCAGACAGGTATACGTATCGCTCAATGGCTACTATGAGTCCGATGATCAGCACAATGGCGATCGGAAACATAAAAAAGCCACCTTCCTGAAAAAAGCGAACGGCGGTATCGATCATTTTTTAGGCACTCCATGGTTCAGTTTGGGAACAGTCTAAGCGCTAGGCTACTTCAAAGGGGTTAAGTTTTCGGGGGTCTGTGTTGCGGTTTGTTGTAGTTTGCACTCGAACACAGAAATACTGTGACGCACATCTCACTGCCAGGCGGCTTTTACTGTGCCTTCAAGGTGTTGTCACTGCATTTTCCAAGGCATGCTGCTCAGCCTTGAAGGCATCATGGTAACGGACAAGCCGTTGAAATTCGTATCGATCCATAGGGGTAAAGGCCTGCTCCACC
Source organism: Marinobacter sp. 1-3A (assembly GCF_016597775.1). Lineage (NCBI taxonomy): Bacteria > Pseudomonadati > Pseudomonadota > Gammaproteobacteria > Pseudomonadales > Marinobacteraceae > Marinobacter > Marinobacter sp. 1-3A. The sequence goes on from NZ_VCGZ01000001.1 coordinate 344,596, forward strand.
AACAGTTGCTCATCGGGCGCTCTGAGTTCGTCCACTTCCGGGGGCTGCCAGGGCACCAGGTACATCACTGTCGGCACCTCCTGATCACCACGAATTCGGGTGCCCTCAATGGTTACTATCCCTGAGTCCTGGGCCTGAGCAGGCAGTATGCAAAGCAATGGCGAGGCTGCCAGCAGAAGGATTCTGAAAATAGTTTTCATGCGTTTCGCCTCGCGTCAGATTCTGTTTTTTGCATCGAATATCCAGTCTTTCACTCTCGGATCCGGCTCTTCTGCACGCTCTTTGTACTGTTCGTACAGCGGCAACGCCTGGGCTGGCTGGCCCAGGTATATGTCCAGTAAAAACGCCAGATTAAGGAGTGCGGGCAAATACTCGGGGTTGGCAGCCAGAGCCTCGCGGTAACGCTTTTCAGCCAAGGAGAAATCACCAGCGTTACGGGCGATAACGCCAAGGTGGTTGAGCGCCACCGGGTGCTTGGGGTTCAGAGCGAGAACCTGCTCAAACCGCACGCGGGCAAGCTCCATATCACCGGACTGCATCGCCAACAGCCCCAGGTTGGCAATGGGGCCACTTCGTTCCGGATGCTCCGCTGTCAATTTCTCAAAGCGGGATCTGGCCTCTTCAAGGTCGCCGTTTTCCATTAACACAACCGCTTCCGAAAAAGCCTCCTGAAGGCGTGCCTCCGATTCCGCTGTAACGGCGGCATCATCCAGTGCCGTTGTGCGCTCCGGCCCTACCGCACAGCCCGTGAGCAGCAGAAGCAACATAAGCGCCGGGTTCAGCTTTTTAACCCAGATCATGGACAACTCCGGCGGTGACTTCGGGTTTGTTGTAGCGGCCCGGGAGCAGGCGACGTAAGGATTCATAGCTGCGTTTCACCCACTCATCAAAGATGCCTTCACGGGCTCTGCGGATATTTTGTTCATGGATATCAATGGCATTGTCTTCGAATGGGTAGGCCTGCTCTTCCAGCAATAATTCGTATTGAGAAAGTTCCAGCTGGCTGAGCCCTTGCGGGCGTTCCGAATCCATCAAGTCTGCGCCCAGACGACTGTATATATGGGCGATCTGATAGCCCGCCTCCGTGGCAAACGATGAAATCCCGTAGCTGGCGGTTTTCTGATAAGCGCGCACGGCTGTCTCAAGGGCATTGGTTTTGGCCACCATGCTTTTATTCAGGGGCAAGGTCAGGCGGATACTGTCGTAGCGGGCCAGTGCATCCCGCGCCAGGATTGCGGAGGCAGACGCCGCCAGATAGCGCATGCGGTCATCGGCAGCCCCGGAGTTGTCATCCACTTTATCCATCTGCCGGTTCAGCCAGTAATTACGTCGCTCGATGTCGCCCTGGGCTGCGTATAGCTCGCTCAAGCGGTTGGCTGCTTCCATATAGACGTCAGCCGGTTCAGGATGGCGGTTTGCGTACTGGCGCCAAGTATCAATTGCCTTGGTATCGTTGCCTGCCCGATCATATAATTCTGCCGCAATCTGCAGGTTTTGCCGGCGCTCCTCTGGCGTGGTCGCCTTGGCCACCATGAGATTAAGCTCATCGCCGGCTTTCTCCCACTGTTCTGTTTCCCGATAGGCGAACGCCAGTTTTGCGGGCACCGTATCGGCTAGCTCATGCTCGGGGAAATCTGCCCGGAAACCTGTCAACACACTAATCGCCTCGCCCCATCGTGCGGAGCTTACCAGCAGCGATGCCGCATCGTATTGGGCATTGGCGTTCAGTGCGGAGGCAGGCGCGACAAAACCTACCCGCAGGTACTCGCTAACGGCGGTATCTGTATCGCCTGCTTGCGCAAACTGCTCTGCCTGGCGGAATACCGAGGCCGCCATGTTTTCCTGTACGCCCGGCCGCCGTTGGTCTTCGGGGGGCATCATGGAAAGGGCGTCGCGGTAGGACTGTTCGGCCTCGCCATAGCGTGCAAGCTCAAACAGACTGTGGCCCGCAAGCAACAAGGCTTCGGTGACCAGGGCGGGGTCTGCCGCTGGCTGCCAGGTAACCAGGCGGCTGGCCATAGGAATCACTTCTTCAAGATTCTGCTGGTCATATTCCCGCTGCAGTGCAATGTAGTAGACATCTGGCGCACGCGGGTCTTCGGGGTATGCGTTCGCAAACCTTAGTCGGTTCAGTTGCTGCATTTCCTGCAGCGCGAAGAGATCTTCAGTGGTTTCATTCATCCAGGTGCCTGCGTACTCACGGAATGCCAGCACTGAGGCATAACCTGCTTCGGCTGCCCTCTCCGGTACTGTTCCAGCCGCTGGAAAATCGTAGGCAACACGCTCAAAGGCTTCGATGGCATCTGGCCACTGTTGAAGCTCCACATAGGTTTCTGCCAGCAGGAACAGGCGCTCAGGTGTGCGAGGATGATTCGGGAAGGTCGCCGCAAATTCGGAATAATAGGCTGCTGCCTGGCGGTAGTGTTGATCCGCATTCAGGCTTTGCTGGTCCCTTCGCGCCTCCCCGGCTAAAAGATAATGGCGATCAGCCAATTCGGGCAGGAGAATTTCAAGCTGAACTTCAATGTAGGCCAGGGTTTCTAGATTCGTCTCCGGCCAGTAACGGCTATAGATGCCATAATTTTCTATGAATGCGGCTTTTCGAACCGGAATAGCCTTGTCGAAACCGGCAAGTATCAGGGTATCAATGGCTCGCATGTGATAGCTGGGCGCCCAGGGGCTATCCGGGTGGTCTTCGATATAGGCATCAAACACAGCAACAGCGTCGCTGTAGCGCTCACGGCCAATCAATAAAGTGCTGTAGCGATCGTAAACCAGAATTTCATAGGGCCGGCTTCCGGTTTCCCTGAAAAGCGCTTGAAGGGTTTGAGCGCCATCCAGATAGGACAGTGAAAGCCCCATAACCCGGAACAAGTCTTCCGTAAGTGTTTGATAGCGCTGCTCTGGCGCCTCTGCGGCCTGTTCAACCGGCATGATCAGATCCAGCACTTCAATGTAACTGAATAGCGCCTGTTGGTAGTCCCCCTGCTTGAATTGGCTCCACCCCTTCATGTATTGAGCGTTCATCAAGAAGGACGGATCGGCGTTGCGCTCCTTGGCCGCAAGAGTAACCTCATGAAATGCCTGTTCCGCTTCCGGGTAGCGGCCATTGATAAACAGAATATCTGCCCGCCGGAATTGGGCTTCTACCCAGTAAGCTGAGCCCGGATACTGTGTTACCAGGGTATCCAGGGCTGCTAACTGTTCATCCGTCATGCCCCGCATTTCCCAGGCTCGGGCTAACTGGTAGTAAATCTGGTCATTGCCCGCACGCTCCGGGTACTCTGCCAGCAAACCGGTATATGCATCGATAGCGCCGGAAAGGTCATCCTCTGCGGTATCTGTCATCAAGCGCTCGGCCCGGGCGAACTCGAGATCTGCCAGGCGGTGCCGAATGGTGACCTGTTTGATGGGGTCATCCACCAATGGCAGTAACTCACGGTAGCTGTGCATCACAGATTCGAGAGAAACGGCCTCAGCACCAGCTTCAATCTCTGGGAGATCGGCTTCACGTTCCCGGCTAACAGGGCTCAAAGACGCAAGAGTACCTGGCCGGGCTGCGGGCATTACTCCACCACCCTGCCCCCACCCCAGCGATTGGCAACCACTAACCAACAGGGCAAGCAGCACTGGCACCAGCGCACGGGTCACACCCGCGAAAGTGTCCAGCCTATCACCGTTCGTGTTGCGGGGCCGTTTAATCATTTGCGGCCTCCGTGCTCTTGCCTGCCCTGAACAACTGGTCCGCCAGCCGCGCCTGTGCATGGCGAGATGCCACCCGGTAACGCCGCAGTTCATTGCTCTGTTGTTCCAGCGCATTATCCAACCGGCTAATGAGAATATTCCGCGCCTGAGCCAAGGCTTCATCTACTTGTACTTTAAGCGACTGGACCTCGGCGGCGTTATTGGCAAGCCGACTCGCCAGCTCCTCATGTTCGCTGTCGCCTGCCATCAACTGCTCTATATCTGATCGCTGGGTTTGAAGCTGCTCCATTTCCGAACTCAGCTCACGAAGCTGCTTCTGCGCGGCCCAGCGGTTTACACCGTAATCGTTAGCGACACTCCAGTCGAAGTAGGCCTTCATTCTCTGGTACTTTTTTCGCTGCCGGGCTGTGCGCTGGTCGTCCGGGAGCTGAGCAAGCGTAGCCGCGACCTTGCCCAATCGGGCTTTCAAGGCTTTCTGTTCCGTTGTCATGAAGAATTCAGCATCTTCTTCGGCAAGGGCGGCCTCAATGTTTGCCCGAAACGCATTCTGGGCTTCTATCCACTCATCCGGCTGTTGCTGCTCTAGTTCAATACCTGCTTCCTGGCTTCGGCGCGCTCGTTGCACCCGGCGGGTTTCCAGCATGGTTTCAAAGGTGCCGAGCTGTTGTTCCCGCTGCGCCAGCAATGCTTGCATCCGGTAAAGCTCATTGAGTTCCCCCAGAGCCTGCTGGAATGGTTCCGTTGCGAGCACTTCCGAAAGCCCGAAATCAGCAGGCGTTACCCTAAGGCGGCCGTAGGAGTCGGTAATAATTTCATCGCTGTCCCGAAGAAAATTCAAACGTGCCATGAGGCTTTCTTCGGTCAGTGCTTGCCGGGCTGCAATCAGCTCTTCACCTCGGTTTTCGTAGTGTTCCGCGGCCTGGGTAAATGCTTGTAAGGCCTCACGTGGCTGGTTCATCTGTTCGAGCACATAGCCACGAGCGTAGGGAACCTGCTCTCTCCAGGGTAAAAACAATTCTCTTTGGGAGAGTGCATCCAGCGCGTCCAATGCCCTTTGCATCTCGCCCTGACCAGCAGCCGCGACGGCATAATCAAATAGAGCTCGGTCAGCAAACACACCATCCAAAGGCATGGCTCCGAGCAGCACTAACGCCTCATCAAACCTGGCATCTCTGAGATATAGACGGGCAAGGGAGAGCCGGCTTTTATCAAGCAAGGCCTGGTGCTCGGAAATCAGTTCGTCTTTGGGTGCCTTGCGCTGCATAGCCTCAATGAGTTCTCGCAGGCTTTGTTCTGCTGCCGTGAAATCATCGTCGGCAATCTCGGCCATGGCCAGGTTATAGTTCAGGTAGTGTGCCCAAGGGCCAGAATGCTGCCCCCCGGTCTGTTCGTCCGGATCACCGCGGAACCCCTCAGACATCATGGCCAGTTGCGCTCTGAGGTAACCCCATTCTGCGTATAACTCTGAGTCGGCTTCCTCCAGCACGCTAGAATCAACCCGCTGAAGATTTTCGTAGGCCAGTTGGTAATCACCTTCAAGGTAAAAAACCTTGCCCAGATAAAACCAGGCCTGGCTGCGCACTTCAGGTGCAAGGGTGACGCGGGAGCGGCCGTGTTCATCTTCAAGCAATCGGATAAAGAGCTCACGGGCTTCGCGAGTCATGCCGTAAGAGAGCATTAGCCCGCCTTCGACCAGCTCCGGATAATCGCCGTGCCCTCTGATTCCACCGCGCTCCCGAGCTACATCCAGCAGAGTGAGCGCCTCTAACGCCTCGCCTTGGTGGTAGTTATATAACGCCCAGCCATAGGCAAGATCTCTGGCCCGCTCTGGCGACTCTTCAGCAAATACAGCGGGCACACTGAGTAATAGTGCCAGGCAGCCGGCGGCTACCGCACCCAGGCGTGTGCCTGATCCGGCTTTATTCGGCTTTGAGCTGAATACCAAGGGTCGTTTCACTCCCACTCCACTATGGAAACCATGGGTTGGTAATCCAACGACCGATCCTCAATGCGAATCTCCAGGGCGGCTGTATCCGTGCCCTTTTCAAATGCCAGGGTAGCGGCCTGTTTGTAGGCGCGATTGTTCGGGCCAATGCCTTCTACGAAAGCCGTCACTTCGTGGGTTCCGGTCTTGAGGTTACCGATGTACAAACGCTGCATGCCACCGCGCTCAAGAGCCGTAACCTGGCGCTCGGTGTACAGGTGGGAGGCGACAATATCGCCGTTCACCTTCAGCTTTACGGCATCCAGTTGTAGAAACTTGCCCGTATCAACGCTGAGAAACACCGCAAACTGTGTGCTGGCCGGGAACAGCAAGTCTTCTTCCAGAATGAAAAGATCCCGATTCAGGCGAATCACTTTCTTTTTGAGATCCTGAACCCGTTCTGCGACCGCTTTGCTGTCTTCTGCCGGGTCCGTTTGCGCAAGCAGGCTCCCACTCATGAGCAACATGAATGCAGCCAGCAGGCCGGTAGCCAAGGTCTTCAGTGAATCCGTCATAGTCAGGTTTCCTGCAAACTCAGTATTCGAGAATCAGCGATGCGCGGGTCACCAGCGCATCGAATGAATAAAGCGGCTCCTGGCCCGGCAGATAATTGCCCGGAGCGGTGACATCCCGGAAGTTGTCATAATCGAAATTCAGCCAATCCAGCAGCAGGCTGACCTGGAGCCGCTTGATGCCGGGTAAGGATGTCTGCTTCCATTCATAGACTGCGCCCGCTCCCAGGGTTGTACCCGAGAGAGAACTCATTTCTTTGTCTCTCGCCAGATGGGTCTGTGAGTTTTCATAGGCGTATAGGTCGCTGTAGAAATCCGCCTCGCCCTGGGTGTAGTAGCGCACCGAACCCTCCAGCGACCAATGTTGATTCAGTGCGTGCACGTAACCCAGTTGCACTGTGTGTGCGTTAATACCCCAGGTGTCTGAGAAGTATCGATATTCACCCCGGATAGAGGCTCGATACGGCAGGTGGTACATGGCTCGAGCGGCCACCGCAGTACTGGTGCGGGTTTCGGGATAACGCTCAGGCTGGTACAGATAGGCGGTGGCATCATTGGGGTCAAGATAGCGGTTCTGGCGGTAGGGGTTCTGCAGGAAGCCTTCGTCTGTGACCACTTCCAGATCAAGCCCAACCAGCAAGTTACGGGTTAGCACCTGGCTAAACCCTAACTGGTAGTTTCGGCGATCTGCATCTTCACTGAAGTTGTCATTACCAAGCTTGCCAACCTCATCCCAGCCGGCCGCATACCCAAGGGTGACAGTGGACATTCCACCAAAGAACTCCTGGCTCACAGTGAAATACAGGGTACTGGCTTCGTAATCGTTTTCTGAACTGTTGGTAAACCCCAGACTCATAATCGCCCGGTCATACAGGTAATCAACGCCCAGCGTGTATTCGGTACGCTCTTCTTTATAAGCGCTGGCAGTGGCCAAAACATCGACCGAGGCCGCCGATACCATATCCACGTAATATTGCCCGGATACAGACACCTGTGGCCCAACACTTTTACGCGCAAGCACTACAGGGCCATCAATCACCATGCCGCCGCCGTCGTACCGGTGATAGAACAGATCCACGTTATCCACTGGCAAGGTTGCTGAATGGGCAACCGAAGACACCACCATAAACACGAGAAGCAGCCAGGCCATAGGAGCGCGTTCAGTTACAACCACAGCCACCTCCTGCGCCACCTTCCGCCCCGCGGGCAGACTCCCTCGCCTGATACACGTGGTTGATGTAGGAATCTGCTTTGCCATGACGACTCAGGCTCATGATCGGGTCCGCCAAGCGATCCCTCTCATAAGGTTTAACCCAGGGCTCGACAGAGCTGCACCCAGCCGTTGCTGAAAACAGCAGCGCCAATAACAAAGGCGCGATAATGGTCAGTTTGCGCATAACGCTTACCCGCTCGGGAATCACTCTCGCACCAGTTCTCTTATCTGGGCTTCGTACTCAACTTCGTAGCCCGGCTTGTAGCCGTAATGAATGTAGCGGGCATTGCCATCGCGATCGATCATCACGGTTGTGGGCATGGCCGGCACCTCGTAAAGCTTGCTCACCGAGCTTTCCGGATCGTACAAAATGGGGTAATCCACCGGCACTTTTTCCAGAAAACGCAAAGCCTCATCGCGGTTCTCATCCACATTCACCGCAAGGATGGTGAAGCCCAAATCCTGATAGCGGCTGTAAATGTCATCCATCAGAGGCATTTCCTGACGGCAGGGGCCGCACCAGGAGGCCCAGAAGTTGAGCATGACCACTTCACCACGATGATCTTCCAGGCGAATGTTGTCTCCGTTTCGGCTCTCCAAAGTAAAATCCGGAGCCGGAACATTGATGGCATCTGCCTGCACACTCATTGCAGCGCCGGACAAAGCAAGGGCCAGAGCTATGGCTGTAACCGGGTTGTTCATTCAAATGGCTCCTGTGTTCAGAAAAATACTGACAATCCGGTACGGATTTCAGTGTTCATGGAGGTTTTCTCGGCACCGACCACATCGATGCGGTAAAAGTGCTGGCGCACACCCAGGTCTATGGCAAGGCTGTCTGTGAGTAAAACCTGATAGCCTGCACCGGCGTTGACGGTAAAGCGGGTATCACCGCCGAATTCCGTAGCGCCCGCGCCGGCAATCAGATAAAAATTGGTATTGAACGCATAGTTCTCACTAAGAAAAGCCTGACCTGGCAGAAGGTTATAGCCCAGATTGATGTTGTAATAGCGATACTCTCGCTCGCTGTCGGTTAACACCTGCACATTACCCGCCAGATTTTCAAAACTGGTTTGGCCACCTTCCGCAAAACCTATTCCTGCCTCAAAAAAGAAGGTTTCACTCAGGTGATAGGTGAGCTTGCCGCCATAAATAAACGACGACTCAAAATCTTCAATATTGATCACGCCCAGAAAGGCGCCGATCTCGAAGTTCTCAGTATCGATCAGCGCCTCATTAGCTGGCACAGGTTTTACATCAGGCTCGATCAAAGGCCGATCATCACGCTCCTGCGCGAATACCTGAGGTGCAAACGCCATGACCTGTGCCAGGCAAAACCCGGTCAGAAAAAGATGCTTAGTCCGATTTTCCATTCTGTCGCTTCTTCGTTGGTTGATCGGCTGGTAAAGACTTTGTAGTCCTTGAACTCGGCCCGGATAAAGTAACGCTCGGTGATATAAGCCCGCAGTCCCAGTCCAGCATGGCCTACCGTGTTATCACGCTCCTCTGGCACAGCCAGTGTTGCTTTGGGATCTACCCATATATGACCTACACCAAGGGTGAAATACGGTGACACTCTCCAGTGGGGAAACGGCTGGTGGACTATATTGGCGTTCACCATAAGTATTTCCGAGGCGCTGCCCAGTACCTGTGAGCCCCACAATTCTGCGGCGAGGTTAGGCGTAAACCAGTAGCCTCCGTAGCCTGCGGTTACGGGGCTACCTTCAAACTCACCCATCAGAATTCCGGCTTCAAACTTGCGATCGCTGAATGCCCTGATATCCGGCACGCTGAGATTGACGTTTTCACCGGTTGCGTCTTGAGTTTGTGCAATGGCGGCAACAGCCACCCAGCCTTCCCGGCCTTTCTTGTCCCGTACTTTCATCCAGCCGGTTTTGCGGTGCAGCAGGGTTAACCATTCGCCTTTCTCGCTGCTATGAAACACCGGGTAGCCCACTGCAGGACCAGTACGCCAGACCACAAACGGCTCAACGACCTGCACCCGTTGTTCCGGCTCATCGTCTCCCCACAGCCAGCCCGCCCAGGTCATCCCGGGTAAACAGAGCATCAGTAACAGAATGACAATGGGCATGGTTGTGGCGTCAGGTCCTGATTAATTGTCTGGAGCGTCAAACGGGTTGTTGTAGTACTGGGCGCCCAGATCTAACCACTCTGCAATCAAGCGCAATTCGGCTGGCGAGAGGCGGCCATCGTGGGATGCTCCCCCTCTGAACACTTCACTGAACCGGATACTGGCCCTTGCACCATTGACCGACATGCTGGCAGGCACAGGTACCGGAACAAATATTGGTTGCACGTGGCCACTTTCATCCAGGATAGGTTCTCCCTCTTCATCCCTGAGGACTTCCCCCGAATCGACCATTTCATCAACAAGAACACCCTCCGGGTTTAATTCCTGCTTGTTGTCTGGAAACAGCAATTCCCGGTATGACTTGAAGTGCGATGGGTTGGCATCAGAAGGGCCGTCGGTTAGATCCAGATCGGCAGCCAGAAAGACATCATCCGGATCAACAGGAACTACAATGTTGTGGCACCTGGTGCAGGTGTGATCCTCTAGTACCGCGCCACCACCATCGACCACTTTTCGGTCCAGGCCCCACAACGGATGAATATTGGTTTCGTAGTTGATCACTGCACGGCAGTTTGCGGTCCAGGCATCTGCACCTGCATTTGCACATGCACCTGAAACTGGCGGCGGTGTTTGAAGGTTTTCATAAGCCAGTGACCGATCCTCAACACTACCATCGAAATCTACCCACTCATCCGCCCAATAAATCGGATCTGGTAGAGGCAGGCGAATGTCCTTAACCCGGGCATAAACCTCAGCCATGGTGTCCCCCATATCCGGATAAAAAACCGGATCTGTATTCGGGAAAGGCTGCCCAGTGGTATTCGCTCCGCTCCACACTGGCTCTGGGCCAGCATCCCGTCGGCCGTGGGATACAGGTGAACCAGATTCGTGGCAACCTTGGCATTCCAGAGTCTCACCAGGGCGTACCGACAACCAATTCTGGTGGCGGTCGCTGGTTCTGCGGCCTTGGGCATCGAGCACGCTGATCGCAAAGGCGACGTTGGCCGGTACAGCAACCTTTACCGAACCATCGGGCTCTATGGGCACATACCCCAGAATTTCGCGCATTAGCTGCCCACGGCTGCGGCCAAAGGCACTGTTATCAAAATCTTTCACGTTGTCATCGGGCATGGAAACCGGCTTCTCAAGCCTCAGGAATCGCGCCGGGCGCTGTTCTGCGCTTGTACGCAAGGGATCGGCCGTTGCTGCAATACCGTTTGGCGCTCTATCTACGCCATCCATGTCGTAAACACTGCGAATATGCAGAATGCCGTAACCTTCATCTGCCAGGGTTGCGGCATCTCCCATGGGCTGGTCGTCAGGAATAAAATCTTCCAGAGAGCGCTCCCGCATCAGCATGGCTTCATCAAACTGCTCACCTTCTGAGGGCTCCACAATCGGCCGCTGAGTGCCATTTGCCACATCCAGTAACCAGAGCCCGTACACAGGCGGTGCTGGCACATAGGCATCAGATTCCAGACGCTCTTCAGTACAGTTCACAATCCGACCGGATGCCGTTTCGCTGAGCCGACAGGGTGTCCAACTAACCAGATACCTGCCGGTTCCATCCATAAGAGGTGAAACAGAACCATAGCGACCATTCAGAGACAGCTCGCCATCCAGCCTGATGCCCGGAATCAGTGGGCGCTGGCCGCCATCATCGGCCACGCCGTCAATGCGTAAACCAGCTTCCACGTAGTTATTGATATCTACCTCAGCCGGTGCAGAAGCGTAATCATTGCTCTCAAACGGGCGCAATTGCACCAGTACAGAGTTTGAATCGGTTTTCCGGGCTTTCAGGTACTGAACATTGCGCGCTCCGGGAACAGAGTCGTGGGAATGCCGGCCGTAAAGGTAGCTGAGCCCTGTACCGTCCGGGTTCACCCGATAGAGATTGACGCCATTATTACTGGTCTGGCCGGCGTTATCCCAGCGGCTGAATACGATAAACCCTTCATCGGTGACCAGCGGGTCAAGGTCGTGACTCTGGTTAAAGGTAATTTGCTGAATGTTGTCGCCTTCGTCATCCATTGTGTGGAGAACGAATGCAGGTGCATTCCGGTTTTCATCCAGGCCAGAAAACTGCCCTTTTCCCTCGTCCAGCAAAATGGCTTTGGAAGCCCGCTGGCGAGTGGATGAGAACACTATGCGACCGTCTGGCAAGTAGGCTGGAGCAACGTCTTGACCGGCCTTGGCGGTTACGTCAGAGGTTATGATTCTGCGGAGCACATCCGCTACACGATCGTATTCCCAAATATTCCAGGTGGGCTGATCTTCTTCATCGGCACCTTCAATTTCCGGTGCACGCATGGCAAACAGGGCACGGTTGCCATCGTGGGAAACATGCAGGTCTTTTACGTCATACAACAAACGGCCCGCATCATCGCGATACTGTGAACCGGAAAAAGCCCGGGAAGACACATCAACAGCGGGGGCGTCAATGGATGCACTGGCTTTCACAAACAAGCGGGCGCCTGGGCGAAACCCCGACGGATCGGCAAGATTGTCCCCAATCAGTGCTCCGCTATTGATATCAAACAACAGTGGCCGCTTAACAAAAAGTACCGGGTTCTCGACCACAACAGGGTCAGCTTGTTGGCTGCCCGCACTTGGCAAACAGCCAGAAAGTGCTGCCAACAGGCCTGAAAAGACCAGCAAGCGGATGGTTTTGTTGGATTTGTGAGGCACGCGCCTAGTCCCTTGAAAACAGTGTCAACGCACTGAAACAGTGAATTCGTGACATAAATTAAGTCTGGGCATCCATGTATCTCTAGGAGCTTTACGTAAGTAAATGTAATTACGTGGAGCGCCCCACAAATCCGATGCTAATTGCAAGTATAAACTATTAACAATTGTCAAATTGGCCTATTGTGCCCCAGCCAAGACCACCGAGGACAGCGACATGAAAGCCAAAGAGCGAATGCACGCCAGCGCATTCAAGGCATGCAGTATGTCACTGCTGATTTTGCTTACCGCCACATTTACTTGCACAGCCAGCGCTGGACCGCGGGAACAGGCCAAGCGCATTCATGACAGGATTGCGGGCGTACCTCCGTCTGCCTCTGTGCTTGATGACATGACGCGGGAGATTGAGGCCAGCAGAGCGCTCGATGCTGCCTTTATCGCAATGGAAGATCCGGCTTTTTATAATGTAACGCTGAAAAATTTCGCCGCTCCCTGGACCAATGAGGCGATGACGCCTTTTGTTCCCTTGAACGATTACACCGCTACTGTGATTGGCCTGGTTCGTGATGATGCGGATTTCCGCAGAGTGTTGTATGACGATATTTTATACGTCGGTATCTGGAACGATGTACCGACCTACTCCAACTCGAACAATGATCATTACGAGAAAATTGAAAAACTTGGCCACGATCTTTCCGACAAACAAAACTTCCGGGGCCTGAGCCAGTCATCCGTCACGGGTCTGCCCACCGACGCCACCGCCGGCGTAATAACCTCCCGCGCAGCGGCCAAGGCCTTCTTCAGCGCTGGCACTAATCGCGCCATGTTCCGATTTACCCTGATCAACCACATGTGCCGGGATCTGGAACAGGTGGCCGACGTAAACCTTCCGCCGGACAGAATTCGCCAGGACGTTTCACGAAGCCCGGGTGGCGATAGCCGTGTGTTCCTGAACAACTGCGTGGGCTGCCATACGGGGATGGACCCCATGACCCAGGCCTTTGCCTACTACGATTATGAATACAACCCGGACGGTGATCCTGATGGAACGCTTGGAAGGCTCGTTTACAACACCGTTAACGACCCCGAAACTCAGTCACGGGTGCAGGGCAAGTACCTCATCAACTCCACCACCTTTGCGCCAGGCTACGTTACGCCGGACGACAAATGGGATAACTATTGGCGCCAGGGTGCTAACCGCCGGCTTGAATGGAGTTGGAGCCCTGTGAATGGCGCCCCTTCCGGCTCTGGCAGCGGTGCAAAAAGCCTGGGTATGGAGTGGGCTTCGTCAAAGGCTTTCGCGGAATGCCAGGTAAAGAAAGTGTTCACGAATGTGTGTTTGAGACCGCCTTCTTCCAGCGCAGACCACGTGCAGGTCGATAATATGGTAGATAACTTCAGGTCCCATAACTTCAATCTGAAGCAGGTGTTTGCCGAATCTGCTGTTTACTGTGCGGGGGAGTAACGCCTGATGAAAACACTAACGCTCCCCGGATCAAACCAACTCCGCTCCGCAGCACCTATTGCACTACTGATAGTGTTCACCCTCTTCCTCAGCGCCTGTGGTGGCGAGTCCACAGAGGCGCTGCCAAATACATCTTCTGGATCAAATAGCATTAGCTACAGCGGCCCCGCACCGGCTACCGCTGATATACAGAGTTTTAAACTGAATGTCTGGGACAACCTTGTGCAGGACAATCGCTGTGGTTCCTGCCACGGTGCGGGCGGCCAGTCGCCCACATTTGTTGACCAGAACAACATCAACAGCGCCTACGCCCAAGCTAGAACCATTGTAGATCTCACTGCACCCTCCCAATCCAGAATGGTGACCAAAGTAGCCGGTGGCCATAACTGCTGGACAGGCAGTGACGTCGTCTGCGGGAATATTCTGACCACCTATATTTCGAAGTGGGCTGATGGAGCTGAGGGCTCTGTGAAAACGGTGGAGCTTCAAGCACCGGTGCTCAAATCGCCTGGCTCAACCATCGCTTTCCCGGAAGGCAGCAGCACCTTCGGAAGCACCGTTTATCCAGTATTGAGAACCTACTGCGCCGAATGCCATGGCGACGGTGGCCAAACACCTTACGTTGCCAGCGATAATGTAGATATCGCCTACCAACAATCCCAAAGCAGGATAGACCTGAACTCGCCGGAAAATTCCCGTTTTGTAGTCCGCCTGAGAAGAGATTTCCACAACTGCTGGGCAAATGGAGGTGAGACAGATTGCGACTGGTCTGCTGGCATGATGCAGATGGCTATTGAACAATTCGCCGGGCCATTATCCCCCGAACCGGTGGACCCTGCCCTGGTGGCCAGCAAGGCGCTGGTACTGGATTCAGATGGCCTTCTCGCCAATTCCGGTGGCCGCTTTGAGGACAACATTATTGCGCTGTATGAGTTCAAAGCCGGCCAAGGCCAGATCGCATACGACACCAGCGGCGTCTCTACACCACTGGACCTTACACTCAGTGGCAACGTGGATTGGGTGCTCGGCTGGGGCATCAACATTGGCCCCGAAGTTAAGCCGGAAACCGGCCCTGTAACCCCCGCTGGCAAAGCCCAAGGCTCTACCGCCAGCAGCAGCAAACTGCATGCTCTATTGACGGGCTCTGGTGAATACGCCATCGAAGCCTGGGTCGCGCCTGGCAATATTACCCAGGAAGACGCCCGGATCATCACCTACTCCGGCTCTTCCACTGCTCGCAATCTGACACTGAGCCAGACCCTGCAGCGCTATGAAGTGCTTCATCGCAGCACCACCAGCGATGAGAACACTCCCTTCGCCACACAAGATGGCGACAAGCTTCTCCAAGCCACGCTTCAGCACGTCGTCGTTAACTATAGCCCTGGCACCGGGCGGCAGATCTTTATCAACGGTGAACACTCCGGCGATATCGACCCGGACGAGCCAGGTTTGTTCTCCGATTGGGACGACAGCTTCGCCCTGGTTCTTGGCAATGAAACCGATGGACGATCGCCTTGGCAGGGTGCCATTCGTATGGTCGCATTCCATAACCGGGCACTGACAGCAGAACAGGTCAAAACAAACTACGATGTGGGTGTAGGCCAGAAGTTCTATCTGCTGTTTGGTGTTTCCCACCTTATCGATGTACCTGAAAGCTTTATCGTTTTCGATGTAAGCGTATTCGATAACTACAGCTATCGCTTCACCGAGCCGTTCTTTATCAGCCTTGATGAAACGGCTGAGCCATCCGGTATTGCGCTTGAGGGTATGCGCCTGGGTATCAACGGCAAAGAAGCCACTGTCGGCCAGGCTTGGGCGAACCTTAAAGTAACTCTGGATAGCAACGCCTATGAGCCAGGCAAAGGCCAGCCCTTATCTCGGCTAGGCACTATCATCGCACTGGAAAACGGCCCGGATAGTGACGAGTTCTTCCTAACATTTGACCGTCTTGGCAGCAGCACCTTCTCACGCACCGAACCGCCGTTAACCGGAACCGTTGCACCAACAATCCTGGAGCGCCCATCCGACATCGGGATGAAGACTTTTGATGAAATCAATGAGTCCATGGCTCGCATGACAGATATCCCAAGCACCACTCCAGCGGTTGCGGATACCTTCAAAACCGTGAAGCAGCAATTGCCAACTGTGGAGAACATCAAGGGCTTTCTTTCGTCACACCAGATGGCCATTACCCAGGTGGCGATTCAGTACTGTGATGTGCTGGTATCCGATGTTCAAAGAAGGCAGGACTTTTTCCCGGGCTTTGATTTCTCGGCACCTGCCGCAACAGCCTTTGAGCATGGCGGCGAAAGCCTGATTACCGGGCCTCTGTTAGCCCGGTTTGTGGGTGACAATCTGGGCTCCCAGCCCAGCACAGCGACCATTCAAACTGAAGTGGGCGGTCTGATAGACCAGCTCGCCCTGTGTGGTGGCGACACTTGCCCGGCTGACCGCACCGAAACCATTGTTAAAGCAAGTTGTGCCGCTGTGCTTGCCAGCGCCACCACCCTGGTTCAGTAGAGGACTACGCTCATGTTTATACGCAAACCCCTTAAACGGCCTCTGGCGAATGGCGAGCCCCTCTTCCATAACGACCACGGGCGGCCACGGACTCGCAGGGAGTTTATAGCTCAAGGTTTCAGGGCCGGCACTGCAACGGTTGTTGGCACTTCGATGCTTGGCCTGTTTGCTAACCCCCGAATGGCTGCTGCAGAGCTGTCTCAACAAATCAAAGACGAATGTGGCATTGGAATCGCGGGCGCAGGAAAAATCCCGTTTATCTGCTTTGACCTGGCCGGCGGTGCCAGCATTGCGGGCTCCAACGTGCTGATGGGAAAATCTGGCGGGCAAATGGATTTCCTGAGCACTGCTGGCTACAGCAAGCTTGGTGTGCCGGGTAATATGCTACCGACCGATCCAGCCTTTGTGAACACAGAACTGGGGCTGGCATTCCACTCAGATAGCGGTTTTTTAAGGGGAATCCAGCAAAGCACCAGCATGATGACTCGCATGCAGATCAACGGTGCGATTATTGCGGCGCGCTCGGAAAATGACACCGGCAACAACCCCCACAACCCCATGTATGGCATCCACAAAGCTGGCGCCAATGGCTCCCTGCTCCCCCTGATTGGCTCTCAAAGCACCGAATCGGGGGGCAATTCCATGGCACCAATGAACCTCATAAACCCGGAAGTGCGCCCCACCAAAATTGACCGGCCAAGCGATGCCAAAGGCTTGGTAGATGTAGGTGACCTCACATCCATATTGAACCAAACCGATGCGGTGTCTGTGATGGAAGCCGTTCAACGGATCAGTGATGCCAAAATGAACAGCGTCAGCACCGGCCTCGGCAGCAGCGCCGAAAATGATATCCGAAAACTGGTGCGGTGCGGCTACGCCAAGAGCGCAGACATAATTGATACCTATGGCGACCCAACGATTTTGGACCCGGGCCAAGACCCGGAAATAGTGGGAAACACAGGCATTTTCACTGAAGAAGAGTTCAGATCCAACCGTGAATTCCAAAAGACAGCTTCCGTAATGAAGCTGGCTGTAAACGGCTTTGCGGGCGCAGGCACTATTACCATGGGTGGCTACGACTACCACACGGGTGAAAGAGCAACCGGAGAACGCAGGGACTTACTGGCTGGACGCTGCATGGGAGCCTGTTTGGAATACGCTGCGAGAATGAACAAGCCACTGATGTTGTATGTATTCAGCGACGGCTCAGTATCCAGCAACGGCACGCTGGATGACTCTGAAGATGGCAGGGGCAAAGGTGTGTGGACCGGTGATAACCAACAAACCGCAGCGTCATTTTTCCTGGTTTATAACCCCGGAGGTCGTCCTTCACTTTACCAGGACCGCAACCCGACGGGCATCCAAACCGGGTTCCAGATTGGATTTATGCGCGCAGATGCATCTGTAGAGACGGCGTCCAGCCCGGCAGCAAACAACGTAAACCAACTAGTGCAAACCGTTTTGCTGAACTACATGCAGTTGAACGGCGATCGAGGACGTTTTGCTTCAACATTCGTCGGGCACGGTCTCGGGAACACGGCGAGTCAGGACCGGCTGCTTGCCTTCAATCCTTTAGTTTGAACGTACACAGTCTCCAAAGCTGATACTTCCAAGCGATAGATTTTTGCATCATCCCCCCCCGGCATCCCCATCAAGATTCCGGGGGCGCCAACCCTTCCGTAAAGTGCATCATTCGCTGATCATCAATGATGATCGCATCAATACCCGGCAACTTCTCAATCATCTCCAGACCCTTTTTCGGGCCCAGCACAAATACAGCCGTAGACAAGCCATCGGTTGTCAGCGCATCGTTACCAATAATGGTAACGCTCTGCACACCTCGCACGGATTTCCCTGTACCGGGGGAAAGTATGTGGTGCACACGCTCCCCCTGATCATCAATAAAAAAGCGTTCGTAATCACCGGATGTGGAAATAGCGAGATCGGCAAGCGGCAACACCACCACATTGCGATTTTCTGAGCGGGGGTCACGAACACCCACAAGCCAAGGCCGGCCGCGCTTATCGCCTAGCAAGCGCAAATCACCACCCGCACTGAGCCGTGCATGGCGCACGCCGGCTGATTTCAGATGCTCTATACCAAGATCCACAGCGTAACCTTTGGCAATACCTCCCAAATCGATCAACAAGCCTTTCTGGCGAAAGAAGACTGTTTGCGCCTTATCATCCAGAACAATGTCCTGATGATTAATATGGCCAAGCCTGGCCTGAAGTGCCTCCTCGCTTGGCTGCTTGCGCTCCCGGTAGTCGTACAAGTAACCGACAGACCCAAAGCTGATATCAAAAGCACCACCGCTAAGAACAGCTACTTCTTCCGCTTTCTTCAGAACCTGAAACAGGCCGGTGCTTACCTGCACTGGGTCATCCGCTGCTTTACGGTTAAGGCCAGAGAGTTCGGAGTCCTCCCGGTACCGGCTCATGTCCCTGTCTACTTGGTGGAACACCGCCAGAACATCTTTCGCGATTGCATCAGCAACGCTTTTCTCATCAGCCCAAAACTCAAGCTCCACCGGTGTCGTCATAGCCGTATCTGTGTAACGGAACCACTTTGCCTGAGCCACCGAAGGCACCAGAAATACAAAAAGAAGAAATAAAGAAGGATTCAAACCGATAAACTCAAGGATATTGAAGGGATTGAAACAATTTTTAGGCATCACCGATCAGACAGTCCCTGTTCGTGGCTCAATACGGCTTGTTTGCGCTTAACACCCCAGCGATATCCAGAAAGGCTGCCATCACCACGTAAAACTCGATGGCATGGAACAACCACCGCCAGCGGGTTGGCAGCACAGGCACCTGCGACAGCTCTCGAGGCGGTGGGCAGGCCTAATTGCTGGGCGATATCGCCATAGCTGGACGAGCACCCAGAAGGAATCTGTTGCAGTGCCTGCCAGACTCTACATTGAAAATCCGTGCCTCGAACATCAAGCTCTACAGAGAGTGGTCTTCGGCTGTCGATCAGGTAGTTCATTACCTCGGTAAACCAGGGGGCCCGAAAATCGTTTGCATGGATGAGTTCGGCACGGGGGAAACGTTGAGCCAGGTCTTCAACCAATTCGTCAGCTGTGTCTCCCAGCAAAACAGCACATACGCCACGAGGCGTGCATGCAACCAGAACCTCGCCGAGGTAACAGTGGCCGGTTTGCCATTGGATGGTTTCGTCCTGGGCGTTCTTGGCCGTCATGAAAAACTCCTCAGCATGGGCTCATCCGGTATTGCGGTACTCGTGAGTTCAAGCAAGCGTATTACGGATCATGTCAGTGAGAAGGCAATCGTGCAATTTTTTATAAGAGAAGGGATAGAACAGCTTGCCGGGCACTGGTTGAATGACAGCGCCCGGCAAGTTACTACAAAATACTACCGGGCTCAGCTCTTGCGAGCGTCTTCCCAGGTTTTAATCAGCTCATCGTAAGGTACAGTTTGACCCTGCACTTTTTCATTCGCCAGTTTGGGCTTGGGTGCGCCAGGCTGGTCGAACCAGTACTGCGGATCACGCGGCTCGTTCAGCTTGGGAGCACAGGTGGTCAGAACATTGGCTCTCTCAAGCCGTTCCATAACCCGGTCCTGAGCCTTTGCCAAGCCATCAAGCGCTTCCTGCGCTGTGGCTTCGCCACTAGCTGCCTGGGCAACATACTGCCACCACAACTGAGCCATCTTCGGGTAATCTGGAATGTTGGTGCCGGTAGGCGTCCACTGAACCCTTGCAGGGCTACGGTAGAACTCAACCAGACCACCCAGCTTGGGTGCCATTTCCGTCATCACGTCCGAGTTGATATCGGAATCGCGAATGGGAGTGAGGCCCGCCACAAGCTTTTCAAGTGACACTGTTTTCGACACAGTGAACTGCGCGTAAAGCCATGCCGCCAAACGACGCTTTTCAGGTGTCGAGTTCAGGAAGGTCCAGGAACCCACGTCCTGATAACCCAGCTTCATGCCTTCTTCCCAGTAGGGGCCACGTGGAGACGGCGCCATACGCCACTTCGGCAGTCCTTTTTCATCTACAACCGGAAGCCCTTCTTCAATCATGCTCGCGGTGAAGGCCGTATACCAGAAAATCTGCTGAGCTACATTGCCTTGTGCAGGTACGGGGCCAGATTCGGAGAAGGTCATCCCCGTAGCCTCTGGCGGCGCATACTTGCCCATCCACTCAACGTACTTCTCTGTCGCGTATACAGCAGCCGGGCTGTTTGTAGCACCACCGCGGGAGACATCAGAACCAACAGGGTGGCAATCCTCTACCCGAACACCCCACTCATCTACTGGCAAACCGTTAGGCAAGCCTTTATCGCCAGCGCCAGCCATGGAGAACCAGGCATCGGTAAAGCGCCATCCCAGGGAGGGGTCCTTCTTGCCGTAGTCCATGTGGCCGTATACTTTTTTGCCGTCTATCTCTTTAACGTGAACC
The DNA here is from genome assembly GCF_016597775.1 of Marinobacter sp. 1-3A. Lineage (NCBI taxonomy): Bacteria > Pseudomonadati > Pseudomonadota > Gammaproteobacteria > Pseudomonadales > Marinobacteraceae > Marinobacter > Marinobacter sp. 1-3A. Next base: position 365,194 of record NZ_VCGZ01000001.1, read on the forward strand.
GAGAAGAACTCTGCAATGTCTTCGTAGGCCGACCAGTTAACAGGAACACCCAAGTCATAGCCGTAGAGTTCCTTGAACTGCTTTTTCAGATCTGCACGCTCAAACCAGTCAGCGCGAAACCAATACAGGTTTGCAAACTGCTGAGTTGGCAGTTGGTAAAGTTTGCCATCAGGGCCGGTGGTGAAATCAAGGCCGATGAAATCATCAAGATCCAGCGTTGGCAGGGTTAGGTCCTTGCCTTCACCCTTCATAATATCTTCAACCGCTACAACCTTACCGTACCTGACGTGAGTACCAATCAAGTCAGAGTCATTCACGTAGCCATCATAGATGTTGCGCCCCGACTGCATCTGGGTTTGCAGCTTCTCGATAACATCCCCTTCCTGAATCAGGGTATGGGTAAGCTTGATGCCGGTAATGTCGGTGAAGGCCTTGGCCAGCACGCTGGATTCGTATTCGTGGGTCGCAATGGTTTCTGAAACAACATTGATTTCCATGCCACGGAAAGGCTCCGCAGCTTTGGTGAACCAGGCCATTTCTTCCATCTGCTGTTCTTTGGTAAGGGTAGACCGTTTGAACGAGTCGTTTACCCACTTTTCAGCTGCATCCGAGTACTGGTCAGCACTGGCCTGCAGGCTCAGGCCCATACTGACGGCACCGATTGCAGCGCCAAGCAGTAGGGTCTTAGGATATTTATTGTTTTTAAACATACCCAACCTCGTCATCTTTATTATGAATGGGGCGAAGAAAGCCCTCGCTCCGGTTTTTGGCTTGTTACAGCTCTTGTTACTTCTAGCCTTGCCTTTTCGAAAACCAAACACTCATCACTTTCGTTCCTGGTGAAAAAATAGTTCGGTTTCGAATCCTTTACAACATTTGAGCAAGTTTATTCGGGGTGCGTTTATTGCCCCTTTTTGACCGCCTTCCTAGCCCCATCGCAGCAAAACAAGAAGCCAGACAACAGACACAGCCAACGCAATCCACAAAGTGATGTCACTAACCGCAAGGAACGTGAGGTGTATGTAGGCTGCCGAAAGCAAACCAATAAACAGTCGGTCTCCGCGCGTTGTCTCTATTGGTAGAAAGCCTTTGCGCTCTGTGCAGGGAGACACGATTTCGTAAACGGTCATTACCGCAAGAATCATTGCAATAACTGCAAAAAACACGATGACCGTAGGGGTCCAATTCATCCAGGCAATCATTTGCTTTCTCCTTAAACGCGCCCGAGAGCGAAGCCTTTAGCCACATGGTTACGAACGAACCAGATAACCAGCAAGCCTGGGATTATTGTTAGAACGCCAGCCGCGGCCAGCACACCCCAATCAATACCACTCGCCCCTATCGTACGAGTCATGATTGCGCCAATTGGCTGAGCATCCACAGAGGTCAATGTTCTCGCCAGAAGCAACTCAACCCATGAAAACATGAAGGCAAAAAAGGCCGTTACGCCGATACCTGAGCGAATCATCGGCAAAAACACTTTGATGAAGAATTTGGGAAAACTGTAGCCATCGATATAAGCCATCTCGTCGTATTCACGAGGAACGCCCTTCATGAACCCCTCAAGAATCCAAACCGCCAAGGGCACGTTGAATAAACAGTGGGCCAAGGCAACGGCAATGTGGGTATCGAAAAGCCCGATAGATGAATACAGCTGAAAGAATGGCAGCAGGAAAACCGCCGGCGGCGCCATCCGGTTGCTGAGCAACCAGAAAAACAGATGCTTGTCCCCCAGAAATTTGTACCGACTGAAGGCGTAGGCCGCAGGCAAAGCAACCAACAAGGTAATCACCACGTTGATGGAGACATACGCCATTGAGTTGAGGTAGCCGTTATACCAACTGGGATCTGTAAAGATCACGGCATAATTATCAAACGTGAAATTCTGCGGCCATAACGTAAGCCCCCCGAGAATTTCACGGTTGGTTTTAAACGACATGTTCAGCAGCCAGTAAACCGGCGTAAGAAGGAGCAGGATGTATATGGTGATCCCGATGTTTTTATAGCCTGTTTGCCTCATCACACTCTCCTTATTTTTCTTTATCGGCGTGAGTAATGGCTGTGAAGAACAACCAGGAGATCAGCAATACGATCAGGAAGTAGATCAATGAGAATGCCGCTGCACGCCCAAGATCAAACTGCCCTATTGCCATGGTTGTAAGGGTCTGGCTAAGGAAGGTCGTCGAGCTCCCCGGGCCCCCGCCAGTGAGCACAAAGGGTTCGATATAAATCATGAAGCTGTCCATAAACCGCAACAGCACAGCAATGATCAATACGCTCTTTAGGCGCGGGAGCTGGATATAACGAAACACTGCCCACTTGGAAGCACGATCAATTTCAGCGGCTTGGTAAAAGGCCTCGGGAATAGCCCTCAATCCTGAGTAGCACAACAGAGCAACCAGAGGTGTCCAGTGCCAAACATCCATAAGAAGGACGGTCAGCCAGGCATCTACCGTATCCCCCGTGTAGTTGTAATCGATGCCGGCCTGGTTCACCGCCCAGCCAAATAATCCGATATCGCCCCGGGCAAATATTTGCCAGATAGTCCCTACAACGTTCCAGGGAATAAGTAGCGGAATAGCAACCAGAATGAGACAAAGTGACCCCTTGATTCCAGACTTGGGCATCATAAGCGCAACACCAATACCCAACGGAATCTGAATCAACAATACCGCGCCGGAGAAGGCAAACTGTCGGATCAATGAATCCTGCAATCGTTGATCCGTCAGAACTTCTTTAAACCACTCCGTGCCAACGTAGTAGGCTTGGCCCGGGCCAAAAATATCCTGAACGGAATAGTTCACCACCGTCATAAGTGGTACGAGTGCCGAAAAGGCTACGAGCAGGAAAACCGGCAGGACGAGCCACCAGGCTCTGTTATCCGGGATCTTGTCCATCACTGTTGCTCCTGTACCAGGAATTCATCCACATAAAGCATTAGCCACTGCCCCGGGAACAGGAGATTTACCTGGCTACCAATGCCGGCATCAAACTCTTCACTCTGGCGCACTTTCATCTGCTGTTCGCCGAGTTTCACCGTCACAATCTTGTAGGTACCAAGATCCTCCACATCCCGCACTTCAGCGGCGTAGGTGTCATCGGACATTACCGGGGAGATTTCGATAAACTCGGGCCGGATACCAACCTTCAGATTGTCGGATTTCATGCCCCCGAGAATCTCTGACTGCCAGGGTTCGAGGCGCAGTTCAGTTGAATCAAACCGAACGCCCCCCTGGCATCTTTCAACCTCCAGAATATTCATGCCTGGGCTACCGATGAAGTAGCCGACAAACGTGTGGTTGGGTGCTTCGAACAGCTCCGTGGGTGTGCCGAATTGCACCACCTGCCCGTCGAACATCACGGCAATTCTGTCGGCGAAGGTAGATGCCTCAAGCTGATCGTGGGTGACGTACACCATGGTGATATCGAACTGCTCGTGAATCTGCTTGAGCTTTCTACGCAACTTCCACTTGAGCTGAGGATCGATAACCGTCAAAGGTTCATCAAACAAAATGGCGGAGACATCTTCCCTCACCAAACCACGGCCCATGGAAACCTTTTGCTTTTCGTCAGCCGTAAGGTTCTTCGCCTTCTTGTGCAGTTTGTCCTCAATTTCAAGAACCTCTGCAATTTCCTGCACACGGGTCTTGATCTTTGCAGCTGGCACCTTGTTGTTCTTGAGGGGAAACGCCAGATTTTCGAATACAGTCATCGAGTCGTAGACCACAGGGAACTGAAACACCTGGGCGATATTTCTGTCTCGGGGTGACAGCTCGTTCACCCGCTTGCCATCAAACAGCACCTCCCCTTCAGAGGGCTGAACCAACCCTGAGATAATGTTCAGCATGGTGCTTTTGCCACAACCCGATGGCCCAAGCAGCGCGTAAGCTCCGCCCTTGTGCCATACATGATCCAGCTGTCGGATAGCGTAATCACCGGGGCCCGATGGGTTTGCGCTGTAACTGTGCGCCAAAGATTTCAGTTGAATTTCAGCCATCAGTTTGCACCTCCTGAAACCCGTGTTGGTGTGTGCACCAGCTGCTCATTACTGTCGAATACAAACAGTTTGTTCACTGGCAAGTACACCTTGAGCGGCGCGCCAGTGTGATATTGATGAACGCCCATCAACTGCAACACCATCTCGAAATGGCTGTTCTCAACATGCATGAAGGTTTCTGAGCCACTGATCTCGCTGAGAGCAACCTCCATAGACATCTCAAGGTCATCATCATTGGCAGGCACCAGCGCTATGTGGCTGGGCCGAATCCCGAACCAATAGTCGCCCGGGGCCAACCTTGCCAACTCCTGAGTTAATGCGTGGTGTGAATACTCATCGAAGGTCACTTCGGTATCGCTTACACGGCCACGGATGATGTTCATGGGCGGCTCACTGAACAGCTGTGCCGCGAGGGTGTTAACGGGTGAGCGATAAACATCCATAACAGGCCCGCTCTGAACAACGCCACCCTCATGCAACAGAGTTGTGGTGCCACCCAACGCCAAAGCCTCATTGGCTTCCGTGGTTGCGTAAACTGCAATGCATTGGCGCTCTCGAAACAAATCCCGCAGCTCTGCACGAAGCTCTTCCCTCAGCTTGTAATCAAGGTTCACCAGGGGTTCATCGAACAGCACCAGCGTTGCATCTTTTACCAGTGCTCGCGCCATGGCCGTGCGCTGTTGCTGGCCGCCGGAAAGTTCAAGAGGGTAACGTTTAAGCAGAGGTTCGATCCGCAGCATTGACGCGGTTTCTTTCACCCGGCGATCAATTTCGGACCCTGACATTTTGGCAAGGCGTAGCGGTGATGCGATGTTTTCGTAAACGGTGAGCGTGGGGTAATTGATGAACTGTTGGTAGATCATCGAAATGTTCCGGCGCTGCACACTCTGCCCGGTAACATCTTCCCCCTTGTAGAGCACACGCCCCTTCGTCGGCTTATCAAGGCCGGCCATCAGGCGCATCATTGAGGTTTTACCGGCTAGTGTCCGGCCAAGCAGAACATTGAAAGATCCCGCCTCAAAAGTGAGGTTGGCATCCCGAACGTAATCGACACCGTCGACCGTGCGGGAGAGGTTCTCCAGCGTTAAGGACATAAGCTTTCCTTGTTATTCTTATTAAAGCGCGACCGGATATAAAACGAACACCCGGAAACTTAATGTTTGCGAGCATGAACGCAAATCGCATACCAGTTTTTACCTATCCGCCCAGACCATAACTCCAAGTTATTGTTTTTATATACAAAGCTCAAAAACACCCTGGTTTCCCATTCGAAAACAGCAATGTTCGCTTGGAAACAATTTGTTCAAACAAAGCATTGACGTGAACAACTGTTAAACAGATTATTGAACAGTTCTCGCACATCAACTGAACACATGCTTCCCAAGGCATATCCAAAAACAAGAAAGCGAACACAGGGATGTAGTCTGATGAAGAAGAGCACATACACGTCAAATCGAACGGACATTTCTGATTCCTGGCAGCGCTGTATTGCCATTGGCCTCGACCACGAAGGCGAACCAATTCAGCCAACACTCAGCAGCGAGCAGCTGCAAGATTTAACGTGCCAGTATGGTGAACTCATCGCCAGCTCAGAGGCTGAGGTGCTTCCCTATTACCGGAACGTACTTTCCAGCAGTCGCTGCCTGATTCTTCTGGCGGACCAGAAAGGCAGGATACTGAAACGCTGGGGAGACCAGCGCATCACTGAATCCCGGTTAAAGCCCTGGTTCCAGCAAGGCGCCAACTGGCAGGAACAACTGTGCGGCACCAATGCCATAGGAACGGCCATAGCAACCGGGCGGGCGGTACAGGTACAAAGGAGCGAACATTTCCTGAAGGTACACAGAAGCCTCATAGCTTCAGCTGCTCCCATATTCGATTCAAAAAAACAGCTTGCTGGTGTGCTGAGCGTGTTCAGTGATGCCTACCTGCCACAGGATCACACTCTCGGTATGGTTCGTCTGCTTGCTCAATCCGTTGAAAACCGGCTGCTCAATCGCCAGTTCGAGGCTGACTTCTTTCAAATCATACTCAATACGACCGCCGATAACTTTGATAGTCCCTGGTCTGGGATCCTCGTATGCAATGATTCAGGCCAGGTTGTCGCCAGCAACCGGCGAGCCGACCAACTACTGGGCACTCAAACAAAGAATGTCATGCTTGATGAACTGTTCACTACCGATCGCAGTGGCATTCTTGGCCACCCGGAACAAGCTCCATTACAGCTGAAAACCAAAAGTAAGGTCCGGCTCAGCGCCCTTGTAAAACGGCCCTCAACAATCCGAACAGCGCCTGCTGAGACGTTAGCAGGTGTGCAGCACTCCACTTTCCCTGATAAGCAGGCAAGCTTTTCCAACCTCGAATACGGTGACGCCTCCGTACGCCGGTGTGCCGAGCAAAGTTTGAAAGTCCTGGAGCGGGGCGTTCCGGTTCTGATAACGGGTGAGACAGGTGTAGGAAAAGAAGTGCTGGTGAATGCGTTGCACAAGGCTTCGAACCGAAAAGATCAACCGCTGGTTGCCGTCAACTGCGCAGCTATACCGCCAGAACTTGTGGAATCAGAGCTGTTTGGTTACGAGCCAGGAGCATTTACAGGCGCACGGGCTAAAGGCTCCCTTGGTTTGATCCGCAATGCTCACAAAGGCATTTTGTTTCTCGATGAGATTGGCGAAATGCCGGTTTCCGCCCAATCAAGACTGCTTAGGGTATTACAGGAACGGGTGGTTACGCCGGTGGGCGCAACAGAGAGCATTGTGGTTGATATTTGGCTGATCACAGCAACCAATCGCTCCCCGCTATCCAGCATAGAATCCGGGCAGTTCCGGGCTGACCTTTATTATCGGATCAACGGCCTGTCTGTAGAATTGCCGGCGCTGAGGCATCGCAAAGATATACGAAGCCTGATTCAGCATATCTATCAGCAACATCGGGACTCGAGCCAAAGCGAATATTTAGCGCCTCAATTATTGTCAACGCTGGAAAACCACCGCTGGCCAGGCAACATCCGTCAGCTGGTAAACGTTTTGAAAGTAGCTATCGCCTTGGCTGATAGCGAGGACGTGCAAATTTGGCACTTGCCTGCTGATTTTCTCGCTGAGTACAGCGGCATAACACCCCCAGACGAAGTTTCAGATTCCGAGCACTCAAACGGCTTCAAGCCTGAGCCAGCTATAATTCCAAACCGGCGGGAGGGCGATGAGCGTAATAGCCATGCCCATATACTGCAGGTTTATCACAGGTGTAAAGGTAACGTGTCCAGCGCTGCCAGAGAGCTTTCGATCAGTCGGAACACACTCTACAAACGACTACGGGAGTTGGGGGTTCGTTAACCCCCTACTCCCGGCTATGTCTGCTGATCTCAATGGATCTGGTTAGAGTTTCTGAACGGCATGAATCCATCCTTCATACAGCTCATCGCGTTTTTGTTTTGTCATGATGGGCTCAAAGCTACGGTCACACCGCCAAAGATCCGAAAGCTCATCGAGTGATTCATAAACACCTGCCTTGAGCCCTGCCAAATACGCCACACCCAAAGCTGTTGTTTCTATAATGGATGGTCTATCGACCCTCGCGCCCAGAATGTCTGCAAGGAACTGAAGCACCCAATTATTCGCCACCATGCCGCCATCAACCCGCAGAGTAATCGGGCGCATGCCGTCTTTTTCCATGGCCTTCTGCAAGTCTTTGGTTTGGTAGCACACAGATTGCAGCCCTGCGGTCACGATTTCTTTTATGCCCGTATCTCTGGTCAAACCAAAAATCGCCCCCCGGGCATTTGGGTCCCAATAAGGCGCCCCAAGCCCGGTAAAGGCAGGCACAAGATAAACACCATGATCTACTGGCGTATCCTTTGCCAATGGCTCTGTGTCGCAGGCGTTCTCGATCAATTGCAGGCCATCGCGCAACCACTGAATCGCTGCGCCTGCCACAAAAATGCTGCCCTCCATGGCGTAGGTAGGCTTGCCATTCAAGCGGTAGGCTACTGTTGTTAACAGCCGGTGCTCAGATTTCAATGCCTTGTCACCAGTATTGAGCATGAGGAAACACCCGGTGCCATAGGTGCTTTTTGCCATTCCTACATCGAAACAGGTTTGGCCGAACAGGGCTGCCTGCTGGTCGCCCGCCACACCAAGCACCGACACCCCATTGAGGGCTTCACACTCTGTGATCTCACCAAAGTCGTCAGCGGAATCCAGCACCTCGGGCAGCAGGGATTCAGGAATGTTGAACAGCTCAAGCAACTCCGGGTCCCACTGCTGGGTGTGGATGTTGAACAGCAGGGTTCGGCTTGCGTTAGTGGCGTCGGTTTTGTGTACTCGCCCGCCAGTCAGACGCCACAAAAGAAACGTGTCGATCGTTCCAAAAGCCAGCTCCCCCCGCTCTGCACGTTCACGGGCACCAGGAACATTATCAAGAATCCAGCGAATTTTGGTTGCAGAAAAATAGGGATCGATCAACAGGCCGGTTTTACTGTGGACTGCGGGTTCTCGGCTCGCGCTCTTGAGGGACTTACAATAGGAAGCAGTTCGGCGGTCCTGCCACACAATCGCGTTGTAAACCGGTTTGCCTGTTTTCCTGTCCCAAACAATGGTGGTTTCCCGCTGATTGGTAATACCTACCGCAACAACCTCGTCATCAACTCCGCACTCCTCCGCCATAACCTCGTTGCAGGTCTGAGTGACAGTTGACCAGATATCCTCCGGATCGTGTTCAACCCACCCACTATCCGGAAAATGCTGAGGAAATTCCTGCTGGCGTACGGCGTGTATGTTGCCCTTCAAATCAAACAGTATGGCCCGGGAACTGGTGGTGCCCTGATCAATGGATAGCAGGTACTGGCTCATCGCTATTTCGTCCTCGCTTTCTTATTTGTTCGTATGTTTACTTTTTTGAATATGATTGCCAAGAGATTTCGCGAACATCATCTGCCAACGAACAGATAAGTGGCTCTAAATACTGTATAAAATGCTCAAAAGGACTAAACTTTACTCTAACTGAGTTTATAATTGCTCATTATTTCGCATAAGAACAACGGCAGGGTGGAGGCTTTTTGAATGGCACAGCGGCGGCGACAGGATCTGATTATTGAGCTGATCCAACAGAACGGCTTTGTAACCACCGAGCAGCTGGTAGACCAATTCAAGGTAACCCCCCAAACCATCCGCCGGGATCTGAACGAACTCGCCAAAGAGAACAAGCTACGCCGGCATCATGGTGGGGCCGGAATCGATTCCAGCACAATGAATACCTCCTACCATGCCCGGAAGATTATGGATCTGGAAGCCAAGGAACGCATTGCCGAAGCCATGGTTGCAATGATCCCCGACAATTCCTCAATGTTCATCAATATTGGTACCACCACTGAGACTATCGCCAAAGCCCTGCTCCAGAAGAACAACCTGCAGGTTGTAACCAATAATCTTCACGTTGCCTCCATCCTCTCTGCCAAAGAGGATTTTCATGTGATCATTGCCGGCGGAGAGGTCAGAAGTCGTGATGGCGGCATAGTTGGCGAGGCAACCCGCGACTTTATCAATCAATTCAAAATGGACTTCGGCATCATCGGAATCAGCGGTATCCACAACGATGGCTCCCTGCTTGATTTTGACTACCGCGAAGTTCGGGTGGCGCAGGCTATTATCGCCAATTCCAATCAGGTTCTACTCGCCGCCGACCATTCCAAGTTTGGCCGAAATGCAATGGTAAGGCTTGGCAATATATCCCAGGCAGATCATGTATTTACCGACCAAAAACCACCTGCCGAAATCTCCCGGATTCTGAAAGAGAACAGCATCAAACTCCACATTGTTTGATTAGCGCCAGGCATTGAGTCGTCAGCTTCACTTTAACACCCATCAGAATCTTCGTTTATTTTCTATATTTTCCTTTACGAAAACATAAGTCTTTCGCATACTACTCAAATAACCTTTTTCGCTTCAGAAAAGTTCGCTTTCAGCACCTCAAAATGGCGCCTTTTCCCTTAGCATCAGGAGATGACTAGCAATGACTATGGGGCATGAACAGTACGATGTTGTCGTGGTTGGCGGCGGCGTTAATGGCACAGGAATAGCGATGGACGCGGCTGGCCGCAACCTCAAGGTGCTGCTCTGTGAAATGAACGACCTGGCATCTGCAACCTCCTCGAACAGCAGCAAGCTCATTCACGGCGGGCTTCGTTATCTGGAGCACTATGAGTTCCGGCTCGTACAAAAAGCCCTGGCTGAGCGCGAGTCACTGCTCAAGAACTCACCCCATATCATGTGGCCAATGCGCTTTCGGCTTCCCCATCGCCCTCACTTGAGACCAGCCTGGATGATACGTACAGGCTTGTTCCTTTATGACCACCTGGCCAAACGCGAAATGCTGCCCGGGTCACGTTCAATCCGCTTTGATAAGTCAGGACCATTAAAGCCAGACATCACCAAAGGGTTTGAGTACTCCGACGGTTGGGTTGATGACGCAAGATTGGTCATTCTTACTGCGAAAAAGGCACAGGAGTCGGGTGCAACCATTCTCACCCGAACCAAGTGCGTGAATGCAGTACGTGGAGACAAGAACTGGACCGTTACCCTACGCGATATGGTCAGCGAAGAAGAGAAAACCGTTTCAGCCAGGGTTATTGTTAACGCGTCTGGCCCCTGGGTAAGCAAGCTGTTTGGAGAAACTCTCTCCATGCCAGCGCCCAAAGCAATACGAATGGTTAAAGGCAGCCATATTGTTGTGCCCAAGCTCAACCAGGATCAGGAAGCCTACATTCTCCAGAACGAAGATGAGCGCATCGTGTTTGTGATCCCATACGAAGATCAATTCTCTCTGGTGGGCACCACGGATGTTGAATACGAAGGCGACCCCAAAGATGCCAAAATTTCTCCGGAAGAGACAGACTACCTGCTGAAGATTGTAAATGCGCACTTTGTCAGACAGCTGGAACCCTCAGATGTGGTCTGGTCTTACTCCGGTGTCCGGCCACTTATGGACGGTGAAGAAGAAAATGCCCAAAAGGCCTCCCGCGACTACTCGTTTGAGATTGACCAGGCAAAAGGCAAGGCGCCTTTGATTTCAGTTTTCGGCGGCAAAATAACTACCTACCGAAAGCTTGCCGAGGTCGCAACCAACAAGCTTTGTCATTTCTTTCCGGAAGCCGGTGGCCGCTGGACGAAAACCGCAGTTTTGCCTGGCGGTGATTTTGCCACCAAGGATAGCCTTGCAGCAGAACTCAAGCAGAATTTCCCCTGGTTGGCTGACGACATTATTAGCCGTTATGTGAGAACTTACGGCACAGCTTCCCGCGAACTCCTGCAGGGATGCACCTCTATGGAGGAGCTAGGCCAACTCTTTACCGGCAACCTGTATGAGAAAGAGGTTCAGCACCTTGTAAAACACGAGTGGGCAATGACTTCAGAGGACATCCTTTGGCGCAGAACCAAACAGGGGCTCTATGCGTCAATTAGTGAGGTTGAAGTGCTTGATGCGTACCTTGAGAAAAACTTATAGAAGTTGGGATATCCGTTCCTGAAGCTCCGGAATCACCTCGGTTTCAAACCAGGCATTCCGGCGCAACCAGAGGTTATTGCGCGGGCTTGGATGAGGCATCGGCAGCACTTCTGGCCAGAAATGCTGCCAGTTCCGGACGTTTTCTGTAACAGATTTCTTTGCACCGGGTAAATGCCAGGCATGGGCGTACTGCCCTATCACCAACGTCAGCGCGATGCTGGGCAAACGCTCAAGCAATGCGCTACGCCATGCTGGTGCGCATTCCGGCCTTGGAGGTAGATCACCGGATTTCCCGGTTCCGGGGTAACAGAACCCCATGGGCAAAATGGCCAGTTTTCGGTCATCGTAAAACTCCTCCCGTGTAATCCCCATCCACTGCCGCAACCGGTCACCGCTTGGATCGTTAAACGGCACGCCAGTTTCGTGAACACGCCTTCCGGGTGCTTGCCCCACCACAAGAATTCTGGACTCCGGAGACAACTGCACAACTGGCCGCGGCCCTAGCGGCAAGAAGTCTGCGCACAGATTGCAGGCGCGCACCTGTTGCACCAGCTCTTCAAAAGACAGGTGGGCAAGTTTATCCATCATAGATTCCAAATCACTCCGGCGATTGCATAAGAATCGATTTCCCGTAACCATAGAGCTCAAAATCCAAGGCGGCAAGCAGCCTGAATCGCTCGCCGCAACACCACCAGGTATTAATAATGAACGCAAAAGCAAGCCCCCTACCCCTACCAGAAATTGATATTGAGGAGTTTCGCAAGGTCGTTCGTAGCCGCCGCTCTATCCGGCGCTTCACAGATGAACCCATCCCCGATGCGGTACTTGAGGACTGCCTGGAGCTGGCCACACTGGCACCAAACTCCAGCAATCTGCAGCCTTGGGAGTTTTTTGTTGTCAGAACACCCGAGTTACGAAGCAAACTTGCTGAAGCCTGCCTGGGACAGAATGCTGCGACCACCGCCCCCGTATTGATTGCAATTGTTGCGCGCCCAGACACCTGGAGAAAGCACGCTCGCCTCGCGCTGGAAGAATGGCCAAAAGATGAAAAGCTGCCTGGTATTGTTGAAAAGTACTACAAAAAAATCGCACCTATTCATTACAACCAAGGGCCATTTGGTGTCCTGGGAGTGGCCAAGAAGTCCCTGGGACTGGCTGTAGGGCTGACCCGCCCTGTTCCCCGTGGTCCCTACTCAGTGAACGAAATGAAAGTATGGGCAACCAAATCCACAGCTTTAGCGGCCCAGAACCTGATGCTCGCACTTCGTGCACACGGTTACGACTCTTGCCCCATGGAAGGATTTGACGAGTGCCGCGTGCGCAAATTGCTAAAACTGCCCCGCAAAGGGCTGGTCACCATGGTGTTGGCCGCAGGACGCCGAGCTGAGAACGGCGTCTACAACCAACAGTACAGGTTCGATCAAGACACCTTGATTCACTATCTGTGATCTCCGAACACACTGGCACCTTCTTCCGGCGTGCTGACCGCGCGCCGCATCCAGCCAAACAACTCTCGACCAAAGCCTTTTTGATACCCCGATAAGTCTGGCCTCGCGGGTTGCCGGCTTGCGAACTCCGCTTCATCGACAAGGATTTCCAGGGTGCCCTTATCAGCATCCAGGCATATAGTGTCACCATCTTTAACCCGGGCAAGCGCCCCACCTTCGAGAGCTTCCGGGTATACGTGAATTGCAGCAGGAACCTTGCCTGACGCTCCAGACATTCGGCCGTCCGTAACCAGGGCAACCTTGAACCCTCTATCCTGTAACACGCCGAGATACGGCGTCAGCTTGTGCAGTTCCGGCATGCCATTGGATCTTGGGCCCTGAAAGCGCACGACAACAACGCAATCTTTATCCAGTTCGCCCGCATCGAACGCCGCTTTCAATTCATTCTGATCATTGAACACCACAGCGGGCGCTTCGACTCTGTGGTGTTCTGCCGCAACCGAAGAGACCTTGATCACGCCCCGCCCCAGGTTGCCGTGCAACACCTTGAGCCCACCGTCTGGCGCAAAAGGCTCAGAAGCAGTACTTAGAACGTCCGGGCGCAGGCTTTTTCCAATAAATGGCCGCCAGACCAACTTGCCGGATTCCAATGTTGGCATTTGGGTATAGCGTTCCAGCCCTCGCCCTACAACCGTCTCCACATCGTTATGCAAGAGCCCGTTATCAAGCAGTTCCCGAATCAGGAATGGTGTGCCACCGGCTTCGTGGAAGGCATTCACATCTTCTTCGCCATTGGGGTAGATGCGAGTCATGGAAGGCACTGCGGAGGAAAGATCGGCGTAATCATCCCAGTCGATAATAATACCGGCAGCGCGGGCAATCGCCACCCAATGCAGCGTATGGTTGGTGGAGCCTCCCGTTACCAGAAGCGCAACCAGCGCATTCACAATACTTTTCTCATCAACCATATCACCCAAGCCAAGCTCTCCCCCCTGGGGCCTGGATAGACGGATCACTTGCTCGGTTGCGGCACGGGTCAGCTGATCCCGCAACGGCGTGTTCGGGTGAACAAAGGCCGCCCCGGGTAAATGCAGCCCCATAACCTCAACCAGTAACTGGTTGCTGTTGGCCGTGCCATAAAAGGTGCAGGTGCCTGGACTGTGGTAAGACTTGCTCTCTGCCTCGAGTAACTCCTCTTTGCCTATCTTACCCTCGGCATAAAGCTGACGAATTCGCTGTTTTTCTTTATTCGGAAGGCCAGAAGGCATAGGGCCGGCTGGAACAAGGATGGTGGGCAGGTACCCAAAACTGAGTGCCCCGATCATTAGTCCGGGAACAATTTTGTCGCAAACACCCAGTAATAATGTGGCATCGAACATGTTGTGGCTCAGAGCTACCGCCGTGCTCATGGCGATAGTGTCCCGAGAGAACAGGCTGAGCTCCATACCGGGCTGGCCTTGAGTAACGCCATCGCACATGGCGGGTGTGCCACCCGCAAACTGGGCCACAGACCCCATGCCGTGGGCCGCCTCACGAATAACATCAGGAAAACCCGCGTATGGCTGATGCGCTGAAAGCATGTCGTTATAAGCGGAAACCATGGCCACATTGGCTTTGTTCATTAGCTTCAACGTGTCTTTATCGCTTTGGCCACAAGCAGCAAAGCCATGGGCAAGATTACTGCAGGAGAGCGCGCCCCGATGCGGCGACTGTGCTTTAAGCTCATTCATCCGGCCAAGGTAATCCTCTCGAGAGGCGCGGCTGCGGTCGATAATTCGCTGGGTAACTTTTTGAACCGTCGGATGCATTTTGAAGCTCCAATATCTGCCAGTTATGCAATTACACTCAATAGTACGTAATTTTACCTTCTCTTTCCGCCATTCATCACTATGACGTTCATAACCGAACATTATTTTGCTATATTTACTACATTAACAACAAAGTTCGAGCAAGAATCGAACAAAACATCTAGATCAGGATCCAGAATATGACAATTCGTATCGCAATTAATGGTTTTGGACGGATTGGCCGCAACATCCTCCGCGCACTTTATGAAAATGACTACCGCAACCGACTCCATGTAGTTGCAATCAACGACCTTGGCGACGCTGAAACCAATGCCCACCTGCTCAAGTATGACAGTGTTCACGGGCGTTTTAATGCAGAAGTCAGCCACGATGCCGAATCTATCAGCGTAAATGGCGACCGGATTGCTATCACCGCCATTCGCAACCCGGAAGATCTGCCCTGGGGCGAACTGAATGTTGACCTTGTTTTGGAGTGCACCGGACTATTCACAAAGCGTGATAAGGCAGAAGCCCACATCAAAGCCGGCGCCCGCAAGGTTATTATCTCGGCACCAAGCCCGGATGCCGATGCCATGATTGTTTATGGTGTAAACCACAACACACTCACGGCACAGCACACTATTATTTCCAGTGCGTCCTGCACCACCAACTGCCTGGCACCGGTTGCCGATGCGCTACATAACGCGATAGGCATCGAAAGCGGACTAATGACAACCATACATTCTTATACGAACGATCAGAATTTAAGCGATGTGTACCATACTGATCTCTACCGCGCCCGCTCCGCAACCCAGTCGATGATCCCGACCAAAACCGGCGCCGCAGCAGCCATCGGGAAAATCATTCCCGAGCTGGATGGAAAGCTTGACGGCCTGGCAGTGCGAGTGCCAACAATCAACGTGTCGCTGGTCGATTTCGGGTTTATCGCAAGCCGGGAAACCTCCATTGAAGAAGTAAATGCTGCGGTAAAGGCCGCTGCTGAATCCAATCCGGTACTAGGCTACAGCGTCGAGAAACTGGTCAGCATCGATTTCAACCACAATGCCCTATCCAGCATTTTCGACGCAAACCACACTCGCGTTCTTGGCTGTCATGTAAAAGTCATGGCTTGGTACGATAATGAGTGGGGATTCTCAAACCGGATGCTGGACAATGCTCTCGCACTGATGGAGGCCAGCCAATAAAGGCGACCACTCCGGAACAAACACAAACTTGAACAACATTAACCCGAACAAGCAAGGGACATTATATATGCTCAGGCGTACCAAGATTGTCGCCACCCTAGGCCCTGCCACAGATTCTCCAGAATCCCTGGCTGCCATCATCCGTGCCGGAGTCGATGTTACCCGACTAAACTTTTCCCATGGCAGCGCGGATGAGCATCTTGAACGTGCCCGCAAGGTGCGTGAAGCGGCCGCAGCACAAGGACGGTTCGTAGCTTTACTCGCCGACCTTCAGGGCCCGAAACTTCGGATCGCCCGCTTTGCTGAAAACAAGGTCACCCTGCAGGCTGGGCAAACATTTGTTCTGGACACCTCAATGGACAAAGAAGCCGGCACGGATGAGCGCGTGGGTATCGACTATGAACAACTGATCGACGATGTTGAACCGGGCGACATACTGGTTCTGGACGACGGCCGCATCGAGATGGAAGTAAAATCTGTTGATGGGCACAGCATCACATCAACAGTTCTGATTGGCGGGCCACTGTCGAACAACAAAGGCCTGAACAAGCGTGGTGGCGGGCTCTCTGCTGATGCGCTTACCGAAAAAGACAAACAGGATATAGTCACAGCAGCCCGCATGGGTGCCGATTATGTTGCGGTCTCATTTGTCCGCACAGCTGACGATATGCACACAGCCCGCAAACTGCTCAAGGAAGCCGGATCAACCGCTGGACTGGTTGCAAAAATTGAACGGGCTGAGTTGGCACACAATGTGGGTGCTCTGGACTCCGTGATCGAAGCATCCGATGCCGTTATGGTGGCGCGGGGCGATCTCGCCGTAGAAATTGGCGATGCCGAGTTGGTGGGCGTGCAAAAACACATTATCTCACGAGCCCGTGTGCTTAACCGTGCGGTGATTACCGCAACACAAATGATGGAGTCCATGATCACCAACCCCATGCCGACGAGGGCTGAGGTGTCGGATGTTGCAAACGCCGTTATGGATTACACAGACGCGGTCATGCTATCCGCAGAAACTGCCGTCGGTGATTACCCGGTAGAAGCGGTCGAGGCTATGGAACGCATATGTCTGGGTGCAGAAAAACATCCCACAATGCATCAGTCGAAGCACCGCATGCATGAAAGCATGGAACAGATAGATGAGGCTGTAGCCTTGTCGGCCATGTATGCCGCCAACCATCTTACTGGCGTGGCAGCGATCATCTGCATGACAGAAACAGGCGCAACCCCGCGTTTGATGTCGCGCATAAAGTCCAGTTTGCCAATTTTTGCCTATTCAAGGCACCATTCCACACAACACCGGGTTGTCATGTACCGCGGTGTTCAGACAATTCCATTTGATTCAGAGACGATTCCCCCAGAGCAAACCAATGCTCGGGCGATTGCAGAACTACTGGATAGAAAAGTGGTCAATGTGGGCGATTTGGTGGTAATCACCAAGGGTGATTATGTAAATGCCCAAGGTGGCACCAATGCCATGAAGATCGTCAGGGTGGGCTCTGATATCAGCTGATATCAGAGAGACTGGCTCGGGCAATTTCGGTTACCTGAGCCCAATCCTTCCTGGCTACAACATCCTCTGGCGTCAGCCAGCTACCCCCTACCGTGAGTACGTTGCCCAAGGCCAGGTAATCCCTGGCTGTCTCGCGGCGAACACCGCCGGTTGGACAAAAAACCGCATCGGGGAACGGGCCACCAAACGCTTTCAAGGCAGGCGGTCCACCTGCCACCTCCGCTGGAAAAAACTTGAATTCCCGGTAACCCAATCCGTAACCGAGCAGCAACTCGGACGCCGTTGATACTCCCGGCAAAAGAGGTGCTTCAGACGTTAACGCAAAATCCAGAAGCGCTTTTGTAACGCCCGGAGTGACAACAAACTGAGCGCCTGCTGTTTCAGCTTTGCGGTACTGATCAACGCAGGTGACGGTGCCTGCACCAACCCACGCATCCGGCAGGGCTTCCCGTACCTGTTTTATCGCCTCAACCCCATGCTCCGTGCGCAAGGTTATTTCCATTACCCGAATACCCCCATCAAAGAGCGCCTGACAAAGCGGCACCGCATCATCAAGATGCTTGATGGTGATCACCGGCATGAGCCGAGACGCTGCCAAAACAGATCTGATGCGGTCGCGGTGAAAGTCGGACACAAGGTTCATGGTTCTCTCCAAAGGGGCTTATGATGGGCCAGGAAAGGCTCAGGGGCTCCAGAAGACCTGGAGCCCCGGCTTCAGGAATCCACGAACGGGCATCGCTAACATGCGGCTGGGCTCGCTCAGTGCCTTCTTCAAGGTGTCCAGTTTGTCGTCGCCCTTTAGGTGCAGCGCAACAAAACGAGCCCTATGCATAAAGGCATAGGTGAGCGTGATGCGCTGATGTGCCTGGGAAGGTGGCGTCATCGCAGCCAAGGTTTCCCGGCTTTCCAGGCTCATTCCATGGGCAAGCTCCGGAGCATCAGGAAATAGCGATGCGGTATGGCCATCATTGCCCATCCCAAGAATCAGGACATCCAGAGGGCGCGTGAGCTTAACAAGCTCAGCATTAGCTGCGGCCAAGCCGTCTTCCGGTGTATCACCCTTCTGCTTGAGAGAAAAAAACCTGGCTGCTGCTGCGTTATTCTGCAGCAAGTTTGCTTTGACCAGCCGGGTATTGCTGGCGGCATCGGTTTCTTCAACCCAGCGTTCATCCACCAGCAATATATCCACCCTGCCCCAATCCAGCTCCTTGTGCGACAAGGCCTGAAAAAATGGCAAGGGAGTGGAGCCACCAGAAACTGCCAGGCTCGCACGTGGTGCAATTTCAAGGCGAGCTTGCAGGAATCCGGCAACTGTATCGGCAAGCTGCGCTGCAACTTGCTGAGGCGTCGCTCCGAACCGAGCTTCTATACCTTGGGGCAAATCCAGTTCAGGCATCTTCATACCAGCTCCTTCCATCCCGCGTGATCATTGCAATGGAGGCCACAGGCCCCCAGGTTCCCGAAGCGTATCGCTTCGGTGGGTCACCACCGTCATTCCAATTCTGGATAATCCGATCAACCCAGCGCCACGCATGCTCTACTTCATCCCGACGCACGAACAGGTACTGGTTACCTTTCATGACTTCCCAAAGAAGCCGCTCATAAGCGTCGGGAATACGCTCTGCTTCAAAAGTTTCTGAGAACGTCAGTTCCAGCGGGCCCTGGCGCAGGCGCATGCCTTTATGCAGCCCCTGATCCTTGGTGAGAATTTTAAGGGACATCCCCTCATCTGGCTGCAACCGTATAATCAACTTATTGTTTGCAAGATGCCTCTGGTCCGGATCAAAAATGTAATGGGGAGCCGGTTTGAAGTGAATAATAATCTGCGACAGCTTTTCCGGAAGGCGCTTGCCAGTGCGGATATAGAACGGCACGCCTGACCAGCGCCAGTTGTCGATTTCCACTTTCAGCGCCACAAAGGTTTCTGTTTCGCTCCTGTTGTTGGCGCCTTCCTCCTCCAGGTAACCCGGAACCGGCTTTCCGGTGCTGGCGCCCGCTGCGTATTGGCCCCGTACCACGCAGGTATCCATCATGTCCGGAGTGATAGAGCGCAGGGCCTTGAGCACTTTAACCTTCTCATCACGGATACTGTCAGCAGACAAGTCAGCAGGTGGGTCCATGGCAATCAGGCACAACAACTGCAACATGTGATTCTGGATCATGTCGCGGATTTGCCCGGCCTTGTCAAAGTACCCCCACCGCCCTTCAATGCCAACACTCTCGGCAACCGTTATTTCAACATGGGAAATATGGTTCTGATCCCACTGGGAAGCAAACAGATTATTGGCAAAGCGCAAAGCTATCAGGTTCTGAACAGTTTCCTTTCCCAGGTAGTGATCGATCCGAAACAGCTGGCTCTCGCTATACACTGCGCCAAGTTCATCGTTGATCACTCGGGAGGATTCAAGGTCATGGCCAATGGGCTTCTCAACCACCACGCGGGTGTTTTCGGTACAGCAACTGGCAGAACTGAGATTGCGGGCGATAACACCATACATGGAGGGGGGGCTTGCCAGGTAAACGATGAGCTGATTGTCATACTCGGTGCGCCAACTGTTAAGCACACCAAATCCCTCCTCATCGTGAAAGTCCAGAATCTGGTACTCAACACGCCGCAGAAACGTTTCAGCTACCGGGCGCTCAAACTCCTCTGGCTTCACATACTTCTCAAGCCTTTCCATCAAATGCTTACGAACCGCTGCCGTATCAAGCTCTCTGCGAGCAATCGCAAGTATTCTGCTGCCATCGGCCAGCAGCCCGGCTCTTTCAAGCTGGTAGAATGCCGGAAACAGCTTACGCTGAGCCAAGTCACCCATAGCACCAAATAGCATTATGTCGCAACGGGTAGTGATTCTGTTGGCCATTAAACACTTCTCTCCGGTGAGTCAGGCGTTAACAAGCGCCCTGTCCGTTGTTTTAAATGTAGTAATTTTATCTAAATAATGGCACCTGGCCCGAATTAAGCCAAGGGGCTTTCCGGAGATTGATACGTTTACTACCCCGAATGCGCTAAAATTTCGGTATAATCACCCAATATTCAAAATAATTTCATCCAGAATTCAGGGAGCAGCTTTGATGGCCGAAAACCGGGCGCATCGTGACGACAATCTTCTGGAGGTCATCCAGTCCAGACTGGAAACTCTGAACAAATCGGAACGTAAGGTGGCAGAGGCAATCCTGCGCGACCCCAGTGCAGCCACACGCTACAGCATTGCAGCTTTGGCCAGAGCTTCAAACGTCAGCGAGCCCACCGTCAACCGGTTTTGCCGGGGCTTCTCTGCAACAGGCTTCCCGGACTTCAAGATCCGCCTTGCACAAAGCATTGCCACAGGCACACCCTATATAGGCCAGAACATTGAGCCTGACGACACCGTTGCAGAATTTGCCGACAAGATCATGCTAAGTACCATGGCTAACCTGGAAAAAGCCCGACAGGCTCTGGACCCCCGCGCTTTGGCAACGGCTATTGATTATCTGATTCAAGCCAAACAGATTAACTTTTTCGGCATGGGCGGTTCCGCATCAGTGGCGCTGGACGCGCAGCACAAGTTTTTTCGGTTTAACATTCCGGTGATGTCTTATGACGACGCACTGATGCAACGAATGGTCGCGGCCGGCGCAAGTGTAGGGGATGTGATTGTGATGATCTCCTACACTGGACGCACCAAAGAAACGGTGGAGATTGCCCGTATCGCCCGGGACAACGGCGCAGCCGTTATTGGCATTACAACCCCTAACTCTCCGCTAGCGGAAGTTTGCACAACCACGCTGGAAATAACAGCTCCGGAGGACATTGAGGTGTATATGCCTATGTCATCCAGAATTATCCATCTTACCGTTATCGATATCCTCGCTACCGGCGTTACACTCAAACGTGGCGCAGACTTTCTTGGGCATCTAAAGAAAATTAAAGACAGCCTTATGCCGACGCGACTTCCGTCAACCCCGGACTGAACGCCGCCACTATGTTTCAGGCAAAAAAAACCCGGGCAAATTGTCCGGGTTTTTTTATTGCCTGCTTCAACCTAGGGTCGGGATACTTCTGCGGTGTTTCTCAGGAACTGCTGGTAAGCCGCGTATTCACGCTGACCTTCCAGTGAGGCCAGGAAAGTACGCAGTTGATCCAGATCAGCACTGTTGTCCTCTGCACTGCCTTCGTTGACCGCATCCAGAGCGACTACAACAACTGCGCTCTGAGTCATCGCAGAGCCATAACTTGGCAATTCCTCAGAAGGCCGGGCCAGGGAGAATGCGGCCTGTACAACCTGCGGATCGACACCCGCAGCATTACGCGCCTGCTCCTCAAATTGCTCCCAGTCACCAACATCAAAAGCATCCAGCGCCTTGCCCTCTTCAAGGCCGGCAATGATGGCATTTGCACGCTCATTCAGCAGCTTCCGCGTTTGGCGTGCCTCTAGAGTTCTGCGTATATCCTCTCGAACGTCATCCAGAGCGAGCTTCTGGGCTTCACGGTACTCTCTCACGCGGGCTACAACGGAGACATTGTCACCCACATCGATCAGCTCAGTGTTATAGCCACCCTCAAGAACATCTTCCGAGAACAACTGGCGAACGAGCCCTGCGTGGTCAAACGGCGCCTGCCCACCATTTTTGGTGACTCCAGTAGCCTCACGAATCTCTAACCCCAGCTCCTTCGCAGGGCCGGCAAGATCATCTGCCGCATAGGCTGAATCCGCCAGTTCTGCACGCACCTCTGCATACTTTTCCTGCGCACGCTCACGGGCAAGTTCGCTGCGAAGCTGCTGCTCCAACTCTGCCAATGATGGAACTTCTGACCGACGAACATCATCCAGGCGGATCAAATGCACACCAAAAGTGGTTTTCACTGGATCGGATACAGCGCCTTTTTCAAGGGAAAACAAGGCTTCTTCGAAGGCTTCATCATAAACGCCGCGGCCCGCATAGCCCAGATCACCACCTTCTTTCGCAGAAACGGTGTCTACAGAGAATTCTTTCGCCAGCTCCTCAAAGCTCTCACCAGCGCTCAGGCGCTCTTTGATCGATGCGAGAGTCTGCTCGGCATCAGCACCATCCTCAATCAGAATATGGGAGGCACGACGCTCCTCACGGGCCAGGTCGCCTGACCTCTGCTCGTAGTAAGCCTCCAGATCTTTCTGGCTAATCTCAACTTTTTCGGCCATGGAGCCCAGGGACAAGGTTATATATGCAGCATCCACCTGTTCCGGCTGCTGGAATGCGGCACTGTTACCCTCATAGAAGGATTCTATGTCTGCATCTGTAATCTCGATATCACCAGAAACGGCAGTTGCAGGAATCTGAAGAATACGGAAACTCCGGGTCTGGTTCTGAATCCGCAACAGTTGCGCGGCATTCTCGTTGGCGACCAAGCCACTTTGCATAATACCCGCACGAATCTGGTTGACCACATACTGCTTGCGCATGGCTTCACGGAACTCGCCAACACCCATGCCCAGATTGCGCACAGAAGCCACAAAACGATCACGGTTGAATTGCCCTTCTACCTGAAACTGGGGCATTTGGGTAATCAAGACATCAATGTCGGCATCGCTGAGCGCAAGGCCCTGAGCGTCGGCATCCTGGATAAGAACCTGTTCCTGAATCAGCGAATCAAGCACATCTTTACGAATCTGATCTTCATTCAGCAAGGCAGGGTCAGGACGCTCCATAGCGGCCAGACGACGCTGGCTTTCCAACTGAACTACCCGAAGGAAATCCCGCTCGGTAATATCCTCACCGTTAACTGTTGCCACTTCCGGCTCGCCGGAGAATCCGCCAACAATGGCGTCCATTCCCCAGATGGAGAGGGACACGACCAACAGACCGATGATGATCTTGGCAATCGTTCCTTGGGAATTTTCCCGTATATCTTGAAGCATGTTTCTCCCGAACCCCTGTTAAGGTCGTGCAGTTTTTATATTCTGGCGGCGCTATCAAAATCTGCTGCCGGTGCTCTTAACGTAAAAAGGCGCACCCTGTTGGAATGCGCCTTGAATTCTTCTTGGCGACTCCGTTTTACCGGAGCCACCGGAGAAAGAACCGTTACTTAACGGCGTCTTTCAGGGCCTTACCTGCTTTGAACCCAGGCACTTTGGAAGCCGCGATCTTGATCTCGGCACCCGTCTGCGGGTTACGACCAGTGCGTGCTGCACGGTCTTTAACAGAGAATGTACCAAAACCGATCAGAGTTACCTGATCGCCGCTTTTAAGGGCACCGGTAATAGAGTTGGTCATTGCGTCCAGAGCACGGCCAGCGGCGGCTTTGGAAATATCTGCTGATTCTGCAATTGCATCGATAAGTTCGGACTTGTTCACACTAAACCCCTTCGCTTTCAGGTTGAAGATGTTCTCGGTTGGATTGTTTTTTCTTGGACGTTCTCGACTATCGCACAAGCGGTCGGAGAATTCCATTCTTCGGTTTTCTTATTCCTTTCGGCATTCAACCGGTGTTTGGAATAGGTACACACTGCGCGGGAGCCCTTGGTATTGGCTGCTTCACGGCGAAACAGTTATACCAATGGGTTCTCCGGCGTGTCAACAACTCATGTCGGGTTTAATGCGTATTTATGCGCTCTGCACTGTCACTTTCGTCATCACGGGGTTTACCTGAGCCCTTTTCTGACGGCGAACTGGCCGTGTGCGGCTCGGGTGCATAAGCCAGCGCAATGTCCAATACCTCATCAATCCATTTAACCGGAATTATCTCCAGCGATTCCTTTATATTATCCGGTATCTCTTTGAGATCGCGAACATTTTCATCAGGAATCACAATGGTCTTGATGCCGCCACGATGCGCCGCAAGGAGCTTTTCCTTGAGCCCGCCAATAGGCAAAACCCGACCGCGAAGAGTAATCTCACCGGTCATGGCGACGTCTGCACGCACCGGGATTTTGGTTAATGCAGAAACCAACGCTGTGCACATCCCGATACCGGCACTCGGCCCATCTTTGGGCGTTGCACCTTCAGGCACGTGAACGTGCAAATCGTGTTTTTCATGGAAATCATCTGCAATACCCAAACCCGCTGCACGACTTCTGACAACCGTGAGCGCCGTCTGGATTGATTCCTGCATCACATCCCCAAGCGAACCGGTTTTGACAACTCGGCCCTTACCTGGGGTGAGAGCACACTCAATTGTAAGTAATTCACCACCTACCTGGGTCCAGGCAAGACCTGTCACCTGACCTATCTGATTGGTTTCTTCCGCCAGCCCATAATTGAACTTCCGGACACCCGAATAGCTCTCAAGCATGTCGGGCTCGATCGTGATAACCGCTTTGTCGTTGGCTTCCACGTGCTCGCGCACTACTTTGCGGCAGATCTTGGCAATTTCACGCTCAAGCCCACGAACA
Organism: Marinobacter sp. 1-3A; assembly: GCF_016597775.1. Lineage (NCBI taxonomy): Bacteria > Pseudomonadati > Pseudomonadota > Gammaproteobacteria > Pseudomonadales > Marinobacteraceae > Marinobacter > Marinobacter sp. 1-3A. The sequence goes on from NZ_VCGZ01000001.1 coordinate 389,993, forward strand.
CCGGCTTCACGGGTGTAATAGCGAACTATATCTCGCAAGGTATCCTCACGCAGCGTGAGTTCATCCTTACGCAATCCGTTGGCTTTGATCTGCTTGGGCAACAGGTAGCGCAGCGCAATGTTGACCTTTTCATCCTCGGTGTAACCCGGAATCCGGATAACTTCCATGCGGTCAAGCAATGCAGAAGGGATGTTCATGGAGTTGGAGGTACACACGAACATGACATCGGAAAGGTCGTAGTCCACTTCCAAATAATGATCGTTAAACGTGTGATTCTGCTCCGGATCCAGCACTTCCAGCAATGCCGACGCCGGGTCGCCACGATGATCCATACCCATCTTGTCGATTTCGTCAAACAGGAACAGAGGGTTTTTAACACCGACTTTGGCCAGTTTTTGCAGCAACTTACCCGGCAATGCGCCTATGTAAGTTTTGCGGTGGCCGCGAATTTCGGCTTCATCCCGCACACCACCCAAGGCCATTCGCGTGTACTTGCGGTTGGTGGCACGGGCGATGGACTGCCCAAGGGAGGTCTTACCAACACCAGGAGGGCCCACCAGACAAAGCACAGGCCCCTTTACCTTTTTCACGCGGCTCTGCACTGCGAGGTATTCAAGAATGCGCTTCTTGACCTCTTCAAGGCCGTAGTGATCCTGATCAAGAATCTCCCGCGCTTTTTCAATGTCGTGACGCACCCGACTGCGCTTTTTCCAGGGTACTGCCAGCATCCAGTCGATATAGCCACGTACTACTGTAGCCTCAGCAGACATGGGCGACATCATTTTCAGCTTATTCAGCTCCGATTCTGTCTTTTTGCGAGCCTCTTCCGGCAGCCCTGCCTCTTCAAGCTTCTGCTCAAGCTCCTCAAAATCGTTATTACCCTCTCCAAGGTTACCCATTTCTTTCTGGATAGCCTTCATCTGCTCATTGAGGTAATACTCGCGCTGACTGCGCTCCATTTGCTTTTTTACGCGGCCGCGAATGCGTTTTTCAACTTCAATAAGATCAATTTCGCCATCCAGTTTGCCAAGCAGAAGCTCTACACGGAGGCGAATATCGAGGGCTTCGAGCAGTTCCTGTTTTTCCGGGATACGCATTTCCAGATGAGCCGCCATGGTGTCGGCAAGACGCTCCAGTTCTTCGATACCCGTCAGGGCGCTGGAGACCTCTGAAGGCACTTTCCGGGACAGCTTTACGTACTTTTCAAACTCTTCTGTGAGGGTCTTCATAAGTACGTCTTCTTCGCGCTCAGGAAGACTCTCTTCCTCGAGCAGCGTAGCGCCACCGGATAAATACTCGGCTTCTGAAACGTTACTTATAGCGGCCCGGGCGTTGCCCTCAACCAGTACTTTCACGGTACCATCCGGGAGACGCAGCATTTGCAATACGGTTGCCAGCGTACCCATTTCAAAGACGTCATCGGGGCCAGGCTCATCGGTGGAAGCATCCCGCTGGGCCACCAGGAGGATTTCCTTGCTCCCTTCCATTGCGGCTTCAAGAGCCTGGATGGATTTCTCGCGGCCCACAAACAGGGGGACCACCATGTGCGGAAACACCACTACGTCCCTAAGGGGAAGCAGCGGGTAGTCTTGCACGATATCTTGGGGTATCCGGGTCATAAGGAATCCTCTGACTGTGTTTCATTCAGCATACCACCCTTCATTGGGGCGACCTCTGAAATTGCAATCTTTTTACCAAACAGCACAACACTATGCCTGTTGATACAAACCATTAAAAAAGGGGCGTTTCCGCCCCTTTTTCAGATTTCTTCAGGTTGTTTGATCAACCCGGCCTTGCAGATCTGATCAATCATCAGGTACGGCTTTGGCATGATCATTATTCGCGTAGATCTTGAAGGGCTCGGAATCGCCCTTGATCACGCTTTCATCAATCACAACCTTGGAGATATCGTGCTCCGAAGGAATCTGATACATGGTGTCGAGCAACGTAGCTTCCATGATAGATCTGAGACCCCGGGCGCCCGTTTTACGCTCCAGAGCCTTGCTCGCAACCGCGCGCAGTGCGTCATCCCGGAAATCCAGCTCCACGCCCTCCATGTCAAACAGCTTTTGATACTGCTTGGTCAGAGAGTTTTTTGGCTCTGTGAGAATCTGCACAAGTGCTTCTTCATCCAGCTCTGTCAAGGTAGCTATGACAGGCAAGCGCCCTACAAACTCGGGAATCAGGCCGTATTTGACCAGATCCTCTGTTTCGACGTGCTTGATCACATCACCGGTATTTTTAGTCTCTTCCCGACTGGCAACCGCTGCCGAGAAACCGATGCTACTTTTTTCAGTACGGTCACGGATGACTTTATCCAGGCCTGCAAAGGCGCCACCGCAGATAAACAGCATGTTGCTGGTATCAACCTGCAAGAACTCCTGCTGTGGATGTTTGCGGCCACCCTGGGGCGGCACAGAGGCAACCGTGCCCTCTATCAGCTTCAGCAAAGCCTGCTGAACGCCTTCACCCGACACATCACGGGTAATGGAGGGATTATCAGACTTGCGTGAAATCTTGTCGATTTCATCAATATAGACAATGCCGCGCTGGGCCTTGTCCACATCGTAATCGCACTTCTGAAGCAATTTCTGGATGATATTCTCAACGTCTTCACCCACGTAGCCCGCTTCCGTAAGCGTTGTGGCATCGGCAATGGTAAAGGGAACATTAAGCATGCGTGCCAGCGTTTCCGCCAGCAATGTTTTACCGCTACCCGTAGGGCCAATCAGCAGAATGTTACTTTTGCCAAGCTCCACATCGCCTTTGCCTTCACCATAACGAAGGCGCTTGTAGTGGTTATAAACCGCTACCGCGAGTACAACCTTGGCTCGATCCTGGCCAATGACATATTCATCAAGCGTATTGCGGATTTCAGCCGGCGTCGGAAGGCGATCACTCGGCTCCTCCTGTGCGTTTTCCTGAATTTCTTCACGGATAATATCGTTGCACAGGTCGACACACTCGTCGCAGATGAACACCGAAGGCCCTGCAATGAGCTTACGGACTTCATGCTGGCTCTTTCCACAAAACGAGCAGTAGAGCAACTTGCCGTTATCGTCGCCTCTGCCGTTTCTTTCATCTGCCATTGAAATACCTCTGATCTCGTTTTGCCGGCGCGCCAGATAAACAGCAAACGCCGGCCAGGGTGATGCAATTACTGCCAGTATTATTTATTCGGCACGCGCTTATCAAGTATCGAGTCTATCAACCCGTACTCTTTAGCCTGTGTCGGATCCATAAAGTTATCGCGATCTGTGTCCCGGGCGATGGTTTCCAGATCCTGGCCTGTGTGATGAGCCAGTATGGAATTAAGTGTATGCCGGATTTTCAGAATCTCGCGGGTATGTATTTCGATATCTGTCGCCTGGCCCTGATAGCCTCCCAGAGGCTGATGAATCATGACTCGGGAATTGGGTAGGCATGCACGCTTACCTGCAGCGCCACCCGCAAGAAGGAAAGCGCCCATACTCGCAGCCTGGCCTACACAAAGAGTTGAAACATCTGGCTTGATAAACTGCATGGTATCGTAAATTGACATGCCAGCTGTCACAGAGCCACCGGGGCTGTTGATGTACAGATGGATGTCTTTATCCGGGTTTTCAGATTCCAGGAACAGAAGTTGCGCCACGATCAGGTTAGCCATGTGGTCTTCCACCTGCCCAACCATGAAGATCACCCGTTCCTTTAGCAGACGAGAGTAAATATCAAACGAGCGTTCCCCACGGGCGGTCTGCTCGATAACCATCGGCACCAGGGCGGACCTGGTATCCATTGCGAGACCATCGATTGGTTTCTGCATCATGATTCGCCTGAACTCCTTATGGATAAATGGGGCGTGGCTTAAAACCACAGCATCTTCAGCTTTTGCGTCTGTTACTTTGCCAGCCTCAAGCCTAGATGAAAACAGCCGGACATGCCGGCTGTTAATTTCATTCGGCCAGCGAGGAGCCAGAAGCATTTCCGGCTCCGGTGCTGTTACGCCGCCAACCTCAGCGCTGGGGCTGCCCTGCCTGAATGGCTTCTTCGTACTTGACCTTCTTCTCTTTGACATTAGCCTGAGAAAGAACATAGTCAACAACCTGGTCTTCCAGAACTGAAGATTCGATCTGGCTCTTCTGCTCCGGGTTACCGTTGAAGTGCGCAATGACTTCATCTGGTTGTTCATACGTTGACGCGATTTCCTGGATCTTTTCGTCAACCTTGGCCGCATCGACTTTCAGGTCGTTTGCCTTTACAACTTCCTGGAACAACAGACCGGTCTTCACACGACGCTCCGCCTGCTCCTGGAAAATTTCCTTGGGCAGCTGCTGGAAATCAACCTGTCCGCCAAAGCGCTGGACAGCATCCTGACGCAAGCGATCGATTTCCTGATCGGTCAGTGCGGCCGGAATATCAAACTCGGTTGATTCAAGCAGCCCATCTACTACGTCATTCTTGACCTTGTTGGACACAGCCTGTTTCAGCTCGCGCTCCATGTTCTTTTTAACTTCTTCACGGAATGCAGCTTCGTCTTCCGCCTCGATACCAAACTTGGTAAAGAACTCGGCATTCAGCTCAGGCAGCTGAGGCTCTTCAACCTCATGAATCTTGATTTCAAACTTCGCAGGCTTACCTTTTAAATCTTCGTTGTGGTAGTCCTCAGGGAACGTCACTTCGATCTCAAGCTCTTCACCGGCCTTACCGCCAACGATGGCTTTCTCGAAGCCAGGAATCATCTGGTCAGAACCCAGGGTCAGCTTATGGCCTTCCGCCGCGCCACCATCAAACTCTTCACCGTCGATGAAACCTTTGAAATCGATAGTCAGCACGTCCTTGTTCTTGGACTTGCGCTTTACGGACTTCATAGTGGCCTGCTGACGACGCAGGTTATCGACCATAGTGTCGATATCCTTGTCGGTGATTTCAGAGGTCATCTTCTCGATTGAGACTTTGCTCAGGTCACCCAGTTCAATTTCAGGAAGCACTTCGAAAATGGCAACAAACTCGAGGTCCTTACCCGCTTCCATGGTTTTTGGCTCAAGCTTGGGCCAGCCAGCCGGATTAATATCCTGCTCCTGCAAGGCCTTGATGTAGTTATCGCGCATGATTTCGCCAACGATTTCCTGGCGAACGCTGTCACCGAAACGACGCTTGACCACGCTCATGGGCACCTTCCCTGGACGGAAACCATTCAGGCGCACTGTACGCGCAGTTTCCTGCAGGCGTTTCTGAACCGCCTGTTCAATTTCCTGGGCGGGCACACCAATCGTCATGCGACGCTCGATGTTGGAGGTCGTTTCTACAGACACTTGCATGGAAGATCCTCAAAATTCAGGTTCGGTATGTGAATGAAATTAAAACTAAAAGACCATTTCAGAGTAAATTCCCGGAAATGACCCAAAATTAAAAGCCGATAGTTTATCACGGTTTACCCTGACGAGAGAATCATCTCCCAAAGGTAGTTTCAGGGATCGTGACGCCAGCGGCACTTGTTAGGCAGGAGTTTGGGACGAAAACTGCAAAATAAAGGGGAAAGAACAATAAAAAAAGGCCCTCAGATTATCTCCAAGAGCCTTTTCAAGGTGGTCGGGTTGGGGAGAATCGAACTCCCACTCCTCTCGGAACCAGAACCTAAATCTGGCGCGTCTACCAATTTCGCCACAACCCGGAATTCTTAAACCTGTACCGCGTTGCCGTATCGTTTAATTGCTGAAACCTGACAGCTACAGCTATTACGGCGCTAACACACTTCGCAAATGCGGATTTCATTACTTTGAAAAGTGGGGTGGACGAAGGGGATCGAACCCTCGACCGCAGGAGTCACAATCCTGAGCTCTACCAACTGAGCTACGTCCACCACATCGGGACATACCTTTCGGTATCTTCGGTAATTTCGATTAGCTGCTGCCTAACCACTCAGCATGCAATCTTTAACTCTATACCTGTTAACTTTGCCTGCAGTTCGGTTTCGATCAAGCCGACGGCGTTAATGGCGCGCCCGGCAGGACTCGAACCTGCGACCCTCGGCTTAGAAGGCCGATGCTCTATCCAGCTGAGCTACGGGCGCTTGACCGTTGGCCTAGCTGAACATGAAGAAAAGTGGTCGGGGTAGAGAGATTCGAACTCCCGACATCCTGCTCCCAAAGCAGGCGCGCTACCAGACTGCGCTATACCCCGTTCAAACTGATCAACTCTTGCTTCAGCAAAGTTGGCGCGCATATTACCGTCGCCAATCCGCTTCGTCAACAAGGAAATGAAAATTATCCTTTAAATCAGTATTTTTCACGCTCCCCCCCTATTCTCTGCTGCAATAATGCACAGAGCACCCCTAATTGGAGTTAGACGACAAGCGTGCGACAATACTGCCCCTTTTATTTCCAAAAGCCAACCGACAAGACGAAACATGAGCGCCAAACTGATCAACGGAAAAGAAATCGCCGCCGGAGTACGACAACAAGTTGCAGCCGGCGTAGAAGCCCGAACCCGCAAAGGGCTCCGCGCGCCCGGCCTGGCAGTAGTACTGGTGGGCAACGATCCGGCTTCCGAGGTATATGTAGGTAATAAACGGAAAGCCTGCGATGCAGCGGGCATCCTGTCCCTTTCCTACGACCTGCCCGCAGATACATCCCAGCAAGCCCTGGAAGCTTTGGTTGATGAACTGAACGAAAACCCTGCGGTGGACGGCATCCTTGTTCAGCTGCCTCTACCCAGCCATCTGGACGCAGACCCGATTTTATTAAAAATCCGCCCAGATAAAGATGTCGACGGCTTTCACCCATACAATATAGGCCGCCTGATGCAGCGCAAACCTGCTTTAAGGCCCTGCACGCCCGCTGGCGTGATTACCCTGCTGGATAGCATCAACACCCCCTATAAAGGGCAGCACGCGGTGATTGTAGGCGCTTCAAACATTGTAGGCCGCCCCATGACCATGGAATTGCTACTCAAGGGCGCCACCACCACTGTATGCCACCGCTTCACGCCAGATTTGGAAAAGTTCGTTCGTGAAGCGGATATTTTGATTGCCGCCGCAGGCAAACCCGGGCTGATCAAGGGCGAGTGGATAAAGCCAGGCGCAACTGTGATTGACGTCGGCATCAACCGTATGGATAACGGCAGACTGCAAGGCGACGTTGACTTCGAACCCGCCGCTGCCCGCGCAGCTTACATCACACCGGTACCCGGCGGTGTGGGCCCGATGACAATCGCTACCCTGCTGCAAAACACCTTGTATGCTGCAAATGAGCTGCATAAAGACTGATCGCTAACTCTCCTGATCATCAAGCACAAAAAAACCCGCCGAAGCGGGTTTTTTTGTGTCAGCCAAACTTACTGGCCGAACTTCTGCTTTGCCTTGAGGCGGTATGCGTGCAGCAGCGGCTCAGTGTAACCGCTTGGCTGCTCGCGACCCTTGAGAACCAGATCCATAGCGGCCTGGAACGCAATGCTGTCAGCAAAGTCAGGCGCCATAGGGCGGTAGCTTGGGTCATTGGCATTCTGCTTGTCCACAACCTGCGCCATACGCTTCATGGTTTCTTCAACCTGCGCGTCGGTGCAAATACCGTGGTACAGCCAGTTAGCCAGGTGCTGGGATGAAATACGCAGAGTCGCGCGGTCTTCCATCAGGCCGATATCGTTGATATCGGGCACCTTGGAGCAACCCACACCGCTATCAATCCAGCGCACAACGTAACCCAGAATACCCTGAGCATTGTTGTCCAACTCCTGCTGGATGTCTGTCGCTGTCAGTTTGGAAGGATCTTCCATTACCGGCACAGTGAGAATGTCGTCCAGGCTAGCCCGAGCACGGCTTTCCAGCTCTTTCTGAATATCAGCAACAGATACCTGGTGATAGTGAGTCGCATGCAGGGTCGCTGCCGTTGGCGAAGGAACCCAAGCAGTGTTGGCACCAGATTTCGGATGACCAATCTTTTGCTCAAGCATAGCCGCCATCAGGTCTGGCATTGCCCACATACCTTTACCGATCTGTGCAACGCCACGGAAGCCTGTCTCCAGACCTACATCTACGTTCCACTGCTCATATGCGCCAATCCATGCTGCCTGCTTCATTTCACCCTTGCGGATGAACGGACCAAGCTCCATTGAGGTGTGCATTTCATCACCGGTACGATCCAGGAAGCCAGTGTTAATGAACACCGCGCGCTCTTTGGCTGCGTGGATACAGGCTTTCAGGTTGACGGTGGTACGACGCTCTTCGTCCATGATGCCGACTTTCAGAGTGAAGCGCGGCAGGCCCAGAGCATCTTCAACACGACCAAAGAATTCGTTGGTAAACGCAACCTCTTCAGGGCCGTGCATCTTCGGCTTGACAATGTACACAGAGCCGGTTGCGGTGTTCTGGAACTTGCCGTTGCCCTTCAGGTCGTGAATAGCGATCAGGGAGGTAAGAATACCGTCCATCAACCCCTCGGGCACTTCACTGCCGTCTTTCAGCAAAATAGCCGGGTTGGTCATCAGGTGGCCAACGTTACGAACGAACATCAGGCTGCGGCCTTTCAGTTTGATCTGGCTACCGTCGGCTGCAGTGTATTCGCGATCCGGATTCATTTTACGGGTGAGGCGCTCACCACCTTTCTCGAAGGTTTCTTCAAGATCGCCTTTCATCAGGCCCAGCCAGTTGCTGTACGCCAGAGTTTTATCATCGGCATCTACTGCAGCAACAGAGTCTTCGCAGTCCATGATGGTGGTCAGAGCAGACTCCATCAGCACGTCTTTAACGTGAGCTCCGTCGTCCTTGCCAATCGGGTGGCTGGCATCAATCTGGATTTCGAAGTGCATACCATTCTTAACCAGCAGAACGCCGGTAGGCGCATCGGCCGCACCTGTGTAACCAACAAATCCAGACTCGTCTTTAAGGCCGGTTACTTCGCCATTTTGCAACTTGATCACAAGCTTGCCGTCAGCAATCTGGTAAAGAGCTGCATCTTTATGGCTGCCTGCCACCAAGGGCGCAGAGCTATCCAGCAGGTTACGTGCAAATTCGATAACCTTGGCACCGCGAACCGGGTTGTAGCCACGGCCTTTTTCAGCACCGTTCTCTTCGGAAATGGCATCGGTACCGTAAAGTGCATCATAAAGGCTGCCCCAGCGTGCGTTTGCAGCGTTCAGTGCAAAGCGGGCATTCATGATTGGCACTACCAACTGCGGGCCGGCCATGGTTGCAACTTCAGGGTCAACATTCGCAGTAGATATGCGGAAATCTGCAGGCTCTTCTACCAGGTAACCAATTTCTTTCAGAAAGCTTTTGTAAGCGGCCATATCGAGCTTTTGGCCCTTGTGCTCGCTGTTCCAGCTGTTCAGCTTTTCCTGGATGGCACCGCGCTTGGCCAGCAGCTCACGATTTCTCGGCGCCAGATCGTTTACGATCTTGTCGAACTCCGCCCAGAATTTATCTGCATCCAGCCCAGTGCCCGGAATTGCTTCGTTAGTTACGAAGTCATACAAGTTCTTTGCGACCTGAATGCCGCCGAGTTGTACGCGATCTGTCATCGTTAATTAGCCTCAGTGGGTTAGCCCTGTCCCGGCAGCCGTTCAGCAGCCGGGCTCGAAAAATCGAAGGGCGCATTATACGGGAAGTTCCCTATAAGGTCATTTCCCTGAGTACAACGCGACCTTGGTATCAGCGTTAACTACGCCGCCAACTTGTTCCCTCGCGGGAGTCGTCCAGAATAATACCCTGCTCTGCCAGTTCGTCACGAATGCGGTCGGCACCGGCAAAATCTTTAGACTTGCGGGCGTCAGCACGGGCCTGAATTTTCGCTTCAATGTCTTCTGCCGTCAGCTCTCCGCCGGAATCAGCCTGAAAGAAGGCATCCGGGTTTTGCTGCAAGATCCCAAGAACATCGCCAAGCCTGATCATCACAGTTGCCGCTTTCCTTGCATCGTCTTCACGACCTTCACGACGGTGTTGATTTATGTCATTAGCCAACGCGTGTAAAACCGATATCGCACCCGGGCAGTTAAAGTCGTCATTCATCAACTCTACGAAGCGCCGATCCTGCTCAGTGTCAGGCACATCGTTTGAGCTCATGGGTTCTACACCACGCAGTGCATGGTATAACCGGGCCAGAGAGCGCCCTGCTTCAGCAAGATTGTCTTCAGAGTAATCAACCTGACTGCGGTAGTGGCTGGACACCAGAAAGAAGCGCACCACTTCAGGCGGATAGGTTTCCAGTATCTCCCGAATCGTGAAAAAATTGCCCAAGGATTTGGACATCTTTTCCTTGTTCACGCGGATAGCTCCCGCGTGCATCCAGGTGTTTACGAAAGTGTGCCCGGTAGCGCACTCAGACTGGGCAATTTCGTTTTCATGGTGAGGGAACAGTAAGTCTGGCCCGCCTCCATGAATGTCGAAGGTATTACCCAGGCAATGGGTAGACATGGCGGAGCACTCAATGTGCCAGCCAGGACGCCCATTCCCCCATGGCGAGGGCCAACTAACCTCGCCTTCGCCTGCGGCTTTCCAAAGCGCAAAATCAGCAGGGCTTCGCTTGGCTTCCTGCACATCAATGCGCGCACCTGCCAGCAGGTCTTCGAGCTTTTTCTTGCTGAGTTTTCCGTAGTTCTCAAAAGACTCTACGGAAAAATAAACATCACCGTTAGCTGCAGCATAGGCATGATCGGATTCAATCAGCGTACTGATCATGGCAATGATCTCAGCAATATAATCCGTAGCCCTTGGCTCTTCGCTGGGTGACAGCACGCCAAGGCGCGCCTCATCCTCATGCATGGCCGCAATCATGCGCTCGGTCAGCTCGGTAAACGGCTCGCCGTTTTCCTCTGCCCTGCGAAGAATCTTGTCGTCAATATCGGTGATATTTCGCACATAGGTTACATCGTAGCCACGACTGCGCATGTAACGTGTGATCACATCAAATGCCACCAACACCCGGGCATGACCCAGATGGCAGTAGTCGTAAACCGTCATACCACACACGTACATACGAACCTTTCCAGGCTCAATCGGCGTAAAGGTTTCTTTTTGCTGGGTGAGCGTATTATAAATCCTGATCAAAGCTGGTCTCCCGAATGCTTACCCTTATTTACCCCAGGAATCCCGCAAGGTAACTGTACGATTGAATACCGGCTTACCGGCCTTGGCTGTCAGCTCCTGATCACAGAAGAAATAACCTTCCCGCTCAAACTGGTATGGCAGGTCTGTAAGCGGCGTTGCCAAGCCCTTCTCTGCCCGTGCTCCTTTCAGAACTACAAGTGATTGGGAGTTAACATGATCCAGGAAGTCGCCTTCCTTATCGCTGTCCGGGAATTCGTGGTTGAACAACCTGTCGTACAGGTTAATGTCGCAATCTACGCTGTCGGCCTCAGATACCCAGTGAATAACACCGTTAGGCTTATAACCTTCAGGGTTAACACCCAAAGTAGCTGGATCGTATTCACAGCGGAGCTCAACAATTTCGCCACTGGCGTCCCGAACAACTTCTTTGCAGGTCATCACATAGCCGCCGCGAAGGCGAACCGCCTGCTCCGGCGCCAGGCGCTTCCACTTGCGCGGCGCCTCTTCCACAAAGTCTTCCCGATCGATAAACAGGGTCTGACTCCAGGTCACTTCACGCTGCCCCATACCCGGATTCTGAGGATGTACAGGCAGGGATAGAGTTTCGGTCTTGTCAGCCGGGTAATTGGTCAGCGTCACTTTCAGTGGGCGCATTACGCACATGGCACGGGGGGAGCGGGCGTTCAAATCCTCTCGGATAGCGAACTCAAGCATCCCCATATCCACTGTTCCGCCAGCCTTGTTAACGCCGATCATGTCACAGAAGGCACGCAGAGATTCCGGCGTATACCCCCGGCGACGCATACCCGAAATAGTCGGCATACGCGGGTCATTCCAGCCGTCCACCAGATTCTCGTCAACCAGGCGCTTGAGCTTACGCTTGCTGGTAATGGTGTAGTTCAGGTTCAGGCGAGCGAACTCGATCTGCCGTGGCTGGCATGGCGCAGTGATGTTTTCCAGCACCCACTCATAGAGGGGGCGGTGGTCTTCAAATTCGAGTGTGCACAGAGAGTGAGTAATCCCCTCCATGGCATCAGAAATTGGGTGCGTGTAATCGTACATCGGGTAGATGCACCACTTGTTACCTGTCTGGTGGTGTTCTGCGAAACGAATGCGGTAAAGAATAGGATCGCGCATATTGATGTTCGGAGAAGCCATATCAATCTTCGCCCGCAACACCAGCTCACCGTTTTCGAACTTTCCGTCTCGCATCTCCCGGAATAGCTTCAGGCTTTCTTCGACAGGCCGGTCGCGATAAGGGCTGTTTTTACCCGGCTCTGTCAGAGTGCCGCGGTACTCGGCCATTTCCTCTGCCGTAAGCGCGCACACATACGCCTTGCCTTTTTCGATCAACTCCTCGGCAAAATGGTAGAGAGCATCAAAATAATCAGAGGCATAACGCACATCCCCATTCCAGGTGTAACCAAGCCACTCAACATCTTCCTTGATGGCATCGATGTACTCCTGACTCTCCTTTTCCGGATTGGTGTCGTCAAACCGCAGGTTACACACACCAGAAAACGTATCGGCAATGCCAAAGTTAAGACAAATGGATTTCGCATGACCAACGTGCAGATATCCATTTGGCTCCGGCGGGAAACGGGTAACCACCTGACCGGTATGCTCGCCTTTGGCAAGGGCGTCTTCAATCAGGTTCTGAATAAAGTTATGGGCTTTCTTCGGCTCGGCGCTCATACAATCTCTGTCAAAAGAAGTGGGTCGTAAACCATCTATTATACTCATAAATCCGGGCCGGACTCATGCATCACCGGAAACTCTTGCGTACAATACCGGCTTTACCCGATTCTAACTCAATGAACAGGAACCCCTGATGATTCTGCTGACAACCAATCACGGCGATATCAAGCTCGAACTGGATTACGAAAAAGCCCCTGAAACCGCAAAAAACTTTGAGCAATATGTTCGTGAAGGTTTTTATGATGGCCTTATTTTTCACCGCGTTATCAGCAACTTCATGGTCCAGGGCGGCGGCTTTGAGCCAGGTATGGCTGCGCGTAAAACTCGCGAGCCCATCAAAAACGAAGCCGATAACGGCCTGAGCAACATGAAAGGCACGGTTGCCATGGCCCGCACCATGGATCCACATTCCGCCTCCGCACAGTTTTTCATCAACGTGGAAGACAACGGATTTCTGGACCACTCGGCCAAAACGACCGAAGGCTGGGGCTATTGCGTATTTGGCAAAGTAGTAGAAGGCATGGAAACGGTTAACGCTATTCGTGCCGTGCGCACCACCATGAACGCGGGCCATCAAGACGTCCCCTATGAGGATGTGGTCATTGAGAAAGCCAGCGTTATCGAGGATGGAGGCGCAGCGTGACAACGCTGTTTATTTCCGATCTGCACATGGAGGAGTCACGCCCTGATATTACCGGGGCGTTTCTTCGCTTTCTCGAAGAAAAGGCGCCTGGCGCAGAGCAGCTCTACATACTCGGCGATTTCTTTGAGGCCTGGATTGGTGATGATGAACGCACGCCTCTGCAAGAGCAGGCTGCAGCCGCACTGCGCGCCCTGAGCGACAGGGGCACTCGTGTTTTTCTGATGCACGGCAACCGGGATTTTCTGCTAGGCGAGGTTTTTTGTGAGCGAGCAGGCGCCACCCTGCTGGATGATCCCACGCTCATTGACCTCTATGGCACCCCTACCCTGCTGATGCATGGTGACAGCCTTTGCACAGCCGACGTGGAATACCAGAAATTCCGTGCAAAAATGCGCAACCCGCAAATGCAAAAGATGATTCTGGCTCGTCCTCTCAAAGATCGCCAACAAATGGCGCGCCAACTGAGGGAAATGAGCATGGCCTCAAATCAGGGCAAAGCAGAAGATATTATGGACGTGACCCCAGAGGAGGTGGTGCGCATTATGGAAGCCCATGATGTGCCGCAACTGATTCATGGGCATACCCATAGACCTGCCGAACACTCCCTGGAAGTAAACGGTAAGGCCGCACAGCGGATCGTTCTGGGCGACTGGGACAAGCACGTCTGGTGGCTGGCTGTGCAACCTGGGCAAAAGCCAGAGTTGAAAAAGATGCCGCTCTCAAACTCCTGAGGCGCACAGTTGCCTTATAATTCAGGGCTCACTCTCGAGTGCCGTCCATGCAAGGAGTGCATAATATGAAGCAACGTCTTACCCGCTATGCAGCTCTGGCACCATGCTTGGCCGGCCTCTTGTTACTCTGCGCCTTGCACCTGCCAGCCTGGGCCGAAGAATCGGAGACCGCCAACAAGCAATCAAACACAGCATCAGGACAAAGCAACCAAACCGCAGAGCAACCAGAAGAATCGCGGCCTGCCGTGCAACCTGAGCTTGACGCAGGTACAGAATCACCGCCAGAGATAAAGTTACCCGACGTGGTTAACTCTGACATTCTGGAGCAGGTACGAGCCCTGCAGTCCTCACTCACTCAGCGCCAGATCGCGGTAAGGGAGAGCCGGGGTCGGCTAGCATATGCGGAATCCATTTTGACCCGCCTTCAAGATGAGTATAAGAGCTTTGAACTGAGGCTGGAGAAAGCGGGGCTTAATCTGACGGCAAGCTATGCCAACCTGCTAAGGCAAAGGCTTGAACGCCTGCAAAGACAAAGTATTGCCAGCGATTTGATTGAAGGCATCGAGGACAAGCTTGCTTCAGCAAGAGAAGAGCAACTGAGGCTGGAGGAGTTTGAAGCCATTGCCGAACCAGGCGACGATGCCCGCGGACAACTGCGGACCCGCCGTTCTGAACTGCTGCGTGAACTGCACGAAGCTGTTACCGAACACATTGATGTGCTCAACGAATATTACAGCACAGTTTCCACCCTGCAAGAACAGGTTCTGGAATATCAGGAACTCCTGCAGCAAAGGCTTTTCTGGCTTCCCAGCGCAGCGGCTGTCAGCGCAGAAACCGCAGGAGAATTATACAAATCCGCCGAATGGTTCATCTCACAACTGAGCCCTGATGCATTAGTCGAGGCCCTTACCCAGTCAGTGAAAGAGCGCGGCATCCGCATTGGGCTTGTCGCGCTGCTACTCATCGTTTTGCTGGTGAAACGCAAAGCCATTCTGAAAAACCTCATGGAAAACAGCCGCCATATCGGTAACGTTGGCCATGACCGAACTACATTTACCCTTCAGGCACTGGCTAACAGCCTTTTACTGGCGATGCCGGGCGTGTTGTTGTTTTCCCTGCTGGCGCTGATACTGATGGAGGGCAATGCCTTTTACTCGGCACTCTCGAAAGGCTTCACAGCCGCTGCCTTCATAATGCTTTTGCTTGCATTTGTTCGCAACGTTGCCCGCAAACAGGGGCTGGGAGAAAGCCATTTTCACTGGAACACCAACACCTTGGTGGTGATACGTCGCGAACTGCCCATCCTCATGGTGTCTGTTATTCCTGTGGCGATAATAACCACATCAACGAACTCCACACCTGATGGTGCCCAATTTGACGACAGCCTCGGCCGCCTGCTTTTCACCCTGGTGTCCATCGTGCTGGCAGTTTTCGCACAGCGCATCATGAAAGCGGTGCGAACCGGAAAACCCCACAGCAACTTTTTACAAATCTTTCATGTGACCGCCGTAGCCGCTCCGCTCGTATTGGCGGCGGCATCCCTCATTGGCTACCACTACACAGCCCTGCAACTCGAGCGCAACCTGTTTATAACAATCTGCTGGCTCGCCTTTAACACGCTGGTCTACTACGTAGGCCTGAGGGGCCTCTCGGTGCGCGAGCGCCGGCTCACCCTTGAGCGCCTCAGAGAGCAGAGAGCTGCTGAACGCAGGGCAGCAGAAGCCAGAGAGGCTGCCGACACCTCGGGCGAAGGCATACTTCAAAACCTGGACATGCCCGAGATGGACCTCAAGGATATTAGCCAGCAAAGTTCCGCCCTGCTGAGAATCCTTGTCTCAGCGTTCGCAATCACAGGTCTGCTGTTCCTTTGGGCCAGCGTTATTCCTGCACTGCAACTGTTCAATGACATTACCTTGTGGACGATTGCCACAGACCTCCAGGGCGGCGATCCGCTTCCAATCACACTTGCAGATGCTCTGCTTGCCTTGCTGGTGGCCACCGGTACCGTGCTTGCCGCAAAGAACCTTCCGGGAACAATGGAGGTAACCATACTGAGCCGCATGAATCTCGAACCGGGCGCTGGCTACGCCATCACAACCATTACCACCTACATTCTCGTGCTAATGGGCGTGGTGATCTGTCTTGGCGTGATAGGCGTTCAGTGGTCCAAACTCCAGTGGCTGGTTGCCGCCCTCGGGGTGGGCCTTGGTTTCGGGCTGCAGGAGATTGTTGCCAACTTTGTTTCCGGCATTATTCTCCTGTTCGAACGCCCTATCCGGGTAGGTGATACGGTGACCATTGACGGCATAACCGGCACAGTGTCACGCATACGAATTCGCGCTACAACGCTAGTGGACTGGGACAGGAAAGAACAGATTATTCCCAACAAAACCTTCGTTACCCAGGATCTTACTAACTGGACGCTCTCCGATCCTATTACCCGCGTGATACTTCGTGTGGGCGTCGCTTATGGCACCGATGTGGACAAGGTTCAGGAGATACTCACCAAGGTGGCCCATGACAATGCCCGGGTGGTAGACGAGCCTGCCCCCGCCGTTTTCTGTGTTGGCCTGGCGGACAGCAGTATCAACTTTGAAGTGCGGGTGTTTGTGAAAGACCTTCTGGACATCATGCCGCTGTCCCATGAAATACACGCAGCAATCACAAGGGCCTTGATGGAAGCCGGAATAAACATCCCCTTCCCGCAACGGGACATTCATGTCCGCACCCTGCCTGAACCCCAAAAGAAGGACTAAGGCAGGCTGTTCATATCAGCTGGATACGCCCGGAACTGAATGCATATCGACGGGTTCCCGATAGGTTTCCAGGCGCTTTAACCAGCCGGCCAACCAGCGATCCCGCTCGACCGGGTTTGCTGCGTTTTGGGCGCGGCGCGTGAGCACTTCGCCTGCCGCCTTACGAAACTCGTCTAACGTGCTTGAGGCTGGCATGGCCAGCAAAACCTGCAATAACCCCCAGCCCTCACCGTTATAGCGCTCATCGGGAGATAGCCCCTCTCCCTTGAAGTTCACATAATCCATAATCGCGTAAACACCGCCAGGCGTCTGACTCAACGCCTGCAAATGCCTTTTTAAATCAGCCTGACGATGCTCAGGCGCCGCATCAATTATTGTCGCCAGCGAGTCCTTCGCGCGGCGAAAGATAAACTCCGCCTGAACTCCCTGGGTTCCCGCCAGAAACTCCCTCAACTCCGCCATTTCGGGAGAGTCGGAGACTTTAAGGAAGGTTTCCCGATCTGGCCAGGGGGCATCAAAAGGCTCGAGCTCCCGCAACCATTCAGGAATGTTGCGCTGGCGCTGCTCCATATACTCATAAAGTGCAGGGAAGCTTTCAACAAACCGCTCGTTAACCCCTTCCGGGTACCAGATAAAATGACCAATACCCAGTGACGGGAAAGCCTCAGATTCGTTCCAGTGAACAAGGCACTCGTATTTACCGGCACACTCGTTCTGAAATATTTTTTGGCCAACCCAGTCTAGCTGTGCGGGCTTGAGGGCGAGAGAGATGTCGCTGGCAGCGGTTTCTGAA
Organism: Marinobacter sp. 1-3A; assembly: GCF_016597775.1. Taxonomy (NCBI): domain Bacteria; kingdom Pseudomonadati; phylum Pseudomonadota; class Gammaproteobacteria; order Pseudomonadales; family Marinobacteraceae; genus Marinobacter; species Marinobacter sp. 1-3A. The sequence goes on from NZ_VCGZ01000001.1 coordinate 407,631, forward strand.
ACGCCTTTAGCAGGGCCGGCTTCTCCAATACCCCGCATCTCACCAGCATCGCAACCGGCAAGCAACAGAGAACCTGCCAGCAAAACCGACCATAACGCTTTTATGCTCAAACTCACCACCTCGTGCGTAAAACCGTTGCCGGCTTTTTGTTACTCAACCACATGCTCGGCCAACTGGCTGCGAATGTCCTGAGGAATCGGAAGGGATTTTTCCGTTTCGTAATCAAAATGGATCATCACCGCCGTGCCCCGCGCAATCAGCTTTCCATCTTGCCAAGCTTCCTGAACGGCCTGAAATGAGCTGTTTCCGATCCTTCCCACGCCGGTTCGAACTTCCACAGGCAGATGCCAAAAGCTCTGGGCAACATAGTCGACTTCAACGCGGGCGATGATCAGCGGCCAGGTTTTTACATCCAGTGTGGGGTGAAAGATCCGGAATAGCGGCATTCTGGCCTGCTCGAACCATACTGGTAGCGTGGTGTTACTGATGTGGCCCAGCGCATCTGTGTCGCTGAAGCTGGGCTGTAGCTCTAGATAAAACATGCTGTCCTTCCTGATGATTAAAACCGACTACTATACACAGGCTTCCTTCTTCCATAAAAAAACCCGAGGGCTTGCCCTCGGGTTTCAACAGTTCCTTCCGGTTTTCGTCTTACTTCTCGACAAAAGCCCGCTCAATCACAAAGTGACCCAAATCGCCACCCCGAGCTTCCTTGAAACCCATTTCATCAAGAATGGAGCAGGTATCCTTAAGCATGCTTGGGCTACCACAAATCATGAACCGGTCATCTTCAAGGTTCAGCTCGGGCAAGCCAAACTCACTGGTTATCTTGCCACTCTGCATGGCGCGGGTAAGCCTGCCCTCATTTCGGAACGGCTCACGGGTAACTGTTGGGTAGTATTCAAGTTTGCCTTTAACCATTTCGCCAAAGAACTCGTTTTCCGGAAGCGCTTCAATTTCCTCCTGATACGCAAGCTCTGACACATATCTAACGCCGTGGGTCAGAATTACCTTGTCAAACGCTTCGTAAATCTCAGGATCTTTGATGATGCTCATGAATGGCGCCAGCCCGGTACCGGTGCTGATCAGCCAGAGATTTTTTCCCGGTAGAAGGTTGTCCAAAACCAGAGTTCCAGTAGGCTTGCGGCTTACTAAAATCTCGTCACCCACCTGAATTTTTTGCAGACGGGAGGTCAGTGGGCCGTCCTGAACTTTGATTGAGAAGAACTCCAGCTCCTCTTCATAGTTCGCACTGGCAATGCTGTAGGCGCGCATTAAAGGCTTGCCTTCAGACTCCAGACCAATCATCACAAAATGGCCGTTCTTGAAACGAAAACCGGGATCGCGACTGGTTTTGAAGCTAAACAGGGTGTCATTCCAGTGATGTACACTGGTTACTGTTTCTTTTATCAGGTTACTCATTAAAGCCCCTTACCCGTTTGATTCGCTATCGGCGGAGAATGTAAAAATAGGAATTGCCTAAAGTCTAACCCACCATTAACCTATCGATGAAATGGGATATTCCCATAACCCTATTCGGTTACATCGATTTAGAGTGCTTTGTTATGAAATACAGTTTCAGGCAACTTGAAGTCTTCCTGGCTGCTGCACACTTTCAGAACATTACCCGGGCCGCGGAATCGCTGGCGATGTCTCAATCTGCTGCCAGCAGTGCGCTCAAGGAGCTGGAAAACCAGTTCGACATCCAGCTGTTCGACCGCGTTGGCAAACGCCTGCAACTGAATGAGCTCGGGCGACTCTATCGACCAAAAGTAGAAGCTGTTCTCGCTCAGGCAACAGAGCTGGAACAAGCTTTCAGCAAAAACTCTGAAATAGGCGCTCTTAAAGTTGGAGCCACCTTAACTATAGGTAACTATCTGGCCGTTGGCGTTATGGCCCAATACATGAATACCCCTACCCGGCCCCGGGTTGCGCTGGAAGTAGCCAATACCAGCACGATCGTGCGCAGGGTCAAGGATTTCGAACTGGACATCGGCCTCATTGAAGGCGAGTTGCAATCTTCTGAACTTGAAGTTTTGCCCTGGCGCGGAGACCAACTGGTTGTGTTCTGCTCACCAACCCACCCGCTCGCCAAAAAAGAGGCGCTGACCGACGACGATCTTAGAGGCGCTACCTGGATCATGAGAGAACAAGGCTCCGGGACCCGGCAGAGTTTTGAGCGTGGAATGCATGGCCTGTTGCCAGATATGAACGTGCTGCTCGAACTGGAGCACACAGAAGCGATCAAGCGTGCTGTGGAGGCCGACCTGGGCATAGGTTGCCTGTCGGAGGTGGTTCTGGAAGATGCCTTCAGGCGCGGTAGCCTGGTGCCCTTGAAAACACCCGAGCACCGAAGCTTTGAACGACAGTTCTACTTCATCCTGCACAAACAGAAGTACCGCAGCGCCGGTATCGATGCCTGGATCAAGTTGTGCCGCGCGCTGACCTGATTTTCAGGCTATGGGCCCACTGTGGAACCGAAACTCTGTATCCGGCTCGAGTATGAGTTGCTTTTCAATCGCGATGAAATCCGCAAGCCGCTCATCAACGGGGCCCTTATTGGCCTGCACGGCAAGTGCCAGGTAATCCCTGTAGTGGCGCGCTTCTGACTTGAGCAAGCTGCCATAAAAATCTGCAAGCTCATCATCAAGAAACGGTACCAGTGCCGCAAAGCGCTCGCATGAGCGGGCTTCGATGATAGCGCCCACAATCATCACATCCACCAGCCGCCCCGGATCATCCGTGCGCACCTCTTTACGCAGACCGGCGGCATAGCGCGCAGGAGTAAGGTGGCAGTATGCGATGCTGCGTTTATCAATAATGGCCAGAACCTGTTCGAAATGACGCAACTCTTCTCTGGCCAGTCGGGACATTTTGTTGAGTAAGTCGCTGTTGTCCACATAGCGATACATAAGGCTTAGCGCCGTTGATGCGGCCTTTTTCTCGCAATGGGCGTGATCAATCAGCATCAGGTCCTGATTGGCTAATGCGTTATCAATCCACTGTTTGGGTGTAACACAGGGCAGAAAATCGTGAATATCCTGCAGGGCTTTGGTTATGGAATCAGTTTTCTGGGTCATGGTAAGCAACAGCATCAATTCAAAGGGTGGGCGATTATAGCGCAGCTATCAGCGTTCTCCGACCACTGGCCAGCTTAACTTTATAGGGGCTTTCCTATACAATACAGCGCCAACTTAAAGTCCATCCGCCATAAAACTCCCGCCAGGCGTGTGCTAAAGGCGCGGGACACACCAACTGATGAGGGTACAAATAGTGTTAGAAGCCTATCGCGAACACGTTGCAGAACGTGCGGCTCTGAATATTCCCCCAAAGCCACTGAATGCTGAGCAAACTGCAGCGCTGGTTGAGTTGCTGAAGAACCCACCTGCAGGCGAAGAGGAAACTCTGGTTGACCTGCTGGAGAACCGCATTCCACCAGGTGTAGATGAAGCCGCATACGTGAAAGCTGCGTTCCTGACCGCCATTGTTAAAGGCGACGCCGAATCTCCCCTGCTGGACAAGCCTAAAGCCGTTCAACTGCTGGGCATGATGCAAGGCGGCTACAACATTGAAACTCTGGTAGACCTGCTCGACGACAGCGATCTGGCCGAACTGGCTGGCGAACAGCTGAAGCACACTCTGCTGATGTTTGACGCATTCAACGACGTTAAAGACAAAATGGATGCAGGCAATGCCGTGGCCAAGTCTGTTGTTGAGTCCTGGGCCAACGCTGAGTGGTTCACCAAGAAAGACAAGGTTCCTGAAAGCACCAAGATGGTGGTTTTCAAGGTTACCGGCGAAACCAACACTGACGACCTGTCTCCTGCACCGGATGCATGGTCACGCCCTGACATCCCGCTGCATGCCCGCGCTGCCTATAAAATGGAACGCGATGGCCTGAAGCCGGAAGAGCCTGGCGTAACTGGCCCAATGAGCCAGATTGACGAAATCAAGGCCAAAGGTTTCCCTGTTGCATTTGTTGGCGACGTGGTTGGTACCGGTTCCTCACGTAAGTCTGCCACCAACTCTGTACTTTGGTTCTTCGGTGACGACATCCCGGGCGTTCCCAACAAGCGCGCTGGCGGTGTATGTATCGGTAACAAGGTTGCCCCGATCTTCTTCAACACTATGGAAGATGCCGGCGCTTTGGTATTCGAAGCACCCGTAGACAACATGAACATGGGCGACGTTATCGAAATCCGCCCATACGAAGGCAAGATCCTGAACGAAGCTGGCGAGACCATCTCCGAGTTCAAGTTCAAGTCTGACGTTATTCTGGACGAAGTTCAGGCTGGCGGCCGTATCCCTCTGATCATCGGTCGTGGTTTGACTGCCAAGGCACGTACTGCTCTGGGTCTGGGCGCGACTGATCTGTTCCGTCTGCCTAACGATCCTGCTGCTGGCACCAAGGGCTTCACCCTGGGTCAGAAGATGGTTGGTAAGGCGTGCGGACTGGAAGAAGGCCAAGGCGTTCGCCCTGGCACCTACTGTGAGCCTCACATGACTACTGTGGGATCTCAGGACACCACTGGTCCTATGACCCGTGACGAACTGAAGGATTTGGCTTGCTTAGGCTTCCAGGCTGACCTGGTTATGCAGTCTTTCTGTCACACTGCGGCTTACCCAAAGCCGGTTGACGTTGAAATGCAGCACACCATGCCAGACTTTATCCGCAACCGCGGTGGTGTATCCCTGCGCCCAGGCGACGGTATCATCCATTCCTGGTTGAACCGCATGCTGCTGCCTGACACTGTTGGTACTGGTGGTGACTCTCACACCCGTTTCCCGATGGGCATCTCCTTCCCGGCCGGTTCTGGTCTGGTTGCGTTTGCTGCGGCTACCGGTGTTATGCCACTGGACATGCCTGAGTCTGTTCTGGTTCGCTTCAAAGGCGAAATGCAGCCAGGTATCACCCTGCGCGATCTGGTACACGCTATTCCGCTGTACGGCATCAAGCAAGGCATGCTGACTGTTGAGAAGAAAGGCAAGATCAACGAATTCTCTGGTCGTATCCTGGAAATCGAAGGTCTTGAGCACCTGACGGTAGAGCAAGCCTTCGAACTGTCCGATGCTTCTGCTGAGCGCTCTGCTGCTGGTTGTACTATCAACCTGTCTGAAGAGTCTGTTGCTGAGTACCTGCGCTCTAACATCACCATGCTGCGCTGGATGATTGCTGAAGGTTACGGCGATGCCCGTACTCTGGAGCGTCGTGCCCAGCAGATGGAAGCATGGCTTGCTGATCCTAAGCTGATGCGTGCTGACAAAGACGCTGAGTACGCTCACGTCGTTGAAATCGATCTGGCTGACATCAAAGAGCCAATCGTTTGCTGCCCGAACGATCCTGACGATGCCAGGTTCCTGTCCGAAGTGGCCGGCGACAAGGTAGACGAAGTGTTCATCGGTTCTTGCATGACCAACATCGGCCACTTCCGTGCCGCTGGTAAATTGCTTGAGCAGCATAAAGGCGGCTTGAACACCCGTCTGTGGATGTCTCCACCTACCAAGATGGATCAGGCGCAGTTGATGGAAGAAGGTTACTTCAACATCTACGGTACCGCCGGTGTTCGCACCGAGATGCCGGGCTGCTCCCTGTGCATGGGTAACCAGGCGCGTGTAGCTCCCAAGTCTACCGTTCTGTCTACCTCTACCCGTAACTTCCCGAACCGTTTGGGTGATGGTGCCAACGTGTACCTGACCTCTGCGGAACTGGCGGCTGTGGGCGCGATTCTGGGTAAACTTCCAACTCCTGAGGAGTACATGGAATACGCCAAGGATCTGGACAGCATGTCTGCAGAGATCTACAAGTATCTGAACTTTGATCAGATGGAGAACTACACCAAGAAGGCTGCTGAAGCGACTGTCGCTTAAGCATTAAGCTTCAAGGTTTAGATCTACGAAAACGCCAACCCTCGGGTTGGCGTTTTTTTGTGGATGCTGAAAAGTAACGCGGGTTATCGCAGCAGGAGTATCTTGCCTATGGCGAGCCCGGATTCAAGACGACGATGGGCATCACCCACATTGGTAAACGAGTACCGCTCCTTGTCGAGCAGCGGCTGTAGCGCTCCCTGTTCCAGCATATCGCTCATGGCGGAAACAAGACGCGGCTGATCATCCATCCCAATTCCATGCAGCAAAGGAATAGAACGAAAAATCACATGTAGCGTCAGGCCTTTGGCATGCATCAGGCTTAAATCATGGGTGGAGCGAGTATTAATGGAACAGAGACGCCCCGAAATTGCAGTTGCCTCGATTGCCCGATCCACGTTCTCTCTACCCACAGTATCGAAGACCAGGCTGAAACCCCGCCCCTGAGTCAACCGCTGCTTGTAACCCTCTACAGACTCTTCACGGTAAAGAATAATGTCGTCAGCACCCAGCTTCTTTGCCAACGCAGCTTTTTCCGGGGTAGATACAGTTGTAGCCACTCGCGCCCCAAAGTGCTTGGCGATCTGAATGGCAACATGCCCCACCCCACCCGTGCCAGCATGAATCAGCACATGCTCGCCAGCCTGGATTTGCGCTCGTTCAACAAGGGCTGCCCAAGCGGTCAAAAACACTAGCGGTACTGCAGCACACTCAGCCAGAGGCAATTTCATAGCTGGCGTGCGCTTTGCGAGCAACCGGGCATCGGCCACCATGAAGTCTGCGAGTGCGCCAGGCCAGCCCTTAGTTCCACCTGCGCACCCAAATACCTCATCACCCACAGCAAAAGAGGACACTCCCGGGCCAATTTTGTCTATAACACCAGACACATCACCGTTCAGGATTGCCGGCATCTCAGGCCCGGCCTTTACAAACCCTGAGCGTATTTTGGTTTCAATAGGGTTAATACTGGAAGCCACCACCTTGATTCGAACCTGCCCAGCCGACGGCTCAGGCGCCTCCACTTCCCGTTCGACAAACACCTCGGGGCCGCCAAACTGCTCGATAACCATCGCCTTCATTGCTCTATCTCCTACCGCCAGAGTGTGATCAGTAAACAATCAACCGGATCAGAATCGCCGCTGCCATCACAAGGGTAATCCACTTCACCCATTTAGCGCCCTCATTGCTCAGATTCACCTTAACGGCTACAAATGCCCCGGTAATATTGCCTAGTGCCAGAACCAACCCCATACCCCAGCGTACTTGCCCGTTAAAGGCGAAAATCATCAATGCGGGAACTGTGTAAAGCAGAATAATAGACACCTTGAAAACGTTGACCTGGCGTAGATCAATGCGCAGCAACCGATATAAAACCACTATAAACAGAGCCCCTACACCCACCTGAATAAAGCCGCCATATACACCAATCAGAAACATAGCCATGTAAATCACAGGGCCAAGCCTGTTTACAGTCAGCGGGTTGGTTTCCAGCCGGGGTTGAGGCAACAGCATGAATGCCGAAGCGAAAATCATGGCAAGAATCAGCACCCATTCGAATATCACGTCTGGCACCCATGTTGCTACCCAGGCACCCAGTAGAGATCCAAGAACCGCCGGTACTGCAAGGTGCAAGCTAACACGGAGATTACCGTGACCCATGCGGCGAAAGCCTGCTACAGCGGTTGTGCTTTGCAGAACGATTGCTACCCGGTTGGTACCATTTGCAACCTGAGGAGGAAGCCCAAGAAACATCAGCAACGGCAACGTAAGCATTGACCCGCCTGCCGAAAGCACATTGATGAACCCGGCAATACCGCCTAGTGCCAGTAATGCAATAACGTCTGTGATGCTCATGCAGCGTTCGCACTTCCTTCGTTATTGCCCGAGTGATCGCCGCTGAGTCGTTTTCCATAACGACTGCTCCACACCAGAACCGAGATAAATATGATTAGCCCTGCTCCATCGATCAGTAACTGCCCATGAGGCCAAAGCATCAAGGCACCAAGCGGAAACATCAACGCGCGAACCAGCAGATTAAGCTTGTGCTCCAAGAAGCCTTCGAGACCGGCAATAATGGCGTAGATGCCGAACAAGGCAAAACAGAATACCTGGATCATCTCGGTAAAATCGCCGGTAATCAGTGGTGAGTAGGCAAACAGAAGCGGCACAATGTAAAGCCCCTTTGCCAGCTTCCAGGCAGTAAACCCGGTGCGCATCTGTGGCGTTCCGGCAATAGCAGCAGCAGCAAAAGCTGTAAGGCAAACCGGAGGTGTAACGTTGGAATCCTGGGAAAGCCAGAAGATGACCATGTGCGCAGCCACCAGCAGCATGGAAAGTGTTTCCGGCGATAAAGCCTGCTCAAGGAGTTGGCTACTGAAGGTATCCGGCACCAGTGCGAGCATCTGTTTCGCAGTCGTGACATCCATAGGCCCATCCAGCAAAGGCAGCTTATCTGGTGCGGCAAGCATGAAGATTGCTTTAGCCTGTTCAGGAAGGTTTCCGCTTACCATCAACTCCAGCAGCTGACTTTGAGCGATCAGGCTGTATATTGCCGGTGCCGAGAGCGTGGCAAGAACAATGTACGCTGCCGTTACGGGTAACCCCATCCCCAGTATCAGCGAGGCCAGCGCCACCAGAAGTATAGTTATCAACAGGCTCCCGCCTGCCCAATCGGTAATCATCAACGAAAACGTATTGCCGATGCCGGTGGTTGAAACGACCATCACAATGAGGCCGACTGTAATCAGGAGAATTGCAGTGGTAGTGATGTTCCGTGTACCCATCGCCAACGCATCGAGAATATCCCTTAATCCCATGGGACTCTTCGACAGCCAGGAGGCGACGATAACCGACAATATCGCTATACCTGCAGCATAAGTTGGCGTAAAGCCGTAAACCAGCGCAGCCACTAGAACGACCAGTGGCAAAAGAAAATGCCAGCCACCTTTCAAGACCTCCTTTAGCGCAGGCGCAGCAGCATCTTCCAGTTTGTCAGCATGGCTGCGCTTGGCCTCGATACGCACAAACATGGCCACCGAGATAAAATAAAGAAGCGCCGGGAGTGCAGCAACTGCAATGATGGTGAGATAGGAAACCTGGGTGTAGGAAGCCATGATAAAAGCACCTGCACCCATCACAGGCGGCATCAGTTGCCCACCGGTTGAAGCGGCTGCTTCAACACCAGCAGCAAAACGCGCGGGAAAGCCGGCTTTGCGCATCAAGGGGATGGTAATGACGCCTGTAGAAACCGTATTGGCAACACTGGATCCTGAGACTGAGCCCATGAGACCAGAGGCGAATACTGCCACAAACCCAGGACCACCCACGAAACGCCCTGCCGCACAGCGGGCCAATTCGATAATAAAGTCCCCTGCCCCGGATTTCACCAGAAAGGCACCGAACAAAATGAACATGAATACGTAGGTCCATGAAATCCGGGCGATGGAACCCAGCATTCCCTGGCCGCCGATATATGAGCGATACAGAACAGTCTCCCAGGAAAGCCCGGGGAAATTAAAGATGCCATCAACATATTGGCCCCACCAAGCTACGTAGGTCAGAGCAACAATACACAGCACGGGAATAAACCAGCCAACCGTGCGCCGCGCCAACTCAAGTATCAATGCCACCGACACGACTGAGAAAACCCAGTCGCCGGTAGAGAAATTGAATCCCCGTTGGTACAGATCGTCTTCAAAGAAAATCAGGTAGTAAGCACAGACCAGCGCAGTAAGCCCCAGCAGAATATCGCCTCCAAGTGCCAGCCTCTTGCCGCCAACTGTTCGGGCTTTGAACATAGGCGTGGTCAAAGTGCAGATCAACCCGAAAAGGCCGAAGTGAAGAGCAGAACTCCACAGCTCAGAAAGGGTCGAAACCGTATTGAAATACAGATGAATCAGCGCCGTGGCGATGGCGAGCCAGAAAATCACTGGCCCAAGCAACCAGTGATCTACTCGCTCACTCGCCTCGCTAACACTTTCATCGCGAACCACAATGACGGTTTCGCCTTCTGTTTTGCCAGTCACCATTACTGAGCGAGCAAGCGTTCAGGAATGGTCAAACCCTGCTCTTTATAGAAACGGGCAGCACCGGGATGAAGTGGCATTGGCAGGCCTGCAATGGCCTTCTCGAGCGCCATAGCTTTCGTTGCCTGATGGATGTTATTCAGGAATGGCAGATTTTCGTAGATAGTTTTCGTAATCTCATAGACATCCTGCTCGGAGACATCATCACGAACTGCCAGGATATTAGGCTGGGCAATGGTATTGATATCCTTAGCCTGCTTGGGATAGGTCCCCGCAGGGATGGTATAAGGTGTCCACAGCTCAAAGTCACTGTTGACCCTGGCAACCTGATCTGGCGTAAAGTTAAGGGTGGTAATTTTGTCACCCATATTGGCATAGGCTCTTGTTACCGCCGCCGCTGGCACACCCGCCGGTATATTCATGCCATCGATATTGCCATTCTGCAGGGCATCTGCACTGGGCCCATAGCCTTGGTATGCGAGGTTTACTTTTTCCAGATCAATGCCAACCTTGCCCAGAATAAAGCGACCAGAACCTTCGGTTCCCGAGTTTCTCGCGCCTATGGAGAAGCTTTCTCCATACAGGTTTTTCATATCTTCGATTGTGCCGGTTTTGGCGATGCCCTTGGTTACTACAAAGTGCTCCACGTTCTGCCATAGCATTGATACTGAACGCAGATCTTTATAAGGCTTGTTAACCGGCCCTGTTCCGTTCCAGGCATAAGCTCCGTATAGCCCCTGAAGAATGCCAAACTGGATCTGGTTTTCATCCATAAGCTTCAAGTTCTCAGCGGAACCAGCTGAACTTATGGCCGAAACCGATATGTTAGTCTTGGGTTCAAGCTTCACTTTGATCAGTGTGGAAATCGCAACACCCACGGGATAGTAAGTTCCTCCCGTCGTGGCTGTGCCCATCACATAGTTGCCTTCAGCCTGTACACCACTTGAAACAGACACTACGGCCGCCGCCAGCAGCCCTGAGGCATATCTCAAAACCCTGTTCTTACTCATGGAACGACTCCTGTTTTATCATTATTTTTGCTTCATCCGAGAAATATCACTGAGTAAAGATAGCTTCCCACTCTTGAATCTACCAGTTCGCAGAGGCAAACAGACAATAAAAAAGGGCCCCGGCGGGGCCCCTTTTTGCGTACTTATAATGCCTCACCCAAGAGGTATTAGCTGTGCTGTTCTGCCCGATACTCATTGGCGTCGGAGGTAGCAAGACTCACTACTACGATAGCAATGAGGGAGGCTGCGAAACCAGGCATGATTTCGTAGACGCCCGGGCCACCCATGAACTCTGAGTTGTAGCCCAGAGATACCCAGATCATTGCCGTACCCGCACCGGCAATCATACCGGCCAGTGCGCCAGCACCATTAGTGCGAGGCCAGACAAGCGCAAGAATGATCAGAGGCCCAAACGCCGAACCGAAGCCCGCCCATGCGTTACCAACCAGGCTCAGAACGTTTGAGTTGGGATCAGAAGCAATAACTGCAGCCACAAGGCCTACAAGCACTACACATACCCGGCCTACGTTTACGCACTCGCGGTCACCAGCCTCTTTGCGCAGGAACAAGCGATAAAAGTCCTCAGTCAGTGACGAAGACGCTACCAAAAGCTGGCTGGAGATGGTGCTCATTACTGCGGCCAACAAAGCTGCATACAGGAAGCCCGTAATTAGCGGGTGGAACAGCAAGTCTGCGAGAATGATGAAGATGGTTTCCGGATCATCAATTTGCATGCCATTACGCACTGCGTAGGCACGACCGAAAATACCAAGGCCAATCGCTCCTATCAGGGAAATAGCCATCCAGGACATACCGATATTTCGAGCAGTCGGCACTTCTTTCACGGAACGGATTGCCATAAAGCGAACAATGATGTGCGGCTGGCCAAAATAGCCCAAGCCCCAGGTTACCGCCGAAAGCCATCCTACAAAGGTCAGCCCTTCTGTCCAGGACAGCAGGGTTGGGTCTACCTCATTCAGCGTGGCTGTCGCCTGGGCAAAGCCGCCACCGCCTTCGCCAAACAGAACCACCGCTGGCATGAGAACCAGCGCAACCATCATGATGCAACCCTGAACAAAGTCGGTCATGCTCACAGCCAGGAACCCGCCAACCACTGTATAAGCAAGTACAACACCCAGCGTTATGACGATACCCACACCGTAATCACCCATGCCGCCAAAATTGAAAATTCCGGCAAATGCACTTTCAAACAGCTTGCCACCTGCTACCAGGCCTGAGGCTGTGTAAACCGAGAAAAACACAACAATAACAATCGCCGCAACGGTTCTTAGTGGCAATGCCTGCGTGGGAAAACGATTGGCCAGAAAAGCCGGAATGGTAAGCGCGTTGCCGTAAGAGACCGTTTGTGAACGCAACCTGGGAGCAACAATAACCCAGTTAAGAAACGCACCTACAAACAGACCAACGCCAATCCATGCCGAAGCAAGACCCGATACGTACATCGCACCGGGGAGACCCAGAAGCAACCATCCGCTCATATCGGAGGCACCAGCCGATAACGCCGCTACCTTTGGGCTGAGTCCCCTGCCACCCAGCATGTAATCTTCTGATGAAGAAGTGGATGTGCGCATCGCAAAAAGGCCAATGCCAATCATCACTGCAAAATAAGCAAATAGACTAATCCAAACACCAATAGCCATGGAATTCCTCCGGTTTAATGAGTCGGACTATATCCGCTCGCAAAGCACAGCTCTGGCGCGAGCGCCTGCCAACTGTGTCGTTCTTCTTGTTTACTGGTATGCCTTACGAATCTGAGCGAAACACCGAATCGCATACTCAGGCTTAACTATAGTTAAGTATTGCCAATTAGCGACCAAACCAAGCAACAGATCGTCAGGATGTGATTTGACGCAACCAGCCTAGTATTACTACGTATTATCGGCTTACAAAATCCTACGATAATTTTGTGGAATTCTACGGGAATGCGGTCATTTCAGATTAAATCAGGCAACGTTATCACGAACTTGCAGTTTTGTAGGGGTGGTTCCCTTATGTTTGCGCAGTGCATTGGTCAATGCACTCTGGGACGAGAAGCCAACCCGGTAGCTGATTTCAGAGACGGAAAGGGGTGTCGAAGCCAGCAGTTTGATGGCTTGATCCAGGCGGGCCTCCAACAAGAACTGGTGAGGCGTAGTTCCCACCACCTCTCGAAATACCTCATGAAACCGGCTCACACTCAAGCAGGCCTCACTGGCCAGATCCTGCACCCTTATTTTCCTGTGCAGGTTTGCCCGAACATAACGGTGCATGGCATCCGGGCTCAGACTGTGGCGGTGCGACGGACCCACCCTCTGATCTACCACTCTGTCAGCCATACAATAGAGAATACTGGCCGCGAGATGGCCATGCATTGCCTGATTTCCGGGTGACCGATCAAACTCGCCGGCCGCAAACTGAACCAATCCCTGCAAACGGCTATCCATGTGAATGGTGCGGGGTTTTTCGAACACACGAACCATGCGCTCATAGTCCGCATGGTTCGGCGTGGAAATAGCAGGGGTTGAGGGATCGAGATTGATGACCATCACATGATTCTGATGATCACCGCAGTAGTCGTGCCTGGCCTCCGTCGGAACGAGGCATGCCTTCCAGGTGTCCAGATGAGATCCGGTACCGTCAACACTCAAGTCTGCCTCACCCTGAACACCTATCACTATCTGGTGATGCTCATGGCGATGCTGGTGAGATGCTATCGGCAGTTTGAGTAGACGGGCATCCAACATAGACGCGACCGGAACCTTCAAGTGAGAATGTGACTCAATTAAAGCAGATCTGATTGGAACTTGCACATAAGTTCGCGGATATGGGCACTAACCTGCTCTAATGAGTCTGCCGCGTTCACAACACTGTAGCGAGATGGCGCAGCTTTGGCGCGAGCCAGGTAGGTATCACGAATACGCTGGAAAAAGGCCACAGCCTCCTGTTCAAAACGGTCCAACTGCCCCCGCTTCCTCGCGCGGGTCATACCGGTTTCAACGGGCGCATCCAATAGAACCACCTGATCCGGGCGCACATCCCCCTGCACCAGGTTTTCCAACAAGGCAATCCGTTCGCTTGGAACACCTCGTCCTCCGCCCTGGTAGGCAAAAGTTGCATCGGTAAAGCGATCACAAAGGACCCACTGCCCCCGCTCAAGAGCTGGAAGAATAAGCGTGTGCAAGTGTTGTGCACGGGCTGCGAACATCAACAACAGTTCAGTGAGCTCGTTTACAGACTCATCCCGCGGCGCCAACAACAACTCACGAATCGACTCAGCCATGGGCGTTCCGCCCGGCTCACGGGTCACAACACAATCAATGCCAAGTTCTTTCAGAGTTTCAGCAGCGTTGGCAATCTGGGTAGACTTGCCCACTCCCTCGGTTCCCTCGAAGGTAATAAACCGGCCACGAACAGTCATTCTTTCTCATCCTTGTCAGGAGCAGGTGAAGACCGGTAATCCGATCGACGATTGAGCTGAAACGCGCGAACTGCCTTCTGGTGTTCCGCCAGTGTATTGGAAAACTTGTGGGTACCATCGCCACGAGCCACAAAATACAGAGCCGTGCCGGAGCCTGGGTGCAGGGATGCATGTATGGCCTCACGACCTGGTAAAGCAATAGGTGTTGGCGGTAATCCATTGATACGATATGTGTTGTAGGGCGTGTGAGTGCGTAGATCCCGGCTTCCAATACGGCCCTTGTACTTGTCGCCCATACCATAAATGACGGTAGGATCCGTCTGTAATCGCATGCCTTTCTGCAGGCGGCGAACGAACACACCCGCCACCTGATCCCGTTCATGGGGCGCGCCGGTCTCCCGCTCTACAATTGAGGCCATAATCAGAGCTTCATAAGCGCTATCGTATGGCAGGCCTTCCGCCCTGCCTTCCCATTCCTCCGCAAGAACGGCCTCCATGCGCCGATACGAACGCTTGAGCAGGTCAAGATCCGATTCACTACTTGTAAACAGGTATGTGTCCGGGAAAAACCGTCCTTCAGGGTGCTCACCCTCTGCACCAACGGCTTCCATAATCTGCGCATCTGACCACTCGGATGTGAGTTTCTTAAGACGATCCGTAGCTGCCAAAGCCGCACGCATGTCCTGGAACGTCCAGCCTTCAATAAATTGAACAGACCAATGTTTGGTATCACCCGCAACCATTTTTTCGAGCATGGCTGTAGCGCTCATGCCGCTGACAAACTCATATTCTCCGGCTTTGATTCTGGCCTTATCCGGATACAGCCGGCCGAACACTCTTACCCACAGGCTATCTTCGACCAACCCGCGAGACTTTAACTGCCTGGCAACATCACTGAATGCTGTGCCAGCCGGAACATCAAACAGCATCGGCTCTTCCATAGCAACGGGTTTGGATAAGGATCCCAGCCCCTGCCAGACCCACAATCCTGTGCCTGCAGCCACGAGCACGGCAGCGCAAATTCCTGCAATTAAAAGTTTCTTGAGCAAATGAATTATTCCAACAATTCGAGAGGATTAAAGATTGTCGCAACTCCGTCATCTACAGGCAAATCCTGGCCTGCAAGCCTGCGTACCGGAACTGCTCCTACAACGCTGTTCAGAAAGAAGAGCCCCTGACAGTGAGAGCCCATAACATCTGCAATGCTCACCGAGCGCTCAAAGACGGTCTCTCCCCGCGCACGCAATCGCTCCAGCATCCACTGTCGCATGATACCGGCTACGGCAAGGCTTTTTAATGGTGGGGTTACCCAGCCATCAGCCACCTTAAGTAGCAAGTTGGTACGAGTACCCTCAACCAGATTACCGGCACTGTCAGCCATAATAACTTCATACACCTCCCCCTCAATTTCTCTGGCAGCCATAACCTGCTCAAGACGGTTCAGGGATTTGATGCCAGTAAGCAGGGGGTTAACGGTAAGCGGTATCCGGGAAAAGTCAGCGATAACGCCTGAGCTTGCCGGCAGCGCAGGCATTGGGCCAGCAGACACCATAAGGTTAGGCCGAATTCCGGAGCCTGGCTGGTACCCGCGGCCACCTTCCCCCCTGGTAAGGGTCAGCTTGAGTACCCAGCCCCTATCGTTGTCTTTTTTGCTGAAGCGATCCAGGTAGCGACCAGTGGCTGCGGTACAGACTTTGCGAAGATCCGTAAGCGCAATGGGAATACCCAGCCGACCTGCATCACGGACCATTCGATCGAGGTGGCGAGATAAAAGCACCCCCCGGTCACCATGCATCCTTATGGTCTCAAACAGGCCATCACCGTATAAAGCACCGCGGTCACCCGCGGGGAACCCGTTTTCATCCGCCCAGAACAGATTGAACATGGGCCGCTTAGCCTTCGTAGCGGCGCATAATCAGAGTGCCATTGGTTCCACCAAAGCCAAACGAGTTGGACAAAACCACGCGAACATCAGACTTGCGGCAAGTGTTAGGCACCAAGTCCAGGTCGCAACCTTCATCCGGGTTATCCAGATTAATTGTCGGCGGCAGCACGCCATCACGTATAGCAAGCAACGAAAAGATAGCCTCAACAGCGCCTGCCGCACCGAGCAAATGCCCCGTCATGGATTTTGTACTGCTCATTGCCAGTCGGCTAACGTGCACACCAAACACACGCTTGGCTGCTGCAATTTCTGCTACATCGCCCACCTGCGTTGAAGTCCCGTGGGCATTTATGTAGTCGACATCTTCCGGCTTCAGGCCTGCGTCTCGTAACGCATTGCTCATTGACCGGGCTGCGCCCTCACCATCTTCTGGTGGCGCTGTTATGTGGTGGGCATCGTCGCTCATGCCAAAACCCACCAGCTCGCCGTAAATCGTCGCGCCGCGGTTTTTGGCATGCTCAAGCTCTTCCATTACCAGAACCCCGGCACCGTCACTCAGCACGAACCCGTCACGATCCCGATCCCAGGGGCGACTCGCCTTTTCCGGCTCGTCATTGCGGGTTGAAAGTGCGCGAGCTGACGAGAAGGCTGCAACGCCTGTGCGAGTTGTTGCCATTTCAGAACCACCTGCAAGCATGACATCGGCATCGCCGTAGGCAATGGTGCGAGCAGCGTATCCAATGTTATGGGTGCCGGTAGTACAGGCGGTCACAATGGCAATATTCGGGCCTCGGTACCCGAAGCGAATGGCGGCATTGCCAGAGATCATGTTGATTACCGACGCAGGAACAAAGAACGGCGACACCTTGCGGGGGCCAGACTTCTCCATAGTCAGCACGTTCTTTTCGATATACTCAAGCCCGCCGATGCCTGAACCGATAGCAATACCAACCCGGTCCCGATCCAAGGCTTCATAATCTGCAAGCCCGCTGTCATCGACAGCTTGCTGAGCTGCAATCAGACCGTAGTGAATAAACGCATCCAGCTTTCTGGCATCTTTTGTCGAAAGATACGACTCCAGATCCAGATTTTTGATTGCACCACCAATACGGGTGCCATACCCGGACGCATCAAAACGGTCGATTAAGCCGATTCCGCTGCGCCCGGCCAGAATAGCCTCCCAGGAAGTCGCTACATCGTTTCCTAGCGGAGACAACATTCCCATGCCAGTGATAACAACCCGTCGTTTACTCATAACTGCGTTCACCTGATCATTTCATGGGTCAGTGTTACTGAATGAACCCGAACCCCGGGTCATTTTCAGGCAATAAAAAAGCCGTCCTTCACAGAATAACAAGGACGGCTTTTAGCCTGGCTAACTAAAATTCAGAGTATCAGGTATGCGCGACGATGTAGTCGATCGCGTCCTGAACACTGGCCAGCTTCTCGGCTTCTTCATCAGGAATTTCAGTTTCAAATTCCTCTTCCAGTGCCATCACCAGCTCAACGGTGTCCAGTGAGTCAGCGCCAAGATCCTCTACAAAAGAAGATGAGTTCTGAACTTCGGACTCTTTAACGCCCAACTGTTCACAAACGATCTTCTTAACGCGCTCTTCAACTGTACTCATAATGTCCTCACTTTGTGTATCTACCAAGCAACTCAAGTGCTGCCAGTTTAGTGTAAACCCTACCTGCAAACAAGCAGGGATCCGGTTAAACATGTTGCGCGACAATGAGTTGCGCACGAGCTCCAAAATTGGAGCTTATCCCATGTACATTCCACCGTTTACATGAATGGTTTCCCCAGTCACGTAACCGGCAACATCCGATGCCAGGAAAGCAACAAGCGCTGCCACCTCTTCCGGCTCCCCCAAACGACCCGCGGGTATGATTTCCAGCATAGCCTCACGTTGCTTGTCGTCCAGTTTTTTTGTCATATCTGTGTCAATAAATCCCGGCGCCACGCAATTAGCTGTGATACCACGATTCGACATTTCCTTCGCCAGGCTGCGGGTAAAACCCTCAACACCCGCTTTTGCTGCACAATAATTAGACTGCCCTGCGTTACCCATACTGGCAACCACTGAACTCACGTTGATAACGCGCCCCCAACGTGCCTTTGCCATGCCTCGCAGTACAGCTTTGGTGGTGCGGAACACGCTTGAGAGGTTAGTTTCGAGCACTGCCGCCCAATCATCATCTTTTAACCGCATCAGCAGGTTATCACGGGTTATACCAGCATTATTAACCAAAATAAGGGGTACCGAAGATTTACTGGCTATCTCTTTAAGGCCAACTTCAATGCTTTCGGCATCTGCTACGTCCATCACTATGCCATAGCCGCTTGCACCAGCCGCCTGAAGGTTTTCGGTAATGGTTGCAGCTCCCTCTGCGGTTGTGGCTGTGCCTACAACCTCAGCACCCTGCTTTGCGAGCGCCAGGGCGATAGCTTTTCCAATTCCGCGAGTAGCACCGGTTACCAGTGCTGTTTTACCTTCCAGAGACATGCACAACTCCCTTTACATCAAGACGGTTCAAATGCCGCAAGCGCAGCAGACAAAGCCTCGGGGTCTTCGATGCCGTATACGGCAAGCCCCCGGTCAATTCGCTTGGCTAGCCCGGCAAGCACTTTGCCAGTGCCGCACTCCAAGGCAACCTTAACGTCATTCCCCACCAGCGTGCGGACTGAATCTGTCCACAATACCGGAGAATACAACTGCTTCAACAGATTTGCCTTTAGTGTAGCTGAATCTGTAACCGCTGCTGCGTTAACATTCTGTATAACCGGGATGACAGCATCACTAAAACGAACTTCATCCAGAGCCTGCCCCAACTCTTCAGCCGCGCCCTTCATCAATGCACAGTGCGAAGGGACACTGACCGGCAATGGCATAGCCTTGCGCGCGCCCCTGGCTTTACAAGCTTCAATGGCCCGATCAACAGCTGCAACTGAGCCGGCGATAACAACCTGCCCAGGTGCGTTAAAATTAACTGCCGCCACTACATCGCCATTAGCTGCCTCTTCACAGGCTGCAACAACTTCGGCATCTTCCAAACCAAGAATAGCAGCCATTTTGCCTTCACCGGCAGGAACAGCCTCTTGCATGAGTTCACCACGCAGGCGCACCAGTTTCACAGCTTCGACAAAATCGAGGCTTTCAGCAGCCACAAGCGCACTGTACTCACCCAGACTATGCCCCGCCAGAAAATCGGGTCGCGGCCCACCGGCAACAAACCACTCACGCCATAGTGCGACGCTTGCAGTCAGCAGTGCTGGCTGGGTAATCATGGTCTGGTTGAGCTCTTCTGCAGGGCCCTTCTGGCAAAGGTGCCACAGGTCGTAGCCAAGCACATTGGAGGCTTCTGCAAAGGTTTTGTTGATCATGGGCCAAGATTCGGCGGCGATGGATAACATGCCAACCGACTGGGAACCCTGTCCGGGGAATATAAAGGCTGATTTCATAAGCGGGATCTTATCGTCATTGGGAGTTTCAGGAGATTAGCCAATAGTACAAGTTGGCTGGATTTTGCGCGAACAAACCAAATGATTTCAAGCAAGCTCTGCATCAGGGAGCCAAAAGGCCCTGACCAATCAAAGCATCAAATCATCCAGGCGCTCATTGATGCGCCTGGGCACCTCGAGCTCGACCTCAAGGACGGCCTGGCGAATGGCCGCAAGCATAGCGCGCTCATTGGCGTTGCCGTGGCTCTTTATAACCACGCCCTGAAGACCAAGAAGGCTGGCGCCGTTGTGCCGGGAGGGATCCATCAGCCGAAGAAGCCTGCCGATGATAGGACGCGCAAGAAGACCTACAAAGCGGCCGTAAAGAGTGCGAGTAAAGGCCTGCTCCATAAGCTCTATGAGCAACCCGGCCACACCTTCGCCGGTTTTCAGCGCAATATTACCCACAAACCCATCACATACCACTACATCCGCAACATCGCGAAACAGATCACTGCCTTCCACGTAGCCAATGTAGTTAATGGAGTCACATTGGGCGAGCATGTGAGAGGCAAGGCGAACCTGCTCGTTACCTTTTATCTCTTCCTCGCCAACATTCAGCAGTGCCACCCGCGGCTCACCCTGACTGCAGATTGCCGACGCCATAAGCGAGCCCATCAGGGCGTATTGATAAAGATTCTCTGCGCTGGAATCTACGTTGGCGCCAAGATCGAGAACGTGACAGCGCCCCCGTAGCGAAGGGATAAGCTTGGTTATAGCAGGACGCTCAATACCCGGATACATACGTATAATGGAGCGACCAAATGCCATCAAGGCACCGGTATTACCTGCACTGACACACCCCTGAGCTTCGCCATCACGTACCAGCCTGAGAGCAATAGCCATGGACGAGTTTTTCTTGTGCCGCAACGCATGGGATGGGCGCTCATTCATGCGCACAATGTCTGCAGCTTCGACAATACGGATTCGTGGGTGCCCCTCACGCAACAAAGCCTCAAGTTCACTCCGGATTCCCACCAGGATGAAACTCAAGGCTTTGTTTTCACACACCGCTTCGAGGGCCGCAGCAACTACAACTGCCGGACCTCGATCGCCACTCATGGCGTCAACCGCTATGGTAACCGGATTCACCGCTTGCCCACTCGATTGAGGTTTGCGCGGCTATACAACGAGATTACTCGTCGTTAGCTTCGATTACCTGCTTGCCACGGTAAAATCCGTCTGGAGATACGTGGTGACGGCGATGAACTTCACCAGTTGTTGAATCAGTGCTCAGAGCTGCAGGGCTCAGGGCATCGTGGGCACGACGCATGCCACGCTTGGAACGAGTCTTACGGTTCTTCTGTACAGCCATGGTTCTACTCCTGACCTGTTAACGTAAACTTTACTTGAATAGGGTTACGAATAACGTGTGTTCGTTTAATTGCGCCGGCACCCAATATGGTTGCCCACGCCCTGATTAATGCTTTGTATTCTTGAGCCCCGCCAGCACACTGAACGGGTTATCGCCTGCCTTCTTCTCAGGCTTTTCTGAAGATCCATCTGGCTCATAGGCTTTCAGATCTTCGTTAGCCGGGCATTCGCCGCGATCATGAAGAGGATACGGTGCCAAAACCAACAGCAACTCGTCCTCTGTCATCGACCATAAATCCGCACTGAAATCATCAGTCAGAAAAGGCTCAAGGTCCTTTGGCAACCCCTGCGCCTGTTCATCGCTGGTCACCAGCCCAAGAACGAACCGGGAAACCAACACGGACTTCATAGGCCCCATGCAGCGCTGGCATTCCAGATTGACCGGAACTTCCAACTCACCCGAGACGATGCGGCGACGCTCACTATCCTTGTAGAAGGACAGTTTCACGCGACAGACAGCGCCATCTTCAAACCCAAAAACAGCTTCACGGAAACGAGACAATGCACTGAGAGGAATTTCTCCCTCCAGCACGCTGTTGTGCTCCGCCAACTTGTATGGGTCGACTATCTTTGGTAATTCGGCACTAGACGCATTTGACATAGGCGCGCAATTCTAGGGGCGAAGCTCGCTGCTGTCAAAGACTTCGTCCGCTTTTGCCAAGGGCTTTCCGTTTTCGTAGGTGTATTCTACGATACGGGCACGAAAATTGGCCGAAATTATTGAAGGAGCGCCCTTATCATGCCCCAAAAACACCTA
Organism: Marinobacter sp. 1-3A; assembly: GCF_016597775.1. NCBI lineage: Bacteria > Pseudomonadati > Pseudomonadota > Gammaproteobacteria > Pseudomonadales > Marinobacteraceae > Marinobacter > Marinobacter sp. 1-3A. The sequence goes on from NZ_VCGZ01000001.1 coordinate 429,467, forward strand.
CTGCTGGCGTCTTCTTCTCCCTATCGCCGGGAGCTTTTAGCTCGACTGAGGCTGCCCTTCACCTGCGCAAGCCCGAATATTAACGAATCGCCAGCGCCAGGAGAAGATCCGGTGGCTTTGGCCAGGCGCCTGGCCGAAAGCAAATCCAGAGCCCTGGCGCCCATATATCCGAGCCACTGGATTATTGGATCAGATCAAGTTGCCGCCTTACCCAGCGGAGCCCTGCTAAGTAAACCCGGAAATTACTCAACTGCATTTCGGCAACTGGAGCAGTGCAGCAACAAAAGCGTCAATTTCCACACCGGGCTTGCTCTTCTGGACTCCGATTCCGGAAACCTGCAAATCGCCTGCGAGCAGTTTACCGTGCATTTCCGCGAACTGTCGGCCAAAGAAATCGATGCGTACCTGCGCAAAGAAGAACCTTACGACTGCGCAGGTAGCTTCAAAATGGAAGGCATGGGAATAACCCTGTTCAGGGAACTGCAAGGCAGAGACCCGAACAGCCTTGTCGGCCTTCCACTGATCGCACTCAATGAAATGCTGATAGCATGGGGGAGAAATCCGTTATTGGAATCCCGGTAGCCCCCGCCACTAACGCAACTCCAGTCGGGACTCTACGAGCTGCGAAGCGACTCCGTGTCCCAAGGAGACGCCAAGCTGATCCACTAGATCCCGCAAGGCGCCCTTACGGCGGCTGTAATCGACCAACTCTTCCTGACCGACAATCTCCCTGGCCACATAAGACGTACTGCCCAACCCATCAATCAGCCCAAGCTCCAGCGCCTGCTCTCCACTCCAAACCAATCCACTAAACAGCCGTTCATCATCTGCAAGACGGTCACCACGCCCTTTTTTTACGGCCGCTATAAATTGCTGATGGGTATTCTCGAGCACGCTTTGCCAGAAGACCACCTCCCCCTCTTGCTCGGGGGAGAATGGGTCCAGAAACGCTTTGTTATCACCTGAGGTATAAAGCCTGCGCTCAACCCCCAACTTATCCATAGCACCTGTAAACCCGAAACCACCGGCAACCACACCAATAGACCCAACGAGGCTGGCGCGGTTTGCGTAAATTTCATCAGCCGCAGCTGCAATATAGTAAGCACCGGATGCACCGATATCCGAGATCACCGCATAGACCTTCTTCTCGGGATATTCGCCCCTCAGCCGTTTGATCTCATCATAAATATAGCCGGACTGAACAGGACTACCTCCCGGGCTATTAATGCGCAATATCACCGCCAGAGCATTTTCCTGCTCAAACGCTGAACGCAATGAACCAACAATGTTGTCGGCACTGGCAATCTCATCTGCAGAAATTGGCCCGTTAATTTCAACAACTGCCGTGTGCTCGCTGGTTGTTGCCTCAAGGCCGCCGCCGAGTGGCGACCAGACAATAGCCAGCAGCGCAAACAAATAAGCAAAGGTAAGGAACTTGAAAAAAATACCCCACCGCCGGCTACGGCGCTGCTCGGACTGTAACGACATAACCAGTTTTTCTATCAACTTCCAGTCACGCCCAGTCTCTGGCGGCAGATTTGGCTTGCGTCGCAATGCACCTTGCTCAGCAGGTTTGTCACCCCACTCAGCCGTTTTATCGGAATCCCAGTCACTCATGCACATTTCCTGCTATAGACAAATTTACCAAGGCTGGCTACAAACCAAGCACGTCGCGAAGGTCCGCCACAGTATCTACGATAGCGTGAGGCGCATAACCACCAAGCACGTCGCGCTTATGCACCCCCCACTCAACACCAATAGACGGCATACCAATCCTTTGGGCCATCTCCAGATCATAACGGGTATCCCCGATCATGACGGCCTCGGCAGGCTTGATACCGTAAAACAGAAGAATCTCTTCAAGCATGCGCGGATCCGGCTTGGATCGGGTTTCATCAGCGCAGCGGGTAATATCGAAATGCGGCCCCAGCCCACTGGAAACCAGCGCCGGATCCAAACCCCTGCGGCTCTTACCGGTTGCCACCGAGCACCCGCGGCCAGATTGCTGGAGATTCAGTACAACCTCCCCCATCCCCTCAAAAAGATTCTGTGGTGTTGTTACCTTGCGGAAAAAATAATTGGCGTACCCCTCCCGTATACTCGTTATCTCTTCGTGACTCAGCCCCGGGTACAACTTCTCCAGCGCCTCGACCATACCCAGACCTATAATGTCACGGTATGCCTCCCTCTCCAGCGCAGGGAACCCAAGATCCGTGGCAGCCTGGTGCAGGCTATCGGCAATATGATCTACGGAATCCACCAAGGTACCGTCCCAGTCGAAAATCACCACTTTCACATCCATTACTCTGCTCCCGTCGCACGCACATCAAGCCTGCCAAGCACGTGACTGAATACATCATCATAAGGGGCCTCAAACCGCACCATCTCCCCGGTAACAGGCAGGGAAAGCTCGAGAGCCCGGGCGTGCAACATTAAACGCTGCCCACCAACTGCCCGAAACGCTTTGAGACTTACATCATCCATATACTTGTCATCCCCCGCTATTGGATGACCGGCACACAAACTGTGCACACGAATCTGATGGGTCCGACCAGTAATTGGCGAGGCCTCCACCAGGGTATATCCTGTATAACGCGCCAGGCAACGAAAGGTCGTCAAAGAGGCCTTGCCAGCCTGATCCACCCTGACCCGCCGCTCTCCATTAGGCATTTCATAGCGCAACAGCGGCTCATCAACCCGATTCAGCTTACTTGGCCAATCTCCGGCCACCAACGCATGGTATTGCTTGCGGATGCGCCTTTGCCGGAGTTCGTCCTGCAGAAAACGCAATGCAGAGCGCTTTTTGGCAACCATAACCAACCCGGAAGTGTCCCTGTCCAAGCGATGCACCAACTCAAGAAAACGCGCTTCCGGGCGAGCGGACCGCAACACCTCTATTAGCCCGAAACTGAGGCCACTGCCACCATGCACCGCTATTCCAGATGGCTTGTTAACCACCAGCATCTGGTCATTTTCAAACACGATGGCTGCTTCGACCACGCTCTGCACCCGGCTACCAGGAGCCGCCTGCGGCGCTTTCTCCTTACGTATAACTGGTGGTATGCGCACCTGATCGCCCGTTACAAGGCGAGTATCTGGCTTAACCCTGCCTTTATTAATCCGCACCTCGCCTTTGCGCACAATCCGATAAATAATACTTCTGGGCACACCGCGAAGCTGCGCCAATAGAAAATTATCCAGACGCTGCCCATGGTTATCCTCATCCACCGTCACCCATACAACACCCTGCTGCACTGCCTCCCGGCCAGGGCCTGCATGCTTGCTGTCTTCGCGAGACACCGGATGAGGCGCCGGTTTTCTCGCCCGGGATTTAGCGGGCTTTCCGGTAGCAATTTTGCGGGACATAAGGTTCCTTTAACGGGTGGTATAACTGGCGATACAAGCAGGATTGAACGGTTCTGTGAATACTGTTATATTCCGGCGTGATCTGTCGTTTGTCTACGGCCTGACCTACTCTAGTCAGAAGCCGGAGCGGCAGAAGAGTATACCGACACTATTCAAGAGTTTGAACGTCGGACGCCCAATCACTATCGGGCACGGCGTAAGAAATGCTTCCGGAGTGTCAGGACAGACCCGTAAAAAGAAACGGTGAGCTGACACCGGAAAAACTGAAACCGCGCGGAAAACCGCCGGGCGATATCGCGAAGAATCACTGCCACGCAAGGCCGGGCCGTCCAGCTTACGAATACGACGTGAGACCCAGGCACTTGTGTGAACTTGAAAACGGATTATATGCGTCAACAGATACGAACCCTATATGACACCTCTCTGCCATCAGGCAGGCGGATTGTCGGCGGTGGTCTCAGATCAACAGGGTCATACCCCGGAAGGGAATGATCCGTCTGTCCGCCGCTCACCCCCCTGATGTAACAGGGCCAGCGGCACGCATATCCCTGCTTCGCAGATGCGACGCCCTACGGTTTTCTGTCAAATTTTACTGACAGGAATAACCACTTTCCATGAAAAGAATGCTCATCAATGCAACTCACCCAGAAGAGTTGCGCGTCGCCCTGGTTGACGGCCAGCGTCTGTTTGACCTCGATATCGAATCCAGCTCCCGCGAGCAGAAAAAAGCCAACATCTACAAAGGGCGCATTACCCGTGTAGAGCCTAGCCTCGAAGCTGCATTTGTGGACTTTGGCGCCGACCGCCACGGTTTTCTTCCTCTCAAGGAAATCTCCCGGGATTACTTCAAAAAGTCACCAGGCCAGATCGAAGGCAAGGTGAATATCAAGGAAGTGGTTGCCGAAGGTCAGGAAGTTATTGTTCAGGTTGATAAAGAAGAGCGCGGTAACAAAGGCGCTGCCCTAACAACATTTATCTCCCTTGCTGGTCGCTATCTTGTTCTGATGCCCAACAACCCACGCGCAGGCGGAATTTCCCGGCGCATTGAGGGTGAAGAGCGCGCACAGCTAAAAGACGCCATGAACAACGTTCAAGTGCCCAAATCCATGGGCATTATCGTGCGCACCGCAGGCATCGGGCGCACGTCTGAAGAGCTCCAGTGGGATCTCGACTACCTCGTGCAATTCTGGGAAGCCATCACTCAGGCGGCCGGTGAGCGCAAAGCGCCCTTCCTTATTCACCAGGAAAGCAACGTTATCATCCGCGCCGTTCGCGACTATCTCCGCCAGGATATCGGCGAGGTATTGATCGACTCGGAAGGCGTTTACGAGGATGTACTTAACTTTGTCCGCGCAGTAATGCCTACGTTCGAAAACAAGATCAAGCTGTACAAGGATGAAATTCCGCTGTTCAGCCGGTATCAGATTGAAGGCCAGATTGAGACCGCGTTCCAGCGCGAAGTAAAACTTCCCTCGGGCGGGTCTATTGTTATCGACCCGACAGAAGCTCTGGTTTCCATCGACATCAACTCATCCCGCGCCACCAAGGGCCAGGATATAGAAGAGACGGCTTATCAGACAAACCTGGAAGCAGCCGAAGAAATCGCACGCCAACTCCGTTTGCGGGATATGGGCGGCCTGATCGTTATCGACTTTATCGACATGACGCCGGCCAGACACCAGCGCGAAGTTGAGCAAAAAATGCGCGAAGCCTTGGAAATCGACCGGGCCCGTGTTCAGGTAGGCAAGATCTCACGCTTCGGCCTGCTGGAAATGTCGCGCCAACGGTTACGCCCTTCCCTGGGAGAAACCCGCAGTGAAGTCTGCCCACGCTGCGAAGGCCAAGGCACCATCCGCGGTATCGAATCTCTGGCGCTAAGCATCATGCGCCTGATCTACGAAGAGTCATCAAAAGACAAGACCGGAGAAGTCCGGGCCATAGTGCCGGTTTCTGTGGCCACCTTCCTGCTTAACGAAAAGCGCAAACAGCTTGCAGACATTGAAGCCAGCCAGGAAGTGAACATTGTTATCGTGCCGGTTCCTCACATGGAAACGCCGCACTTTGAAATTTTGCGCATGCGCGACGACGAAACCACTCCCGAGCACATTTCAAGCCACCAGGTAGCTCAGGAATACAGTGAGCGCGAAGAAGAAGTCTTTGAAGCACCTGCCGCAGACAAGCCTGTTCGCGAACAGGCTGCCGTAAGAGCTATCCGCCCAAGAGCACCCGCTCCGACGGCCGCAGCCCAGCAAGCTGCACCCCAGGCACCAGCCGAGCAGGACGACGGCCTGTTCCGCAGAATTGGCCGCAAGATTGCGTGCTTCTTTAGTGGTGAGGAAGAGCCTCAAAGCGAAGCCAGTGGCAACGCCAAGGCGAACGCTAGCCGCGAAGATCAGCGCAACCAGGCACGGCAAGATCGCCGTAAAACTCGTGTTGCCCGCGATAGTCAGAATACCGGCGGAACCAACCGCAAACCTAACGAGCGCCGTCAAAGCAGCAGTCAGCCAAACCGCGGTGACGATAACCGCTCGCGCGGCCGCAACCGAAATGACGACCAGAGCCGCCCCAACCAGAACCGTCAGGCTAATGACAGTGACAACAAAGGTTCTGAAAGCAAAAATGGTGAAAGCCGCGGCGGAGACAATCGTCGGGACAACCGCAAGGATGGCCAGAACCGTGGTCAAAACCGTAACCGCCCTCAGCGTGATGCTAAAAATAACGGCGATCAAAAAGACACGACTCAGCAGGAAGCCCCACAAAAGGCTGCTGCTGAAAAATCCGGTTCTGACGATACCCGTCGCAAGCCACGCCGCCCCCGTAATCGGGACGGTTCACCCTCCGAGACCCCGGCATCTACTCCGGCTGCCCGCAAGAGCACCCGCAATGAGCGGCATCAGAAGGACACTCAGCCAGAAGCAGCCAGTGACAACACTAGCGTGAAACCAGCCGCCGCAGCGGTATCTGAAAAGAGCACGGCCCAGGCTACTGCCAATGTGCCAGTAGCTCAGCAAAGCGAGCAAAAGCAGCCTGAGCAGAAGGCTATTACGCACAAGGCAAATCCAGCTCCTGCTGAGGCCAGCACCGAGACTCAGCAAAAACCTGAGCAGGCACAAAAGCCTCACGCGCCAGCTAAAGACTCAGCAGCTGAAAAGCCGGAGGCGCCTGTTGCCACGCCAAAATCTGATGCGCCTGTCGCAACAACCGAAGCAAGCAAAGCACCCCCTGCCCCAAAGGCCAAAGAGCCTGAGGTTCAGAGCGTTAGCGAGCGCGCTCCGGAGTCTGCAAACAAGCCCTCAACTGAGCTGGAGCAGAAACCTGCTGCAGCAGCCGAGCAGAAACCTTCAGCTGCTGCTGACAAAGAAGCTGCCGCACCCTTGGCAGAAGAGGACAAAGCACCGTCAGCTACAGCGGCTAAGGAATCCCCGGCCAAAGCTGCAGAGGAGCCTTCCGCTAAAACAGAAGAGTCTTCAGCCAGGCAGACCAAAGAAACACCCCCTGCAAAGGCAGAGACTATTGTTGCTGAAAACGAAGCTGCGCCGACCAGGAAGCCAAGATCAGCGCCCGCCAGAAGCAGAGCAAAAGCTCCTGCAGCGGAAAAGCCTGCAGAGAAAGCTCCGGCAGATAAGCCAGCGACAGAACAAAGCGCTCCAGCTCCGGAAGCCGCAGACAAGCCGGCTGAGGATACTGGCATTCCAGTAACCCCTGGGCGCGCATACAACGATCCTCGTGAAGTGCGCAAGCGTCAACGAGCGGCCGAAGCAGCCAAAAAACTCGAGGGTAACTAACCAATGCTGTCCAATTCCGACATCGAAGCGCTGGAAGACATACTGTTCGCGGAACCCTGGGGTGATGATGCCCTGGACTTTTTCGGCTTTCACGGCGTGGTCTGCGCCAGCGTCGTCGGGCCTGCCAAACTGAGTGTGGAAACCGTTTTCCGGCTCGTAACTGGCACCGATGACACACCCGGCGGCGGAATTCCGGAGACCTTCCGCCAGTGCGTTACGCAACTGGCGGGAGACATGATCAAAGCCCTCGATATGGGCCAGGCTATTGAGCTTCCGGAACCGGAGGATGGTGACCCGATGAACGCACTGGAAAACTGGTGTGCGGGCTTTGTGGACACCTTCCTGGAGCATGAAGATGAGTGGCTGGATGCCGCGAGCGAAGAGGAAACAGCCGATCTGATGGTGCCCATGCTTACACTGTCAGGACTGTTTGATGATGAAGATTTCCAGAACGTTCGTAGCAGCGAAAAATTGTCAGGCCAGATGGCAGATGCTATCCCCGACTCGCTGACTGATCTTTACCTGCTGTTCCACGCACCGGATTAAACCGGTGCGCTAGCACCAGGAATCTGCTTGAAATGATGCCAGACCGGCTCCAGCCCGTCTGGCATTTTCATAATCCGCCCTAGCTCACACCAGGGCGCGCCAGGAAAATGGAAATCGCTGCCCTGAGACGCCAGAAGCTTCTCCCGCATACACAACTCTGCCAAAAACCCGAGATCACCGCTGGACTGCCCCGACGTACTCACTTCAATGGACCGCCCCCCGGCCCGGCGAAAATCCGCCGTCAACTCACGCAATTTTGTTGCAGTAAGTTGATATTTTCTCGGGTGAGCAAGCACCGCAATCCCACCTGCTGCATTAATCCATTGCACAACTTCCTGCAATTCTGGCCAGTAGGCCTTCACATCACCAACTTTACCCGCGCCCAGGTAGCGCTTGAACGCCTGCGCTGCATTCTTCACCACGCCTGACTCCACCATGACCCGTGCAAAATGTGGTCGGCCAGGCACATCTCCGCCAGCCTCAGTAGTGGCACGATCAAGCAAATCCGGAATGGCAAGCTTGCTCAGACGCTCGGCAATCATCGCCGCTCTGGCCCAACGGTTACGGTTTTGCTGCTCCAACGCAGAAATGAATTCGCTATTGTTGACGTCAAAGTCCAAACCAACGATGTGTATCGTTCGACTCCGCCACAAACAGGAAAGTTCAATACCGGAAATCAGCACCACTCCAGCGGCTTCCGCTGCAGCCTGTGCCTCTGCAAGACCGCTAATCGTATCGTGATCCGTAAGAGCGAGATGGGTAACATGTTTCTCAGCAGCGCGAGCTAATAGCTCACCTGGTGAAAGAGCCCCGTCTGACGCGGTACTGTGGCAATGCAGATCAATGCACAAAACAGGGTCTTGCGGTATAGTCACAAAAATTCCCAAATGAAATAAATAACGGAGTGAATGGCAACAGAGGCTCATATCTGACTATGCTAACCGGAGCCTACAGTGTACCAGCCCCACAACTCCATGCATCACTTTACACGGCCCCCAAGGAACCGGAGACCCCATGTACTACGCCATTATCAGTGAAGACGTCGATAACAGCCTTACTCTGCGCAAGAGTGCACGACCTGCTCATATCGAGCGCCTGCAACAACTGAAAAAAGAAGGGCGACTTCTCATTGCAGGGCCGCACCCTGCCATAGACACACCAGATCCGGGTGATGCCGGTTTCTCAGGCAGTCTCGTTGTAGCGGAATTTGACTCCCTTGCCGCGGCTGAGGCGTGGGCGGCTAGCGACCCCTATATGGATGCAGGTGTTTACAACAAAGTAACAGTTAAACCGTTTAAAGTAGTTCTGCCTTAATGCTATTGATCGAGAGCTCCATGAGCTTATTGTAATGACAGCTCGCTTGAACCACCGCATATCTGTGACAAAATTGCGGCTTTGAAATTAACGAGTTTTTAAACCGAACATTGTGGGAACCTTGCCAGTGACGCTTTTTCGCCTTGCCATCAGTGCGTTTTTTGTATTGTCATCCATCGCTATGGCTCAGGCGAAAACCGTCTGGGTTGACGATCAACTCTACCTACCTGTTCGCTCCGGTGCCGGCACCCAATACCGCATCATTGAAAACGCCGTACCCAGCGGCACAGCTTTGGAAGTTATCGAAGTTTCGGATACCGGCTATACTCGAGTACGTACGCCAAAAGGTAATGATGGCTGGGTCTCCACCCAATATCTCAGTGAAACGCCCATCGCAGCGGACAGATTGAAAACCGTCAGCCGTCAGCTTGAGCAGGCACAAAGCGAGTTAGCCTCGCTGAAAGGGCAATTGAAGGACGTGTCCAATGAACGGGACACATTGAGTACGGCAGAATCAACCCTGTCTACCCAGACAGAGGAGCTGCAACAGGAACTCAGACGCATCAAAAGCATAGCGTCAGATTCGATCAACCTGGTACGTCGAAATCGTGAACTACTGGAGGAGAATCAGAAGCTGCGCAATGATCTGGAAGTATTGACCGCCGAAAACGAGCGACTGGAAGCTGGCAAAGAATCTGATTTCATGCTGGTTGGTGCTGGCCTTGTGTTGGGCGGCGTTCTTCTGGCTCTGCTCATACCAATGCTCAAACCCACAAGAAAAACAGACAACTGGGCGTGAATTATATGAAGGACTATTCGGAGAAGCGCGATTTTCATCGCATGCAGGTTGAGTCAGAAATAGAAATCACTGACAGCAAAGGAAATACCTTCGCAGGCACTTGCAGAGATCTCAGTGCCACGGGGATGCAGCTACTAGTAAAAAACCCGGTTGCAGTAGGGGAAGAGTTGAGCACTGTACTTCATCCGAATAGTGACCAGTTTCCTCCACTCGAAACCATTTGCGAAGTGACACGGTGCGAGCCTGAGGGTGACGGCTTTCTGTTGGGAGCCAACATCAGCGAAGTCACCCGCTAGGCGCACTCCCCTGGCTCTATACCAGGGGTTTCTCTGACACGATGATACCGTTGTTGTCAGCATACACGTAGTGGCCTGGGCGGAAGGTCACTCCGTGGAATGTTACCGGTACATCCAGGTCGCCGAGACCGCGCTTTTCACTTTTCCGGGGATAGGTAGCCAGCGCTTGCACCCCCAGATCCGTCTTTCCAATCTCATCTACATCCCGCACACAGCCGTATATGATCAAGCCTGCCCAGCCATTACTGGCGGCTTTCTCTGCCAGCATATCGCCCAGCAACGCATGGCGCATTGAGCCGCCACCGTCTACTACCATCACACGACCCTTGCCTGGCAGGCCAACCTGCTCTTTAACCACAGAGTTATCTTCAAAGCACTTTACGGTGACGATTTCACCACCGAAGGCCTTTACTCCGCCATAGTTATTAAAGCCAGGTGCTGCCACCTCAACTTCCGGAAATTCATCACACAAGTCCGGGGTAATAATCGTTGCCACCTTGTCGCTCTCCTTAATTGCCAAAGTAAATGCAGAAAAAGTCAGTCGATTTTTTCGTCTGCCAGGAAGAACCAGGTATCCAGAACCGAATCCGGGTTCAGAGATACGGTATCAATGCCCTGATCCATCAGCCATTTTGCGAGATCAGGATGGTCAGATGGTCCCTGGCCACAGATGCCAATGTACTTATTTGCCTTTTTACACGCCTGAATAGCGTTGGACAAAAGTATCTTGACGGCCTCGTCCCGCTCGTCGAACAGGTGCGCAATAATACCCGAGTCACGATCCAGACCAAGAGTAAGCTGGGTCAGGTCATTGGAGCCGATAGAGAAACCATCAAAGTGCTCAAGGAACTTGTCTGCCAGCAACGCGTTGCCCGGCAGTTCGCACATCATGATCACCCGTAGGCCGTTCTCGCCACGCTTAAGACCATTTTCCGCCAACAACTTGACCGCTTGCTCAGCCTCACCCACGGTACGCACGAAGGGCACCATGATCTCTACGTTAGTCAGGCCCATTTCATTGCGCACCCTCTTCAGTGCACGGCACTCCAGCTCGAAACAGTCACGGAAGGTTTCAGAGATATAGCGGGAAGCTCCACGGAAACCCAGCATCGGGTTTTCTTCATCTGGCTCGTACAGGGTGCCGCCGATCAGGTTGGCATACTCGTTGGATTTGAAGTCAGACAGGCGCACTATGACCTTCTTCGGCGAAAATGCGGCGGCCAAGGTGGAAATCCCTTCAACAAGCTTGTCCACGTAGAAATCGACCGGGGAGCTGTAGCCAGAGATACGCTTTTCTACCGTCTGCTTGATATCCCTTGGCAAACCCTCAAAGTTCAGCAGCGCCTTGGGGTGCACACCAATCATACGGTTAATAATGAACTCAAGGCGCGCCAGGCCAACGCCTTCGTTAGGCAACGACTGGAAATCAAAGGCACGATCCGGGTTACCCACGTTCATCATGATCTTGAACGGGATATTCGGCATGGAATCTACGGTATTTTCACGCAGCTCAAAATCCAGAGCGCCTTCGTAGATCAGACCGGTATCACCTTCTGCACAAGACACGGTGACTTCCTGGCCGTCATTCAGAATCTCGGTGGCATCGCCACAACCAACAACCGCTGGAATGCCCAGTTCACGGGCAATGATCGCAGCATGGCAAGTACGGCCACCACGATCAGTGATAATTGCAGATGCCCGCTTCATCACTGGTTCCCAGTCGGGATCTGTCATATCCGTTACCAGAACATCGCCGTCCTGAACTCGATCCATTTCCTTGATGCTGGTAATAATCTTGACCGGGCCTGCACCAATCTTGTGGCCGATACTCCGGCCTTCCACCAACACTGTGCCGGTTTCATTGAGCAGGTAACGCTCCATAACATTGGCAGACGCCCTGCTTTTAACGGTTTCCGGACGAGCTTGCACAATGTAGATCTTGCCGTCATCGCCATCTTTAGCCCATTCAATATCCATGGGCCGCTGATAGTGCTCCTCGATGATCATGGCCTGCCTGGCCAACTCTTCAACTTCCGAGTCTGTGATACAGAAACGGCCGCGCTCTTCCGGGTCAACTTTAACGGTTTCCACCAACTGGCCACTGGCTGGATCTGAGTGATAAACCATTTTTATGGCCTTGCTACCCAGATTCCGGCGCAACACAGCGGGCTTGCCAGACGCCAGAGTGGGTTTATGCACATAGAACTCATCAGGGTTAACCGCGCCCTGAACAACAGTCTCACCCAGACCATAAGAACCGGTGATAAACACTACACCACGGAAGCCTGACTCCGTATCCAATGTAAACATAACACCACTGGACGCAGTTTCACTGCGGACCATTTTCTGGATGCCGGCAGACAAGGCAACAAGCTTGTGATCAAAACCGTGATGAACGCGGTAGGAAATCGCACGATCGTTAAACAGAGAAGCAAACACTTCTTTCACAGACGTGCGAACCTGTTCCAGGCCAACCACGTTCAGGAAGGTTTCCTGTTGCCCGGCAAAAGAAGCATCCGGCAGATCTTCTGCGGTTGCAGAGGAGCGCACAGCCACGGCCATCTTATCGTTGCCGTTAAGTATTTGGCTGTAGGCTTCTTTCAGCGCAACGTCCAGGGCCTCAGGGAAAGGTGTATCAATAATCCACTGGCGTATCTTCGCGCCCACACGGGCAAGTTCGTTCACGTCATTGATATCAAGATCATCAAGGAGGCTATCGATCTTGTCCTTCAGGCCATCTTTAGCCAGAAACTCACGGTATGCATGTGCAGTGGTGGCAAAACCGCCGGGAACGGTTACACCAGCATTGGCGAGATTACTGATCATTTCACCGAGGGAAGCGTTTTTCCCGCCAACCCGGTCAACATCGGACATTCCCAGGTGATCAAACCAGATTATGTAATCTTCCAAAGCGTGTCTCCCTTGAATCTGTGTAACTAAAGAATAAACCGGGCCAGCGGTAGCAAGCGTAAAAAGCGGACAACAACCACTGCGGAGTCTCGAACTTGCCGTGTATGATACTGTAACCTTCGGAATTTACCTAGGGAGCCCCCGAGAAAGTGCATGCTGCTTTCCGGTGCCACCCTGCCAGATTCGCCCAGACAACCCTGCGCCAACGGAGCCGGAAAAACATCATGAAACGTACAGCCTTCTTTATTTCTGACGGTACCGGCATCACCGCTGAGGCCCTTGGACACAGTCTTTTGGCCCAATTCGGTAAAATTGATTTCGAGCGCGTCACCGTACCTTATATCGACGATGTTGAAAAAGCGCGGGACATGGTCAAACGCATTAACAGTGCAACTGAAACCGACGGTGCCCGCCCACTGGTCTTTGACACAATTCTTGATAGTTCTATCCGGGAAATCATTTCAGATGCCCAGGGCTTCATGGTGGATATTTTCGGGACCTTTCTGGGGCCGCTGGAAAATGAGCTGCAGTCGTCTTCGTCTTATTCTGTGGGCAAATCCCATTCGATTAATAACGAAGGTGTTTATGAGCGCCGTATCGCTGCGGTGAACTTTGCCCTGGACAACGATGACGGTGCGCGCACACGACACTACGATGAAGCAGATCTGATTCTGGTTGGTGCCTCCCGTAGTGGCAAAACCCCAACCTGCCTCTACCTGGCGCTCCAATATGGCGTGAAAGCCGCCAACTATCCGATCACCGAAGACGATCTTTCAGATCAGCAGATGCCCACTGCTCTGCGGCCTCACAAGGAAAAAATATTCGGGCTGACCATTGAGCCGGAAAGACTGGCCACCATCCGGAATGAACGGCGACCAAACTCTCGCTACGCGTCCATCCAGCAATGCATGCACGAAATCGAAGAAATAGAGCTTATGTACCGGAGGGAGCGCATTCCGTACCTGAACACGACAGCCTATTCCGTGGAGGAAATTTCGACTCGCATCATGGTTACTACGGGGCTCAAGAGAAATCGCTGAAATCTGGCCTACCGATTTTTAGCAGGCAGGCCGTTACCGACCTGCCTGCCTGCAACTTACAGCTCCTGAATTTCCAGCCCCAAGCCTTCAGCTAAAGCCCGGTTTTCAGAACCCGTCACTACTGCTGTACTGGCCTTTGCAGGCTGCAGCCAGGTTGTCGCAACCCGTTTGAGATCTTCAAGCGTCACTGACAGCACCCGCTCGCGGAAGCGTGCGCGCTGCTCAGCACTGCGACCAAACAGCTTGTTGTGGAACGCATGTCGCGCAGCACCCGCTGGAGAGCGCGGGCGATCTAGCTGGCCGATCACTCCGAGAATGGATTCTTCCAACTCCTGATACTCATGCTCAGTCTCCTGAAGCCATACCAGTGCCTTGTCGAAGTCTTCAAGGGTTTCTGACAGGCGCGGATCCCGGTATGAGAAAAAGCGGAAGGTGCCATTCACGCTGTCCTGGGAGGCGCCGCCGCCGTAGGCACCACCCTTCTCCCGAATAGCCCTGTGCAGGTAACCATTGCGCAGGAAACCACCCAGCACAGTAAGTGCCGCTGCATCGGGGTGATCGATCGGCACGGTGCTGTATGCACGGGCGCAGAAGTTTACCTGAGTAGAGGTCAGCCAGGCTTCGCGTGTTACGAAATTCACAGGCTCCATTGTCCAGCTGGATGACTCTACACCCTCATCGCCCTGCCAGCAGGATTTCAGATCGTCGATCAGCGCAGGAAGCTGCTCTTCCTCACCAATGACAAGGAACTCGCGAGCCTGCTGGCGAATCCTGTCATGCAGGCTAGCCAGCTTCTGGCAAAAAGCAGCAAGTTCCGCGGGATCTTTCAGGGACTGATCCAGCTCCTTGGTACCGCGAATACCAGCCAACCCCCCAAGACGGAAACTCAACCAGGCTCCAGGCCCCATACCCTGGGACGCTGCACCCATGGCCAAAGCGTGGCCACTGCCGGTTACCGACTGCTCTCGACGCGCACGAATCTGGGCAATAATCTCCCGAATACGGTCTTTTTCATCAAAGCGAGCGCTGGTGTACACATCACGGAGCAGCTTCGTCAGAGCCATTCGGTTGCGGGCCAGCGCTTTGCCGCTGAAGATCATATAGCCAGAGAGGTTTTGAACATCATCAATGCGCCCCTTGGTACTGAAAGAGGCACCAATTCCACCGGATTCTGCCGAAATTCGGTCCTGCATCTGAAGATAATCCAGCTCACCGCAGCCAACTTCTGAAATCAAGGCACCATAATACGGCAGGAGCAACAGTTCATCTTCCGTCAAATCAGGCAGTGGCAACACAACCTGCTGATAAATCAGCCCGTTGGTTCCCCGCGCATAAACCGTTGCTGAAATATCCCCGTCAAACCGTGCTTCCGGCTCGGGCATTTGCAGCGGTACATCCGTGAGATCCACCTTTGGCAGTATGGAGTCATCATCCTTACGCATCTGCCGCTCTTCCAGCGCTTTGGCACGCTCAACAATCTGCATAACCTCTTCGCTGGTGAGTTCTGCCTTGCGTTTCGCCTGGGCCTCACGAATGGCCTGCTGACGGCGCCCATCCAACTTGTCATCTGGCCGCAAAGTGAGCGTTACCCGGTGCGGGTTGTTGATCAACTTGCGACGAATCAGGTCCGGGATGTATTGCGGGTCGCGAATTTTCTCACGCAAAACGGCCAGAACAGGCTCCAGATCAAGCAGCTCAACCGGGTCGCCACCATGAACCATGGGGGCTATAGCACTCATGATCAATTGAAGGCCATAAGGGAAGCTGTCTCCTGCAATTTCGCGCTGATGCAATTCCAGTTGATGAAGAATCGCTTCCAGGCGCTCCTCGCTAACGCCTTCCTCAACCACTTTCTCAAGCGTTGTCTCGATCAAGGCTTCCAGATCTTTGAGCTTCTCCGGCTCACTTCCTTCAATGCCGCAAATAAACGTCATTTCTCTGTTGGAATCCTCCAACCCGCACATGGGTGAAGGTGCATGACCGATATCCGTGGTTTCCAACGCACGCATCAGAGGAGAGGCGCTATTTTCGAGCAGCACGGCGGACAACAAATGGCCTTCCAGGTTTTCCTGCAGATCAAAGCTGTGACCAAGCAGCCACCCCATAACGATATGAGTTTTACCGGTGGTGTCTTCACCCTCGGTAACGCCGTAGCCCTGCTCTACACGGACCGGCGCATACATTCGCTTTTCATCGCGCACTGGCAGTTTGATATCCAGCTTGTCGAACCGCTTGAGAGCCAGCTCTTCGAAGCGTTCGTGGTGTTCATGGGCCGGAATGTTGCCGTAAGTGGCAAAAATGGCGTTACTTGGGTGGTAGTGATGCTTATAGAAGCGGATGAGGTCGTCATAGCTCAGATCAACAATGTGATCCGGCTCGCCGCCACTGTTGTAATGATAGGTCGTTGTCGGGAAAAGGTGACTGCTCAGATTCTGCCAGAGCTGTGAGGTTGCCGAACTCATGGCACCTTTCATTTCGTTGTAGACAACGCCTTTGTATACCAACTCGGTGCTGGGATCATCGGGCTTTTCAAACTCCAGCCGATGCCCTTCCTGAGCAAAATCCAAGGGATCCAGTTTAGAGAAAAATACTGAATCCAGATAAACCGACAATAGGTTGTCAAAATCCTTTCGGTTCATGCTGGCAAAAGGGTAAGCCGTCCAGTCGCTGCTGGTGAACGCATTCATGAAGGTATTCAGGGAGCGGCGAATCATCATGAAAAACGGATCGCGAACCGGGTAGCGCTCACTGCCGCACAGTGCCGTATGTTCAAGAATATGGGCAACGCCGGTAGAATCCATGGGGAAGGTTCTTAACGCCACAAAAAACACGTTTTCATCATTATCCGCCGCCAGGTGGAGATGACGGGCACCGGTTTTTATATGACGATACTCTTCAACATCAAGATTAAGCGTGTCAATCCGGTGACTGCGAAGCTTCTCAAAAGCCGGGTGGATTGCGTTATCGATCACTGCAGCCATTCAAACTATTCCTGTCGTTAAACAATTGGAGAATGACAGGGTAACACGTAGTATCAGTTATCCTGTATCCGTCACCCTAGCTATAAGGTAGCTCCCTGGATCATGAGCACACTTTCAGGCCCCACAAAAACCGCCCAGGCTCCCGAAGTCGCAGCCTATTGGGCAGAACGCCGCCGGTACCTGGAGCGCATTCGCAAGTCCCCCGAGGTGCGCCAGCGCTTCTGGCGCGAGGTGGCTATCTACCTGGCGCGCCGCCTGCTTTGGTCGTTCGGTTTCTTCCCCATATTTATGGCCTTCTGGATACCGTTGGTGCTGTCCAGCTTCAATCCTGTAGTGATGGCGTCAGACTTGATCCCGCTGCTCCAGGATTTTGTGAGCAGCAACCCGGAGGTTCAGGCTACAACACTCAGCACCCTGACCATCGCCTGGGCATCGGTAGGCTTTTTCTTCCTTATGTTTGATTTTGTTCTGACACCGTTCAAATCACCCTACGAATATGAAGCCGATGTCTACATGAGAGCCTGGGAACAGCTCAACCATGACCAGCTTCCGTCCAAAGTGTGATTTGGCCAGCATTCTGGCCAAGTTCAGACACTTTCTGTTACATAACGCCGCTCTCGCTGGGTAAGATGAACTTGCTCGCGAATTTGTAGAATGCAGGATTAAGAGGTTCCGCCATGGTCGATTTCAGACCACTTTTGTTTTTGAATGCCCTGGCTCTTATGCTTCTGGTAACAGCTGGCTTTGCTTCTGTTCGGAGCGAAATGCCAATTGCGGCCGCGCCTCTGCAACCCGCGCAAAATGTGACTCTACCGAAGCCCGCAAACAAACCAGCGGTAACACAAAGCCCACAAGTGCTCGTCGAAGCACCAGCACCAGCACCAGCACCAGCACCAGCAATTGAAACTGTTGCAGAAGCACCGGTTGAAGCAGAAACACTCCCGATGGAACAGCCGGCGAGCGCCGAGCAATTCAATATTCCCGACCTTCCGGATGAGGCGGTCATGCTTGCCTCTGCGGAACCGCCAGCAGCAATGGCCACATATACCGCCAAGGCTGTGCCAGAACAGTCACCTGCCCCGACAACCGGCACCCTTACACTGCGCTCTAACGTGGCTGGCGACCGGGTTGAAATCAACGGCAAGGAATACGGCCCAACGCGACTGGACCTTGAACTGGCCCCAGGCAAATACGACATCACCATCAAAAAGGACGGGTTCCGCCCCTGGCAGCAAAGCGTTGCCCTCGATGCTGGCAACGAGTTGACCCTCGTAGGCAAACTTGAAGCCTACACCACCGTTAATTACCAGAACGGGAATTGGCGAGGTGGCATAAAGACCGGCGACGGAACCTATGAAGACAAAGACGGCCTGAAATACGAAGGTCAATTTGCAGATGGCGCTTTCCACGGCTCGGGCACAGCCTGGTACCCGGATGGCACTCGCTATGAGGGTGACTGGGAAAATGGCAAGCGCTCGGGTGAAGGCGCATGGCGCGACGCCGATGGCTCACGTTATACCGGGCAATTTGCCGACGATTCGTTCCAGGGCCAAGGTACTCTCACCCTTGCCAATGGTGACATCCTCACCGGGGAGTGGTCACAGGGTCGGCTCAACGGCCACGGTTCCCTGACAACAGCAGACGGCATGCTGTATGTCGGAGGGTTTCGCAACAGCGACTTTCACGGGCGTGGCACCCTCACCTACCCGGATGGCCGTCACTACGAAGGCGATTTTTCAAATGGCACCTTCCATGGCCGTGGCTCGGAAGTTTTTGCCAATGGCAAGAAATACGAAGGCGAGTATATTGAAGGCAAGTTCCACGGAAATGGTTTGCTGCGCAACCCGAATGGCAGCTCCATCGAGGCGACATTCCGCCACGGTGAACCCTATGGGCAGGTTCGCCTGACCACGGCGGCAGGTGAGATATTCACTGCCAGAACGACAGAGCCCGGCGTGTGTTATCGGGACAAAAGCTACAGGGCCACACAGTGCCCGAAACTCGAAGGCTGGTAGCTTTAATAGTAAAACCAGCCCGATAAACAACGCGATTGAAGTAACAGCTTGAGGTAGTAAGGATGGCGATCAAGAATGCTCTTCTGGTGGACGACTCCAAGGTAGCCAGGTTTGCCCTGAGCAAACTGCTGGAAAGCCGTGACATGCATGTCAACATGGCAGGCTCAGCCGAAGAAGCCCTGGACTTTCTGGACAGCAACGAACATCCGGACGTCATCTTCATGGATCACCTGATGCCTGGCATGAACGGCGTGGAAGCCACAAAGGCCATCAAGAGCAATCCGAACACCGCGGGCATACCAATCATTATGTGCACGTCTCAGAAGTCGTCATCTTTCACCAAAGAGGCGAAAAACTTCGGGGTCTACAACATCCTTACCAAGCCCACTCAACCAGACGGCCTTGGCATGGTGCTTGAGCAACTGGCCATTGATCTGAAAGCTGGATCCCTCCCTCTCGCACCGATACAGGAAGCAGAACAAGACGACCTGGCTATTGGAGTTACCCAAGGCGGATCGCTGGAGTTGTCAGCCGAGCGGTCCGATCTTGAGTCTGCCCTCAATGGCAAGAAGACATCCAGCACCGTACCGCTCACAAGCGATCTGATTGAACAGATTGCCCGCTCTGCAGCCCATGGCCAGGTTAATAGCAATCTGCATGAATTGCTCAGCTCACTGTTTGATGAGCAGTTTGACAATCTCAAGCGCGCGCTGGATGAGTCAAGGGGCAAGCAGGAAAGCATCATTGAAGATCGCCTGGGCGCCATGAGAGCAATGATAGAAGAGCGGACCCGAAATCTGAGCGATGAAGTCGCGGCTGAGGTAAATCTAAATCTGGGCCGGGAACTTGCCGACCTTAAAAAGGACCTCTCACGCAACTCTGGTTTTACTGCAAACCACATGGCAGAACTGAAGGACCATATTACCAGCGTACAAACCATTGATACGGAGTTTTGGCAAACACTGCAATCTGAAGCCATCCAGCAAGCTCACGAAATCTCCCGTGAGACTGCTGAAGACATAGCTCAGCGCACAATTGACTTGTTTGTAGCGCAGCAACGTTCTGCTTCATCCCGAATCTACACCGTCGGACTGGCTGTTAGCCTCGGGGTATTCAGTCTGGGTATTGCCTGGCTTGCAGGGCTCTTCGGCTAAGCACCTCCCTGATTCTCGCCCAATCTTCCGGGGTGTCTATGTCGTCATGGACACCCGGAATATCCATTCGCGTCGCATTGGCTTCTGCCAACAGCCCCCCTGCACCTCGATCACCCTCAAGGGTCAGCACGTCTGGCCAAAGCCACCGCGGCAGATAGGCTGGCACACCTGGGCGCCGGCCATAATCTGCGGCCGCTGGCGTCTTCGGAAAACATCTCACAGCTTCACCAAACGCTTGAAGGGCGTCTCTGTCTAACAGCGGCTGATCCACCACCAACACAAACACTCCCCTGGCCCTCGGCCCCAAACTTCGGATGCCCGCTACCAGGGAAGCGGCCATGCCTTCATGCCAATCAGGCACAGGCACCCAGCTGGAGGGCTGCTGGCTGCAGCGAAAACGAATCAACGGATACCAGGCCCCGCAGGCAACACGCACATCCCGGCTAAGCAACCTGGCTTGCCCGATGGCGTTATCCAGCAGAATGTGACCTCGCCCCTGTTCGCCGCTCACCTTTAATAGAGCCTTGGGGCGACCAAACCGGCTGGAAGCCCCGGCTGCGAGCACAAGTGCCGGAAAATCCTGATCGAAGTCATGGCGAGAGGCAGTTATGATGTCGCTCCTGATAAAGCAATGAACACGAAAAGAGTGGCGAGCAACGATTCAAGGCATTAGCTCGACAAGACACTCACTCAGGGATTTTTGCTAGAATCCCCCCATCAATCAACTATACCCGCCCGGAAATTTAATGAACCATCTGTTTGTAGACAACCTCACCGTTATTGATTTCGCTTACCTGGATCCCGCCCGTGGATTAGTCGGGGAAAGCTGGATTGCCGACGTGGTGCTGGGGGGCGAGCTTGATGAACAGGGCATGGTATTCGATTTCAGCAATGTGAAGCGCACTATAAAGCGCATCATCGATGAGCGCGTGGATCACAGGCTTGTGATACCCCGTGGCTACGAAGGCCTCTCCTGGAATCAGGATACGCCTGACACCTTCACCTGGGCACTTGCCGATGGCAGTCACATTATCCATCGCTCCCCCGACGAAGCCGTTGTATGGCTTTCTGCAGACCGGGTTATGCCATCGGCTGTCGCCGCTCTGCTCGAACGTGAATTGCTGGCTGTTCTACCTTCGAATGTCACTTCAGTGCAGATCAACCTGCGGGAAGAGGAACTTGAAGGAGCTTATTATCACTACGTGCATGGCCTTAAAAAGCACCTGGGCAACTGCCAGCGCATCGCCCATGGTCACCGCTCACCTATTCGGATAGACCGCAATGGCAAGCGTGATGAGGAGCTGGAACGCTCTTGGGCCAAGTTATGGCAGGATATTTATGTGGGCTCTGAGGAAGATGTCGTACGTCGCCATGTTGACGCCGGCGTGGCGTACATAACCTTCGAATATGAGTCCAATCAGGGTGAGTTTGCCCTGACCCTGCCCGAGGCGCGGGTTTATATGATGAACACAGATACGACTGTGGAATTCATTGCCGCTCACATTGCAGACGAGCTGAAAGCCAAATTCCCATCTGACACGATTCTTGTGAAAGCCTACGAAGGTGTTGGTAAAGGTGCCATAGCTTCCCGCTAACACTGCCTACTCCGAGCACTGACAAGCAGGGAGAGTGTGCTCCCAAAACACGCCGTGAACCCATCCATGGGGGCTTGGTGTTGCCATCCCTGGCAACACACAGTTTTGGGAGCACACTCTCCCTGCTTGCCACCATAGTTTCTGTATTAGCCTTCAGCTTTTTCTTCAGGCACAAAAAAACCGCCCGAAGGCGGTTTTTTTGATGGCTATCCGGTGGACTAAACCGTCAAGCCGTATTGGCGTCCCCTAGGGGGTTCGAACCCCTGTTGCCGCCGTGAAAGGGCGGAGTCCTAGGCCACTAGACGAAGGGGACTAGAAAATTGGTGGAGCCAGACGGGATCGAACCGTCGACCTCAACACTGCCAGTGTTGCGCTCTCCCAGCTGAGCTATGGCCCCAACGGATGCGTATATTAAGGATCCACCCCATGGTCGTCAACCTTTCGCCCCACTTTTTTCAACTTTTCTGAACTTCCTTGTTCATTGCGCTCATTTCTTGGTCAATCTGGTCATTAAGCGCCCAAAGCCGCGTACTCTTTCTCCACTTTCTTGGTTTCTTTCTTGGAGAAACCACCGAGCACTTCCAGAGCTTGGCGCAAGCGGGCGCGAGTCATATCCGGGCCCAACATATCCATGGAATCCATAACAGACCAGGAGTTCGGGGTACCAGCAATAGCCACAAACACAGAAAACATGAAATCGCCCATTTTCAGATCCATGGCTTTCGCCAGGAATTTGATATCTGCGAAAATGGTGTCCTTGCTCCAGTGACGTTGAGCCTCCAGCTTCCACAGAGTGAACTGCAATACCCGTTTGATCTGAGATTCTTCCAGTTTGTTGTGGGCAAAGTTCTCAGGCTTCAAATCCAGCATGCCAGAAAACATAAACTGGGCCATGGGCGCCACATCGGAGAACACCTCTGCCCTACCCTGGATATGGGGCACCATTGCCTTGAGCGAATCCTTGTTGAACCACCACTGGCTCATGCGCTCCACAAACTGGTCTTCTGTGAGCTCGTCGCGCAGCCACTGGCCGTTGAGCCAACGTAACTTCTCAACATCAAACACCGGGCCGCCAAGGGAAACGCGCTGGATGTCGAAATTCCCGATCATCTCATCCAGGGTGAACTTTTCACGCTCATCCGGCATGGACCAGCCCATACGGCCAAGGTAATTGGTTACCGCTTCCGGCAAAAAGCCCATGCGCTCGTAAAAGTTAATGCTGGTGGGGTTTTTGCGTTTTGACAGCTTGCTCTTATCCGGGTTGCGCAGCAGCGGCAGATGACAAAGTACCGGCATATCCCAGCCAAAATACTCGTACAGCAACTTGTGCTTGGGCGCAGAATTAATCCACTCTTCGCCACGCAGTACGTGGGTAATTTCCATCAGATGGTCATCAACCACGTTCGCCAAGTGATACGTCGGCATGCCATCGGATTTCAGCAGGATTTGGCAATCCACCTGTGCCCAATCGATTTCAATGGTGCCCCTGAGCATGTCATCAATTTCGCAAACACCTTCGTCGGGCACTTTCATGCGGATAACATAGGATTCACCCGCATCCAGGCGACGCTTGATCTCTTCCTGGGACAACTCAAGGTTTCCCTTGATACCCGGGTTCAGGCCTTGCGCCTTGCGATCTTCTCGAATGGCATCCAGCTCTTCAGGCGTGCGAAAACAATAGAACGCATGGCCAGCTGTCACCAGATCTTCGGCGTACTGAGCATAAGAGTGCTTGCGCTCTGACTGACGATAAGGACCATGGGGGCCGCCCACATCGGGACCTTCATCCCAGTTGAGGCCGAGCCAGCGCAGAGCCTTGAGAATATCCTGCTCGGATTCTGCCGTACTACGTGCCTGGTCGGTATCTTCAATGCGCAGGATAAACTTGCCACCGTGCTGCCGGGCAAAACACAGGTTAAACAGGGCCACGTAGGCGGTACCAACATGTGGGTCACCGGTGGGTGATGGGGCAATTCGGGTACGTACAGTCATGGAACCTTCCTGAAAATCGGTGGCCGTTTGATTAGCCCGGTATTATACCGGCCCGGGCATTATTTCGCATGAGTGCAAATCGTATCATTGCGCTCACGCTTTGAGACACAACAAGATTTTGCGATGGCACCACTAGCGGTGTTATATTATAACATTACCAACACGCACCAGGATTCAGACCTAACATGCGCATCCAAATCATAGCCCTGGCTCTAACACTGACAACCAGCACCCTGCTCTATTCCGACAACACGCTTGCCGACACTCGCATTCTCACTTCCATCAAGCCACTGGAACTTCTGGTGCGCGCGATAGCCACGGAAGATATGCAGGTAAATACACTGGTGCCGCTAGGCGCCAGCCCTCACAACTATTCGATGACACCGTCAAAGCGCAGGGTACTGGAAGATTCCGATGTGATTTTCTGGGTAGGGCCCAAAATGGAGACGTTTCTGAATCGCCTGCTGACGGGCAGCGAATTTGGCGGACGCTCGACCACACTCATGGAACACGATGAAGACAGCGAGCACGCTGCCAGTGCAGATAGCCACGATGAACACAGCCACGGACATGACCATGGAGATGGTGAAGACCCTCATATCTGGGTGGACCCACACATGGCGCAAACCATGGCAGAAACCATCCGAGATACCCTGGCCCAACGGAACATGGCAGACAAGCCTGCCCTCGATGCCAACCTGGAAGCATTCAGAGCATCACTGACAGCCAAAGAGCAGCAAATCCGGAAGCAACTGGAGCCCTTGCGGGATACCAGCCTGTTTGCATACCACAGCGCCTTCACACGGTTCGCAGAACACTACAACCTGAATGTAGAGGGTGTGCTAACACTCAACCCCGAACTATCGCCGGGAGCCAGACACATAGCTGAGGTTCAGAGCAGCCTGCGCCGTGCAAATCATCCCTGCCTGCTAACGGAGCCCCAATTCAACCGGCAGTGGTGGCGTTCCATCACCGCCGGGCTGGATGTGACATTCAGCACCTGGGACCCACTGGCTACAAACATAACCGCAACTCCGGAGGGTTATGTGGCCTTCCAGCAAAGCATTGCCGATGCCGTGCTCAAGTGCCTACCAGAGAATGCTGAGCATTAAAGGAATAGACACCATGGCCAGAAGTGTCTGGCCACTGATGATACCCGCCATCAAGGGTGCATCGCCGCCCAACTGGCGCGCCAGGATATAGGCCGAGGTCGCTGTTGGCAGAGTGGCCAGCAGTATCGCTACTTGCACCAGGGTGCCATCAAGGCCCAACAGAAGGGCCAAGCCTGCCGCCATAAACGGGAACAGCAACAACTTTAAAACAGACGACACTACGAAAGGCACGGAAGCGCCTCGCAGGGCTTTTAGCTGAAGCCCTGCGCCAACAGTCATCAGCCCCATAGGCAAGGCCAGATTGCTTAGCGGCTCAAGTGTTCCAGCGAGAAGCGGATGAAAGCCAATCTCGAAAAAGCTCCAAATCACCCCAAGAACTGACCCTATAATCAACGGATTTGACGCAATGGCACGCACTACCGGCGCTAGCCGTGCCGGGCCGTCGGATGTGACAATCGAAAACATAAGAATGCACAGCAAATTAATCAGCGGCACCATGACGGCAACGGCAATAGCTGTGAGGGACAAACCATCATCGCCAAGTAGCATGCCCCCCGCCGCTAGCGCGACATAGGAATTAAACCGGATAGCTCCCTGGTACACCGAAGAAAAAACCGGCCCATTCCAGCGCCAGAAGAACTGCACAACCACCAAAAGCAACGTCATCGCCAGCAGCATGGACGCGATAAGCAAGGCAGTGTCACCATAGGCGGAGGCGGGTAAACGAGCCTGCCCAAGTTTGAACACCAGCATGGCGGGAAAAAGTACGTAGTAGGTAAAGCGCTCAGCCTGAGGCCAGAATTCAATCGAAGGAAATGCCCAGCGCCTGAACAGGTGCCCTAAAACAATCAGCGCAAAAACAGGCACAAGCGCCTGAACCATAACCGGCATACCGAATACTCCAGCATCAAAAACTGAAAAATAAGCATCTATCCCGAACTTGGTACCGGGAAACAGCCGAGCATATCAGATGACCAATAACCCGTCCCGAAGTGGTTATTTCTATAGTGCTCTATGCCTACGGTCATCTGCCCCGGTAGTCAGCGCGAGCCATGCCTGCGAGAATAATTCCCTCTACACTGCGAAATTACTTTTATAACTTTAGCCAGCTTAAGGGACAGCCCATGCACAAAGATTCAGAGCACGGTAAGGCAACTCGAATCATCCATAACCGCCGCCACAAGGATGGCTTTGGCAGTCCCTACTCGCCGATTTACAACACCACTACCTACCGGTTTCCGGATACAGCAGCGCTCCAAGAGGTCATTGCAGGCCGTGCGCCGGGTAATCTGTACACTCGCTGGGGAAGCAACCCATCCATCCAGGAGCTGGAACAAGGCCTGGCCAGCCTTGAGGAGACAGAAGATGCGCTAGCCTTCGCCTCGGGGATGGCCGCCATCTCGGCAACCCTGTTTGCCCATGGTCGAAACGGCATTGTATGCGTTGGCGACCTCTACGGCGGTACACAGGAACTGCTGACCAAGCACATGGAACCTCTGGGCCTTCCCGTTACCTTCCTGTTACGACATGAACCCGATCAACTGGCCAGCGCCCTGAGCAAACCCGGCATGTTGGTGTACTGCGAATCGCCGGCCAATCCGACGTTGAGCATACTGGACATTCAGCAGCTGGCGCAGCAAGCCCATGCCAAGGGCGCCCTGCTTGCAGTAGACAATACCTTTGCATCGCCGGTGAACCAACGGCCGTTAAACCTGGGGGCAGACTTGAGCCTTCACAGCGCAAGTAAATTCCTTGGTGGGCACAGCGATATTACAGCAGGCGCAGTCATGGCCTCTGCGGAACGAATAAAGCCCATAGCCCAGTGGCGCAAAAACCTCGGCCAGATTCTCGCACCAGAAACCGCTGCTCTACTCTCTCGCAGCCTCAGAACCCTGCCCCTGCGGGTAAAGCAACACAATGAGAACGCATTGGCGGTTGCCCGCGCGATGGAAGGCCATCCGGCCATAAAACGAGTGCTCTATCCGGGTTTGCCAGACTTCCCGGGCCACAACCTGGCCAAGCAACAAATGGACGGATTTGGTGGTGTGTTGACGATAGAGATCAAAGGGGATCGGGAACAGGCGGTAAAAGTTGCCGACAACTTGCAGGTTTTCTTGCTGGCCACCAGTTTGGGTGGCGTGGAAAGCCTGGTTTCCCAGCCCTGCGCCACAAGCCATTATGGAATCAGTCAGGAGGAACGGGAACGCCGTGGCATAAGCGACAGTATGCTGCGGCTATCTGTTGGGCTTGAGGATGCAGAAGACCTGATAGCAGACCTTCAGCAGGCCCTTGGCACGCTATAAATCGCCGTTATCCAGAAAGTCGCGAAGGGCTACAGCGTTATTGTGCTCTGTATCCTTTGCGGCGAACACCAGGGTTATGCGCTTGTGCTCTTTTAGAATCGCCTGCAGTTCCTTCAGAGCGTCGGCCGTGTCTCCCTCCTTCGAGGCTTTCAGCTCCTTCAGGTAACGCTGGCGAAACTCTTTCCACTTCTCAGGGTCGTGATCAAACCACTTTCGCAGCTCAGTGGAAGGCGCCAGCCCTTTTAGCCAGGCCTCGAGATCAGCATCTTCCTTGGCAACGCCACGGGGCCATATCCTGTCGACCAGAATGCGCGGGCCGTCAGAACGTGCGGCGTCTTCGTAAGCTCTCTTGATTCGAATATCCATCAGCAAGCCTCCGTTTGTCGCTCAAACAATATCATCCGGGTTTAACTGTTCTACCGAAGTTTTGCCCAGCAGTGCAAGAGTCAACTCAACCTCATAGCGGAAGTTGTCCAGCATTCGTACGACTGCCGCCTCACCGCCGGCTGCCAGTGCATAAGCCCATGCACGCCCCACCAGGCAAGCGTTCGCGCCAAGGCAAAGCGCCCGCACAACATCCTGACCAGACTGTATACCGCCATCAAACAGAATCTCGGTTTTTCCGGACACGGCTTCTACGATGGCGGGTAGCGCCGAGATGGTTGACGGCGCACCATCCAGTTGTCTCCCACCATGGTTGGAAACAACAATGCCATCGGCGCCAACATCTACCGCCGAACGGGCATCGTCAGGATCCATAATCCCTTTGATAACCAGTTTGCCCGACCAGTGCTGGCGTACCCAATCGAGATCCTTCCAGGTAACCGACGCATCAAACTGCTGGTCTACCCATGCTTTGAAATCTTCAGGATTGCGGCCCGAGGGCACGGCATCAGACAGGTTGCCAAACGTTAGAGGTTTGCCCTTGATGGCAACATCCCAAAGCCATAGGGGATGGGAAAGCAAATCAGACAGCTTTTGTATCTTGCCCCAAGACGAGAGGCCGCCATTCATGCCGTTACGTATATCTCTATAACGTACGCCAAGTTTGGGAAGATCCACTGTAAACACCAGAGTTGAGTATCCGGCTTTGTGTGCACGATCAAGCAAGGCTTCCGAGTAGCCCCTGTCCTTCAAAACATACAGTTGAAACCAGTTAGCCGCAGTGGCTGCCGCGGCAACCTCTTCCAGCGAACAAATGGACACGGTGCTGAGGCAAAAGGACACACCAGCTTTCTTCGCTGCCCGTGCTACCTGAACCTCTCCCCTGCGGGCGAGCATGCCGGCTAGACCAACTGGCGAAAGAGCCAGTGGTAAAGAGGTATCCTGGCCCAGTATTCGTGTAGCAGCAGAGGCAGCAGACACGTCCCGCATGACCCGTTGGCGGAAGTGCAGCTCTTGGAAATCCCCCGCATTTTCCCTGAGGGTCTGCTCCGAAAAGGCACCACCGTCAAAGTAATCGAACATCATTCGCGGCAGTCGCGCTTCCGCGATCTTGCGGTTATCCATTGTATTTGCGGGCGTAATCATTATTTTACGTATTCTCCGGCAGACCATTCAGGATAAGGCCGCCACTGTTTTTTCCAGGCTGCTATTTTCTCTGGTTTCATGGGCCTGGCAATGGCGTAGCCCTGAGCATGATAACAACCAAGGCGAATCAGAAGCTTCCCGTGTTCCATGGTTTCTACCCCCTCCGCCACCAACTTTTTGTCGAACGCATGAGAAAGGCCAATTATGCCTTTGAGGATTGCTCTATCGTCACCATTCAACAATGCACTGCTTACAAAGCCCTGGTCTATTTTCAGGGTTCTGACAGGTAGCTTTTTGAGGTACGAAAGTGAAGAGTAGCCGGTACCAAAATCGTCCAATGAAAAGGTTACCCCAAGGCTTTCGCATTCCCGAATAATACTGCCTGCCTTATCAAGCTCACCAAGAGCAGCTGTTTCAAGTATTTCCAGATCCAGTCTTTGCGGCGCAACATGTGGGTATCTGGCCAGCGCCCCGGCCAACCTGGTTGCAAAATCCGGGTGCTGGAGATGTACCGCAGCAATATTCACACCCACATCCAAAGCCAAGCCTTCACTATCCCAAACCGTCATTTGCCTGAGCGCCTGGCTAATAACCCACTCACCTATGCTGATCATCAGTGGGTGATACTCCAATGCTGGCAAAAATTGCATTGGGCTCAAGGTACCTTTTTCCGGGTGCTCCCACCGAATCAGCGCCTCAACACCTATTACTCCGCCAGTTCTAAGACAGACCTTGGGTTGATAGAGCAACCTGAACTGATCGCCTGCAAGCCCGGCACGAATGTCCGCCAAAAGCCGCTGGCGCTCAACTGACTGGCGCTGTGCGTCGGCATCCAGAAACAGCCACTCACCTTTTTGTTCCTGTTTGGCGCGAAACAACGTGTGGTCAGCCTGCCGCAAAAGCGTATCCCCGTCATCTGCACCATCATGGGGAAACCGGACGACACCTGCAGTAAACGCCATACTGATACTGCCACCATCAAGCATGAACGGTTGTTCAGCCGTCAGTCTCAATGCCCTTAGCTGGGCCTCTACTTTTCCGCTATCGGCCAGAAGCACAACAAACTCGTCGCCACTGATTCGTGCAAGCTGCCCACCGTGGGCCATCGCTTCCCTCCAGCGCCTGGCAAGCAAACCAAGCAGTCTGTCGGCAGAGTCTTCACCGAAGCGGGCATTCACCTTGTGAAAATTATCCAGATCAATAGAGATCACCGCAGCGGACTCTGCAGGTAAATGCTTTTGCTGCATTAGATGCCGGATTTCCCGGAGTATTCCATTGCGATTCATCAGCCCCGTAACCGGATCTGAATAGGCGAGAAACTGCAACTGTTCTGCGTGTTCAGATGCCTGCTTCTCAAGTGCTGTACTGAGGTTACGCTGATGCAAACGGGCAATTTCATCCTCAGCTCTAAGGCGCGCCATTTTTTCACGCATCAACTGCATGGTGCTGGCTGAGAGTTTTTCGTAAATCTCCAACAAAGCTGAAACCATCACTGACACTGCGCCGCTCAACTCGTTGTCCACTTCTTTTCTAGCTTCTGTTAGCGTAGCGCCTCGCTCTACCGCTTTGATGGTGAGAGCCATTCGGCGATCCGATTCCAGAATATGAAATGCCAGCCAGCGGGTAAGGTAGGAGAACAATTTGCCCATAACCATTTCTTGCGGCTCATCACTGGAGCGGAACATGTGGATCTGCACGAAAAACAGTTGATGACCATCGTGATGGTTCTGCACCATTTCCTGCTCACCGAGAGCAGCTTTCCAGATTTCCTCCTCCTCTTCAAAATGGTAAGCAGCATAAGAAAGCAGCTCATCAAGAATGTGGCTAATCTCAAGCTCGGAGGTACTGGATGCAAAGTGCCAGGCAAGCCTGTTCACGATTTCAACAAGCACCTTATGCTGTTCATCAATTGTTTTGATGCCCGTTTCGAAATTCCGGTTCCATGGGAATATTTCGAAAACGGTAGTGTCTATTTCAGACATGATTAAGGATCCAAACTTCGTTGATAGGAGCTGTCTTAAGCATAGACTAAATTGCTGCCATTCTTTTTCAGCGTCGCTGCGAAACGAATAGACAGCTCCATGCGCTGGATCATTCCCAGGCAGCACAACTTGATTTTTCCGTAGGTAAAAGCTCCCTGCTTCTGCTAAACGTTTTGCGGTCAACATCACCCAATGCGCAGGCTTATCCGGCAAATAGCCATTCGCGCTTCAGGGAAGCAAAGAGGGATAACACAATGGCAACTATTACCGTCCAACTCTACCGCTACAACCCGGAAGCTGATACCACGCCTTATGTACAGGATGTGGAAGTCGATGCCAGTTACCGCGACCGCATGGTGCTGGATGTTCTTGAGCACCTGAAAACTGTCGACCCCACGCTGTCTTTCCGCCGCTCCTGTCGCGAGGGCGTGTGCGGATCTGACGGCCTTAACATTAATGGCCGCAATGGTCTGGGCTGTATCACCCGGGTGGCTGATGCCCTTGGCAAGTCGTCCAAACTGGTCATCCGACCACTCCCCGGCATGCCGGTGATCCGTGATTTAGTGGTGGATCAAACGCTGTTCTTCAAACAATACAAAAGCATTCAACCGTGGTTGGTAAACGACCAACCAACACCAGCAATCGAGCGACTCCAAAGCCCGGAAGATCGCGCCAAACTTGATGGTTTGTACGAATGCATACTGTGCGCCTGCTGTTCCTCCGCCTGCCCGTCCTGGTGGTGGAACCCCGAAAAATACGTGGGGCCGGCAGGCTTGCTGCAAGCCCACCGATTTTTACTGGATTCTCGAGACACAGCAACCGCAGAACGTTTGGCAAAACTGGAGGACCCGTTCAGCGTATTCCGCTGCAGGGGAATTGGGAACTGCACAGCATACTGCCCAAAGGGGCTCAACCCTATGAAGCAAATTGGAAGGATCAAGGCAATGCTAGTCCGTCACCAAATATAAACTGGAGATTAATGCATGTTAATCTGATTTTAACGGCAAATGGCGCGCAAATGCTTACACTTGTGACTTGACTGATCCAGAATAGAAACTCGAAGCAATACCTAGCAGGAGCAGCATTATGCAAGCTATCAGATCCTACACCCAGTCCGTTTCCGCTATCATGGCGTTGGTAATGGTATTGAGTTCTATGTGGGCAATTCCTGCCTCTGCCAACATTGTTGGTACCGGCGAGCTCCTGACTGAACAGAGAGCTGACATCGATCGCGAAGCTCTGATGAGCATGTTGGACCGAGAAGACGTAAAAGGTGCACTTGCCAGTATGGGCGTGGGAGAGCAAGAAGTGCGAGACAGGATTCAAAGTCTCACACCCTCCGAACTTGCAGACTTTAAACAACAGCTTGCCGAAGCACCAACTGGCGAAGGGGTTGTGGGAATAATCGTACTGTTTCTACTGGTTTTCATTATCACGGACATGCTGTGTGCAACGGATATATTCCCGTTTATTAACTGCATTCGCTAAGTAACACGTTTATGTATACTTTCCGGCCACGCCCGGCCGGGCTTCTATTGGCAGCGCTCCTGGGAGTAATCCTCTCAGGCTGCGCCAGCCAACCAAATTGGCCCGACACCTCCAACACAGTCACACTTACCAACGTACCCTTTCATCCTCAAGAGCTGTATCAGTGCGGCCCTGCCTCTCTGGCGATGATGCTCAACGCCCAGGGTGTTCAGGCAACGCCCGATGAATTGGTAACCAAGGTTTACCTGCCTGAACGCAAAGGTGCGTTGCAAGTCGAGATGGTGGCTGCAGCCCGCCAATACGGGATGCTGGTTTATCCGCTGAAGCCAGAACTGGACGTTTTGCTAAAGGAAATTGAAGCCGGGAACCCGGTTCTGGTTTTGCAGAATCTTCGTTTTGGATGGTGGCCACAATGGCACTTTGCTGTGGTGATTGGCTACGACAGCAAGAAGGAAGTGCTGATACTGCACTCCGGCACAGAAGAGAATTACCGCCTACCCGCCAGCGCATTTATGGCGACCTGGGATCGCTCGGAACGATGGGCACGGGTCATGCTGCCGCCAAACCAGATGCCTGTAACGGCGGAACCGCTGGAATTCCTGATGGCGGCCCACGATCTGGAAACAACCCGGCAAACAAACGCCGCAAAAGCTGCCTACAGCGCCGCAGCCCAAACCTGGCCCGATCAACCTGCAGCTTTGCTTGGCTTGGGCAACCTGGCCTATCAGCAGGGCAACTGGTCAGAAGCGGAGAACTACTACCGCACCATGACCGAACGATTCCCTGATATTAGTGCTGGCTGGAATAATCTGGCTGAAGTCTTGTCCAAACAAGGCAGAGACAGAGAGTCTTCTGCCATGCAGAACAAAGCCCAGAAAACGAAGGGAGTTTCAAAAACTCCGGGTGCCGATTAACCGGTCTCAGTGGAATTATCCACTTCTGGCTCTTTACCTAGAAACAGCTTCTCCAAATTCAGCAAGCCTTCCTGAATAAGGTTGAAACCTTCATCGATTTCCGCACTCAGAGTTTCGTTCATCATGCCCAACGCAACTATCTGTTCTCGCGCTTCGGCATAACCTTTCTCGATACCCGCACGGGCCTGAGACATCAAATCTGTCAGCTTTTCCAAATCTGCGCCACCGTCTGCCTCTGCTTGCAGCCGGTTCTGCACAAACCCGAGGATCACACTGGCGACATCCGAAGCGGTGGGTGGTTGCGCCTGTGCGGAATACTTGTCCGCCCCGGATACGGCTTTGTTCTGGCCGCCCATGGCTTCCTGTAGCCGCTGCTCTATACGTGCCCGCATTACATTAATCGCATCTGCAGGTGTACGAATAGCCGCCTGCTTTTCAATTCGAGCCTCGGCAGCTACGCGATTGGCTGGATTGGCTTCGGTGGGGCTCGTGTTCACTCGACCGGTCACATCCGGCCCGCGACCAATGATTGGCGCTACCATAACCTAAACCTCCTGCAAGGGCTTATATGTATGAGTTAACGGCAGGCACGCGCCAAACTTTAATATCGATTGGCTATAACGCACTCACCCCTAATCTATACCTTCTATTTTTTTATCCAACGCTCACCTACCCAAATGTACTGCCCAGCGGGCGTTTTCTCGACTGCTTTCTGGCCCGCTACAGTCTCAACTTTAGTGACCGCGATGCCGTGCTTTTCAGCAATTTCTTTATAGGCTTCACGGCGGGCATCGTTTATTGCACTCACAATATCCTGTGCCTTCTGATCCGCGCTTACAGCCGCCAGATAACCCGAGGGTGTTTCTCCCACAAGACCTTGGCTTTTCGCGGATTCGAGAGCGTTTTTCGCTTCATCCAAACTCATGGCCATTGCCGGCAAAGCAAGGCAGAACGCTAACACCAGGGCGCTGAATCGGGTAAATAATGTCATGGCTAACTCCTTAATCATTCGTTTTTTACACAACCCCAAGGCAATCAGAACAGGCCCTTTTCACTGAACAGTTCGTCTACGTCTTTATCAACTTTCACATAAATTTCATGCTGGATTTTCACGTTCAAATTCACAGTAATCGGCTCCTTGGGCGCCGCCACCTGAACGGTTGGGGTGCAGCCGAGCAATAAGATACCGATCATCAAGCTCGCCAACAGGGCGAATACACGCCCGGGAAACCTCGAACCAAATTGCGTCATATCGATGTACTCCTTTGTTACCCTTTACTCTAACAGGTCGTCTGAATCCCGCTCGCGCTTCTTCAGCATACTTTTAACTCTTTCCGCCACCGCATCACTCACTCTGCCGCTTAACTGCAAGCTGGTAAGCAGCGCCGGTATATTCTCTTCAAGATTGATGTTCAGTACGACAGGCTGACCTTTGCCAACCTCCGGGCTATTGCCTTCAAGGTGGAGTTCCAATATCAGAGTGCCGTTTTCATCATAATTGATCGCGCTATCGAGCACTGAGTAGCGGAAATCCTCCAGAGCACGGGCAACCAGTTTCATGGACTCGCTTTGGCTGGCAAGGGCCTTCAATCGCTCTGCCGTTACTTTCAGCCGCCCGCCCGGCTTAAGGGCATCGATTCTGCCTCTCTCCACCCGAATGCCGGTGGCAGGATCAAACAGCACAGGTACAGTTCCACTGAGGATACCTGTACCGGCCAGCCCTTCCGTTGGGTAGAGCTGCAATAGATGAGCGAGGCTGAGTTGGTGAAGTTCCACGGGAATCGTCACTGGCGCCTGCGCCAAGTTCCAGCTTCCGGGCTGTATGTTTACTTCTCCGCTCAAAGCGCCGGAGCTGGCTTGCTCCAGAGTCATCACCCCCGCTGCAAGCTGGGCCAGAGGCGCTTGGTAATGGCCTGCCAAAAGTACTGGGCCGAAGGGTAAACCCGGGTTCACCTCCTCTACAGTCAGCTCCGTGGTGGCCACTTTAACGCGCTCATTTTCAAGAAAGAACTCAGTGGCGCCGTTCATTTTTGTCCACGCCGTGCGATCGTAGGTGCCGCTCCAGTCTGCAAACACCAATTTTCCTGCCAAGTGCATTGAGCCGTTCCGGGGTCGCTCATATTTGGCGTACGCACTGACATTGCCACCGGATACAAGCAATGATTCTGGCCATGCTGCAAATATGCGAGACAAAGCCTCCACCTCACTTTTCCCGCTCACCCGCATGTTGGCTTCAAGAGATAGAAGCCCGTCATAGGGGAATTTCAGATCGAGGTTTACGGACGTCCCGGCTTTGGCTTTCAGCAAACCTTTAACATCTGTACGGTCCAGTGTGGCATTCACATGACTATCCAGCTGCCAAGGCTGCGGTTGTAACTGCGGGTGCCGGATCTGTTTTGCCTTGATGCCCAGCGGCCCAATCAAAGACAGCTGGCTCAGCTCGCCCTGCTCGCGACGGTAAACCGCTTTAAGGGTCGCTCCGGACAAGTCCACACGCAGGCCATTAAGTTGCGTGCCACCCGTCGCGGCGGCAGTGCCGGGAAGTGGCTCGAGTTTCTCAGCTTCCACGAATGCACGCTTTCCGAATTCCAGCGCAACTGCACTGTCGTCCAGCCAACCTGTTAGCGTGGCCTCTACCTTGGGTTTGGTCAGCCGCCAGCCGGCCACATCAAGTTGTCGCAGTGCTGCAGTAATCTGTGTATCCCCCAACTGCACGCGCCAAGGAGGGCTTGTGGATGCAGCCAGATGGGAATTTATGGCAAGATTTGCACCCCCGCGGCTGGTCACTGCAAGTGTTAACGGTAGCAAAGCAGGCTCTGCCCCGGCTTGGGTAGCAGCGGCTCCGCCAAGAGTTAGGGGTAAAGCCTTTGCGGGTCGCACGGAGAGTTCGAGAAGCTCAGGGCGCATCAGCTCGGGTATGCTTTTGATCCAGGATGCCGGATGACTCAACTTCAGATCCGCCTGCAAGGTTTCGGGCTGCCATATGCCTTCATCAACCTTCAAAGCCACCTCTGCATTGCCACTGATTGTTCCAATACCTGGTGCGGGCCAGGGTTGCGGCAATCGTGCTTGCACCTTCACGCTCCCCGTCGCTTTGGCCAAAAAGGTTTCGTCTCCGGGCCCCTGCAATTGCCAGTTGGCGGCGGCAGAGCCTGTCTTCGGCTGATCCGGCCATTGCTCCATGGGTATGTTCTGCCAGGTTTGCAGCCAGGCCAGCAACCAATCTGCCCGGGGTAACTCTGGCACATCAACAGAACCCTGCCACGACACCAGGTCATTGGCGCTCCGGGTACTGTAAGCCGTATGCGCTGAAAGATACCGCACACCATCAATCGATAATTCTGCTGACAAGTTCAGGTTATCGCGCCCAGCGCGATCAAGAGTCGCCAACAGACCAAGCTGATGACCTTCGTGGTGGAGTTGCACCTGGGCCTCAGTAACCTGAGCCTCATGGGAGTTGTTCAAGGCAAGGCTGCCTGCCAATGGGCAGCGGCCTGTTTCACACGGCAAGGTCACATCAAACTGCTGTACGCTTACTTCCGAAGGCAGCAAGGCCAGCAATTCTGGTTGCCACTGGATCGGCTGTTGCACTCCCGGTGCCGTTTCAGACTGAGCTACCGGTTTAGTGTATAAATCGAGCCACAGGTACTCCGCGGTCAACGTAGCTAACTGCGGCTGCCACCCGCCTCCCCATTCCGGCCAGCGCCAACCAAGCGACACATTCCGGCCATGCAAGGCAAGGTCTCTTTCCGGGATGGACTGAGTCAACGTCAGTTCGCGAATCGTTACACCGCTAAACGACAGATCCAGCCCCAGCCACTCCAGTGATTCGATTCCGTTTTGCTCGAGCGCCTGATTCCAGAAATAGCGAGCGGCCAGACCGCCCGCCAGCACAGTGAGCACCAATACTGCAAACAGTCCCCAACCAACCGGTTTCCAGGCAATGCGCATTGCGGGCTGTCTCCTGACACCTTATCGGTTTATGACAGCTCTCTACCGTACATTGGTTACTGTGGTTCAAACAGTTAAAATATGTGCATACAGGCGCGCACTACTAACCGTGAGACAGCTGGGAGCTGCGCCTCATGGTTGCCACAAACGATCCTGCAACAACCAGCAGAGCGGCAAGCGGTAAACGCCAGTCTGGTGCAGCAACCCCGGCAATCACCAAAAAGGCAGCCGCCAATACCGGTACGCCATAGGCAAGGCTGCCAACCAAGGCGGCCGGGCCGCTACGTAAAGCAACATCCCACGCTACCATGGCAAGTCCATAGGGGCCAACGCCAAGCCCCACACCAGCAACAAGTGCCAGGCCTGAAGGCAATCCAAAGGCAGCACCGGTGAGAACATCGGCTGTTACAGCGCCCACAGCGGCGATCAAAAACAGGCCAGGCATAATAGGCGCAACCGCCACAGGTGCGGCCTGACACACCCACGAATACAGTGCCCAGCAACAAGCTGCCAACAACGCCAAACCATAGCCCAGCATGTACTGGGAAAAACCTTCTGTTCCAGTCCCCGGCGAAAGCAGCATCGCTGCGCCTGAAAAGGCAATGAGCGCCCCACACAACACCGGAAGCGGTATCCGGCGATGGAAAAGCCACTGGCTGATCACAATGAACATGATGGGCCAGGTATAGGTGATCAACGCTGCCTCTGCGGTTGGGGCCATACCGACCCCTGTGAGGTAGCCACCAATAGCACCCAGTATCAGTGCCGGTAACAGACCGTATATCGCCAATTTCCATTTCAGGGTTAGTGGCACCTGAACTGCCTGGCCAGCCCGATTACGGCGCTTGCCAAGGCTCGCGGACCAGGCGACCGCAGCCCCACTGAGCAGAGCAATGGCCGTGAGCTGGAAGGGCGGCACGGAGCTCGCCAGATTCACCAGAATAGGTGCACCCGCCCAGAGCACAACAGCAAAAAGGGCGGCAATGATACTGACATAAAGCGGGCGGGAAGGGTTTGCGATTAGTTGCACCGTCGTGACTCCTGTTGCTGTGGGTGAATTGAATTCGACAGTGACAGGCTACCCAATTACCATTCATCACAACATCAATGCTTTTTGATAGCGAACATCACGAGAATTGATACATTGAGAAACCGCATACTGGATCTGAACATGCTCCTCACACTGGTGACCATTGCGGACACCGGAACGGTTACAGCGGCTGCCGAACGATTGGCTTATACCCAATCCACCGTGAGCATGCAGTTGAACCGTTTGGAAGCTGCGCTTGGCGTTCCGCTTCACGAGCGGGATGGGCGGCGTATAAGGTTTACGGCAGAAGGCCAGAAGCTGGTGGGCTACGCCCGAAAAATGCTGGAGCTCAACAATGAAGCCCTTGATGACGTGCAGCAACGCCAGGTTTCCGGGGAACTGAACCTTGGCATTCCGGAAGACTATGCCTTTCTGCTGACCTCGGCGTTGTCTCAATTCAACCGGTTGTTCCCAGCGGTGCAGTTACAGGTAACTTGCCGCTCAAGCGTTGAGCTAGTGAAGCAGGTGCAGGCGGGAACCATGGACCTGGCCGTGGTAACTCGGCAAGCGAGATCTCCGGGTGGTGAAGTCATCCGGCGTGAGCCTCTTATGTGGGCCGTTGGTGCAAACGCCCAACCCTCTCTGACCGACCCAATCCCTTTGGCCTTTTACTCTCCGGGAGCAGATGTTTTTCGCGATCTTGCCGAACAGGCATTAACGAACGCAGGGAGGGATTGGCGAATGGCCTATTCCAGTCAATCGATGACTGGCCTGATGCCGATTGTTGCTGCAGGGCTTGCGGTAGCGGTTATCACACGGAATATGCTCACACCGCAGTTGCGCGTGCTGGATGAGCGCAGCGGCATGCCTGCTCTGCAATCCGTAGAGATTGCCCTGCACCGACCAACTGGCAGGCCTTCAGAGCCTGCAAAGCAGTTGGCCGAGCTTATTCGCAGTCATGTGTCGACGGCGGAATAAAGTGCATCAGGAAAATGGAGAAGGAGCTTCCTTAAACTCCTCGTACAATTCAGGATAATCTTCTTTAAGCCGTGCCAGATTGGCTTGTGCACCTTCCGGCAGCATTTTAAGGAG
Source organism: Marinobacter sp. 1-3A (assembly GCF_016597775.1). Classification (NCBI taxonomy): domain Bacteria; kingdom Pseudomonadati; phylum Pseudomonadota; class Gammaproteobacteria; order Pseudomonadales; family Marinobacteraceae; genus Marinobacter; species Marinobacter sp. 1-3A. The sequence goes on from NZ_VCGZ01000001.1 coordinate 468,662, forward strand.
GCTTTTTTGTTCTTTTTCCGACAGGTGTTCGCGGAAGAACGGGAACAATAGCTCGCGCTCTGCACGCAGGTATGCGCTATGTGCATCGAGATAGGCTTTAAGGTCATCGGCAAAACGATCCATAGGCACTACAGCGTCCAGCAGGATCATATCAATATTCTCCGACAGCAGGTTCAAACGATCCCGCAACGCCTGGTAATCCTCGGCTAGCCTTTGGCCAACTTCGCCTTCCTTGAACTTTTTGGCCACAAGGTGCTCGGTGTATAGCCGCTCAAGAGGCGTAACAAAGCCGTTCATATAATCGAGAATATAGTCGACAACCTCCCGGATCAGATGAAAATCAGGGCGGTCGCCTTGGGTCAGGGATTCATGCCTGAGCAAGAGTACGTGTAGCAACCGGGCCATGTTGGCATGGTCGTGGCGTATTTGGTTAAGGGTCGCCATATATAAACCTCCTCATGATGGTAGCTCGTATTATAGCTATCTTTTCTAAGACCATATTGGATCGTTCGCTTTTAGATTACCAGCACAGGGCAGTGGCGTGGGTGGCGCGATGCAGAAAAGCCGGGAAGGCGTTACCCTCCCCGGCAACCGGAATACTATACTAGGCTGCCTGTGCTTCCTGCGGCACTAATGGAGCAGACTTTTGCTTCCGCGCTGGGCGAGCCCTCATCAGGCGCATGCCGTTGATGACCACCACCAACACTGAGATCTGGTGGATGAACATACCGCCTGCCATATGAACCTCGTTAGCGAACACGCCTGCCAAGAGGCCAAACACTGTCAGCAGTGCGATGACTACGTTCTGCCGAATATTGTTCAAGGTGGCTCTCGCCAGCCCGATCGCTTCGCCTATCTTGCTTAAATCATCCGCCATCAGTGCTATATCGGCACTTTCAATCGCTACGTCCGTTCCGGCAACACCCATGGCTATGCCAATATCTGCAGTCGCCAGCGCAGGCGCATCGTTAATTCCATCTCCAACCATAGCAGTTGCACCGGTTTCGCGCTGTATTGCCTGGATTGCTTCAAGCTTTTGCTCAGGTAAAAGCCCTGCATGAACTTCATCAATCCCGACTTCACGAGCGATCCGCTGGGCACTGGCTAAGTGGTCGCCGGTTAGCATCACCAAACGCTTCACACCGATATCGCGCAGGTGCTGCAATGCAGCGGCAGCTTCCGGGCGCAACTTGTCAGCAAACCCAAGCAGCCCAACAAGTACGCCATCAACCGACACTGCTGCGACCGTTTCGCCACGCTCACGAATCTCATCCAATGCTATGCGTGCGAGTTCCGGCCATTCATTAACCCGCTCCTCTAGCCACACCGGGCTACCAATTTCTATTCGCTGGTTCTGCCACTGGGCACTGATACCACCACCCGGCGCAGTTTCAAACTGATCTACACGCGGGCCTACATAACCCTCTGGTAATGCACGTTCAACAGCACGCCCTAGGGGGTGCTCAGAACCGCTTTCTGCCAGCGCCGCCCACTGCAATAACCGGGTGCGAGGTGAATCTTCACCAGCCATGCCAGGAAGTGCTGGAATACCAGCCAATGGAGTAGCGGTAAGTACTTCCGGCTGCCCTTCCGTGAGTGTTCCAGTTTTATCAAACGCAACAGCGCGGATTCGGCCTGCTGTCTCCAGGTATTCACCACCTTTGATCAGAATACCGCCACGGGCTGCCCTGCCAATGCCTGCAATCACCGAAATCGGTGTGGAAATAACCAGTGCCCCCGGGCACGCAATCACCAGCAGAGTCAACGCAAGCGCAACATCCTTTGTGACCAGATACGCACCAATAGCCATCACAATAATTGCCGGTGTATACCAACTCGCAAACCGCTCAATCATTCGCTGAGTGGGCGCTTTGGCTTCTTGCGCCTCTTCAACACGCTGAATAATCCGTGCCAGGGTTGTATCTGCACCCACGCCTTCGGCACGCACCTCAAGATAACCGTCGTGGCTCACCGTGCCGGCGAATACCATGTCACCGCTTTGCTTCTGTGCAGGAATCGGCTCTCCGGTGATAGCACTTTCATCTATGGCCGCTTGACCACTCAGGATGACCCCATCAACACCCAAACGCCCACCGGGGCGAACAATCACTGTGTCGCCAGTTACAACTTCGTGGGGCGCCTGGGTAACCTCGGTACCATCCCGGAGAACCGTCACCTCCGTAGGCGCCAACGCCAGCAAATCGCTAAGCGCTGAACGCGTGCGTGACAGGGTTCGCGCCTCCAGGTAGCCTCCTAAAACAAACAGGAAGGTGACTGCGGCGGAATCCCAATACTCTCCAATAAACAGGGCGCCTACGGCTGCAATGGTCACCAGCAACTCGATGCTGATGATTCGGGCGCGCAGTGCAGCAAATGCCCGCAATGCAATCTCGGTACCCGCGACAGCTGCTGCAAATAACCATAATGCGCTGGTAAGGCCGGCCGGGCCACCAAGGAAATTACTGGCAACACCGCCCACACCTGCTGCACCGGACACTAACACGACCAGACCACGCCGGCTTGCCGGTGAATGCCACAAGCGGCGCAACTTATTAAAAAATTCCATGTTCACTTACCTCAACATAGAGCCAGGAACAAACACCGGGCTTGCCCCTGACCTCAAGTTAAAATGCGCTGACGCGAGCCTCGTAACCGACATTCCTAACTGCTGATACCAACTGGTCGGTTTTCACCTGATCAGCATCGTATTCAACCTCGATGCGTCCGGTGGTGAAGTGCACTTTGGCGTGAGCGACACCTGCAACCTGGCCCAAGGCTTTCTCGATTTTGGGAACACAGGATGGGCAGTTCAGTTCGTCACTACGTAAGATAAGTTTCATAGTCATTCTCCTGTCTCTTTACTTTTGATGCATACAGGATGAATGATTTAGGCGGGTCTTTATATGCGCTGGAACATGTTAGTCCAAACACTTGTTAAATATGGGAAAAATCACAAAATCACTCAGCCAGGGCCGCGTCTTTAGCCAGTTGTGCAAGGCCGTCACGATCACGAATACGGATCCATTGGCGCCCGGTTTCAACATAACCCTGGCGGCGAAGATTGGAAATAACACGGCTGACTGTGGCCGCTGTTGACGCAACCATGGCCGCGAGATCCTGTTGTGAGAGCGGAGATTGAATCAGAACGCCGGATTCATCGCTCTCACCTAACCGATCTGCAAGATCAATCAGGACCTGAGCGATGCGCGCTTCCACCGGAAGCGTACTGAGCGACCGAATCACATCGTGAGCAGCTTCAAGATCACGAGCGACACCGTCGAGAGCACTGAGGGCTACTTCTGGATAGGTACGAATTAGATGTCGGAAGTCTGCTGTCGTAATCGTCAGCACGCAGCAGGCGGTCTGCGCCACTGCTGTTTGTGGATAGCGGCGCTGGCCAAGCGTCGCCAGCCCACCGAAAGGATCACCCCGCCCCAGCAGATCAAGCACAACCTCGTTTCCGGAAGCGCTGTGCTGAAGAAGTTTTATCCTGCCATGAGCAACCAGGAAAAGTGCCTCTGCCGAGTCGCCTTCGTGATAAAGAGCAGCGCCCGCGGGATAATCCACACTTCTGAACAGTCGATTCACCGCCTCAATTGCCTGCGCCGGTAACCCACGGAAATAAGGCGCATTGCTCAGGATTCTCGCGCGAAGGTCGGTTGAGCAATTTTCGGGGCTGTGGTGCCCATCATCTAATGGCGTTGAGCGTTTACGTCTCATTTCAACAATTCCCTTCTTTACAATAGTCAGCATGCACCAATCCAGGGTGCCAACCCAATTCCGACAACTTCTCTGCACAGGTTAACTCGCCGGTCGTCATAGACTAACCTCGCGCGTATGTCCCAACATGATTTGCCAAGATGCCTTCATTTTCAGCACTATAGCGCCCACGCTCTAAATAATCAGTCCAAGAGAAGCAGTAATGAACCAGCCAGATACCCATAGTATTACCACAGACGCGGGCCACAGCCTGACAGCACGGCTATTTGCAGCCGACAGCGCCGAGGTGCGGGGTATTTGCGTGCTTGCGCCGGCAACCGGCGTAGCCCAGTACTTGTACGACGACTTCGCCCGCTGGCTGAACACCCAGGGCTTCCATGCCCTGACCTTTGATTACGAAGGCATGGGGTTATCGGTAAACGGCCATGTAAAGGACAGCAAAAGCGACAAGCTGAGCTGGGCAAAATACGACTGTCCTGCGGTTCTTGCATTCATTAAAGAGAAATTTAGCGGCCTGAAAATTGTGTGGATCGGCCACAGCGTGGGCGGCCATATGATTGGTTTTATGGGCCACAACCCGGATATCGATCAGGTAATTACCGTTGGGTGCGGCACAGGAACCTGGTGGCATAACTCACCCCCAACCAAACGTATTGCCTGGTTCCTCTGGTACATTCTTGTACCCACGGTGGTGCCCATTGCAGGCTATTTCCCCGGCAACCGCCTGAAACTCATGTGTGACATGCCCAAGGGCGTGATCATGCAGTGGCGGCGCTGGTGCCTGAATGAAGAATACTCCGTCGGCTGCGAAGGAGACTGGCTGCGGGAGCGGTTTGCCAGTGTGCGCACACCCATTACGGCCATTGAGTTTTCCGATGACGACATGATGTCGCCCACAAACGTTAGAATGCTACACGAGTTCTTTACCAACGCGCCGCAAAAGCACATTCGGGTAACACCGGAAGAGATTAACCAGAAGCGCATTGGCCATATTGGCTGGCACAGGAAGCGGTATGAGGTGCTTTGGGAGAAGGTGTTTGCGCCGCTGCTGCCGGGTGATGAGGGCGCTTCCGGGGCTGAATCCTGACGTACGCTATTAATCCCCCCCCTGCCCTGCACAGGGGGGGGAATTAGGTCACTCGGCTTTTGCACCCACCCCGCTTGTTTCAGTAACGCGCTGATAATATCTCTCGTAGCCAGGATGATAAGGTCCGACAGGGATACCCTGGTTGCTGCTATTGGCAGGTGTTATCAGGGCCCGGGCGTGAACGGTTTTGGTTAAAGGAATGTAGGTCGGATTCGCTCTCTCTACTGCCGCTTCCACTGCATCCACGATCAGACCTATAAGGCCGCCACCGCTGTTATTATTGGGTGAATATTCCGCCTTCAATCGCTCTTCCCAAAGCAGGGAGCCATCGGCAGAAACCAGCTTGTAGCCGAAGTCCACCTGAGTAACAGTGGCAAATACCATGTACTTGGATGTCCACTCGTGGATGGTCACATACAGAACGGCGTCAGCCTTGAAAAGGTTAGTCAGCTGCTCTGGCGGAGCAGCATGAACTTCTGCAGCTTCGTAATACCCCTCAAACTCCAGCAACGTTTTCACCGTATTTACCGGGAAGACATAGAAGCCCTTCTCTCCGAGAAAGTACGGCAAAGTTGCCAAAACCGAAGTCGTGGCCTGAACGTCCGTTACCTCATTCATTGGTGGAACAACCAGAATGGAGGTTGGTTGGGCATCATGAAAGGCGTTTAGCCTGTCAGGGTCACTTGTCGTAGTGGCACAACCCGAGGCAACCAGAGAGATGAGCAGCAGCAGTGCAAGGTTCAGCTTGTTCATTGTTGGGCCTCCAGGTTTTCAATCAGGATGCCAAGCATCGGCCGACTCTCCGGCCACTGTTCGTACTCCATTTTGTAGAAATCAACAGCCCCGCCAACGTCACCCTGCTCCAGCAGGAAGGTGCCTGCCTCCGCATACAAACCGGGAGCCAGGGTTCCCTGGCCGTTATGCGTTTGGACAAAGGCCAGGTAATCGCTGAGCGCCTGCTCTTTGTACTCAGGCTCGTGATAAACCACGAACAGTGTTTGTTCATACTGGCCCCAGTCGTACAATTGCTTGTTACCTGTTGCACATCCCGTCGCTAAAACCGCAGCCAATACCATGGGAATAAAAGGCTTATTCATAACTTCCTACCTTCAGTACCCGGTTGCTGCCAGCGCCAAGATAAACCTTCTGGGTGTACACCACCTGGCCATTGTTCATCAGCTCCACCACATGGCTACCGTCAATAATTCGCAGGCGGTTTTCTCCGTCAAGGTACTGCCCAACACGGCCATAAGAAACACCATCCACTTTCAGCTCGTATGCCTCAGCTGCAGAGGAAGATAGCTCAAAAGCCAGCCCGGGCCGGTCATCAACTACCTGGGTGTTCCGAGTGGGTGACTGAACACAAGCAACCAACATTAACGCAAACACAGATACAATCAGGAATCTCATTACTTCTGCTCCTTAATCTGGAGTTCATTCAGTTTGTAACCTTCAATTGAGCCACTAATAACCATTGTCGCTGCGCCCTGGTTCAGTATGTCGTCGCCAAACAGGCTGACCACCTCTAATTCGGCCACTTTCTTGCCAGGCAAGGTAATCGTTGTGCCGGTGGTCTGGGACTTCACTTCGCGGCCCTTGGTTTCCACGTCAAACACCATGCCGGGCTTTACGCCCTGGCTTTCGCCGCCGCTAATAAACACCATGCCCTCTTCCTGCCCCAATAGATCAGCCGTCCAGGGCTTGTCCATAAACAGCCGAGTCATCTTATCAACAGCCGCCGTTACAGCCGCCGCAATAGCCTGATCATTCAGACTTCCGTCATAACCGGCAGCGGAGCCGAACCCCATGGTGCGAGCATGTTCTGTTGAGGAAACACCAGAACCCGTCACCGACGCAAAGGCCCTGCCTGTTTTTACATCTACCAGACGAATATCGACGGTTGCAGTTGCCTCCTGCTTCTTCGAAGACGAAAGAAAACCACGCTCGCCAGTAGTGGCACGACCAAACTTGGTAAGTGAACCGATTACCAGGGTATCTACACCAACGATGTCTACCTTCTGGCCAAAGAGACTTGCCTCTTTCTGTAAAAGGGAAATATCAGGGCGCTCGAAAACCAGAAAGCTATCGCTATTGGTCAATGCCTGAAGGAACATATCAGTTACTTTGCCACCCAACTGATCTTCAGCGTCACGGCGCAAAAGGCTACGACCATAGTTGGTCTCATTGGAAAGACGGCCAACCGCAATCTTGCGTTTCAGCGCCAGTTGTTCTGGTGCAGCAGCCTCCTGAGCTGCAACCTGAGCAGCGCGTTGCTTTTCAGCAGTTATGCCAGATTCAACATCGTTCATCTGAGGTGTTTGGGTTGCACAGCCGGCCAAGGCTATCGCAAGGGTTAACGAAAGTGTTTTTTTCACGAATTGCTCCAGTTCACAGTTTTGCTCACAATGACGCTTAATTTCTGGCAGATCCCCGCCTTGAAACGGGGCCTTAACGTGTGCTGTCTGACAGCCCATTCACAAATACTTAACCGTAAAATACTCTTGCTTGGAGTTGAGGCAATTGACGTTGAACTGCCGAAGGAGTGTAACCGTCGCTGTTCTCGCCGATCAGGCTGCGGATTAGAATAAGAATAGGATCAAAGTTTTGCAGGTCTGCTTCCAGCAGCTTTGTCATAACCCCAAACATCCGATGTCGTTGCATAATTGATTAAATATTTGTTATCGACATTATGATGCGTCAGATTGTCTCGTAGCGAAAGGGCAACAATGTAAAAGACAGTCATTTAACCAATTGACTTCTTGTTTTACCTCCATCCTAAATCAAATCGTTGAGTGTGGCGTGAGAAGCGGTTAGCACTAGCAACAAAAAGGAACGTTCGGCCCATGCCCTACCCGATTGAAGAGAAACTCGTGATCGCAGTGTCTTCAAGCGCTCTATTTGATCTGGCAAAATCTGACCGGGTGTTTCGGGAACAGGGGGAAAAGGCCTATCGGAAGCATCAGGAAGCCAATCTGGACAAGCCTTTACGGAAGGGGGTTGCCTTTCCTTTCGTGAGGCGGTTCTTGAGCATTAACCAGAAGTTCCCAGAGCAATGCCCGGTTGAAGTGGTATTGCTCTCGCGGAACTCGGTGATCACCGGTAAACGGGTATTCCACTCCATTCATCACCATGGCCTGGATATTACGCGGGCTGCGTTTCTGGAAGGTAAATCACCCTACGCCTACATTCCGGCGTTCAATGCCTCGCTGTTCCTGTCTGCCAACGCTGGCGATGTATCCCAGGCGATCGACTACGGCTACGCTGCAGGCACTGTACTGCCAAGTAAGGTGGTAGACGATGAAGCGGATACGGAGCTTCGTATTGCATTCGATTTTGATGGCGTGATTGCAGATGATGCTTCCGAGCGGGTCTACAAAGCCGGCTCGCTGGAAGACTTTCAGGAGCACGAAACCTCCCGTTCCCAAATCCCCCACAGCCCTGGCCCACTGGCGGATTTGTTCCGCAAGCTTTCACACCTGCAAAAGCTTGAGGACCAGGCATTAACGGACGACCCGGCTTATAAGCGAATACTGCGAACCGCCATAGTGACGGCCCGCAACGCCCCTTCCCACGAGCGGGTGATTACAACGCTGGAACACTGGGGCGTGGACGCCAACGAGGTTTTCTTCCTGGGCGGAATGAAGAAAGACCGCATTCTGAACGTGCTCAAGCCCCATATGTTCTTTGATGACCAACGGTCGCACCTGGAATCCGATGCGGGGGATATTCCTATGGTGCATATTCCGTTTGGGGTGGCGAATGTAGACGCCACCTGACCTTAGTCGACCATGGTTATGCTCGTAATCTGCTCTGAAATACTCAACGAGGCGCCGCTGGTCGTGTCGGTGTAAACCGTATAACCATTCCCGTCGCTCCCCGTGTTTATCCATTCGTTGTTTTTCAGGAACACAGAGTCATCGCTGTCTCCGTCGATTTTCAACTCATTGCGGCTATCGGTTATATCCAGTACATCCTGGATGCTCAGCCCGGCTCCGGTATCACCTATCGCATTGCTACCGCCAATACTGAGATCCAGGGTTTCAATGTTCTTGAGGTTAGCAGTCAGATCGCTGGTTTCCAGGTCTTCGCCAAAGCGAATCTGAATGGTGTCATCTCCACCCCGGCCGTTAATGGCGTTGCCCGTCCAAAGCAGAGAGTCGGCACCATTGGTCGCAAATTGTTTGCTGATATTGGCATCAACACTTTGCCATGGGGCATTTTCAGGATGGGTCCAATCCGAAGTATCACCATTGGCACTTTCCACCGTTTGCGCCCGCACCTCTATATCGGTAATCGCATTATCGGCTTGTATAAAGCCCAATTTACCCAAGTCATCCTGGCTCAGCCCACCAATGGTGTAAACACCCGTGGCACCATCGTAACTAACACTGTGCCCGGGCAATGAGCCATCGCTGATCAAGTCGTTATCGATATAAAAGCTGGCATGCTCTCCCAGGCCTTTAAGTTGCAAGGTGACCGTTTCTACAGAGCTATCTGCAGGGTCGCCCACGCCCGGGTTAGCTGGTGCAGCATTAAGAATAACCTCTTGCAGGTCCTCCATTTCGGCATTGAGATTCAGCGTAATGATCTCGCCTTCTTTGCCAAAACTTGCGGTGGGGTTGATGGTTACATCGTTGGCCACGGCTTCCACTGACAGGCTGAAGTTACGCTCAGTCCCTAACATGCTATCAAGCGCGGTTTCTTTGCTGTTGACCACAATGGCCAGATCGGTAACGGTGCCACTCCAGTTTGCCGGCGGCAGTATCCCTATATATTGGGGCACTGCGCCGTCACCCAGGAGCCAGGTGTTACTGCTACCGTCACCGCCAATATTGTCAGCAAGCGTGGCACTGGCCGCATCGCTTCCGGTATAAACCAGGAATCCATTGGGAAGATCTTTTAGCAGGACACTGCCGATTTCTTCAGAGCCGTCGTTATCGACCAAACCATTGTCGGTGATGCTCACCTCAACAAGGTTACCTCCGTCAGGCTGGGCCTGAGCAAACGGGTTTTCACTGCCGCTTGCACCAGCCACACTGAAATCATACCCACTGTTCACCGGCTTCACCGTTATCACGCCATTTTGTGTATTGGTGATGCGTGAGCCGGCATTGGCCTCTTCTCCCACAACCGAGGCAGTTATACCAACGCTGCCACTGATAACATTGTCTGTCGGCTGATACTTGAGGCTCACCGTGCTCATATTATTCGGCACCTCAATCACGTAGTACTCACCATCTGTTAGCCCGGGAATTCCCGCCACTGCCGTTTTCCCTATGGGTGCGCCAAATGCATCCTGCAACTGACCACCTGCCATATCTCCGGGTTCATTCAAGCTTACGTACAGTTTGCCATCTACCAACGTCCAGTTCGGGTCATCGGCATCATTGCTGATATCAATGCTGATATCGACCGTAGTGCCCTCATCACCGTTTGCCGTTACATTGATTACAGCAGCGTCGGTTACCGGCGTTACTTGCTGGTTAACATTGGCTACCTGCTCTAATCGCACCCCCCCAGGTACGTAAGTTGTCAAATTGGCGTCGTAGGTAAAGTCACCTTTGTTACTGTTCCAGTTTTCAGGCGGCTTCACTGTAATGCCGTCAAGGAGCGTTTGCAGTTCGGCATTGCCGCCGGCGCCCGATGCGGTCCAGACGGTTTCACCATGGATAATAGTTTCGACCATGCCAGTGACTGTCGCGCCAACTGGCAAGCCTTTCAAGGTTACGGTGAAGTTGTTAGCAAGCACACCGTTTGCAATTTCACCATTGATGGCATCGCTTAAGGCAAAAGCTGTGTCTTCTGTTGGCTCAAAGATTGTGTCCTGTGCCCAGGCCAGAATATCTGCCGGCTCATCACCCGGGTTGGAGCCGAAGGTGGTACTCAGACTGATATCTTTACTGGATTCCAGCTTATCGCCATTGCCGCTGTCTTCGGTTACCACGGTAACGCTGATAAGGCCATTGCCCGCTATGCCCGTAAGGCCCGACGCTGTGTTGCCTACGTCCAGAGTTACTGTTGGTGACAACACGCCATTGAAAGCTGTGCCGGGGGTGAGCATCCAGGCGCCACCCCCCAGATACTCGGCATTTTGAACTGTTACACCATCGGGCACGCCTTCCAGAAAGATGCGGGTTAGCGCTTCGCTGCCGTCGTAGTCTCCACCCTGATTGCTGATGCTCAAATCAACATCAACAACACCCGCATCTGTCAGCGTAATAGTGCTGTTTGAAGTGATAGCGAGCTCGGGCGTATCTGTTTCCGGAGTCACGGTAACGGTATAGCGGCCATCAAACCCCTGGCTTACTTCAAGGGCGGGATTCGGTGCGCCCAAAGGGTATTGTGCGGGGTCTGTGATCACATAGTGCACGTCAAAACTTTCGCTATCAGCCAGATTCAGGTTGCCTTGGGCATAGATATTTTCAATCGCTGTACCGCTCAGTTTGTACCAACCATCATCCAACGAAATATCGCTTTCGTTCACATCTGCCGCAGCAATGGCCAAGCTGACACCATCTTGCCCAAAGGTCAGGCTCATCTTGGCCAAACTGTCGGCATCGCTGGCTTTAATCCAAACCTCATCAAGGCGTTCATCCGTATCGCCATTTTGGTGCGCAATGGCAAAGCTCAGGTTACCACTGGTATCTTCTTTAACCGTATCGGCAAGGTTAATGCTGGCTTCAGGGGTGGGAGTAACCTGTATATTCACCTTCTGCGTTTCAGATAACGAATCACCATCGTTTTCAGTTGTCACAGAGGTAAGATTAAAGTCAATTTCACCACTGAAATTATTCGGTGTTATGAGAGTGGCGGCGCTTAACTGGGCCTTTGTCAGCGACCAGGTACCATCCACCGTTACCGTGCCGATATCCAGGCCAAAGCCATCAGGCAAGCCATCTATTTTAAAGGTGAGTGTTTCTGACCCGTCGTCATCTTTCAATTCAGCCTTGCTGATCAGATCGGTCAGTTTAATGCCTCCATTTAGCTCTACTGACTCTTCGGTAAAGCTCTGGCTGGCAACATCAACAATCTCAATATCGGCTTCATCGGCCACGCCTTTGGGTGACACTCTGATCTGCAGGTTTTGCGGGGTCGATTCACTGATATAAGGGCTATTGAGATCGCCCGGAACCACCAGCTTATCAACCGACACGGTAGAGACATCAAGTGTAAATGGCACGTTACTGTCTACAGGTGCAGTCAGGCTCATGCTGTTGCCTTTTACCGGGTCAAAGTCGGTAAATTTGATTGACCATTTTTCCCCAGGGGCAGCAGGCGGTGTGACTTCAATACCAGGCAGGCCGGTCGTGCTTTCAGTGATCACCTGACCGTCGTAGGTAATGGTGGCACCTTCAGGAATGCTGCTGACGGTGACATTAAAGGTTTCAGATGGATCAGAGCTTTTCGGTCTGATCGACAGGGGCATCTGCTCGTCTTCGTTGCCTTTGACATTGGCCGTTACCGTTGTGGTAGCGGTGTCTGCTACGGGCTTTATAAGAACATTTTCCAGTACAGCGCTGCCGCTGACAGCTTCAACATAACTCAGACCGTCAATTTCAGACTGGCTAAGCTGATCAATTGATGTTTTGCCAAGCGCGATAATATCGTCTTCATCATAATCGCGGGTGTATGCGCTCACCTTAATCTCGAAAGCGCCTGAGAAGTTATTGGCTGCTTTGAATTCCAGCGTATTCAGATACGCAACAGGCACATCGATGGCATCGCCACCATAAACTTCCTCCACCCATTGGCTGCCATCAAAATACTTGAAAGCAGAGCCTGTAGCATCGGCAATGCTACCATCACCGGCGATCAGTTCAGGCGTTAACCGAGCGTAGGTCAGTTCGGTGGTGCTGTCCTCATTATTCCAGCCGTCCTCCAGATTGAAACCGCCTTCCTCACCCAGCTTGAACCAGGTATCTTCTTCGCCTGGGGTGGTGTAGCTATACCCTGCTGTCATGGTGATGTCGTCAGACAGGTTGCCATCGGTATCGCTACCCACAACTTCGGCCACGGGCGTCACTCCCACAGGGATACTCACGACGGTATCGACAGGATCACTGGCAACCGTGCTGCTATTCACCGTATTGGTATCAACGGTAGTTACCGTCACGCTGATGTCCTGGTCTTTACTGCTGTGGGCCGCCGGCGTTACTTCAAATTCTTTCAGGGCCAACTCGCGATTGGCCTCTGAACCAGCACTAAACTCAATGGTGTACGGGTTGGCGTTACTACCATCACCGCTAACTGTCCAGGCGGCATCACCCACACTGCCTGCTGTGGGCTGGCCTGTAAGTTGCCAACCTGCTGGCAACTCGAACGCCACTTTGGTGATTACCTCGTTGCTACCGCCAACCGCGTTGTCACTTACGGCGATGTTTTTCATAAAGGCAACAGCAGTATCTTCTTCGGTTGAGATCGCCGGGCCATCAGCGGAAACGTCACCCGCCACCGGATTTACATACAGATCAAGCTCAATGCTGTTGTTAGCCGTGTTGGCCTCCCCAGCGCCATCAACAGTCGTGCCATCGTTGGAGGTGTTAAATCCATCATCGTCTCTATCCTGGGCGTTGATGGTGACTTTTATGCCTGTTAAGTCACCACTGAAGTCCCTGTTACCACCAAGGGTAATATCCGGGAAGCTGTCAACGCCGCCGGTTTGCCCGGCGCTGCCCGCTTTGGCTGCAATGTCGCGTGTTGCCCCAGCCGCAAGCGCTGTGCCATCAACCATAATGGTTTGGCCTGTGGTGTTCTCAATGGTGATTGAACGCACCTCTGACCCGTCGAGATCCTCAAAGCTGGCTGTGAGAATATCGTTGAGTTTAAAGGGCGTATCTTCATTGATAGTGACACTGGCCTTGGTATTACTGGCGTAGCTAACATTCACCACGTTGTTGATACCACTTGTCTGGCTGGTATCAAATACCAGCTCAACATCATCGGTCACGGCCTGAACGTACACTTTCAAGCTGGCCTCGGACTCCGCGGCCGCCACCCGGGTGCCACCGACCACAGCAATGTTGCCTGCGCCATCGACTTCATAGCTGGATGCCTTGATGCTGATGTCGATATTTTCGCTGCGATGCGCCGCAGGCAATAGCTGCAGCCCTTCGTACTGGGCCGTAGTCATTTCTATGGCGCCTGCAGGTTTGACGAGATCTGCAGGGTGGTTGATATCCGTTAACCAGATTTCAACGGTGCCATTGGCTGGAACATCCACATCTACAGCGGCTGAACTGCCATCAATAGGGGCTGTGAGCTTTACGTTTTCAACATGGTCACCGCCGCTAAGGGTCAGGGTAATTTCACCCAGGCGCTCGGCCTCTGCGTTGTTGCCTGCCCCCGTGCCGTCATCGGTAATAATGGGCGCCTGCAAACTCAAAGCCACCGCAACATCTTCCTCGGTGGCGAGATCACTCAAAGTAACATTACCACCGGTGGACGCTCCGCCCGCACCGTCCATTTTTGGGGCATCGGCAACCGGGTTTACGGTGACTTCCACCGTAAAGGTTTTTTCTTCGTTGTCCGTTTTGGTGGTGTAGGTAAACGTATCATCACCACTGTAATTGGCATCTGGAACATAAGTTATGGTGCCATCCGAATTAACCGTAACAGTGCCATGGCTGGGGGCCACTGTGTCACCGGACCCATCACCTATGCTGGTATTGGATTGATTGGCATCAGCGTTGGTTTGGAAGATAGCACTGCTATCTTCGTCCACAACCTCGGTTTGTGGCTGAGCCGGATCTGGCGCATCGTCCATGACCGTAACCGTGAAGTCGACGTTTACCGTATCGCCATCACCATCGGTAACTTGAAGGCCCTCAAACTTCAGATCCAGCCCGCTGACGGAGTCACCAAACTTATTGGTGTGGTCAATGGCTTTGTTCAGCACGAACTTATATCCAGGGGTGCCGGTTGGGTCAGTGATCTCAGCGGTGAATACCGGATCGCTAACACTCTCACTCGGCTTGAAGGCTATAAGGGTGTAGCCATCGGCACTGACAGAATACACCAGCGCTTCACCACCAGATTCCAGCCCCATCGATACCAAACCGGCTGTGGTCGTATCAACCACACCTTCGGTGAATTGCACCTTACCCGCGCCATCAGTACCAAAGTCCACATTCAGGCTGTGGGAAACCTGGGTTCTGGTAATGTCTTCGCCCTCGCTTCCGCGCAGCAGATAGGCTTCATCCACTGACCCCGCCGTGGGGTTTGCTGTTATGGATGGGCCATCATCTTTAAAGATGAACTGCCCACCGATATCCTCACTTACGCTGGCGGTATCACCATCGCCATCCTTAACCGTAGCGTTCAATTTCACAGAGCTGTTGGTCAGGCTGAGTGTATCGTTGGGATTTGAGCTATCCGGATGGTCCAGGGCGCTGTATTGAGTGAGCGTTGCAGCGCCTGAAACCGGGTCAATCTCAATACGAAATGCGATGTCCCCGGTGGCGGTGTTGCCAACACGACCCACAACATCATCACCGTCTTTAAACAAATAAATAGCTGTGCCCGTGGCCGTATCCGTTACACCGCTGGCAGGATTACCGGGTGTAGTTTCCAGGCTGTAGACCACAGCACCAGAGTTCGCAGCACCATCGGCACCGTGATTGAAATCGAACACGCCATTTACAAACGTGGCATTCGTTGCACTGACACTGCCACCTGAAAAACCACTTTCATCGACGGTCAGACTACCCGGGGCGGTGCCGGTAATAACAACTTCAGGGGTATCGTCGGCAATGCTGATATTGACTGTGTTGCTTGCCGTATTGCCGTACTGATCCACTACTTCATAAGTGAAGCTGTCGGTATCATCCATACCTTCTGCAGTGGCACCAGTTAGTTCGTAGCTGAACGTGCCATCAGCTGCAATGCTCCAAATGCCATTGGCCGCAGTGCCGCTTTGTGCGCCGTTGACGTTCCAGCCACTGTCCAGCGCAAGCTGCCCCCCGGTAATCTTGTGGCTATCGCTACCTGCGTCTGTTCCCGCCGCAAGGCCTGCTTCGTTCACAGTTGCCGTGGTGGTTTTTGGCGTGCCCGTAACATCGTTCACGTTAATAGTGAGGGTGGTTTCGACCAAGTCACCATCGCCGTCTTTTACGGTGTAGGTAAACACATCCTGAGCATCAGCAGTCACCGCATTGGCAGTCGAAACATAGCTGTAGCTGCCGTCGGCATTCAATGTCAGAACACCGTATGTGCCATTGATAGCCTGGCCAACGGTTGCCGCATCATCTGTTGTGCCGGAACCGCCGCCTGCCACAACACCAACCACACCACCGGTTGCATCCCAGCCGTCTGCGCCTGGGGCATCATTGTTCAACACTCCATCGTTGGAACTGACCGTTAAGGTGGCACCCTCTGTAACTGTGCCGGTATCGGCGTTGGCCTGCGGTGTGTCGTCAATAATGTTGACGGTTAAGTCGCTTTGGCTGGTATCACCACCAGCACCAGTTACTTCAAGCGCAATCGTGTCACTGCTGTTGCGCCCCACATCGGCATCGTTCGGGTCTGCAGGAGTGTTTTGAACATCGGTAAGCTCATACCTGTATTCCAGCTCACCCGCTGTCGGGACGCCGCCCACATCAGACGTGGCATTGAAATTTGTCAGCGTGATCTGGCCTTCATCGGTATTGATGATGATATAGCTGCCCGGGGTGCCGGTATTCAGCCCTTGCAGATCGCTCAGGCCGATGGTTTTGCCACCTACCCTTATGCTGGCCAGGCCGTCGGCGGCGGAAATGTTTATGGTTCCGGTGCCGGTGTGGGTACCGCTGCTGTCGGTTAAACCACTTTCCTGAACGGTGATATCACCCAGGGTAGTAATGTCGCTGGCATCATCAAGGCCATTGCTGTCTTCAGCGGTAATGGCTGGCGCGCCATCCGTATTGCCATTGATGGTAATGGTCAGATTGGCGGTGGATGTATCTCCGTCGCCGTCGGTCAGGGTGTAGTTGAAGCTCTCAGGTAAGGATTCCCCGTCTTTGAGGGCGTTTACCGCTGCATTGTCATTATCCAGCGCGTAGCTGTAGGTACCGTCCGGGTTGATGGTCAGGGTGCCGTATTGACCCTCAAGGGTCAGCACTCCGCTGTTATCCGTTGCGGTATTACCAGGAACATTGGTGCTGGTAACACCCGTAACACTGGCACCATCGCCACCGAGGGTATCGTTGCTAACAACACTGCCTGTTGCTGGTGTTGTACCATCTTCGTCGATGGTCGCAGTATCATCGCTGGCCACCGGGCCGTCGTCCTGGAAGGCAAGCCGGTCGCCTATGGCAACGCTGGCACTGTCTGTATCCCCGTCGCCATCGGTAGCCGTGGCCTGAAGACTCAGGGAGCCGTTAGCAATGCGTAGTACATCCGATGGTGTGTTGATATCACTGTGTTGCAAGGCGCGAATCTGTTCGAGGGTCACATTGCCGTTGGCATCCACTACCACGGTAAAGGCAAGGTCGTTTCCGGTTGCGGTGCGTCCCTCAATCACGCCATTGTTATTTACCAGGTTGATTGGTTCACCACTGGCGGTGTCTATCAGCCCGGATGCAGCATTATCTACAACAAGTTGGTAGGCAACCGTGCCGCCATCCGCACCAAAGGTTTCACTGAAAGTACCCGAGAAGTCGCCGGAAACTGCTGTGCCCAACGCGGACTCGCTTACCTGCACTTCTGGCAGAACGGCTCCGGTGTTCTCGATTGACGGTGCGTCGTCCACGATTTTGATGGTGAGGTTCTGGCTATCGGTATCACCATCTTTGTCTTTGACCGCAATACCAAAGGCATCGTTGTTATCCGTAGCATCTACATCCGGTGCGTTGTTCAGCGTGTACTCATAGTTGACTGCAATGGTGCCGTCTGCGGCCTGGGTATAGCCATTCAGCAGAAGCTCACCGTATTCCGTGGTGAGGGTTTGATTAGCGGTGCCGAGGTTCTCCAACTCGCTTTGGCTTAGCACGAGATTCGCCGGATTGCCGCTGGCGTCGGTATAGCTCATGGTGACCGCTTCGGTTGCATCAACACCATCCAGGGCTTTCACGGTAAAGCTGGATACAACTCGGGTGTCTGCAGGATTCGGGTTGGAGCCGTTCGCCAAACCGCTTTCAAACACCACCTGATCACTGGTGTTGCCATCAGGCGTAATCGCCGAGTTGTCCACCGGTATATCAAGGCTAACACCGTCGTTAGTGCCGTTAATGGTGATCACCAGGTCAGCGGTATCGGAGTCTGAGTCACCATCTGTCAACGTATAGCTGAATGTTTCGGTTAAGGTTTCTGCGTTACTCAGTCCTTGTACGGTCAGGTTGGTGTTATCCAATGCATAGGTGTATGAACCATCAGGATTGATGGTCAAGGTACCGAAGGCACCGTCAATCTCCAGAACACCAGCGGTGTCGGTTGCGGTATTACCAGGCACATTGGCACTGCTGATAGCACTGACGTCGGCGCCATCGGCACCCAGGGTGTCGTTAGCCACAACATTGCCCGTAACAGAGATAGCGTCTTCAGTAATATCGTTCACGTCCGCTACCGCTGTCGGCGCGTCGTCGACAACCTTGATGCCCAGGGTTTGGCTATCCGTATCGCCATCACGATCCGTTGCCGTGATCACAATATTGTCGTTGGTATCGTTACCGGTAACTTGCGGTGCGCGTTCCAGGGTGTAGCTGTAGTTGATGGTAATCGTGCCATCCGCTGCCTGGCTGTAGCCATTCAATACTATCTCGCCGTATTGGGTATCTATTGTCTGGCTTTGTGTTCCCAGGGCTTCAACTTGCGCCTTGCTCAACTCCAGGGTTCTGGCTTGGCCGTTCACATTGGTGTAAGCCAGGCTCACACCATTACCGGCCGCTAATCCATCCAAAGCCGCCACGGTGAAGCTGGATACAACCTGGGTGTCTGCGGCTCCTGGAGCCGATCCAGTCGCTAAAGCACTTTCAAAGACAACGTGATCCGCCGTATTACCATCGGGTGTGGTCGCCGCATCATCCACAGGCACAGTAACGGTTACAGCGTCATCAGTGCCGTTAATGGTGAGGTCCAGATTGGCGCTGGCAGTATCACCGTCGCCATCCGTTAAAGTGTAGGTGAAGGTTTCTGTCAGGCTTTCGGTATCGGTTAAACCTTGTACTGTAAGGTTGCTGTTATCCAGGGCGTAGCTGTAAGAACCATCAGGGTTGATGGTCAGGGTACCGAACGCACCGTCTATTTCTAATACGCCACCAGTATTCGTTGCCGTATTACCCGCCACATTCACGCTACTGATCGCGGTCACGCCCGCACCATCAGCACCCACGGTATCGTTACCAATCACGTTCCCTGTTACTGGTGCAGCCGCATCTTCAACGATGCTATTGGCGTCGTCAGCAGCAACGGGAACATCATCAATAATGTTCACAACAAGGGTGCCTGAAGAATCAGCACCACCGGCATCCGTTACGGTCAACGCAAAATCATCTGTGCTGTTCAAGCCTGCGGTGGGGTCATTACTATCCGCCGGGGTGTTTTGTGCAGCGGTTAACTCGTAACTGAAATGCAGCTTACCCAGCGTAGGTACACCGCCTACATTTGTAGTGCTGTCAAAGCCTGTGAGGGTTAACTCGCCTACAGTGCCTGTAATCGTGATATGCGTACTGCTGTCACCACTATCGATGGCCTGCAATTGAGCCAAAGTAATAGCCGTGCCCGCAACATTGATACCGGCCAGTCCATCGCCTGCGGCAATGTCGACACTACCGGTTTCGATATGCCCACTACCCGCTGTGCTACCACCCGCCAACCCGCTTTCCTTGACGGTAACATGGCCGATAGTATTGATATTGCTCGAATTATCTTTACCGTTGTCATCAACAGGGGTGATGCTCGGCGCGCCATCGGTACGGCCGTTGATGGTGATATCCAATTGCGCTGTATCGGCGTCGCCATCGCCATCAGTAAGGGTATAGGTGAAGTTTTCAGTCAGATCTACGCCATCTTTCAGCGCGTTCACTGCCGGGTTGCTGTTATCCAACTCATATTGGTAAGAACCATCGGCGCTGATGGTCAGCTTGCCATACTCGCCCTGAATAACGAGGTTGCCGTTTGCATCGGTGGTAGACGTACTGCTGTTATTTGTAATAGCTGTTACTGTGGCGCCATCGGCACCCAGGGTATCCGCTACGCCGCCGTCGGTATCGCCAGCGATCACATTACCCACGATGAAGGCATCGTCTTCAGTAATGCTGTTGGTGTCATTCAATGCTGTGGGCTCATCATCGACAATCGTCATGGTGGCGTTATTGATGACTGTGTTGCCCAGCGCGTCTTTGGTGGTGTAGGTGAAGCTATCGGTGACGTTATCACCGTTAGTGTTACCGGTTAATGTGTAGCTGTAGTTACCATTCGCATCAATGCTGAATACACCATGCGCTGTATTGATATTGTTTTGCGGAATCACTTCCACACCAGCCGGCAAAGTTACTGAGCCGCTGCTTATATGGCTGCTGTCGCCTTCGGTAGAACCGCCAGCTAAACCACTCTCATTGACGGTTTCACTAATTGATGTAACCGGAACCGATTCGTTAGCAACATCAATCGTCAAGGTGGTGTGAGCAAGGTCGCCATCGGCATCGCGCACGGTGTAAGTGAATACATCCTGTGCATCGGCAGTAATGGCATCTGCCGTGGATACATAGGTATAGCTGCCATCGGCATTGAGGGTTAAGTGGCCGTAGTCACCATCAATACGACCACCTACACCGCCAGTGCTGTTGGTTGCAGTATTGCCCGCTGTTACACCAACCACGGCACCATTGGTATCCCAGCCATCGGCGCCGGACTGGTCGTTAGCGAGTACGCCACTGCCCGCACCCACGGTTAAGGTTGCACCTTCATTCACAGTGCCGGTATCCGCAGCTGCAATGGGCTGGTCATCGGCAATATTGATGGTGACTGTATTGGTCACCGTATTGCCATCGGCATCTTGCGTGGTGTATTCAAAGCTGTCGGTAACCGCGTCACCATCGGTGCTGCCGGTCAGGGTGTAGGTGTAGTTGCCATCTTTATCAATGCTGAACTCTCCATGCTCTGTGGGGATATTGGCTTGTGGAATGGCTTCCACACCGGCTGGCAGAGCAACCTGGCCAGTTGCGATCTGACTGCCGTCACCCGCTGTGGAGCCACCTGCCAGACCGCTTTCATCCACCGAATCAGTCGTATTTACCGGGGGCAGGCTCACGTCTGCCACGTTGATGGTTAGCGTGATTTCAGCCAGATCGCCATCACCGTCTTTGACAGTGTAAGTGAAGACATCCTGGGCATCGGCTGTCACTGCGTCCGGGTTGGCCTGGTAGTCGTAACTGCCATCGGCATTTAACGTGAGTGTGCCGTATAAACCGGAAACCGGCTGACCTACGTTTGCGTTCTCAACAGCACTGCCGCCGCCAGAAATAACGCCCACTACGGCATTGCCATTATTCGCCCAGCCATCTGAACCTGGCTCGTCATTACCCAGTACGTTGCCATTGGTGCTGCCACCTTCGGTGGCGTTGGCGCTGTCTGCAACAGCGGTTGGGCCGTCATCCCGGAAAACAAAACGGTCGCCAATGTTCACTTTCGCGGTGTCGGTATCATTGTCACCGTCTGTTGCGGTGGCCTTCAGGCTGATGGCACCGTTGGTGATTTTAACCGTGTCGTTCGGGGTGAGCGGGTCCTGATGCGCCAACGCACGGTTTTGCACCAGGGTTACTTCGCCGGTTGTTCCGTCGACTGTGATGGTGAAAACCACATCGCCATTGCTGTTACGACCTTCAACCATGCCGTTATTATCAAAAAGCTCTACGGCATCGCCGCTGGCTGTATCCACAAGGCCAGAGGCAGTGCTGTCGATCACCAGCTCATAAACAATACCGTTGTCGCCGTCGGCGCCGTGGTTGACATCAAAAGCGCCAGAAAAATCAACCGTAGCCTCGGCACCGCCTGGCGTGCCAATCTGCCCTTCTTCCACCTGGGCTTCATCCAGCTTGGCGCCGGTAAGATCCACATCCGGTGTATCGTCTGTGACCAGAACACCAAGATTGCCAGAGCCAGTTACGCTGTTGTTTGCATCCTGCGGGTCGGCCGCACTAACGCCCAGGGGAATGTCTTTGAGTGCGTTGTCCGCACCCTGGGCCGTGTGGGTTTGTGCATCGGTCAGTTCGTAGTCGAAATCAACTTCCCAAACGGCGTTCTGGCCGTTGGCAGTTTCCACCACCGACGAGGCCTTCAGGGTGATTTCGCCATGGCCGGCAACCGTGATGGTTTGGTTGCTGCTCGCCAGATTTTCAATCTGGGCCAGGCTGAAGGTTTGCCCGCCAATCTCGATGGATTGCAAGCCAGAAGGAGCCGTAATTCGGAGTACCCCACTGACGGTGTTGGAGCCGTCGTTGGTATCCAGCCCCTGTTCGTTCACCGTAAGCTGGCCAGCTGCCGCGCCATTGTCGTCCAGCACTTTTATGCTGGGTGCGTCTATGACCTGGGCCGTGGCACTGTTGCCGCTGGAGCCCACTTGCAGGTTTTCAAAGCCAGGATCTGTACCGGCGTTATCGACAACGCTGTCAATGGTGACAGTAATCGACTCACTCAGCTCGGCGACTGCGTCTGAGTTGGTATTCACAACAAAGCTGGTCGTGGCACTGCCGCCGCTGATAGTAACGCTTGCAGGCAACGCATCCACATCGGCGGTATTGGCGGCTGCGCCGCTCCAGCCCAGATTAACAGTAACGTCTTTACCCGCCACAGCAGGTGCGGGGTCGCCGTTGGCATCCACCAGCTTCACGGTGTAAGTGAGTGCTCCACCCTCCAGCACCGCACCATTATCCACTTCAATGATGGCGTAAACCGGGTCGATAGTGTCCTTGACCACTGTCTGTACAGGCGCACCATCAAAATCCAGATTTTCGAACGAACCAGCGCTACCGGCATTCGCCTCGGAAACGCTGGTAATTTCGTTGCTGACTGTCTCGCCGTCGATGTAAACATCATCCCCCTGCACGGCGACACCCAGCGTGCCTGTGCTATTGCCGGCCGTAATCGTGATACTGCCCTGGGTGGTTACAACGGTGACGTCGTTATTCGCCGCAATCGCATTGCCGTTCGCGTCTTCCAGCGTAACGGTATACACCAGATCAGCAGCACCTTCCTCTGTGCTGGTTTTATCAACAGACAACCTTGCGGTTACTGTGGAACCTACATCCACAATACCCACCGTGGTGGTAGCGCCAAAGCTGCTGCTGTTAATGGTTTCAGTGCCACCAGAGGCACTGACCACTTCAAACGTCTGGTTGGTTTGACCCT
This sequence comes from Marinobacter sp. 1-3A, assembly GCF_016597775.1. Taxonomy (NCBI): domain Bacteria; kingdom Pseudomonadati; phylum Pseudomonadota; class Gammaproteobacteria; order Pseudomonadales; family Marinobacteraceae; genus Marinobacter; species Marinobacter sp. 1-3A. The sequence goes on from NZ_VCGZ01000001.1 coordinate 491,787, forward strand.
GCACATACTCGTCATCAGGGCGGCTGTCCACGTCCAGGGTGCCGCTGGTTGCACCAACAGGGATGGTAATGGTCTGGCCATTATCGAGAACCACATACAACGGGCTTCCCTGCACCGGTGATTCAACAGACGCGGTAAGGGTTATCTTGTCGCCTTCATCAACCTGCGCAGGTGCGCTCAAGGTAATGTCGAGCACCGGATCCATGGAAATAACCAGCTCGCCGGTACCGGTTCCACCATCGGCGTCTTCCACGGTGTAGCTGATCGGGGGCACTGCGCCGTTGTAATCCGCTTCAGGCACAAACTCATAACTGCCATCTGCATTCAGGGTGATCTGACCTACACCGGTTACGGTTGCGGTATCACCTGCATTATAGGATTGGCCGTTAATCGTGTAGTCGGTGACCACGAGCGGGGTATCCCCATCGGGATCGTAGTCATTTGCCAGAACACCGTCAGCAGCGCTAACGGTTAATGTCTGGTCTTCGGTCGCTATAGCCGTGTCGTCAACGGCCACAGGTGCCGGGTTGTTTACACCCCAATTAAAGTTAACATCATCGCTGTTACCGGCTTCATCGGTGACAGTAACCGTAACGGTATGCTCGCCATTACCACCAAACTGGCTGGCAGATTTGTCGATTGTTCCGCTGATAATGCCGGTATCGGGGTCTATGCTCAGCCCATCCGGCAGCCCACTGGCGCTGTAGGTAATATCGCTCCCAGAGACCAGGTCATTAAAGTTACCGCTTATGTCCAGGCTGACAACGTCTGCGTCGTCACTGGTCTGGTCGATAATCGGTGTGACGGTTTCCGGTGGCAGGTTATCGACGGGCTTGTTGTCTGAAGCCGAACTGGTATTACCCGCCGGGTCAGTTACCGTTGCGTTCAGTTCAACATTCGTCTGGCCAGGCACCACCGGCACCTGAACACTGATGCTGCCATTGGTGATGTCAGTTGCGGATACCGTATGGGGCGGCAAGCCGGCAATCGGAGCGCCATTGCCATCGGTGTATTCAATAACATCGCCTTCCTCAACGGTGGAGTCGAGGGTTATGGTCGCCGGGACTTCTCCGTTAGTGATCTCGGACTCGTTGTAAACTCCATCCGGACCGGCGCCATCCAGTGTGACACCAACCGTGGGAATCACGCTATCAATGGTATTGCTGTCTGTTGAGCTGCTGGTATTACCCGCAGGGTCTGTCACCTTTACATTTAGCTCAACGTTGGTTTGACCATCAACTACAGGGATATTTACAGTAATTCCGTTGTCGATGTCGTCTTGCGTTACCGGGCGTTCGATAATGACGTTACCGTCTTTGTCGGTAATTTTTACCGTATCGCCAGGCACTGTCGTGGCGGGATCAAAGGTTACCGTGCCGGTAACCTTGCCATCTTTGGTATCGTCGTCGTTGTACTCGCCATTGGGGCCGGAGCCTGGTTCAAGCACCACGTCTGCCCTTGGGGTGATATCGTCCTTCGGGTTGTTGTCGAACCCTGTGCTGGTGTTGCCTGCAGGATCAGTTACGTCAACATTCAGCTCAACGTATGTCTGGCCAGGTGCTACAGGTACATCTACAACAATGCCGTTATCAATATCGTTTTGGGTTAGCTCATAATCCGTGACCGGATCGCCATTGGCGTCGAAAACCGGGTTACCGTCTTTATCCGTTGCGGTAATCCTGTCACCGGGAACTGTGGTGTTCGGGTCGAAGGTAATGGTACCGCTGACTTTGCCGTCGCTCAGGTCGCCACTGTTGTAATCACCGTTGGGGCCGGATCCGGGCTCAAGCTTCACCACCACTCCGGGGGTAAGATTGTCCACCGGCTTATCATCCAACCCTGTGCTGGTGTTACCCACGGGGTCGGTCACTTCAACGTTCAGCTCAACATTGGTTTGGCCGTCGGTAACAGGCACATCCACCTGAATGCCGTTATCGATGTCACCCTGGGTAATCGGGCGTTCGATAATGACATTGCCGTCTTTATCGGTGATCTTGACCGTGTCACCGGGCTCGGTGGTATTGGGGTCAAAAGTCACCGTACCGGTCACCTTGCCGTCGTTGGTATCACCCTCGTTGTATTCACCGTTTGGCCCGGAGCCTGGCTCCAGTTCAACGGTTGCGCGTGGGGTTTTGTCGTCAGCAACGTAGGGCCGCTCTGTATTTGCAGAAACAGGCGTGCCGTTTGGCTCAACACTGTTAACGCTTGCCTGAACCTTGCTGTCTTTTGCCAGCTCACTGCCGGGTACATCCACTTGCCAGGTTCTACCATCTGCATTCACAGTGGTGTTATAGAGCTGTCCATTCACGGTTACGGTGACCGTATCTCCAGGCGATACGCCGCCGCCCACCTTGCCTGTCAGGGTAACGGGCTGCCCCGCTTCCGTGGCATCTACTATGTCGTCGCCGGTAATCGCATCAATGGAGATGCTCAGCTTTGCGAGCTTGGAGCCACTTTCGGGATAGCTTCTCTCATCGTAGCGAGTGCCGTCGCGCTCACTGCCCCGCACAAAATCACGCTGCGGCAAGCTCAAACCAAACGGACGCAATACTTCCTGAATTCGCGCAACAGTAACCGGCGTGTAGCCATCGGCTTCAATTATTTCGCCAATACGTACCAGTTGAACAAAACCATGACCTTCAGTTGAAGCACCCTGGTCAGAAACTGCAGGGGAAGGTGATGCCGGCTGCTCACTGCTCTCAAAAGGAGCAAGGCCTTCAGCTTGACCAATAAGCGCCCCTCTTTCTTCTGCGGTAACTTGCTGCTCACCCAGGAAGGTCAACTGCTGGTTGTCGCCAAAGTCCAGGTCGATGCGGGCACCCTCGGCCATGGTCAGGGTTTCATCAATAGCCAGCTCATCACCCACTTCCAGTACGCGGCGCTCGCCGTTGGCGTTTACAGCCCAAGCTTGTCCGACCAGGGATACAACAATTGCCAGAGTAGTCATAAGGACCTCAAAATAGTGTTACTTCAGCGTTCGCTCAAAGCGTTGGCTTTGGCGCGCAATAATGGTTTTAGCAAGTAAGATAAAATGCTTTTTTTACCGGTCATGATGTCCAGCTGTGCGGTCATGCCCGGAATAACAGATAAATGCTGCGCCGAGTCTTTTTCGGTGGTTACTGCGCGCACAAGATAAAAAGTGTTGTCGCGTTCGTCCGTTATGGTGTCGGCGCTAATGTGTTCGATGGTCGCGGAAATTCCGCCATATATTGAAAAGTCGTAGGCGTGCAGCTTGATGGTTGCCGGCAACCCGGGGCGCAGAAAGGCTATATCTTTGGGTGCTATTTTAGCTTCCACCAGTAAGCGGTCATCGGAGGGAACAATTTCAACAAGGGCATTCCCAGGCTGAACAACCCCGCCGATGGTATTCAACAGCACACGCTGCACCGTACCGTTCACGGGCGAGCGAACTTCCGAGAACTTCACCTTATCTGCCAACCCGGCAACGCTCTTGTTCAGGCTGTTTAGCTGCGAGCTTGCGTCACTGAGTTCTGCGCGCCACTGGTTGCGAGTGGAAGATTCAACCTCCAGCAACCTGGATTCAGCCTCTTGAATACTGGCTTTTACCTGGCGAACACGGGCCGCTGCCTGCAGGCGCTCACCATTTGCGGCGGCCTGATCCCGCTGCAAACGCAAAATCTCTATCTCTGATACCGCACCCGAAGCCAGCAGTGGCTGCGTTGCCTGTAGCTCTCGTGTCGACATGCCGTAAGACTGCTCCGCCGCAGACACCCGAGCCTGTGCCTCGCTCAGTTCCTGTTGCCGTTGAGCAATTTGTTCCCGTGCAACCGCCAAGCGCTCAGCCAGTTCCTTCAGGCTAGCCTTGTAATAGCCCTCTTCCTGGCGCAGCACCTGTTCCTGCACAGGCGTTACCGCCTCGCTGTAATTGAGTTGTAGAGGTTCGTTATGGATCAGAGCCCGCAGTCGTTTAACTTTGGCGGCCAGCGCAAATGCCCGCACGCTGCCTTCCTGATAGCTGGCCACAAAGCGCGTTGGGTCTATGCGCACCAGCAGGTCGCCTTTGCTCACTCTGGCGCCCTCGTCTACAAACACTTCCTCAATCACACCGCCATCGGCGGATTGAATAATCTGAAGTTGGCGAGATGGAATCACCTTGCCCTCACCACGGGTCACTTCATCCACAGGTGCAAACGCTGCCCAGGCAATCAAAACAATAAACGTAAACGCAATGCCGTACAGCAGGCTGCGGGCACGAAGGGTGCTTTGCTGCTCCATGGCCTGATCTGCATCCGCAGGCCAATACCGCGAATTGTTGCGAAACGCTGAGAAAAAGGGTCGGAACAGGCGATTAATAAAGCCTTTGCCCCGCGCTCCAACCGCGTCTGCCTTGCTCAAGCGCTCAAAAGCTTGTTGTTCAATCTGCTTCTGGGCAGTTTTTTCAGCGATCATCGGGTCGATACTCATTGCGCCCCCCGCTGAATGCTTCCTTGCTGTAGCGCCTGAAGCACACTTTGCTTCGGACCATCCGCAACGATTTTCCCCGCATCCATAACAATCAGGCGGTCGACCAGATCCAGCAAGCTTGTGCGATGGGTTATCAGCAGCACAGTTTTACCCTGGCCGAATTGGTTCAGGCCTTTGCTGACGTGATTCTCCAGAGTGCTATCCATGGCACTGGTGGGTTCATCCAGCAACAAAATACTGCTGTCTGCCATCACCGCACGAGCGACCGCGATTGTTTGCCGTTGTCCGCCAGACAGGCGATTGCCGGCCTCCCCGACCTGCATGGATAAACCATCTGCATGGTCACCCACCAGGCCTTTCAGGCCGGATAGGTTGATGGCCTGCAAAAGGCGCTCGTTATTGGGGTGTTCTATGCCCAGGGTGACGTTGTCGTACACAGTGCCGCTGAGTAACTGCACATCTTGCGGAATATAGCCAATGTTGCGGCGCAGTTCGGCGGGGTCGATCTGGCTTATATTCACGCCGTCCACCAGCAAACTGCCGGAGGTTGGCCGGTACAAACCGAGTATTAGCTTTTCCAGAGTGCTCTTACCCGAACCCACACGGCCGAGAATGCCTACCCGCTCGCCAGCCCGAATGTGCAGAGAAACCCCTTTCAAGGCATCCCGCTCTTCACCCGGGTACTGGAAGGACACGTCACGCAGTTCAATTTCGCCCCGCAACTTGCCTCGGCTGATCAACTGCTTGCCGGGCTCGCGATCCTGCTCGGCATCCATGATCTGCTCAACGGCTGTCATGGCCGTAGCTGCCTGGTGATATTGGGTAAGCAACGAAGCGGTTTGCGACACGGGTGCCATGGCACGGGATGACAACATATAGGCCGCAATTAGCCCACCCTGGCTCATGTCTCCGTTAATAACCAGATACACGCCGGTGATAATCATCACCACCGACACAACCTGTTGTATCCAGGAAGCCCCTGCCCCTACCGACATACCAAGCATGCGCTGCTTGCCTGAACAGCCAGACAAAAACCGGGTGGATTGCTCCCATGCACTTTGCATACGGCTGCTGGCGTTGAAGCTTTTAAGCGTGGGCGCGGCTACCAGGCTTTCCACCAAGCCGGAGTTACGCTGGGCACTGGCTTGGCTCATGGTTTCCGAAAGTTGGTGCATTGTTGCCTGCACCGAGAGCGCATAAAGAATAATAATCGTGGCGCCGATCAATACGGGGATCACCATCACCGGAGATATCAGGGCAATAATGACAACAAACACCAGAAAAAACGGCAGGTCGATGAGTGCCGTCACCGTCATGGAGCCGATGAACGAGCGCACAGACTCAAACGATTGAATGTTGGCCGCAAACGAACCCACAGAGAGGGGCGCATGCTCAAGGCGGGTGCCGAGAATGCGCTCCATAATACGGGCAGATAAGGTGATATCTGCACGGCTTGCCGCCAGCTCAACAAACCAACTGCGAAGCAAGCGCAACGCCAGATCGGCACAGATGATGATCAATGCGCCGAGGGCAAGCACCCACAGGGTGTCCGTGGCATGGTTAGGCACCACCCGGTCGTACACGTTCATTACGAACAGGGGCATGGTCAAAGCAAACAGGTTAATAAAGAAGGCGGCGATCAGGATGTCCCGGTACACCGGCCGGTTTGCCTTGATCACACTCCAGAACCAGTGGCCATTATCAACCGTGGAGCTGGCCCCGGTTTTGCGCTGATCCAGACGAAAATCCGGCCGGCAGTAGAGCGCGATGCCGGAGTAATTTTCCTTGAGACTGGCCAGCTCCAGTTGCTCGATATCCATATCCACATCGGGCAGCCGCACCTGTGCTGTCTGACCTTTAAAGTCAAGGCTCTCCAGCACGCAAGCGCGATTGCCTTCAAGCAAAATAACACAGGGAAGCAGCAAGCTGTTCAGGCGCTCCAACGGCTGCCGCACCAGCTTTACCTTCATATCAACCCGCTCAGCAGCGCGGGCAAATACTGAAGGCGACAAACGGCCGTCTACCAATGGCAAGCCCGCGATCAGCGCATCGTGGCTGATCCTGGTGCCATTTTCTGCGGCAAGCCAGAGCAGGCAGGCGCTTAAGGGGTCATTTGTCTGATCCATAATGGCCCTTTAAATTCACCTTCTTGTGTGAGTAACGCGCACCTCAACACGGCGATTCAGTGCCCTGCCCTCAGCCGTGTCATTAGTTGCATTGGGCTGGTAAGACCCTGCGCCCGAAACCAGCATTACCGTGTCGTCAATACCGCTATCGATCAACGCATCACGCACAGCAATCGCGCGTGCCAACGACAATTCACGGTTAAGCGCATCGCTACCGGTACTGTCGGTATGACCAACAATGTTGATGGATTTCACCGTGTCACGCTCCAGCAAGCGCCGCGCAAACTGTTGCAGGCGGGCCATAGCTTCGGGCTTGAACTCAGCGCTGCCAATATCAAATAGAGTGTCACTGCCAAAGTTAAGAATTTCTTCGGTATCTGCTGTTTTCAGGAAACGGTCAAAACTTCTGTCGTCTTCACCCGGAAGCGTGCAGTAACGGCTGGAGCCCGGATTCACCGAGCGATTAATATCACCCAGGTCGGGCAGTTCTGTACTGTTTACATTCAAAGTGGTGAGCAGGCGCCCCATGCTGTGCAGGGTTTGCAGGCGATTGATTTCCAGATCATAGGAGCCATTGATATAGGCGCGTTCGGCCTGGAAGAACTCGTTCTCAGAATCAAGCACATCCAGCAAAGAGCGGCGGCCTATGTCGAACTGCTCGCGATAGGCGCCAAGCACCCCTTCTGCTTTCTCACGGTGTTCTTCCAGTGAGTCCAGCTTCACCTGAAGATTAAGCACATCGCCATGTGCAATGGTTGCTGTCTGGCGCAAATCGACACAGGTTTTATCCCGCATGCTCTCTGCCTGGCTTATGCGCCTGTCCGCCGCACGCTCAGCCGCGCGATCACTGCCACCACGATAGAGGTTGTAGCGCGCACGCAATTCGATCACCGTGTCGCCACCGTAGGTGTCCGGGTCTGTGCGCCTGTCGAAACTGTTGTTGTTCTTGTAGACACCGTGGCGGGCACCCAGCTCTAGTGTAGGGTATCGGCCAGATCTAGCCTCGCCATAGAAAGCCTCGGATGCCTGAATCTCCTCAAAGGCAGCAAACAACGCAGGGTTGTTGGCGTATACCGTTGTAAGAACCTGCCACAACTCCTCTGGCACCACCTGTGGCTGCACTTCAAAAGGACTTAACTCCTCGGCAGGAAAGCGACCTACCAAACGCTGAAAGCGAGCAGTAACGCTTTGCAAGTTGGCAATTTCTGTCATCAAATTAGAGCGGGCAAGAGACAAGCGCCCATCAATCTGTTGCAGGTCGGCACGGTTACTTACACCCTGGGAGGCACGATCACTGACATGGCGTTGCACCCGCTGATGATTGGCTACATTTTTCTGCGCCAGAGCAACCAGCTCCCGGTGCCGAAGCACACTCAGATAAACCTCACTGGCCTCAAGCGCCTTGGTTTCAGCTTCATCCAGAAGTTCGTAGTAGCGCGCCCTACTACTGTGCTCGGCTCTGGCAACGGCATTGCGCACCCGAAATCCGTCAAACAGCATTTGGGTGAGCGATACTTCGGCATAATTGCGGCTATAGCTGCCACGGCCATCAAAGTCACGGTCGCCCATACCAACAGAAGCGCCCAGATCAAGCGAAGGCAAATAGCCACCGAAGGCTTCACGCTGGTCGTGGGTCGATGCCTGAAATGCATTAAGGCGAATCTGTACTTCTGGATTGGTTTCCAGCGTTTCCTTCACAACACTCAACAAGTCGTCGTGTGGCATTGTTGATGCAGCAAGGGCTGCGGAATAACTCAAAGAAACTGCAAGTGCTAATTTTGCGAGAGAGGGTGTTCTAGCCATAATATCCTCAAGGCAACCATTACAGACCAGGGCCTGAAACGGGCGTGATCATTACGCTGGCTTTACAGGGCGGTGAGCAGATGCTCGCTGGGCACGAGTACAAATGGGGATCCGAGCACATCTGAGCCTTACACTGCGCAACCCAAAGCAACGAGTTATTAGAATCTGTTTCAGACTAGCATAACTCCTTAAAAAGCGGGAGCTTGTGAAAGGCGGTCAAAATCTGTGCCCAAAGGTATTTTTTTTCTGCCCATACGCCGAAACAGAGGCGTTCACCCCATACTTTCGCCCGCGTTTCGCCGGTTGATTGCCACCGCCGCACATTACATACTGTATGAAGTGGCGGATAAGCAGGCACATACAGCGCCAAGGCGACCCCGGGAAGCCGGGCTGCAACAACTCAAAAGGATAGAGATGGAGACGCTGGAAAACAGGCGCATTTTGATTGTTGACGATGAAGAAGCGGCCCACATGCTTCTGTCCGCCTACCTTCAACGGCACAACTGCCAGATTTCTTATGCGCAAGATGGCCTTGAAGGCATCGAGAAAGCCCGCGCCCTGCAGCCCGACCTGATCCTGATGGACTCAGAGATGCCGCGCTGCAACGGCCATGACGCCTGCAAAATAATCACCCAAGACCCTAGAACGCGTGAAATACCGGTTATTTTTATCTCCGGCATGACCTCGCCCGAGCATCGTGTCAGAGGGCTACTTGCCGGCGCGGTAGACTACATCAACAAGCCTTTTGATTTTAATGAAGTGAAACTGCGGCTGGCCATACATCTCCGGCATAAACCCGCGGTACAGGCCAAAGAGGAAGCGCAAAAACCTGAGCCGGCTTCAGCCAGTAATCGGGACCTCATTGTATTCCACTCAACGCGCACTCACCTGCTGAAATCACTGTGCTCAACACCCACAATGGAAGAGTTGGAAAAGCTGACAGGAACCAACAGCAAACACCTGAACACTGCGTTCAAGGCCTGTGCGGGCGTAACGGTATACGGGTACCTTCGGGAAGAGCGGATGAAAGAGGCGCGAGGCTTGCTGCAACACACACCTTACTGTGCAAAACATTTCACTCCAGGTAGGTTTTGCTGACAGCGGTAATTTTGCCACTGCATTCAAAGACCGATTCGGGCTAACCCCCAGAGAATTTCGACAGCAGCACAGCTGATTTCAGGGGCGATATTTTTTGAACTATAACCACTGGATAAACGTATTCACTGCAATTGTCGCCTCGTTATTTTGGGCTCTACCATCTGCAGCAATGGCGATCGCCGCACCCAACCAAGGCCCGGCTATAGATCTGGCAAGTGCTGCAAATAGCCAAGAGCTTATAGGTGCGATGCTGGCAATTCCCGGGAGCAGCGATGTTCAAAACCTCAACCAGGCGCAGGAATTCACCGACTGGGTTCATCCAGAAAAAGGCACTCTGGCTTCCCCACGCAAACACAGCACAATCTGGTTAACAGCTTCTCTGTACAACAGCAGCGATCAAGCACTGGTTCGCTGGCTGGTGCTGGAGCCCTGGCGCATGCAGCAGGTAGATGCCTATTACCTCAACCCGACCACCGGGGAAGTCCTGCGGCAGAAAACCACAGGATTGGCTGTTCCTCTACAGGAGCGAGACGTTGCAAATGGGAAAACCATTATCCCGGTGCAGCTCAACGCAGGAGAAACCCAGCAACTGTTCCTGAAAATCTCCAGCGACAGCCTCCCCTCGATAAGCGTGAAAAACTGGGAACCCGTATCCTACTCCCAGGCCATCAATAGCAACCGTGTATTTCAGGTTGCGCTTTTTGCGGGCATTCTCACCTTACTCGTGGTTTTAGCACTGCAGTTCAATGTCAGCTTGCTGGTTGCCGGCGCATGGCTGCTGGTTGCATTCATCTTTGAGACTGAGAAGGATGGTTTTTTCAGTAATTACCTGCTGAGTTTTCTCGAAGGCTACTCAACCAACCTGAGAGTAACTACCTGGATACTCACAGAACAACTGTTCCTGACAACTTCAGTATTCTTACTCGGATTATACGAGCACCGGAGTTGGCGCGCTTACCTGATGCTCAGCGCCCTCCCCGTGTTTGCCATTGCGATCCTCACCTTTGTACTTGATGGTGCCAGCATCCGGAACCTGGGGATTATTGTAACCGGCACCTATGCAATAAGTTGGCTATTCATGATCGCCCCAGCCCGCCGTATACAACGCACTGGGCAATCTACCCTTCTATTTTTGCTGGCAATCTACTGGCTGGTTTCCTCATTCCTCCTGCTGGGTTACACCTTCAACTTTTACTACACTTCAGCCTTCGTTGCCTTCCGAATTTATGTCGAAATAGCGGTTGCACTGGCACTGATACTCACCTATAGCTGGCAGCAAAAGCAGCTGCTTGAAACGGCCGCAAAGACACTAAGCGCCCAACAATTGAAACACCGGCAGGCGCTCGAGCAAGCCGTTAAAGATCGCACCGAAGATTTGAACATCGCACTGGAAACGGCTCGCAAAGCCAGCACAGCCAAGGTGAACTTCCTGGGGCAGGTCACCCACGATTTAAGGTCTCCCTTAACCGCCATCTTGGGTTATGCCCAGCTCCAGGCGGCGGGTGCTGTCAGTGCCGAGAAGGCAACTCAGGTCATACAGGACCGCGGGCTGTATATGAAAGACCTGATCGACGGCCTGGTTGATTATGCCCATGACATCACGGTAGACGACAACGAACTGCAAGACATTTACCTGATAGCCTTTATCGACAACCTGGTTAATCACTCCCACATAATCGCCAGCAAACAAAATAACCGTTTTCAGCTTAAAATCGAAACTGACCTTCCAACTGTGGTTCGCTGCAGTAGCAAGCAGTTGCAGCGTATTTTGCTGAACCTTCTGGATAATGCCGCGAAATACACCAGCGACGGCAGCTTTTCACTATCAGTTGCGGTTGCGGACACATCGGACCAAGAACAGTTATTGATCTTCCGCGTAAGCGACACTGGCAAAGGAATACCAGCCGAGGATCTCAACAAGATCTATACCCCTTTTTACCAAAGCTCCGAGAGCAACCCCGGTGCAGGCCTTGGCCTGGCCATCTGCTTTGAGCTCACAGAAAAACTTGGCGGCACTCTTGAACTGGAAAGTGAGCCAGAGAAAGGAACCACAGCCACCTGCACCATTCCCTATATCGCTGGCGATGAGCAGCTAGCAGTGTCATCCCTTGCAGCGGTAAACGATTTATTGCCAAAATTTGATGCACAGGGCCAGGTAGCCTGGATTGTGGAGGACTCTCAAGCAATCCGATCATTACTGGACGAGGAGTTTTCGGATATGGGATTCGAAGTCGCGATCTTCCCTACGGCAGAAGCATTTATAGAAGCTGCCGCCAGCCCTGGCGATATACCATCGGTCATTATACTGACTACCGCCTACCAGGTGCTTCTGGCGCAGACGTGCTCCATGCTTCACGCTCCCACTGGCCAAGCGTGCCTGTAGTGTTGCTATCAGGCACCCAGAATAGTAATCCACGGCCAGAAGAAAATGACTCCGAGCGCTTCACCGCATACCTATCCAAACCCGTCGATCGGCTGGAACTGCGCATGACAGTATCGGAACTCTGCAATCTACTTTCAGAGTAGCGCCTGGGTAAAACGCATTCCCGACCACCTGTTGTGACCCAGCTCACAGGCTGGGCAGGCCCGCCCACAAAACCTAACGGGCAATTGTTTTTAAAATCAATTAAGTAGAATAACGTGACACAAATTACCCCAAAGCTCCGGTCAATTACGTCAATGGTTTAACCTCAGGTTACTGCGACTCTAGCTTAAAGATCCAATAAAGCTGGAAGACCCCATGCGCACACCTAACTACAAAAGCTCTCGCCTCTTTTCATTATTCGTTCTGTTGTTTCTTGCTGTTACTTTTTCAGGCTGCTCAGCCATAGGCGCATCCATGAAGGCAGCGCCTACCCTCAGTCACTGGGGTGGGTTGGTCAGCATGGACATGGAGGATCTGGAAAAACGATATACCAACGAATACTCGAAATTCGTAAAGGTGAATGGCTACAACATTCATTATCAGGACCGTGGTCAAGGCAATACCATTATTCTGATGCACGGTATCTTTTCATCTTTGCAAACCTGGGATGCATGGATCGACGAACTCTCCAAAACTCACCGCGTGATAGCGTTGGACATGCCGGGCTTTGGCCTGACTGGGGGGCCACCCGAACTGAATGATTTCGACGAAGAACATGCGCTCGCCGCCTTTGAGAAATTCGTGAACAAGTTAAACTTGAGAAGCGTCTCCCTCGCCGGGAACTCGCTAGGCGGCTACATTGCCGCGCGATATGCTGCACAAAACCCTGGCCGGGTCGACAAGCTGATCCTCCTGGACCCATTCGGATACCCTCAGGACACGCCTTGGATACTGGGCGTTGGCACATTTCCTCCGGTCGCGTTTGTTGGTAACTACATTCAGCCAGCATGGATGGTGGCGCTCAACGTTGCATGGGTCTATGGCGACTCTAGCCGTGTGAGGCAAGAGGACTACATGCGCTACGTGCACATGAACCTGCGCCCGGGCGCAAAACCTCTGTACGTTAAAACCTTGAAAATGATCGAAGCCCGAGCTGAAAATTTCGATCCCCCACCGTTTAACCGTATCGCCGCAGAAACCCTATTGATGTGGGGTGAAGACGACGCCTGGGTTCCGCTGGAGCTTGCAGACAGGTGGATGGCAGATATCCCCAATGCGAAGCTGATCGTATACCCAACAGCAGGGCATATCCCCATGGAGGAACTGCCAAAAGAAACAGCCAAGGACGCCCTGCTGTTTCTGCAACGGGGATTGCAGACATTTGCGGCGCGAGTGGAATGAGTGTAGACAGAACGCTATGGCCTTGCGGGAGCTGCCGGGGGAATTGAGACAGCAACTCCCAATAAACCAAGCACATCATTTTCCTGATAGAATTGTCCGCTAAAGTGGTCGCTTCGATCGGAATCTTCAACCCAGAAGCCCGCCTTCGAACTGCGACCAAAAGCGCCCAGTCTTGAGTGAACAATGATTCCTAATTGCCCGTTAAAACACACCCCAAAAATACCTGACAGCCCGGTGCTAGAGCCATCCCGCCGCTTTTGCGTCGCGCCGATGATGGATTGGACCACATCCCATTATCGCTATCTTGCTCGCCTACTTAGCCGGCACACCCTGCTCTATACAGAAATGGTGACCACTGGTGCGCTGATTCATGGGGATACTGAGCGCTTTCTGCGTCACGATCCTTCAGAATACCCTTTAGCGCTGCAACTTGGTGGTAGCAATGCGGGTGAGCTGGCACATTGCGCGCGGCTTGCTGAGCAGTTTGGCTTCAGTGAAGTAAACCTGAACGTTGGCTGCCCCAGCGATCGGGTTCAGAACAACATGATTGGCGCCTGTCTGATGGGTCATCCCGATAAAGTGGCAGAAGCCGTTCGGGCGATGATTGAAGCAACCCGCCTCCCGGTTACGGTAAAGCACCGTATCGGCATTAACGGCCGTGAATCCTGGGAGGACCTTTGTGAGTTCGTAGATAAGGTCTCCGCTGCCGGGTGCCGCACTTTTATAGTTCATGCCCGCATCGCGATTCTTGAAGGGCTCAGCCCTAAGGAAAACCGGGATGTTCCGCCGCTGAAATACGACTGGGCATACCGCCTGAAAGAAAAGTATCCGCATCTTGAGATCATCATCAATGGCGGCATCAAAACCTTCGAAGAGTGCCATGAACACCTCAAACGCACAGACGGTGTAATGCTGGGCCGGGAGGCTTACCACAACCCTTGGCTTCTGGCCGGTGTAGATGCCGAGTTCTTTGGTGCCACTCCTCCTGCCATCTCGCGCCACGATGCGCTCAGAACCATGTACCCGTTTATTGAGAGTGAGCTGGAGCGCGGCGTGTTTCTTGGCCACATATCCCGGCATTTTCTGGGTCTGTTTCATGGCGTGCCCGGTGGCCGGCAGTTCCGCCGGTACATCAGCGAAAACGCCCATAAGCCTGGAGCTGGCCTGGAAGTGATTCAAACGGCGCTGGAGAAGGTTCCTGAGCCACAACAGCCCCTGCAAGCGGACGCCGCGACACGCGCCTGATCACATCTTTAGACATTGATTACCGAAACCTTACCTTTTGCTGTCTTGTTCCTGTCTTTACAGCCCGTTATTGTAGAAGCACTACCCGCATCCGGGATTTGGATGTGCTGATAACAAAATCAATCGGGACGACGTTACGAATGACCAACAAGCTAGACCAACTGAAAACCATGACCACTGTAGTGGCAGATACTGGCGACATTGAAGCCATTGCCAAATGGCGCCCCGAGGATGCCACCACAAACCCCTCGCTATTACTGAAGGCTGCAGCCTCCGAGGCATATCGCCCCATGCTTGAGAAGGCCGTTACCATGGCCCGCAGGCAGGGCGGCTCCGATGCTGAGCAATTGACTCTGGCAACGGATATGCTCGCCGTTCTGGCCGGCCAGGAAATCCTCAGTTTGATACCGGGTGTGGTTTCCACAGAAGTTGATGCGCGCTTGTCTTTTGACACCGAAGCCACGCTCAAGCGGGCTCGTCGGCTGGTAGAACTTTATGATCAGCAAGGTGTAGATACCAGCCGCGTTCTGATCAAGATTGCTGCTACTTGGGAAGGGATCCGCGCCGCGGAGATACTTGAGCAGGAAGGAATTCGCTGCAATCTTACGTTGCTGTTCTCGTTTGTTCAGGCCGCCGCCTGTGCGCAAGCTGGTGCCTTCCTGATATCACCATTTGTGGGCCGCATCCTCGACTGGCACCTTGCCAACAGTGGTCGCGACCACTTCCCTGCTGCCGAAGACCCTGGCGTACTCTCGGTCGCTCGGATCTATAATTACTACAAGGCAAATGGTTACAGCACCGTCGTTATGGGTGCCAGTTTCCGAAATATCGGTGAGATCGAAATGCTCGCTGGCTGCGACCGACTCACTATCAGCCCCGCACTGCTGCAGGAGCTGAAAGACGACAATGGCTGCTTGGAACGCAAGCTTTCAGCCGCTGGCGCCTCTTCAACAGATGGTTTCGGGGTTCTGGATGAAAAGCGATTCCGCTGGGAGTCGAACGAAGATGCCATGGCCACCGAAAAGCTGGCAGACGGCATTCGTCGCTTTACCCTTGACCAGATTGAATTGGAAAACCGGGTTCGTCAGTTGGCCTCTAAAGCGGCCTGAACCCTGTGCAATTTCAACGCATTCCAATAACACCCAAATAACTGTGCCAGACTATGATTGAAAGCCTTAAAAAGCTGTTTAATGCACCTGAAACGGAGCATCATAAAGCCGAGGAACACCAACTGGCGATCGCCGCAACCGCTTTGATGGTTCAGCTATCACGAGTGGATAGTGAGCAGGATGAGCGAGAACTGCAGACGATCATCGATTGTGCCATAAAAGCTCATCAGCTAACCCCGGAAGAAGCGAAAGACATTCTGGACACGGCCCTGAGTCAAGCAGACGATGCCACGTCACTTTACGAGTTTACCGGCCAGATTAACGAGGCGCTGGACCAGGATGCCAAACAAGCGTTGCTGGAAAACATCTGGCATGTCGCGCTTGCTGATGATCGCATCGACAAGTACGAAGAACACCTTATTCGCCGTATCGCTGACTTGCTGCATCTTAATCACCGGGAATTCATGCAGGCACGGCACAAGGCTGAGAGCGCACGCTCTTAGTCTGAAGACCACTTAGGAGACAGCATGCTAGCCATACTTCACCCCAACACGCCTCTGGATAGCGACGCCTACCGGCAGACAATGCAATACCTGGAACACCTGCCAGGCGTGACGGTGCGGGTGCATGAGATTCAGGGCGTCAGCCAACGGCTGACCGAAATCTACCTGCTGGGCGACACCAAGACACTGGATAAAGAAGATATCGAAGCTCTACCGGCTGTCGAGCGTGCTATCCGCATTTCCGAGGATTACCGGATTCTTGGCCGCCACCGGGACGATAACCGGCAAACAGGTTTCAGCTACAACGGTGTCGACTTCAACCAGTCGAACCTCAATATTTTCGCTGGATTATGTGCGGTCGATATACCAGAGCATGTTGAAATGATGCTGAAAGCTCTGGAAGAAAATGGCCAGGTGTGCACCCGCATGGGTGCCTACAAGCCCCGCACCAACCCCTACTCGTTCCAGGGGCATGGCAAGGGCTGTCTACCCTGGGTGTTTGAAAAAGCCGGCAAACACGGCATCAAAGTGGTCGCCATGGAAATCACCCATGAAAGCCACATCGAAGAAATTGACACCTGCCTTGAGAAACTTGGGCGGCCGACAGGCGTCATGCTTCAGGTAGGCACCCGGAATACCCAGAACTTCGAGTTGCTGAAAGCCATTGGCCGGCAGAGCACCTACCCGGTTCTGCTCAAGCGCGGATTCGGCATTACCCTGAACGAATCTCTGAACGCGGCGGAATATCTGGCCAGTGAAGGCAACGCAAACGTTATTTTCTGTTTGCGCGGTATGAAAACCGAAGCTGGCCAGCCGCACCGTAACATGGTGGATTTTGCCCACGTACCCGCGGTCAAGCGGCTCACACGCATGCCAGTGTGTGTAGACCCATCCCATTCTGTGGGCACCCGGGAAAAATCTCCGGACGGCATACTCGATGTCATGCACGCAACAGCCCAAGGCGTGATTGCAGGGGCCAACATGGTACTGGTGGACTTCCACCCGAAACCCGAGAAAGCACTTGTAGACGGGCCCCAGGCGCTGCTGATGAGCGAACTCCCGGCCTACCTGGAAGACATCCACCTGTGCCACGACACCTGGAAAAAGCGCCAGGCCATTTACCAACGTTTGAAAGGTGAAACAGCGGAATGATTGTCTACGGACACCGAGGAGCTAAAGGTGAAGCCCCTGAAAACACCCTGCCCGGATTCAGGCACGCCTACCGGCAGGGTGTCAGGCATTTTGAGCTGGACCTGGTGCTTTCAAAAGATGGCAAGCCGGTGCTGGTGCACGACCTGACAGTCGACCGCACCACTAACCAGAAAGGCGAGGTTGCCAAGTATACCGCTGCTGAACTTGCCGCAATGGACGCCCGCAACAACACGAGTCCATGGCCCTCACCAGCGGGAATCCCGACCCTGGAAGATCTGCTGGATCAGTTTCAGGACCTTGAGCATCTGCAGCTTGAAGTGAAGTCAGACAACCGCGCCCGGCTGAACATTCTCTGCAATCGGCTGACAGAAATCATCCAACACCGGGATCTCTACCAAACAGCAGCGATTACCTCGGCAGACACCTGGTTTTTGAAGGAAATTCGCAGAAGGAACAAGCGCATTCGTACCGGGCTGGTAGCAGAACGGCGTTTCCCCAGGCCAATTGGACTGGCTGCAAGGTTGGGCTGCGAATACTTGTGCATCAACTGGAAGTTGTGCTCACCACAGCTTGTGGAAACGGCTCGCCGAAAAGGGATGCACGTATCCTGCTGGACCGTGAATAGCATTCAGGACATGCTTCGGCTTGAAGCTATGGGCATAGACAGCGTTATCACAGATTATCCTACAAGCACGCGCATGTTCTTCGATAACCGCGCACGTTCTACTCTGTCGCTGCCTGAACGAAATGAAAACAAGCAGGCGGATAATCTAGTCTTACCCGCCGGCTGAACCTGAACCGGTCAGAAAATCCGGTTCAGGCCATTCAACGCCGCTACCCGATAAGCTTCCGCCATGGTCGGGTAGTTAAAGGTAGTGTTGATAAAGTAGTTCAGTGAGTTGGCCTCACCTTCCTGGTTCATGATGGCCTGGCCGATGTGGACAATCTCGGCGGCCTGGTCCCCAAAGCAGTGGATACCCAGAATTTGCCGGGTCTCACGATGGAACAGGATTTTCAGCATGCCCACAGCCTCCCCGGTAATCTGCGCACGGGCAAGATCCTTGAAGAAAGCCTGGCCCACTTCATAAGGCACCTTGGCTTCCGTCAACTCCCGTTCGGTTTTACCCACGGAACTGATTTCAGGAATTGTATAAATACCCGTTGGCACATCGGTTACAAACCGGAAGTAATCATCCTGAACGATATCAGAAGATGCTGAGCGGCCTTGGTCGTAAGCGGCACTTGCCAGGCTAGGCCAGCCAATTACGTCACCGGCCGCATAAATGTTCTCCACCTCAGTGCGATAGTGCTCATCCACAGGCAGTTGGCCCCGGCTATTCGGTGTCAGGCCCACATTCTCAAGCCCCAGGCTATCGGTATTTCCACTTCGGCCATTGCACCAGAGAAACGCATCTGCGCGGATTTTCTTACCGGATTTCAGGGAGAGAACCACACCGTGGTCGTCACCATCTACAGATTCGTATTCTTCGTTGTGGCGCACCAGCACGCCGTTATTGCGCAGGTGATAACTTAGCGCATCGGAAATTTCGTCATCGAGGAACGAAAGCAAACGGCTACCCGGGTTAATCAGATCCACCTTCACACCCAGGCCCGCAAAAATAGATGCGTATTCAGAGCCAATAACACCAGCGCCATAAATAATCAGCGTGCGCGGTGTATGGGAAAGATTGAGGATGGTGTCCGAGTTGTAAATCCGATGATGGCGGAAGTCCAAATCAGGCGGCAAGTACGGGCGTGAGCCGGTTGCGATAACAACCTGCTTGAAATGCAGGGTTTCAACCGACTTGTTACCCCGAACTTCCAGCCGGTTCTTGTCCAGAAACGACGCCCGCCCATTAATCAGGTCCACCCGGTTACGGGAATAGAACTGGGTTCTGAGCTTTACCTGTTTGCCTATAACCTTCTGTGCACTTTGCAGTACCCGGGGAAACGAGAACCAGCGAGGCTCTCCGATGTCCCGGAACATCTGGTTGGTGTTGAAGGTAATAATCTGCTTGACCGAGTGACGCAACGCCTTGGAAGGAATCGTGCCCCAATGGGTGCAGTTGCCTCCCACTGTGGGCTTGTCTTCAACGATAGCAACACGCTTGCCATGCTTCGTCGCGTTCATTGCCGCACCTTCCCCTGAAGGCCCAGCACCGATAACGACGACGTCGTAATGATGTTCTGCCATGCGCGCAGTGACTCCTTATCTACGTCGTGAAAAGTAGTTGTAATTATTCGAATCTGTCAGCGATTACTGCTTCCGGCCCGCTTTTGAGGCATCGTAAGCCAGATCCTCCGCCGCTAGGGCTTCAGTGGCCACACGCTGGTTTTCTTCCTCGCACTTCTGAGTGTTACCACCGCAGATGTCACAGGATGAACTGATGCCAAGCGCGCCAATACCGCCACAGGTGCCACTGATTGGCTTGCGCCCGAAAATGACACCAACAGACATGCCGGCAACCAGCAAAACCACAATCATTAAAACCAAAAGAAAAGTACCCATGTTGCCCTCCCGTTACTGCGTAACGTAGGACGAAAACGCTGGAGTCTGATGCGACTCGAACCCGTTTTCTGTCCGGATAATAAAATAGGCAGGAATGTTCTCCCGCGTTGCAAGCGCACTCGCCCGCTCATACCCCATCACTGTGAAACCGGTGGCCAGCGCATCTGCCGTCATGCTGTCTTCTGCAATCACCGTGACAGAAGCCAGATTATGTGCAATTGGCTGACCAGTTTCGGGATCTATTGTATGGGATAAACGACGCCCTTCCGATTCGTAATAGTTACGATAGTCTCCAGACGTGGCCATCGCCTTGGAAGGCAGTGTAACAATACGGTTTACCCTATGCTCCTCACCTTCTGCAGGCTGCTCGATGGCAAGTCGCCATACACTGCCATCAGGCTTTTGCCCCTGAGTGCGCACTTCACCGCCTATTTCTACGAGATAGGCCTGAATACCTTCACGATCAAGGTAACGGGCCACTACGTCTACGCCATAGCCTTTAGCGATAGCCGACAGGTCGATATATTGCGGTGATGAGGCCTTTACAGCAGGCGGATCGGACTGCAAAGAGAGATTCTCAAATCCGGTTAATGCCAGAGCTTGCGCGAGATCTTCATCAGACGGGATCTCTACAGGCCGGGCATCGGGCCCAAAGCCCCACAGGTTGACCACTGGCCCGATGGTGATATCGAAGGCACCCTCCGTCAGGCGAGAAATCTCTGCCGAACGGGACAGCACTTCAAAAAGCGGATCGGATACCGGGACCCAGTCCGATTGATCTTCAAGGCGGTTCAGCTTTGACAACTCCGAGTCGTCCCTCCAGGTCGACATGGACGCATCAACTCCGTCGAGCGCTTCTTCAATGCCTTGTGCCAATGCTTCAAGCCGCTGGTGATCCTCCGGCAAAACCACACTAATGTGGTAGCTGGTGCCAAACACAGGCCCTGAGATCTCCCAGATTTCTTCATCCTGCTGAAACGAGCAACCCGCCAGGGCCACCAATACCAGCATCAAAAAGATGCTGGCAAAGGCCGCCCGGGCGGGTTCAAAGATACTGGATGTCATGTGAAAGGTTTAACCTCCGAAGTCATCCAGCATGATGTTTTCTTCTTCAACACCCATATCCTTCAGCAACTTGATTACAGATGCGTTCATCATTGGGGGCCCACACATGTAGTACTCACAGTCTTCAGGAGCAGGATGGTCCTTCAGATAGTTTTCGTAGAGTACGTTGTGGATGAAGCCCGTTGGGCCTTCCCAGTTGTCCTCGGGCTGTGCGTCGGAAAGAGCAACGTGCCACTCGAAGTTATCGTTCTCTTTGGCAAGCATGTCGAAGTCTTCTACGTAGAACATCTCGCGAACACTACGGGCGCCGTACCAGAAGCTGATCTTACGCTTGGAGTTCAAGCGCTTTAGCTGGTCAAAAATATGGGAACGCATGGGGGCCATACCAGCACCACCACCAACGAACACCATCTCGGCTTCGGTCTTCTTGGCAAAGAACTCACCAAACGGTCCCATTACCGTAACCTTGTCACCCGGCTTCAGGTTGAACACATAACTGGACATTATGCCCGGCAAGTGATCAGTTCCAGGAGGCGGCGTGGCAATACGGATATTGAACTTGAGAACGCCCTTCTCTTCCGGGTAGTTCGCCATGGAGTAGGCGCGAACTGTCTCTTCCTTGTTGATGGCCTTGTAGCGCCAGATATCGTGCTTGTCCCAATCGCCATGGAACTCCTTCTCGATATCAAACTCCTTGAAGTCGATTTCGTACGGGGCACATTCCAGCTGAACGTAACCACCGGCACGGAAGTCAACTTCCTCGCCTTCTGGCAATTTGAGTACCAGCTCTTTAATAAAGGTGGCAACGTTATGGTTGGAGACAACCTCACACTCCCACTTCTTGACGCCGAAGAACTCCTCGGGCACCTCAATCTTCATATCCTGCTTAACCGGAACCTGACAAGACAAGCGCCAGCCTTCTTTCTCTTCACGGTTAGTGAAGTGGGTCTTTTCGGTGGCCAGCATGGCGCCGCCACCTTCAAGAACCTTACACTTGCACTGCGCACAGGTACCGCCGCCGCCACAAGCAGACGACAGGAAAATCCCACTGCCCGCCAAGGTGCCCAGCAGCTTGTCGCCGGCTTCCGTTTTCACGGTGTGTTCCGGGTCGTCATTGATTTCGATGGTCACTTCACCGGTGCTTACCAGTTTGGATCTTGCCGCGAGGATGATCGCCACAAGCGCCAGAACGATAACGGTGAACATGACCACGCCGAGTATTATTTCTGTATACATGGTCTCGCCTTTTCGTTAAACCGAATCACCGGGTGAATTACAGGGAAATCCCTGAGAAGGACATAAAGCCAAGGGACATCAAACCAACAGTAATGAAGGTGATGCCAAGGCCACGGAGCCCGTCCGGAACGTCACTGTACTTCAGCTTTTCACGGATACCTGCCAGAGCAACGATGGCCAAAGCCCAGCCCACGCCAGCGCCAAAGCCATAGACCACACTCTCACCGAAGGTGTAATCACGCTCAACCATGAACAGTGCCGCACCCATGATGGCGCAGTTAACTGTAATCAATGGAAGAAACACACCCAGTGCGGAGTAAAGTGCCGGTATGTATTTATCCAGTATCATTTCCATGATCTGAACAATGGCCGCGATAACACCGATATAGGTGATCAACCCAAGGAAGCTCAGATCCACATCAGGCAGCCCAGCCCAGGACAGTGCGCCCTCACGAAGGATGTTGTTGTAGATCAGGTTGTTGACCGGCACGGTCAGCGTGAGAACCACCACAACGGCAATGCCAAGGCCTGTAGCCGCTTCAATCTTCTTGGAAATGGCAAGGAATGTGCACATACCCAGGAAGAATGCGAGCGCCATGTTCTCAATGAAAATTGCTTTGAGAAGCAGACTGATATAGTGCTCCATCAGAAGGCCTCCTTATGGGTGTGGCGGGACATTTTGTAGTCCTCTTCTTCAACTTGCTCAGGCATCCAGGCACGCAGTCCCCAGATAGCCAGGCCGATAATGAAGAAGGCGCTTGGGGGCAACAGAAGCAGTCCGTTGGTGATGTACCAGCCGCCTTCGTTAACCGGCGTCAGCAGAGTTACACCAAAGAGCGAACCTGCACCCAGCAATTCACGGAAAAATGCCACAAACAGCAGCATGATCGAGTAGCCCATACCGTTGCCCACACCGTCGAGGAAACTCAACCAGGGGCCATTTTTCATGGCGAAGCCTTCGGCACGACCCATAACGATACAGTTGGTAATGATCAGACCAACGAATACCGACAGCTGCTTACTGATTTCGTAAGCATATGCCTTCAGTATCTGGTCAACCACGATAACCAGAGAAGCGATAATGGTCATCTGCACGATGATCCGGATGCTGCCTGGTATCTGAGTACGAACCAGCGATACTGCCAGGTTGGAAAATGCAGTAACAGCAATAACCGACAAGCACATAACAATGGTGACGTTCATGCTGGTGGTTACAGCAAGTGCAGAACAGATACCAAGAATCTGCAGCCCGATCGGGTTATTACTGAATATTGGTTCGAAAAGAACCTGTTTGGCGGTCATTTCAGACATGATCAGGCCTCCCCTTCACGAAGTTTCTTGAGGAACGGTGCGTAACCCCGGTCACCCATCCAGTAGTTGACCAAGTGTTCAACGCCGCGACTGGTCAATGTTGCACCGGAAAGCGCATCAACTTTGTGCTCTTTATCGGCAGTGTTGGCGCCAACGCCACCCTTTATCAGGCGGATCTGGGGCTCGGTTTTATCGTCACCGTAAAGCTCTTTGCCAACCCACTGGGATTTCCAGCGTGGATTATCCACTTCACCGCCCAAACCAGGTGTTTCTGCGTGGGCATAGAAGCCAAGGCCTTCGATGGTGTTCAGATCACCTTCAAGAGACACGAAGCCATACAGTGTAGACCAGAGGCCATAGCCGTGAATCGGCAATACCACTCGCTTCATTTCCCCGTTTTCGCTCAAGGTGTAAACCTTGGCAATGTTAGGGCGACGCTTGATGCCAGCCTTGTCTTCAGACGACGGGATCCTGGTTGACATCTTTGGGTCTGAAGCGGCTTTGTACATGTCGTATTTCATTGGATCATTCACATCCACGAAAGACGGCTCTACATAGTCACCGGTATCCAGATCTACCAGGCGCACATCAAACCGGGAGAAAACGCTTTCGATTTCATCAGCGCTTGCTCCACTTGGCAGCATACCCGCCGCCGCCAGAATATTGGTCTTGATGTCCAGATTCTGGTTCTTGATCTGGGCCGGGCGAAGCATTACCGCAGCGGTTGATACCACTACGGAGAACACGATACTCAGTACCAGAGCGACAAACAGCGTTCTGGAGACAGTTTCTTTAGGCTTAGCCACGAGCGAGCCTCCGTTTAACGTTTGCCTGAACCACGTAGTGATCCATCAGCGGCGCGAAAAGGTTGGCGAACAGTATCGCCAGCATGATGCCTTCCGGGAACGCCGGGTTAACAACCCGAATCAGAATGGTCATCACACCTACGAGAATACCGAAGCACCAGCGGCCGGTATTGGTCATGGCAGCTGAAACAGGGTCGGTTGCCATAAACATCATGCCGAAGGCAAAGCCACCCATTACCAGGTGCCAGTGAGCTGGAACCGAGAACATTGGGTTGGTTTCGGAGCCGATTACGTTCATGAGGACAGCTGTGCCGATCATGCCAATCAACACACCACCCACAATGCGGTAGCTTGCAATGCGCATCGCAACAAGTGCCAATCCACCAATCATCACGGCGATGGTAGACGTTTCACCCATTGAGCCCTGAATGTTGCCAACGAAGGCATTCATCCAGCCAATGTTTGCTTCCAGAGCTTCCAGGCCACCACTTGCAGCCCAGCTCAGTGCAGTCGCGCCACTGAAACCATCAACGGCAGTCCACACGGTGTCGCCAGAGATTTGCGCAGGATAGGCAAAGTACAGGAAGGCACGACCGGTCAGTGCGGGGTTCAGGAAGTTTTTACCAGTACCGCCAAACACTTCCTTACCGATGACTACACCGAAGGTAATGCCCAAAGCCACCTGCCAAAGAGGAATGGATGGTGGGCAAATCAGTGCAAACAGGATAGAGGTTACAAAGAAGCCTTCGTTTACTTCGTGACGACGCACGGTAGCAAACAGCACTTCCCAGAAACCGCCAACAATAAAGGTTACCGCGTAAACCGGAATGAAGTAGGCCATTCCATATACGAAGTTATCCCAAATGCCGGCACCTGCTCCGGTTACCGCAAGAGCCTGAATGAAGGCAGTACGCAGCCCGCCGTCGGCGATCAAGGCATCCGGATTGGAAGCCAGGAAGTTGTTGGCCTGGAAGCCAATGTTCCACATACCGAAGAACATCGCCGGGAAGGCGCACAGCCACACAGTAATCATTATGCGCTTCAGGTCTACACCATCGCGCACGTGAGAGGTTGTGCCCGTTACCGAGCTGGGCGTGTAGAAAATAGTATCGGCTGCTTCGTACAGAGCATACCAGCGCTCGTACTTGCCACCCTGTTCAAAGTGATGCTCGATTCCATCGAGAAACTGTCGGATAGACATTGTGTTAGCCCTCGATTTCGATTCGGGTCAGATTCTCGCGGAGAATCGGACCGTATTCATATTTACCCGGGCACACAAAGGTGCACAGCGCCAGATCTTCTTCTTCCAATTCCAGAGCGCCGAGCTTCTGAGCCATTTCGGTATCGCCCACAATCAGCGCACGCAGCAGCTGAGTTGGCAGAATATCCAGGGGCATCACCCTCTCGTAGGAACCCACGGGAACCATGGCACGCTCACTACCGTTAGTAGTGGTTGTGAAATCAAGCTTCTTGCCACCCATAAACTTGGACAGGTAGATATTCAGAACCGAGAACTTGTTAGCGCCAGGTGTCAGCCAGCCAAGGAAGTGCCGCTTGCGGCCTTCTTCGAGCAGGGACACCTGATTCGCGAAGCGACCAAGATAGGCAACAGGACCGTCTCCACGGCGCCCGCCGAATACAGAACCGGAAATCGCGCGAACTTCACAATCGGTGGGTATTTCGCCATCGAGAAGCTCCGCCAGGCTTGCGCCCACACGGGTGCGAACCAAACGCGGCTTCAGAGCTTTGGGGCCACCCAGTGCGACTACGCGACTGACATTCAATTCACCCGTAGTAAACAGCAGCCCGATGTCGATCACATCCTGGTAATTAACTGCCCAGACAGACTTGGTGGCAGAAACCGGATCAAGGTGGTGAATATGAGTGCCAACGTTGCCAGCGGGGTGTATGCCGTCGAATTGCTGAACGTCGATCTGGTCTGATTTGGGTACCGACACATTGGAACCAGGCCGGCCAGTCACAAACACTTTGCCTGAAGTCAGCCGAGCCAGAATGGTCAAACCGTTTTCGAAGGCTGCCGCATTTTCAGCGATCACCACAGTGGGATCTGCTGCCAGCGGGTTGGTGTCCATAACGGAGACAAAAATAGAATGGGGAGCGGAATCGATCGCTGGTACTTTGCTGTAAGGGCGTGTTTTCAGAGCTGCCCACAATCCGGACTCAACCAGATTATCGACCACCTGCTGACGCTCAAGACCCGCCAGGTCCGCAGCTTTGTAGCTGGCAAATGCCTCAGCTTCGTCGCCATCGATCTCGATGACCATTGACTGGAACACTCGCCGCTCACCGCGATTGATTTCTTTCACCACACCTGCAGCGGGTGATGTATAACGAACGCCTTCGGTCTTCTTGTCCGTGAACAGCAGCGTACCGCGCTTGACACGATCTCCTTCTTTAACAGCCATCGTCGGCTTCATGCCGATATAGTCGTAACCAATTAACGCCACATGGCGAACTGGCTTACCGTCTGTAATGGTCTGTTCGGGAGCGCCGCTGATGGGAAGATCCAGGCCTTTTTTGATCTTAATCATTAGCCTCATCCAATCATCAGAAACTATTTTGTGGATTCGTATTGCCTGACACCAGCGGCCCAGAAAAAGTTGAGAAACAGGGAGCCAGACATACCCAAATTCGCGCCAATTATAGAGTTTAAGGCAAGCTATTTCCACCTGAAACGAGAACGGCTTTGTACAGGATTGTAAACCTGCAACAACCGGCAACCGCTTACAAAAAAACCCGGCGACTTTCGGCGCCGGGCTTATGGAACTACCTACGCCAACTCAGGCGCTTTCCATTAGTCGCGTGAGCGCTTTGGAAAGATGGGGTAGTCAATACCAGCCATCTGGTTAACCACACGAATCACCTGGGCACTGTAGCCAAATTCGTTGTCGTACCAAACGTACAGAATCAAGCGTTTACCCCCGGCAATCGTGGCTTGGGCATCAACAATGCCAGCATGTCTGGAGCCAACAAAGTCGGTTGAGACCACTTCCGGAGAGTTCACAAAATCGATCTGTTTCTGCAGCTCTGAGTGCAAAGCCATCTCGCGCAGGTAATCGTTCACAGTTTCCACATCAACCTCTTTCTTGAGATTGAGGTTCAAAATCGCCATGGAAACGTTCGGTGTAGGTACACGAATAGCATTGCCTGTGAGCTTGCCTTTCAGCTCAGGAAGAGCCTTGGAAACTGCTTTTGCGGCGCCTGTCTCGGTAATTACCATGTTTAGCGCAGCACTACGGCCACGGCGACTGCCTTTGTGGTAGTTATCAATCAGGTTCTGGTCGTTGGTGTAGGAGTGCACAGTCTCAACGTGACCATCTTCAATGCCGTATTCGTCGTAAATCGCCTTCAGTACTGGCGTGATGGCATTAGTGGTACAAGAGGCTGCCGACAGGATCTTGTCGTCGTCAGTGATCCAGTCGTTGTTGATGCCATAAACGATATTCTTGATGTCGCCTTTGCCCGGCGCCGTCAGAATTACGCGGCTAACGCCCTTGGACTTCAGGTGCAAGCCAAGACCTTCTTCATCGCGCCAAATACCGGTGTTATCCACAACGATGGCATTTTTGATGCCATGCTGAGTGTAATCGACCTGATCTGGACCGTTTGAGTAAATAACTTTGATGAAGTTGCCGTTGGCGATCAGCGCAGACTGTTCTTCATCAACACGAATGGTGCCGTTGAAGGGGCCGTGAACGGAATCACGACGCAGAAGACTGGCGCGCTTTTCAAGATCGTTCTCGGCTCCACCCTGACGAACCACAATGGCACGTAAACGAAGGTTGTTTCCGCCACCCGCTTTTTCAATCAAGATGCGGGCAAGCAGACGACCAATACGGCCGAAGCCATAAAGCACAACATCTTTGGTGCCATTACTGGCGTCTTCTTCAGATTGCGCAGAATACTGACCAGCCACTGATCCAATTTCATTTTGCAGAAATGCGGCCAGATCACCACCCTGCTCTTTGAACTTTACAGCCAGCTTGCCAATATCAATGTGGGCACGCCCAAGCTCCATCTGATCCATTATCTGCAGGATCGGCAAGGTATCGTTTACAGATAGTTCGTTGTTTTCTACCTGACGCACATATCTGTGGGCGCGGATAATATCAATAACCGACTGATTGATAATGGCACGACCATATACCGAGGTAACAACGTTGTTCTTACGGTAAAGGCGACCGATCAGCGGAATCATGGCCTCCGCTTTGGATTCTCTGTCCATCCAGTTGGATAGGCACTGGTTCGTCTGTTCGTGGCTCACGGTAGGGACCCCTGTTTCACACGTGGAATAATTCAGGTCGGGCATTATCCAACTTAAACAGGCTAACGGCAAATACGAACTGGCACGAACCTCTTAGACTTACCGCCATGACACTGACACCTAGCGGCGTTAGAATAGCCGCCTCACCGGCTCCCCACCCCCCACAGCAGGAGAACACGACTGCCCATGAATCAAGGTGCCCCCACTTCCGCTTCGCCGCAAACACTGATTGCGCCGTCATTTCCTGAAAAGCCGGCCGATCACCGCACCTGGGGACAGTTGCATGGCAGCAGCAGTGCTCTCGCCATTTGTGAGAGCGCACGAGCACACAAGGGGCTGACCCTGGTGATCACTCGCAGCACGGCGGAAGCGATTCGCCTTGAGCAGTCCATGCGCTTCTTTCTGGGTTTGCCGCCAGAAGAAGACGGAGCCACCGTTACCGAGGACGGGCTGGAATTATTGTCTCTGCCCGACTGGGAAACTCTGCCTTACGATCTGTTTTCCCCGCATCAGGACATAACGTCACGGCGTATTCGCACCCTGCACCGCCTGCCGAGCACGCAGCACGGGCTAATTGTGGTGCCTGCCCGGACTCTGATGCACCGACTGCCACCCGTCAGCTACCTGCAGGGCAACACATTGCTGCTGGAAACCGGACAGTCTCTGGATTTGGACAACTGGCGCCTTCAGCTGACAACTGCTGGCTACCGGCATGCGGAAAACGTTTACGAACATGGTGAGTACGCGGTTCGAGGCTCGATTCTCGATATATTCCCCATGGGCTCCAACCTGCCCTACCGGATTGATCTGTTTGATAACGAGGTGGAAACACTCCGCACCTTCGACCCGGAAACCCAGCGCTCCATCGACCGGATTGAGCGCATCGAACTTCTTCCCGCCTATGAATTCCCATGGCACAAAGAAGCCCGCTCCGCCTTCCGTGGCCGCTGGTTCGAGCAGTTTCCGAATGCCGACAAAGAATCCCCCGTTTACCAGGATGTGAGCAACGGCATCACACCGCCGGGCATCGAATACTATTTGCCGCTGTTTTTTGATCAAACAGCCACCCTGTTCGATTACCTGCCTATCACCACACAGGTGTTTACTGCTGAAGGCCTGAACGAAGCGGTTAGTCACTTTGATTCGG
Source organism: Marinobacter sp. 1-3A (assembly GCF_016597775.1). Lineage (NCBI taxonomy): Bacteria > Pseudomonadati > Pseudomonadota > Gammaproteobacteria > Pseudomonadales > Marinobacteraceae > Marinobacter > Marinobacter sp. 1-3A. The sequence continues at coordinate 521,373 of NZ_VCGZ01000001.1, forward strand.
AAACCCGTAATCGCTACGAGGAACGCCGGCACGACCGGCATCGCCCGATTCTCCCGCCCGCCAAGCTGTTCTTGCTGACAGATGAACTGTTTGGCCATCTCAAAGCCTTCCCACGGGTAACCATGACCCCGGAAGCGGCAGAAGGCGGTGGCGCCGTCAACTGCCAAAGCGAAGCGCTACCGGATATTGCCATGAATGCGCGAGCGGCAGACCCTGCCGGCCGCCTGAAGCGTTTCATCAAGGACTTTGCCGGGCGAGTGTTGATTTGCGCGGAATCATCCGGGCGACGCGAAGCCTTGATAGATAACCTGGGAGAGCACCAGCTGCGACTGCAAGCCTTTGAAAGCTGGCAGGACTTCCTGGCCGATGAAAAATGCACCCTGGGCATCACCGTCGCTCCGATGGAACAAGGACTGGTACTGCCTGAGCAGCATCTTGCGCTGATCACCGAAACAGCCCTGTTCGGCGAACGAGTACTACAACGTCGCCGCCGGGACAAACCGACAGAAGCGAATGACGACGGCTACCGTGACCTGTCGGAACTACGCACAGGCGCTCCGGTTGTACACATTGATCACGGCGTTGGCCGCTACCTTGGCCTTGAAACCATTACAGTTGAAGGGGAAGCCAGCGAATTTTTGATGCTTGAATACGCTGGCGGCTCAAAGCTTTATGTACCAGTATCCAGCCTGCACCTGATATCCCGCTACGCTGGTGCAGATGCGGAGCATGCCCCACTGCACAAACTGGGCACCGAGCGCTGGAGCACAGCCAAACAGAAAGCCCTCGAAAAAATCCGTGACACGGCAGCAGAGCTTCTGGATGTATACGCTCGGCGCGAAGCCCGTAAAGGCTTCGCCTTTGAAGATCCGAAAGAAGCCTACCGCGCGTTTGCAGCGGGCTTCCCTTTTGAGGAAACACCGGATCAGCAGATGGCCATCGAAGCTGTCTTCGAAGACATGACCAATGAAAAGCCCATGGACAGACTGGTCTGCGGGGATGTCGGCTTCGGCAAAACCGAAGTCGCCATGCGCGCCGCCTTCATGGCCACCTGGTCTGGAAAGCAGGTAGCGGTGCTGGTGCCCACAACCCTGCTGGCCCAACAGCACTATGATTCATTCCGCGACCGCTTTTCCGACACCCCGGTCACCGTTGAATTGCTGAGCCGTTTCCGCAGCACAACCCAAACCAACAAAGCCATGGAAGCCATTGAGAATGGAAAGGCCGATATTGTCATAGGCACCCACAAACTGCTTCAGGGCGACATCAAGTTCAAGAATCTTGGGTTGGTGATCATTGATGAGGAACACCGGTTCGGCGTAGGGCAGAAAGAAAAGCTAAAAGCGCTTCGCGCCGAAGTGGACATGCTGAACCTTACAGCAACCCCCATTCCCAGAACCCTTAACATGGCCATGGGGCACTTGCGGGACCTGTCCATTATTGCTACCCCGCCAGCACGGCGTCTGTCAGTGAAAACCTTCGTGCGCCAGCGGGACGACGCCATGGTTAAGGAGGCCATCCTGCGCGAAGTTCTCCGGGGCGGCCAGGTGTATGTTCTGCACAACGATGTGGCCAGCATTGAAAAAACGGCCGAGGATTTACGGCGTCTGGTTCCGGAAGCCCGCGTGGGTGTTGCCCATGGCCAGATGCGCGAGAGACAACTCGAAAACATCATGTCGGATTTCTACCACAAGCGCTTCAACGTGCTGGTGTGCACCACCATTATCGAGACCGGCATCGACATTCCCAGCGCCAACACCATTATTATTGAGCGCGCAGATAAGTTCGGCCTGGCACAGCTGCACCAACTCCGTGGCCGGGTTGGCCGCTCTCATCACCAGGCTTACGCTTACCTGCTGACCCCGCCACCAAAAGCTATAAGTGCGGATGCCAAAAAGCGACTGGAAGCCATTTCCGAAGCCCAGGATCTTGGCGCCGGCTTTATGCTGGCAACTCACGACCTTGAGATTCGCGGTGCGGGCGAGTTGCTGGGCGATGAGCAGAGCGGTCAAATAGAGAGCATTGGCTTCACATTGTATATGCAGCTGCTGGACGAAGCCGTGAAAGCTATTCGGGAAGGCCGCACACCCAATGCCGAACTGCCCTTGAGCCACGGCACGGAGATGAACCTGCGCATACCCGCACTGATTCCGGAAGATTATTTGCCTGATGTTCATAACCGGCTCATGCTCTACAAGCGCATTGCCAGCGTAAAAGACCGCGATGGATTAAAAGAACTTCAGGTTGAGATGATTGATCGCTTCGGATTATTACCGGAACCGGCAAAGAACCTGATACGACAAACCGAGCTACGGCTCCAGGCCGAAGCGCTGGGCATAGTGAAGGTAGACGCTGGCAAGGAGTGGGCTCGCCTTGAGTTTGGCAACTCCACCCCCGTAGACCCGCTTGTGCTGATTAAGAAAATGCAATCCGCGCCGGACGCCTATCGCCTTGAAGGTGCCAACAGCTTCCGTTTTCGGCTGAAGGACACCTCAACCAGTGGTAAACTCGACGGCATTTCCGCAATGTTGGGCGAACTACTGCCCGCAAAAAGCGCGGCGACCGCCTGATTATTGCCTGGATACACAGGCTTGAACAAAACTGGAGCATTCTCTTGCAGACTGATGGTAACCGCTTGTGCCGGCTTTGGGCACACACACTACTGACGGCCGTTCTGGCAGCCACTTCACTGGCAAGCCATGCCCAGCAAACGCCCAATGACTATTACCGGGCCGAGTTTGTGATTCTGGAACGCATCATCGAACCAGATGCAGTAAATGAGCACATGGCAACACGCAAAGTAGATGCTCCGGTGGATACCACTGAAACCCTTTACAGTGTGGGCTCTGGCGGTGCTGCCACCTCCTCTCTTAAACTCGTTAGTCGCAACGAGCTGCACCTGGGAAATGCAGCAAACCGGCTTGAAAGAAGCGGGCGTTATCGCGTGCTCATGTCAGCCGGCTGGTACGAAGCTTTCCCGCCAGATTATAAAGGCAAGCCGTTGCGCGTTGAGATAGGAGACTGGCTGGCACAGGCCAGCCAGAGAGCCATTGAAGGGCATATTACCATCGACAGGCAGCGCTACTTGCACGTTGCCGTTCACCTGAACCATTGGCAGCAAGGGAAGATTGCCACCCCTGCAGCCGAAGCGGTCAGAACAGACGAAGCCAAACGCGAAAACAAACTGCCTGAGGGAGCGGAAAGCGGCGCTACAACTGTTGCTTCCGGCACAAGCCTCGCACTTCAGCCTGACGTACCGCTGGAACTGCTTACCTGGATTCGTGAAACCCGCAGAATGCGAAGCGAGGAAATCCACTTTCTGGATTCCCCCACCATCGGCGTTCTGGTGTTCTTCAAGAAGATTGAGGCAACACCTTAAGCTTACCGAGGCCGGCCATCGAGACTTCAAGAATGCGTCTGACGCCAGACATTCCCTGATCGATGGCCGCTTCAATCTCGGCCATGGTAATAATCTGCTCTGTCTTCCCGGCAGCCCAGTTAACCACCAGGCCCAGGCACACATAGCGCATGCCCAGCTCAGCGGCCAACGCGGCTTCAGGCATACCGGTCATTCCAACCAGATCACACCCATCCCGCTCCATGCGCCGTATTTCAGCGGCTGTTTCCAGCCTTGGGCCCTGGGTTGCACCATAAACACCAAAGCCGGCAAACGGCACACCGTGCACCTTTGCCGCTTGCATCATTATGTTCCGGGCTTCCTGATCGTATGGCCAGGTGAAGTCGATGTGAGTTACCTGCTCCAGATCACCCTCAAAAAAGGTCCCTGCCCTGCCCCAGGTGTAATCAATAATCTGGTCAGGGATGACCACACAGGCAGGCCCCATATCCGGATGTATACCCCCGACCGCGTTTACGCCGATAACCGTGCGCACACCCGCATCGTATAGTGCCTTTATATTGGCCCGGTAGTTCACTTGATGGGGCGGTATCCTGTGAGGGTTACCGTGTCTGGACAAAAATACCACCGGCTGACCATCAAGGTGCCCGTCAGTCAGCACAGATGAAGGTGACCCCCAAGGCGTCTCAAGCGTGCGTGTTCCGGTGATTTCCAGGCCCGAAAGAGTTGTCAGGCCTGTACCACCAATAATACCGACTACTCCACCACCGTCAGACATCAGTCTCCATCTCCTGCATCAAGGGATTGCTCGCCCACATCACCAGCCTGAGTATCGTTGCGGCGGCTGCGATCGCGCTTGCTACGTTTGCGTGTGTTTTGCGAGATGCTATGGGCATTGGTGGTATCTTCAGGATGTTCGTCACCTGGCTCATCACTTTCACTTTTTCTGTCCTGGTCTATGCCACGCTGCGCAGGCAAACGGTCATCGCCAAAATGTATTGTCTGTGTCGGGAAGGCTACCTGGCCACCATGGCTCTCGATAACGTCACTGATTTTCAGGAGCACATCCTGTTTAACTTCGTGAAAACGAACCCACTGGGTGGTTTTGGTGAAGGCGTAAATCATGATATCCAGGGATGAATGACTAAACGCCAGAAAATTCACAATCAATGTTTGCGTACTATCAATGTCTTCATGCTTTTCAAGCATCGAGCGGATATCCGAAACGATGGTCGCCATTTGGCTGACATCGGCATAGCGGATGCCAATGGTCTCGGAGATACGCCGATTGGTCATTCGGGAGGGGTTTTCTACAGCTATGGTCGTAAACGTCGCATTGGGAACATACAGAGGCCGCTTATCGAAGGTTCGAATCGTAGTGACCCTCCAACCGATTTGCTCCACGGTACCTTCTATTTTGCGATCGGGAGAGCGTATCCAGTCCCCAACCTTGAACGGCCGGTCCAGGTGAACAACGAATCCCCCGAAAAAGTTCGCCAGTAGATCCTTGGCGGCAAAACCAACCGCGATACCACCAACGCCACCAAACGCCAGCACACCCGAAAGGCTATAACCCAATGACTGCAAGCTTATCAGCACCGCCGTAATGATGACGACGGCTCTCGAAAGCTTACTAATGGCGTTAACCGTAGTGTAATCCATAGGCTTTTTCATTTTTACCGGAGAGACAACTATATTCTCCAGCTCTTTGATCATTCTGAGCAGAGCCCAAACAAAGATGAAAATGAAGCCGACTTGCAGCAAGATCGCGTTGGCCTTGAATATTTCGGCCGATGAATAATGATGGGCCACCTCGGCAGCCCAGTAGATCCCTTGCAACCACACAAATGCTACTACGGGTGCACGAGTGGCATGAAGCAAGGCATCATCCCAGATGTTATTGGTTTTGGAGAATTTCGCTTCCAGAGCTCCAATAATATGGCTGGCAATATAGGCGATCGTCGCCGTACCGAACACCAGCGCAAACACCACAATGGCTACACGCCATGCCTCAGACAGGACCCCAAAGTTCGCAATCCAGCCATTCAGCGTGGACATCATTTCTCCGATCATCAGAATCCTCTAATCAGTCTTGTTAATCCGGGTTCAGCGGATAGTAACTGGCATACCCGCATGGGCATAGCCAAACAGTTCAATGACATCTGCATTGCGCATACGAATACAGCCATGGGACAAGGCCAGCCCCATGGGTTCTGTATCAGGAGTACCATGTATGTAGATAAAGCGGCGAAAGGTATCAACACCGGCCCCACGATTTTTGCCAAGCTCCAGCCCACAAAGCCAGAGAATACGGCTCAGTATCCAATCTCTGGTAGGGTGCGCAGCCGCCAGTTCGGCGCTGTAGATTTCCCCGGTAGGCCGGCGGGCACGGAAAACGGTATCTGGAGGCAACCCGGCACCAATCATGGCGCGTATGTAGTGCTCGCCCCTGGGGGTACAACCGCTACCATCCCGCTCACCCGCACCATTAAGGGCAGTAGACACCGGGTAACAGGCGATGGCGACACCGCGCTCATCACGCAGCGTAAGGATCTGGTCGTCCAGGCAGATGTCAATCGAACAGGCACGGCGGTTGTGGTGGTTCACAACGGTATTGGCTCCTTCTGGAATTCAGAGGGAAGCCTACCCGAGAGGGTGCAACTCAGGCAACCGGGATCTTGTTTTCAGCCCGAGGAGTCAGCAGGGTATCCTGGGCTTGCATGCCGGCGGCAAGGAAGGGTACCAGGCGCGCAGCGATTTCCTGAACCGTAGTGTCCACACCCAGCTTGTTGCGCAAAATATCCTGCAGGGCGTCGCTGCTGGACATGGTAAAGGCCGTTGCTCCCAGCATAAACTGAATGCGCCAGTATCGATCTACCGCGGAAAGCTGCGGTGTTGCTTCTTTCAAAAGCCGCATGAAACGGCTGAAGGGCTCACTGTATTCCTGCTCCAGGAATTTGCGCAAATGCCCTTGCGACTGAGTGTAGGCCAGCCCAAGCAGACGCATAAAGATCGAAATGCCCTTTTCGTTGCGCTGAGGCATGCGTACAGCACTTTCTGTGAGGGCCCACAGGGTCTGATTAAGGGTTGGTGGCTGGCCTGCGCAACGCGCTTCAAGCTCATCAAATGCCTTTTCAAGCGTTGCAGAAAAGGGGGTAAGAAAGCGACCAAAGACCGCATGTATAAGTGCGTTTTTGGAGCCAAAGTGGTAATTAACAGCAGCAAGGTTTACTTTCGCCTTGCTGGTAATCATGCGCAGCGACGTTTCTGAAAATCCACGCTCAGCGAACAGCTCTTCTGCAGCATCCAGAATTCGGTCAACAGTATCTGACTGGGCCATTTTGTTTTCAGTGCCTCTAGCAAACGTCTGTTTGAAACATACGTTTGAAGCACATTCATGTCAAGTTCTGTCCTCGGGCTGCGCCACGGCTGCCTGCCAGCCTTCGTCAATTGCTTCCTGGTTACCCTCAAAAAAAGCAGCCTGAACCCGGCTATACGCCTTCTCCGCTTCAAGCAGATAAATCAGATAGAGCCTCACATGCTCACGCCGGGACAAGGCACGAGGTAGCGCCTTCTGTTCCGACAAACGCAAAAGACTACTGAACCGTGTGTTTTTCAGAGCGGGGTTATAGTCTGCCATGCGGGCACACTGCCAGATCAACCCCTCTTTACCTTCAAGATGCTCTGCGTGCTTTCGCGCATCACGCATCAGGCGCTGACGCTTGAGCAGCAAATCCAGGTAGGAAGGCGCAGAGGTATAAACACGACGAACCACTGGAATTCCCAGCAGCACAATAATAACGAAGGCGCCAAATCCGCCGCCCGCAACCCACGCAGGCACAAAACCTGTCAGTCCACTGAGAAACACAATTGCTGCCACCAGCGCACTGAACACCCACAAATCCCGGCTCCGGCGCGCCGTCGCAACGCTGAAATTATCCGGCCAATCATTCATCGCCAGTAACTCAAAATCCATCAGCAGTACGCGATCACACTGGCGCAGCATCAACCTCAACTTTCGCTGGCGGGATTCTGCCAGCACCTGCTCCGTTTGCTTTGGAGATTCAGTGGAATCGCCCGGCTCCTGGTCTGCTTGCACCCCACTTTTACGAATGCCGTCTTTTGCCGCCTCCCCGGATGCCCCCTCACTGATGTTTTTAGCCTCAGCGGCAAGATCTTGCGGGTTGTTCTGGTTTGCAACCAGCGCAGCCTTCTCTGGCACAGGATCAGCCGCACGCCCAGGCCGTAATACAGCGCCTTGAGCCGTTCCCGTTCGCGCTTCTGCAGCGGTCTGATTCTGAGCCATAGCAATTAATCCAATGTGTTAAAGAGCCTCCCTGGAGCGGCAGGTCTTATTAGAGGGTATCGACATTGTGGCTCATATCTTGAGCCCGGCAGTTGGCACGCACCTGTCAAGCTTACGCATCCGGCCAGAAATCTGAAGCTTGGCAACAGCAACCTCGGTCGTTATCCTTCCCCTCCTATGCCGCACTCCGCTCCCCAATGAGGTCTGCTATGTTCACAGGTATTGTTCAAGGTATTGCTGTTGTGGAAGACGTTACCGCAGCAACCGGGCTAAGCACCTTCGCTATCCGCTTGCCGGATAACAGCACAGAAGGGGTCACCATTGGTGCCTCTGTCGCAATTAACGGCACCTGTCTCACAGTTACCAAACAAACCGGAAACACGCTGTTTTTTGATGCCATGCAGGAAACTCTCAGGCTGACAACGCTCGGCAACCTGGCGCCAGGGCAATCGGTTAATTTTGAACGGGCAGCGCGTATCGGGGATGAGATCGGGGGCCACCTGCTTTCGGGGCACATACATACAGCAGCCAAAGTTGTTGAGATTCTGCGGCCGGAAAACAATGTAACCCTATGGTTTGAAGTTCCGACTCAATGGGCGCGCTACATTTTCCCGAAAGGCTATATCGCCATCAACGGCGCCAGCCTGACCATTGGCGAGGTAGACGGCAATCGGTTCAACGTTCACCTGATACCTGAAACCCTACGGGCCACAACCTTTGGTGACATAGAAGAAGGCATGACGGTCAATATCGAGATCGACAGCCAGACACAAACCATCGTGGATACGCTGGCGCGCCTGGGTTATGACCGACCAGCTTCACCCCGGTAAAGCCTTAGGCTCAACCACGCCAAGCTTCGAAGACAACAAATTTGGGGTTGGCATCGAGTTGCCGCACTTGCGAAAAGTATCGGCGCAAACTTTTGTGGTAACCCAGGTGCCGATTCCCCACCATAGTCAAACGGCCAGTATCAGACAGATTCTGCGCCGCCTGCTCAAACAACCTCAAGGCGATATGGTCACCCACCACGCCGCCTTCATGAAACGGCGGATTCAGCAGGATTCGATCAAATAACCCCTGCTCGCCGCTAATGCCATCCGCGTGCAGGAATGATGCCTTGGCATCAGGATATGCAGTCTCTACATTGCTGCGAGCACTCAATACGGCCTGGCTGGATACATCACTGAACGTCATCTGAATATCCGCCCGAACAGCCAGCCCACTCAGCCCGAGAACGCCGTTACCACAGGCAAGATCCAGCACGCGGGCACCGGGGTGACAGAACTCAAGAGCGGGCTTCAGATGGGGCAGCAGCAGCCGAGTACCTATATCCAGCTTCTCCCGGGCGAATACGGCTGGCATGGCATTAGCGCGAACGCCGGGAATATCCGCCAGGTCGTACCCTTTCCAGGTTCCAGGCCAGTTATCCAGCCTTGCCTCACCTTGGCGACAGGTTATCAACCGGGCTTTCTTTACTGCCCGGCTGACTTTCTCAACATTCACCGTTCTGGCAAAAACATCCACACTACGATCCGGAAGGTGCTTGATCATACCGGCCGCCAGTATGACCCCACCCTGCTTGAGCGCACCATTAGCCCAGCGCAACAACCAATCCAGATAGTCGGTTTCACGGGGAATCTTCAGCAGAATCAGGTCATAGGTACCAGCAGGCGGCTGCAACCAGCTGAAAACATGTTCTGGAGCGGTACAAGCGGGATTCAAGGTTGCATTCAACGCCAGTGCAGGGCCCAGCTGAGCGCTATCAGCAACGACAGCCGGCGAAAATGGAGACAAGCCCAGGGTCAAGGCACCGTATTGATCATCAACCACCAGAACCTGCGAATCAGGCGCGATTGCCAAATGCCCAAACGCCTCCTGTAGCAGCAACTCGTCGGCAGAGCTCCAGGCTCGCAGGCTCGGATCATCCGTGCCAGGGCGATTGAGGGTGAGGCTACCACCGGAAAAATCCAGCACAGCGGTTGTCATATCAGGCATCCAGAGGGAATTCGCGGAAAGCACGCCATTTTAGGCTGATTACTCTAGAAAATAACCCTATTGTTCGTTTTGTTCACTTTTAGGAAGGCTTTCATCACGAAGGTTGTTCTTAAACACATTCTCGGTTAGCTCCGTTTTGTTTGGAAGCGAACCCTTTGCCCCTCACCCCAGGGGCTTTTTTCGTTATTGCCCCCGAAAAGCCCGGTAAACGGTGAAACGCCCGTCTTCGCGCAAACGCTCAACGCGGCCTATATATCGCTTTATCAGCGGTTCGTAGGGCAGAAAACTGTTTGCCACCAATCGTAATTCGCCCCCCGGCTGTAAATGCCGCTTCACGTCCTGAAGAAACTGCTCTGTCATGGAGGTGTCGGTTTTTACACCGGTATGGAAGGGAGGGTTGCTGATAACCCCGGGCCAGAGGCCGTCAATGCCGACCAGGCCGTCAGAAGCGACAATGCTGCCCTCGGCGCGGTTGCGTTGGTAGGTTTCCCTTGCACAGATAACCGCCTGAGACTGGACATCCACGCCATCGATACTGGCCACAGGGGCTTGCTTTGCTGCTTGCCAGGCTTGAATCCAGGTACCAATAACACCCGCACCACAGGCAAAGTCGAGCAGCCTGTCTGCCTGCATGGGCTGTTCTGCCAGAGTCTCCAGCAGCATGCGTGTTCCCTTGTCGAGGCCATCCTGACTGAATATCCCGGGTAACCCGGCAACGTCAATGGAGATTCCTGAACATTCAACGGTGCTCCAGCTCAACCAGTCCTGAACCCGGAACCCGGGAAGCGGCTCAATCGAATCTGCACACCAGACCTGGCAATGGCGCGCGCTGTCTGCCTTTGATGCTTGAGGCGCAACCGCTTTCAGCTGCTTAATGGCGCCTGCGATGCCTTCTTTTTTCTCCCCAATCAGTATCAAGCGTGCACTGTTTGCCGCCAGAGCGCGGGCCAGCTCAAGGCGCATTTCCAACTCGGCACGGGCTTTCGGCAAAAACACCACAACGCTGTCATAGCTGTTGTCAGCCAGCGCTGGATCGTCATAACCAAAGGCAGCCTGCCAGCCATCATGGCGCTCCAGTGTGCGGAAAACACCCGCGTGCTCGCTCATGGCAAGGCCGTTAAAGGGGAGTGCTGGCAGTAAGTGTGCCGATGAGACACCTAACAACGCCAGCCGGCCGGATAACAAGTGCTGGTTTTTAAGCAGCGCCTGGTGGGAATTAGGTAAGCCGGAGCCGGTTATACTTTGCATGAATTGGGTGATGCCGTTTTCCGATGAATACTAGACTTTTTTCTGGCGACCGGAGCGCACAGGGCGCAATACCAGCTCATCCAGACTGCTCTGTTTGATCTGTTCCCAGTCCTGAGCCCCGGAAACGGATAAACCCATATCCCGAAGTATGCCGTCTGCCAAATCGTATACGAAGCCGTGGATGTTCAGCCGTTGGCCCCGCTTCCAGGCTTCCTGAACGATGCTGTTCTGGCAAACATGCCCTACCTGCTCAATAACGTTCAACTCACACAGCCGATCAGCCTGGTCGTTTTCGTTGTCACACGCATTGAGTATGGCTTGATGGTGATCCCGCACATCCTGCACATGCCTTAGCCAATTACTGATGAGCCCAAACCCTTCGTTGCGCAGGGCAGTCTTGATACCGCCACAGCCGTAGTGGCCAACCACGAGTACGTGCTTGACCTTCAACACTTCTATGGCGAACTGCAAAACTGACAGGCAGTTGAAATCAGTGTGAACCACCACGTTAGCCACGTTCCGGTGCACAAAAAGCTCACCTGGAGGCATGTCGACAATCTGGTTGGCCGGTACCCGGCTATCGGCGCAGCCAATCCACAAGTATTCCGGCGCCTGCTGATTCGACAAACGATGAAAAAACTCCGGATCATTGGCTCTGATGGCGTCAGCCCAGGCCCGGTTTTTTTCAAGAAGATGATCAAGCTGGCCCATTCGCAGACTCCATGTGGTGATTCCCGGTCGTGATTGAACGGGAATCACGGCTTTAACGCAACACTCAGTTTGTCTGCATCATGTCCGGTGGCCTTTTTTGAACTAGCTCTCGCTCTGAGATTGGTGCAGCGTACTCTGCGCCAGGTCCAGTAATTCGCGCAGTGCTACAGAGAACATGGCGTACTCTGGCTCCCGCACGCCCTTGAGTTCTTGCAGCATGGATTTCCAGCGCTCAATCAGTGACTCATGCCGCTCCAGCCAGGCATCTACGCAAGCAGGCAACTCCTCGGGCTTTGCAATCAGACGAAGTACGCCCGTGGTCAATGCACGCTGCTGCCAGTCCATATCTTCGCGGAAGCTTTCCCTCGCCAACGCCTGCCAGTGGGATCCTGGTTTAAGGTTTGCAATAGCTTTGGCAAACCAGTTCAGGTCGAGCCTGTCCCCCAATTCATAGTAGAGGTTGGCGACGGTTTTAAGCGGCATACCGGTGGTTTCCTGAGCCTCGATAATGCCAAGTGATGAATACAGGTAACTGGTACCAGACAGCACAGATGCCAGCTCCGCCGGCACCCCTTCACTTATGAGTGCCTCGTTACGTTTTGCCCACTCGCTACTGGCAGACTCGCCCAAATACTCAGGCAAGCCGGAGGTGATCGCCCAGACACTGTCTGCGAAGCGCTCCATGTGACTCTGAATGCTCAATTCCGCGCGGCGATTCCGCAACAACCAGCGCACAGAACGGCGCATCAAGCGCATCAGATCCTGCATCAGCTTCATCTGAAGCTGAGCCGGAATGTGAAAATCGAGCGCTTCAATCTTGTCCCACCAGTTATCAATCCGGAAAACATCCCGGCTGATCAGCCAGGCCAGTGCAATGGAGGCGGCGTCTGCCCCAGTGGATTGATTCAGCCGTTCCACAAACGTAATGCCCATGTGGTTGACCATATCGTTGGCAATCTGTGTGGCAATAATTTCCCGGCGCAGTTGGTGTTCACCCAACTCCTTGGAGAAATTCTGGTTCATATCCCGGGGAAAAACCTTGTACATTTCACGGGCAAGCAAGGGGTTATCTGGCAGGCTGCTGTCGATCAACGTCTGCTTCAGATCGCCTTTCACATAGGAAATAAGAACCGACAGTTCGGGCCGGGTCAGCCCTTTATTTTTCAGTTTGCGCTCAGACAGCGTGTCGTCATCAGGCAGGAACTCCAGACTCCGGTTTAGCTTGCCTTCGCTTTCAAAGGTGTTCATCAGCCTGCGGTATTCTTCAAGGCGCGTGGCTGCGTCCTCGTTGGCAATACTGATGGCCTGGGTTTGCCGGTAGTTGTTCTTTAGAACCAGCGCGGTCACATCGTCTGTCATCTCTTCCAGCATGACATTGCGCTGTTTAAACGTGAGGTCTCCCATTGCCACGACACGATTTAGAAGGATCTTCATGTTAACTTCGTGGTCTGAGCAATCGACCCCGCCAGAGTTATCAATGAAGTCTGTATTCAACCGCCCGCCGGTCAAAGCATAGTCAATACGCCCAAGCTGGGTCATACCCAGATTGCCGCCCTCACCTATAATCTTGCAGCGTACATTTCCACCGTTGATGCGCACGCCATCGTTACCCTTATCACCCACATCACTATGAGATTCCGTGCTGCCCTTGATATAGGTGCCGATACCACCTACCCAAAGCAAATCAACTCGGGCCTTCAGAATATGGGAAATCAACATATTCGGCGGCACGCGGTCTGAATTGATGTCCAGTAGCTTCTTGATTTCCGGGCTTATCGCGATGGATTTTGCATTCCGATTAAATACACCCCCGCCTTTGGAAATCAGTTTGGTGTCGTAATCCGTCCAGGCCGAGCGCGGCATCTCGAACAGCCGCTTGCGCTCTTTGTAGCTCTTGGCTGCATCGGGTGTCGGATCCACGAAAATGTGAATGTGGTTAAACGCGGCCACCAGGCGGGTTTTCTCAGAGTTCAACATGCCGTTGCCAAACACATCTCCGGCCATGTCGCCAATACCAATGGCGGTAAACTCATCCTCCGCCGGATTAATGCCCAGCTCGCGGAAGTGGCGTTCAACAGACACCCAGGCGCCCCGCGCCGTAATGCCCATCTTCTTGTGGTCATAGCCATTGCTGCCACCGGAGGCGAAGGCATCTGCCATCCAGAAGTTGTATTCCGCCGCCAGGCCATTCGCGATATCAGAGAATGTAGCCGTGCCTTTATCTGCAGCAACAACCAGGTAGTGATCATCCGAATCGTGGCGAACCACTCGCGCGGGTGGCTGGATCTTGGCATCGATCAGGTTGTCGGTAATATCGAGCAAGCCACGGATGAACGTTTTGTAGGCTGCGATGCCTTCGGCTTGAAATGCCTCGCGGTCGGAAGAATCCGGCAAGCGCTTGGCAACAAAGCCGCCCTTGGCGCCCACTGGCACAATGACAGCGTTCTTTACTTGCTGAGCCTTCACCAAGCCAAGAACTTCCGTACGGTAATCCTCAAAGCGATCTGACCAACGCAAACCGCCGCGGGCAACCTTGCCCCCACGCAGGTGAACCCCCTCAACACGGGGCGAGTACACGAATATCTCGTACACAGGCACCGGCAGCGGCATGTCTGAAATTCCGGAAGGATTAAACTTCACACTGATATAGGGCTTGGGCTGACCGGCTTCATCCAGTTGATAGTAGTTGGTACGAAGCGTGGCCTGCATCAGTTCAAGGTAAAGACGGAGCACTCGGTCTTCGCTGAGGTTATCCACCTCTTCCAGTCCGGCGTTGAATTCAATTTCCAGCTTCTGCTGAGCCGCCTTGCACTTGACCTCACTCTGGAAGCGATCCGGATTGAACCGTACCTCAAAGTACTCCAGTAGAGTCCGGGTGAGTTCGACGTGGTTCACCAGGGTGTTGGAAATAAAAGTCTGACTATTGGAGAAACGGATCTGCCGCATGTAGCGCGCATAAGTGCGCAACAGGGCAATTTCCCGCCAGCTCATGTACGACGACACGAGCATGCGGTTGAACGCATCATTCTCCGCTTCGCCATACCACACCCGATGGAACAGCTCCTCGAAGATGGGCCTTATTCGGTGAATATCCACCGCCTTACCACTGTGGGCAGAGAGGGTGAAATCATGAATCCAAACGGTTTTGCTATTCCGATCGGTCACTTCAAACGGGTGCTCACCCAGAACACGGAAACCCAGGTTATCGAAAATGGGCATCACATCAGACAGAGGCAGAGGCTGGTCTGGATAGAACAACTTGAAGTGCAAGGTGCTTTCATCTTCTTCCAGAGCCCGGTAAAAGCTCATTGTAAGATCATTACCGGTGGAAGCTGCCGATATATGCTCAAGGTCTATCGCGGCGCGACGCGGCGAAAACATGTCGGTATAGCTCGCTGGAAACCCGCCCGCCCACAGCCGGTGCAGCTCATTACCTTCTTCTTCCCCAAAGGTTTCACTGAGGGCACCGGAAAGACCATCACGCCAGGATTGGGCTAATTCGATAACCTTTTCCCGAACCTCTGCCAACGGCAATTTGCGATTTTCAACCTGAGGCACACGAATGGTGAACTGCACGCGGGCCAGCACAGACTCGGAAAAATGCGTCACAAACTCAATATCATGAGCGCCAAGCTGATCAAGCAGTACCTGCTCCACTTTCAAACGAAGTTCAGTGTTGTAAATATCCCGGGGGAAAAACGCGAGGCAGGTAACAAACTGGCCGTATACATCTTCACGCATAAACAGCTCAATGCGATGGCGCTCCTGTATGTACAGGATGTTCTTTGCCACGAGCAGCAGTTCATCTTCGGCGATCTGGAACAGTTCGTCTCGGGGATAGAGAGTGAGAATCTGCTCAAGTTCTTTACCCGCGTAATCTGCCCTCAGGAACCCGGAACCTTTCATCACGCTTTGAAACTTGCGCTTGAGCAGCGGAATTTCATCTGGCCGCTCGTTGTATGCGCGAGATGTGTAAAGACCAAGGAACCGGCGTTCGCCAACCACCTCGCCCTTCTTGTTGAATTTCTTTACGGCGATATAGTCCGGATAGGCGGGGCGGTGAACCCGTGATCGCTGGGCCGATTTTGCGAAAATAAAAATATCGTCAGCTCGCGTCATTTCGTGGCGCGTGCGCTGAGGCAGCTCGTCAAGACGAACCTGTTCTGGGCGCTCGTTATTTACACGGAGAATGCCAAGTTCGGAGTTTTCAACCCTGCGGACCACCAGACCGGACTTTTCCTTGGCAAAGTCATACTCGTCGTAGCCAAGAAACGTAAAATGATCGCTTATCAGCCATTTCAGGAAGGCTTGCGCTTCTTCCTTTTGCTCGCTGCTAATGACTGCAGTGGTGTTATCCAGCTCTGTAATAATCTGGTTGACCTTATCGGTAACAACCGGGAAATCCGAAACGGCAATACTCACTTCGTGGAGCACCGCTTGCAGAGCCTGCTCCAGATCTTTCAGGTCTTCCGGATTGCTGTGTCGGGCAATTTCCAAAACGATGAGCGCTTCATAACCAGAACCCGCACCGGTTTTCTTGATCGCCAGCAAGTTTTCAAGTTTCCCTGCCTTGTCTCGCTCCAGATTAAGAATGGAATGCTGAATGGAATGGGTGGCAATTTCCCGCTGGTTGATGGCAATGCGCAAGGAGTCAATCAGGAACGGTATATTAGGATGCAAAATAAACACAACGGTATGCGTAGATTGCCAGCCGTCGCTTTCCAGATCCGGATTGAAGACAGCTACAGGCGCTTCTTCTGCACCACGCTTCTGCATAAACTGCCAAGCGGCCATTGCAGCGCCGTAAGTGTCTGAGAGTCGCCGCTCAAGAAGTTCTTCCAGAGGAATATGGGCGTAATGCTGCTTTACAAATTCGCTGATTTTCTTGGCTTCGGCTTTGGCAAGTTTCCTGGAAAACTCTTCAGCCAAAAGTTCGAAAAACTGATCTTTGCTTGCCACTGTCAGCGCATTCATGGGCGACCTCAGATAGTGTGAAATAAACGTAATAGGGATATCGTGAGATAAGCATAGTCAAACCCTTGATTTTTGCCGGTCAGACACCAAAACTGCGGCAACTACTTACGCACGAGAGCAATCACTTCCTATGTCGTTACAGCATACGTTCGGTGAACTACGGGCACAGTTAGCCAAAAGGATCATAGGCCAGGAAAAGCTGGTCGACCGTCTTCTTATTGCATTGCTTGCCGATGGGCACCTTCTGGTAGAGGGTGCTCCGGGGCTGGCAAAAACCACTGCGATAAAAGCCCTGGCAGACCATCTCACGGGAGATTTCCACCGCATTCAGTTCACCCCGGATTTGTTGCCATCAGATGTAACCGGCAGCGAGATTTACCGGGCAGAAACCGGGTTGTTCGAATTCCAGCGCGGGCCAATTTTCCACAACCTGGTACTGGCAGACGAAATCAACCGGGCACCGGCAAAAGTTCAGTCTGCCCTGCTTGAGGCCATGGGCGAGCGCCAGGTCAGTGTGGGCATGCGCACCTTCCCTCTGGACCGCCTGTTCATGGTGATGGCGACCCAGAACCCCATCGAGCAGGAAGGCACTTACCCCTTGCCAGAGGCCCAGCTTGATCGCTTTTTGATGCACGTGGTGATCGGGTACCCGTCGGCACAGGCCGAGCAAGCCATTCTTCATCTGGCCAGAAATGATTACAAACAGGGCCAGGCCGCCGCAGAAGTTCGACTGACCGCAGACCAGGTTTTCGAAGCCCGCGCTGAGGTTGCCGACATCTACATGGCTGAACCGGTTGAGCAGTACCTTCTTGCTTTAGTGCTCGCCACCAGAGACCCAGGCGTTCTGGGCGCGGAACTGGCCCGTTGGACAGCATTTGGCGCCAGCCCCCGGGGCACTATTGCACTCGACCGCTGCTCCCGAGCCATTGCGTGGCTCAACGGCAGGGATTACGTAACACCCGACGATATTCGAGCGGTTGCCTTCGATGTGCTCCGGCACCGAATCCTGCTGACCTTTGAAGCCGAGGCGGAAGGCGTAACGGCAGACACAGTGATACAGCGCCTGATTGACCGCGTACCCGTGAGCGCCTGAGGCTGGCCATGGATGTACGCGCCAGTGATGCAACAACCCGCATAAACTTGCAGGCACTCATTCGCCTGCAAGCAGATGCCCGGGCCTTGAAGCTGCCTTCAGCGCGCCCTGCAAGAGCACGCCAGGCTGGGCTCCAGCGCTCTGCACAGCGTGGTCGTGGAATGGCCTTTGCGGAGGTGCGGCTTTACCAGCCAGGGGACGATATCCGCAGCATTGACTGGCGTGTAACCGCCCGTCGCCAGGCTCCCCACACAAAACTGTACGAGGAAGAGCGCGAACGACCGGTACTGCTGATATGCGATCTGGGCCCTACTCTGTTCTTCGCCAGCACCGGAGCCTTCAAGCAGGTGCGCTGCGCTCAGCTTGCCGCCATTCTTGCCTGGCTGGCGCTTATGGCTGGTGATCAGGTAGGCGGCATTGTGTTTAACGGCAGCACCTTGAACGTTCAGCGCCCGGCCCGGCGAAAAAAATCTGTATTAAGATTGCTGGACACCCTCGCCTGCCAACAGCACACATCCATAGAAAACGCCGCATCAGAAACCACCCTCGATACGGCGCTCGCGGAAGCCCGGCGTGTTGCCCATACCGGCAGCCGGATCTTCGTGATCAGTGATTTTCTTGGCATCTCGGATAGCACCCCGGCATTGCTCGCTGCTCTGGCTCGCAACAACAGTGTCAGCGCATTGCGCGTTGTGGACCCCCTGGAGCTTGAACTGCCCCAAAGCGGTCGCTTCGCAGTTGCCGGTACTGAAGGCCCTGTCTGGTTTGATGCATCCAACAGCAGCTTTCAGCAGGCCTGGCGTGAAAAGATCACTCACCACGAGGCCAGGCTTGAAGAGTGCTTTCGGCTATCTGGCGTATGGGCGTCTAATGTTTCAACCCATGAATCACCTGCAGTGAGCCTTAAATCCATACTCGGGCCGGGAGGGAGAATCGGATGACGCCTGACGATCCCCTGAGCCAACTGCGAGATATTCACTTGCCAATAACCGGCGGCTTCTGGCCACCGGCGCCGGGCTGGTGGGTTCTGGGCCTCCTCCTGCTTTTTGCTTTGGTCGCTTTGGTCTGGGCAGTTATTCGTCGCCACCGCCGAAACCGCTGGCTGAGGCTTGCAAAGGCCGAACTGGCTATTCTGGAGCGCTCGGCCGTTAAAGAGCCACTGTGGTTCACGGAACTCAATGCGCTGCTCAAGCGTGTGGCGCGGGCCCGTTATCCGGCCGAAAACCCTGAAGCCCAGACAGGCGAGCAATGGGCAGAATGCCTGATTCGCCACCTCCCTGAAGGACGAATAGCCCATCGTCCTGTTGTCGATGCGTTGATAAACAGTGCCTGGCAACCGGAGCCGACGGCCGAACCCGCACAGGCTTTGGAATTCGCCCGTATTTGGCTGGAGGCGCAAAAATGCTGAGCCTCACTTACCCCTGGGTACTACTACTGATTCTTGTGCCCCTGCTGTTGCAATGGAAGAAGCCCGCCACCCACACAGTGGACGCCCCGGTTTTCCCCGTTGGCCACTGGCTCTCGGAGCTGCCGGGGGTTACTCGACAGGGCAATGGCGTGCCCCGCTGGCAAACCCTGGTGCTGTTTCTGGCCTGGGCGCTGCTGGTACTGGCACTGGCACGGCCACAGCATGTCGGTGAACAGGTGCAAATGCCCGTGTCCGGGCGCGACCTTATGCTGGTGGTGGACATTTCGCCCAGTATGGAAGAGCAGGACATGATCATTCAGGGCCGCAGCATCAACCGCTTACAGGCCGTTAAAAGAGTGCTGAACGACTTTATTGCCCGCCGTGAAGGAGACAGGCTGGGCCTGATACTGTTTGGCACAGAGCCTTATGTGCAGGCGCCTTTGACCTTTGACCTGGAAACACTGGAAACCCTGTTGCAGGAATCCGGCATCGGTATGGCCGGGCGGGCAACAGCCATCGGCGACGCTGTCGGCCTGGCTACAAAGCGCCTCAGAGAGCGCCCTCAACAACAACGAGTGGTGGTATTGCTGACTGATGGCGCCAATACCGCCGGCCAAATCACTCCGGACAAAGCCACGGAAATAGCGGCGGCTGCAGGCGTTCGCCTTTATACAATCGGTATTGGTGCCGAGTCGATGATCCGCCGTGGTTTGTTGGGCTCCCGCCGGGTAAACCCTTCAAGAGATCTGGACGAGGATCTGCTGACACGCATGGCCCAGCAAACTGGCGGCGAGTATTTTCGTGCCCGCAGCCTGCCCGAGCTGGAATTGATTTACGAAACCATCAACCAGCTTGAACCCATTGAACTGGATGGCAAAACCTACCGCCCGGTTACCGATCTCTTTTTCTGGCCTGCGGGCATGGCAGTCGTTCTCTGGCTATGCCTCCTTATGTTCAGACGAATCAGGACCTGGCAGGGCAATACCCGGCAGGCTGCGGAAGGAGATGCGACCCATGGCTGACTTCCACTTCATCCGCCCTCTCTGGCTTCTGCTGCTACTCCTTGCGCCTTTGTTGTACATTGTTTTGGCGCGCCGGAGCTCCGGCGACAGTGGCTGGTCAGGCCTGATCCCCGAGCAGCTTTTGGCCCCGGTTATCCGGCGTTATGGCGGAGCTGAAGGCAAAGGAAAATCAAAGCTCCTGCCAGCAATCAGCGCACTGGTTATCCTCGCTATTGCCCTCGCCGGGCCAGCCTGGCGTGAGGCACCGACACCCCTGAAAAAGCCGGGGGACAGCCTGGTGATTGTGCTCGACTTATCGCTGTCCATGCTGGCCACCGATCTGGAACCGGACCGCCTAACCCGGGCAAAGCGCAAAATCCGCGACATACTCGCCGTTCGGGAAGGCAGTCTCACCGGGCTGATTGTGTACTCCGGCGATGCTCACGTTGTCACGCCTCTCACCGACGACATCAACACAGTCACTGGCATGCTCAACGTGCTCGATCCTGTGATCATGCCGGTTCAGGGCAACCGTTCGGATCTTGCAGTTGCCAGAGCCCGCGCACTTTTGGAACAAGGTGCTCCGGGCATGGGTCGCATTCTGTTGATTACCGATGAGGTTCCAGATCGCTACCGCGAGCCTATCCGCACTGCGCTAAAGGGTAGTGACTATACCCTCAGCACGCTGGCCGCCGGCACCCGCGATGGCGGCCCCATCCCGCTTGCAAGGCGGGGGTTTATCCGCGATAACGGCAGCATCGTCATAACTCGCACCGACCCGGACATGCTCGCGGAACTCGCCCGAAACAATGGTGGTAGCAGCCATGAAATGACGTTGGATGACACCGACATAGCAGCCCTGAATCTCAGCCCTGCGGAATCCGACGAGTGGCAAGACTCCACCACCGGGCTCACAGTAAACCGCTGGCAAGACGACGGCTACTGGCTGCTGTGGCTGGCCTTACCATTGTTATTACTGGGCTGGCGCCGCGGCGCTTTTACCGCCATAGCACTGATTGTCCTGCCCGCTCTGCCACAACCAGCTCAAGCCATGGATTGGGGCAGCCTGTGGCAGCGTGAAGATCAAAGGGCCGCGGAATTGATACGGGAAGATCCAGCTGCAGCGGCCAGGATTCTCACGTTACCGGAATGGCGGGGGGCAGCTCTTTACAGGGCCGAGCGCTATGAGGAAGCCGCCAAAGTTTTCTCCGGCCTGGACACTACCCTCGGGGATTACAATCGTGGCAACGCTCTCGCCCGGGCCGGCAAACTAAAGGAAGCTATTGAGGCCTACGACAGCGCACTAGCCCGCAAACCAGACATGGAAGATGCGCGGGTAAACCGTCAGATTGTTGAGGATCTGCTCAAACAGCAGGAGAAACAATCCGGTCAGGACCAGGGCGAAGACAACCAGAACCCTTCGGATTCCAGCCAGAACGATGGCCAGCAACAGGGGAACCCCTCAGACTCATCCGGTGACAACGAAAATCAGGATCAGCCACAGAACTCGGACCAGGAACCTGAACAGTCCGAAAACGGAGGCGAAGACCAAGAGCAGAGCGGTAATCAGGATGAACCTGGCGAGCAGCAAACAGGCGACGCATCAGAAAACCAGGATTCAAGCGCGCAGGCCACGGAGACAGAACCCGGCGATCAGGAAGTCGAGGCACCCGCGCCCACCTCTGAAACGCCCCTGACCCAAAGCCAGGAGCAATCCCTTCGCCGGGTACCAGACAATCCGGGCGGGCTTTTACAACGAAAATTCCTGCAACAGTATCAGGAGCGTCAGACACCATCGGATGAGGGCGACACACCATGGTAAAACAGCTGAATATTCCGGCAATCTGGCTGGCAGTTCTTATGGTATTCGGGCTTGGTGCGCAGGCCGGCGAACTCAGCGTAGAGCCAGACAGAACCCGCCTTTACGAAGGCGAAGTGCTGACGCTTACCGTCAAGGGCAGCACAGAGATAGATATCAGCCTGAGCAACCTGTTTGATTTTGATCTATCGAACTTGCCCTCGCCAGATATCGAAAAGGTGGAACGTGATTTCGAGATACTCGCCCGCAACCAGCGCTACAGCATTCGCACAATAAACAGCGACATGGTGGGAGAAATAACCTGGACCTACCAGCTTGCACCCAAATCAACCGGAAAACTCACCATACCCCCACTGAGTTTCAAAGACTCAAAATCCAAACCGGTGGTCATCGAGGTTGTTGGCGGTACGCCCCCTGACCAGACTGGCACGAATCGAGGGAGTTTCATTGAGCTGACGGCTGATAAAGCCGAAGTCTATGTTCAGGAACAGCTGATCCTGACAGTGAGGCTGTTCTTCCAGGGCAACCTTATCCGTGGTGAGCTATCCGATCCGCAGCACCCAAACGCGATCATCGAAAGCCTCGGCAAACAACGGGAGTATTCCAGCGACCGCGACGGCGTACGCTACCGGGTTGTGGAGCGGCGCTACGCCCTGTTTCCACAAAAACCCGGCGTAATGAATCTGCCTCCCATTCGTTTTGAAGGTCAGGCCAGAGATGCCGACGGCTCTCTTCGGTTCCTGCGGGACAGTGCCTCCTTGTTTGAAGTGCCTGTAAAAGATGTACCAGCAGAGTTCAGCGGCGCAACCTGGTTACCGGCCACCAGCCTCACTCTCAGAGAGGCTGGCATGCCACCTACCTTGAATCTGAAGACCGGCGACAATCTCACCCGCACACTAAGCCTGCAAGCTGCAGGACTGCCCTCAGAAGCGCTGCCCCCCCTACCTGATTCTGCGCCTGACGGGCTTCGAAGCTATCCGGAAGAGCCACAGCGAAACACTAACGTGGGCCCCGACGGCATTGTCTCGACCCTCACTCAAACCAGCGCTCTGGTTCCCGTGGAATCCGGAAAACTGAGCCTTCCGGCGGTGCGTATTCCCTGGTGGGATACAGAATCCGACAGTGAGAAAGTTGCTGTTATCCCTGCACAAACCCTGAACGTGGTTGCATCTGACGCGTCACCAGCGGCTGTTGGAGGCTCCACGTCAAGCCAAGGCTCACCACCTGCCACTGGCGATGCGAATCAATCTGTCAGCACCGGTGCAGCAGCAGACAACGCATTCTGGCAATGGGTCAGTCTTGCACTTGCGGGTATTTGGGTTCTGACAATGTTGGCCTGGTGGCGAACCCGCAGACTGGCTGCCGATGCGCCTGCCAATAGCGTCTCTGAGGAAAGCGAAAGCGAACGCAATGCGTTTGAGCAGATGCTTAATGCGGCAAAAGATGGTCGGGCATCCACGCCGGGGCTGTTTGTTCACTGGTCAAATTTGCACTGGCCAGGGCACGACTTCCGCTCTGCCGGAGACGTTTTCCGGGTAGTTCAGACACCGGATCTTGACAAGGAGCTGAGCGCACTACAGGCGCATCTGTTCAGCCAGGATCGTTCCGGTGATGGAAACAGCAGTGAACAGTGGGACGGGGAGCCTCTGGTTGCGGCGCTCCGGCAAGCAAGACAACAGAAAAACAGATCTAAGCAGGAAACTGACTTGCCGCCACTTTACCCCGCCGGCCTTTCATTGTGAGGGGTAACGTGGCAACAACTGAAATCAGTTTGAACACTCACCGGGCCGGTACCTGCCGGCTCGGCGGGAGAAGTTCCGGTTAACTTCCGGTCAACTGCTTATTGATCACTATGGATACCGGTGCGCCCTGCTCTTTGGTAACCGTAATGGGTGTATCAGTACTGCCCTGCCAGTCACCTGCTTGTGCGTTGATGCTGCCAGAACGTGTCAGGCGCGCCGTTACAGCCACTTCTTCCACACCTGAGATCACTGCCTCCGGCGTCATCGCATATCGGTCATCCAACCGGATATCAACGGGCAAAGCGCTTGCGGTCAACCTGACAACGGCCAGCGGGGGGCCGCTTTGAACATTCGCTGCACGGGCAAAAATAAACAAGGTAGTGTCTTCAGGAATATCCTGCTTGAATGCTTCATCGAGGCTTACGCTCACAGTTACGCCCATACCCTGAGCGCTATCATCCGCTGCAGCAAAAGCCGGTTCCTGTGCTGGTGGCTGCTCCCCAAGCCGAGTGTAAGCTTCTTTAATGCCACCCTGAATGGCGCCCAACTGCGGGTGGTCTGGTGCGACTGCCTGGATGCGTTCCCAATATTGGATAGCTTCCCGATAGTCGCCCTGACTGAAGGAGTGAATACCCAGTAAGCCCAAGGAATTAACTTCGTCTGGGTTCAGTGATCTTGCTTCTTCAATTGTGGCGGTGACCTTATCGGTCATGGCACCCTGACTGCGGAAAAACAGTGCTTGCGCAGACAGCCCCAGAGCAACTGCCCGGGATCCATCATCCGACTTCACACTATCCGCCAGCTGCCGGAATGCCCAGGCAGCATCTTCATAGCGCTCCAGGCGCATATAGGTTTGGCCCAACATAGCCCATCCGTCCGGGTTGTCGGGGCTTGCTTCCAACCGCTCACGCAACTGTTCTGTGAGCGTGTCCATCTGCGCTGCTCGGGCTTCGTCTGAACCACCCAATTCCTGCATGGCTATATACGCTTCCACGCTGTCCAGAGCGCCCCACTCGTCATAAAGTACAACCGTGGCTGCGGGGATCAGGAGTATTGAAACCAAACCCACTGCCATCGCGGCCTTGCGACCGGGAATACTTTTTGCCGGAGCTTCGTTCTCAGGCACATCATCCAACATGGCTCCGGCAAGTTCATCGCGCAATTGCTGGTATGTTTCCTCGTCAATAATCCCAGCTTGATGCTCTTTTTCCAACTCAGCCATGCGGCTGCGATATGCCATCAGGTTCTGGTTCCTGAGATCCGTCTGCTGCCGGTCGCCCCGGCGGTGGAACATCACTGGGTAGATTACAAATGCCAGGGCAAGAATGATCAGTACCGTTGCGGCAATCCAGAAAGTTTGGGTCATGGAAATATCATCACAGGTTCAAAATGAATAAAACGGTGCGTACAGCTACGAAGCCAGGCCTTTGAACTAAGTGCTATTCAGGCCTTGCCGTTACGATTTTTTTCCGCAAGCATTTTTTCAATACGGGCCTGCTCGTCTGCACTGAGTGCTGGCGCTGCTGTGCCCGCCCGACGAGAACGAACAACCACCCCGGCCACCACCAGCAAACCACCCAAAACGGCTATTGCAGGCGTTGCCCAGAGAACGAAGGTTCGACTGTCCAGATCGGGCTTGTATTTCACAAACTCACCAAAGCGGCCTACCAGAGACTCAACAATTTCATCATTGCTGGCCCCCTCCTGCATCATTTGATAAACCGCATTTCTCATATCCTTGGAAATGGGGGAATTTGAATCCGCAATGTTCTGGTTCTGGCATTTGGGGCAGCGCAGTTCTGCAATCAAATTCTGGTAGCGTTGCTCTTCACTGCGGCTGTCAAAACCATACACAGCAGAAACATCTGCAGAGGTTATGCCGGATGCAAGAATAGCCAGCAGGAAACACATAATACGGAGCATCAGCCATTCCCCCGCGCTTTAGTAATCACTGGCAACAGGATCTGTTCCCACACCTCGACGTTGACCACACCTACATGGCGATAACGCACAACACCGGATGCATCAATAACAAAGGTTTCTGGCGCGCCATAAACACCCAGATCAAAACCCAAGGTGCCTTTTGGGTCATAGATCACTGTACGGTATGGATCGCCCAACCTGTCCAGCCAGACCAAAGCGTCATCTCTGTTGTCTTTGTAGTTCAAGCCGATAATTGGAACCTTCCTTTCCTGCGCCAACCACATCAGATCAGCATGCTCGTCCCGGCATGCAGGGCACCAGGTACCCCACACATTCAGCAGGGTAACCTCACCCTGGAACAGGCTCTCATCAAGGGTCGCCTCAGGTTGCTTGAGGCTTTTGAGACTGAATACCGGAACCGGCTTTCCAACCAGGGCGGAATCCAGCTTGGTGGGATCTTTACCGATACCGGCAAACAGAAACGCACCCACTACGATGGCCACCAGCAGGGGCAGGAATAGTAAAAACCGCTTCATGAGACTGCTCCGGCTGTGCCCTGGGAGCCCGGCTGAGTTGGCGACGAGGGTGTCGCGGGTGTTGCGCGTTCAGTCGCGCGTTCGCGTATCCGGTAACGGCGATCCGATATGGCCAAGAAGCCACCGGCCGCCATAAATAAGGCTCCAAGCCAGAGCCAGCGGATCAAAGGCTTGTACTGCAGACGAATAGCCCAGGCGTTATCAGATATGCGCTCACCGACAGCCACAAATATATCCCGGAACAAGCCGGCATCAATATCCGCTTCTGTCATGACACTCATGCCAACGGCGTACTGGCGCTTTTCGGGGTGCAGTTCAGCAACCAGCTTGCCATCCCGCGAGATCTCGAAGGTGCCATACTGGGCTGTGAAGTTACGACCGCGGCGCTCACCGATATCCACAAACAGGAATTGGTAATCCCCAACCTCAGCCACATCACCGGGCACCATGCGCACATCGCGCTCGATGCCATAGTTCGACACCACCGTTGCGCCTGCCATGGTGAGAGCCAGTCCGAGATGACCAAGGACCATGCCGTAGTAACTGCGGGATTGGCGTTTAAGGCCGTGAACTCGCCCCTTTTTCGACGAGGATTTGTCCCACAGATCCCAGAAGGTTGCAGTGGTTACCCATAGGGCTGTAAATACACCAATAAAGGCCCAAGGCTTGAATCCGCCATACACAATCATGACTGCCGTGCTGAACAGCATACTGATCGCCAGCGGCCACAAAAGTTTGCGCGCAAGCCAACCGGCATCGGTTTTTTTCCAGCGGGAAAACGTGCCAACGCCAAGCAGAAGGCCTGTCGCCACGGCCAGTGGGCTGAATGTGAGGTTGAAAAATGGCTCGCCAATGGAAATCTTGCCCAACTCAAAGAAGTCCAGAACCAGCGGGTAAAGAGTACCAACGGCGACCAGCAAGGTTGCAGAGACCAACAACACGTTGTTCAGCAACAGGAAGATTTCCCGTGAGAGTGAACCGTAACGGGAGCGCACGTGAACCACTGGCGCCCGGAACGCATAGAGCATCAGGCTGGCCAGAATGGTTAATGCCAGCAACGCCAGCAAAAAGGTGCCACGCTCCGGATCGGACGCAAAGGCATGCACTGAGGTAAGCACGCCAGATCGAACCAGGAAGGTTCCCAGCAGGCTCAGGGAGAAGGTCACAATGGCCAGCAGTACCGTCCAGCTTTTGAACACACCGCGTTTTTCGGTCACTGCCAGCGAGTGCATCAGTGCTGTACCCGACAACCACGGCAACAGGGACGCGTTTTCTACCGGGTCCCAGAACCACCAGCCGCCCCAGCCAAGCTCGTAGTAGGCCCACCAGCTTCCAAGAGCAATACCGATAGACAGGAAAGCCCAGGCAACCGTTGTCCAGGGCCGGGACCATCTGGCCCATGCAGCATCCAGACGGCCATTAATCAAGGCTGCAATGGCGAATGCGAAAGCGACCGCGAAGCCAACGTAGCCCATATACAACATGGGCGGATGCACAATCAGACCGAAGTCCTGCAGCAGCGGATTCAAATCCGCTCCATCAGCCGGCACGTTGGGCAGCAGGCGATCAAAGGGGTTTGAAGTCACCACTATAAAGAGCATGAAACCAACACTGACCATGCCGAGCACGGATAACACCTGGGAGATCATCACCGCAGGCAACCGGCGACTGAAAATGGCAACAGCCATGGTCCACCCGGTCAGCATCAATATCCACAGCAGCAGTGAGCCTTCATGACCACCCCACACAGCGCTGAACTTGTAATACCAAGGCAGCATACTGTTGCTGTTGTTGGCCACGTAGGCCACGGAGAAATCATCCGTCAGGAATGCATGGGTCAGTACCGCAAACGCAAGCCCGACAAACACAAACATGCCGGTGGTCAAAGGCCTGGCAAACGCCTGAAGGCTGTCCCGGCCGGTGAGTGAGCCAACCAGGGGTACAACCGACAGAAGCACTGCCAGAATCAGCGCAAGTATCAGTGCAAGCTGTCCGAGTTCGGGATACATCAAAGCTCTCCAGGATTCAGGCTATTGGTTGTAAGGTGTTTAGTAGGTTGCCGACTTAGTGCCTTCAGTTGCTGATTTGGCCTCGGCTTTTGAAGCCTTTTCCAGGGCGCCAGCAACTTCCGGAGGCATGTAATTTTCATCGTGTTTCGCCAGAACCTGGTCCGCCACAAATCGCCCTTCATTGTTCAGCCTGCCCATGGCAACAATCCCCTGCCCTTCAGCAAAGAGATCCGGCAGGATTCCAACGTACTCAATCGGCACAGAGGCGCTGTAGTCCGTTACCAAAAACTCAACTTTCAGAGATTCCGGATCTCGAATAACCGAGCCTTCCTGCACCATGCCACCAGCACGAATTCGCACATCTACCGGGGCTTCACCCGCAGAGATCTGGCTTGGGTCGTAGAACAAGTTGATGTTCTGGCGCAGTGCATAGGTTGTCAGCGCGACGGCAACGGATAGTCCTGCCAGCAGAAACAGTACAATGGTCAGCCGCTTTTTACGGATCGGGTGCATTTACATACCTGTCAGTCAGTCTTGGGAAACGTTTACGCGCGCGAAGGACGCAGAAGATGTCGGAGCCGTGGCCACTTTACCCTTGTCGGCCTGGAACTCATATCTGCGGCGGCAGGATTCAATAATGGCAGTCCTGCTCCGCAGCGATCCTGCCATCATGGCAACCATCAGCACGAAAAAAACAGCGTAGCAGGCCCACACATATGGGCCGTGGCCCTCCATCGCGATAAAGGCAGAAAAAGAATCAAATGCCATGGCTCAGCCCCGTCCTTTCAATACGAATTCTTTCACCCACCGGGTGCGTTGCTCCCGGGACAAAATTTCTGTCTGCATACGAACACAGGCGAGCCAGCCGAAAATCAGGTACAGGCCCAGCACTGATAGCAGAAGCGGCACCCACATTTCTGCCGGCATGGATGGCTTTTCTGTGAGTTTGAATGTCGCGGGCTGGTGCAGTGTATTCCACCAGTCTACGGAGTATTTGATAATGGGGATATTCACTACCCCTACCAGCACCAGAACAGCGACCGCACGGGCTGCCGATTTTTCGTCATTGATAGCGCGATCCAGTGCGATAACGCCGCCATACAGGAACAGCAAAATCAACATGGACGTGAGCCGGGCGTCCCAGATCCACCAGGTACCCCAGGTTGGCTTGCCCCAGACTGCCCCGGTAAAGAGCGCCAAAAACGTAAGCACCAGCCCCACCGGCGCAACCGCCTTGACGAACACATCGGCAAGTTTCATGCGCCAAACCAGAGTTACCAGGGCCGCAGACGCCATCATTATGTATACCGATTGCGCCATAAACGCTGTTGGCACATGAATAAAAATGATCCGGTAACTGTTGCCCTGAAGATAATCCTTGGGTGCAAACGCCAAACCCCAGATTACGCCTGCCATTAGCAACAATATGCCGCCAGCCAACAACCAAGGCATGAACCGGGTGGATATCCCGAAAAACCATTTTGGGGAACCTAGTTTGTGAAAAAATTGCCACATCAGATGGTCACCGCCCTACCGTTTACCTTGTTTTACCCGTTCGACATGCTGATTTTCAGCGCTGCAGCTGCTGCAAAGGGCGCCAGTGTCAGCGCCAGCATCAGGAAAGCCCCCATCATAGCCAGATAAGCCCCCACAGATGCTCCCTCCGCGGCGGCTGCAACTGTGCCTGTGCCGAATATCAGCACCGGAATGTACAGGGGAATGATCAACAGGGACAAGAGCACACCTGCCGATCGCAACCCAAGCGTTAACGCAGCACCAATAGCACCAATCAAACTCAGTACCGGTGTACCAATCAACAGCGTTAGACACAAAACAGCAATAGAGTTCCCGTCGAGATGCACCATTACACCAAGAACGGGCGCTAAAACGACCAAAGGCAAGCCTGTCAGCATCCAGTGGGCCATGGTTTTAGCCAAAATCATAAGAAACAGCGGTTGCGGCTGGAGCACAAGCTGTTCCAATGTGCCGTCATCAAAATCATGGCGAAACAGATGATCCAGCGACAGCAACACAGAAAGCAGGGCTGCCACCCAAAGTATACCGGCACCTGCTTGGCTGAGGAATGACACCTCCGGGCTGACACCAAGAGGAAACAGCGTGACGACCATAATAAAAAACAATAGAGGGTTAAGCAGATCCTGGCGCTGCCGAAATGCCACCTTCATATCCCGGGCAAACACACCTTTCATGGCCGCCAGAGCGCCAACACTGTTACTGGCAAGCAGGGCTGCGGGGCGGGTTTCAGCATTCATCGGCCACGCCTCCCTTGCCAAGCAACAGCCTGTGCATACCCGGCAGCGCCAATTCATGGTGAGTAGTCACCAACACGGCACCCCCTTCCGCAGCTCGCTGTTGCAAAAGGCCTTCAATAGCTGCCACACCGTCCGAATCAATGGCGGTAAACACCTCATCAAGAAGCCATAGGGGTTCATCGGCAATTAACAGCCGGGCCAGTGCAACTCGGCGCTGCTGGCCGGCAGACAAATTACGGCAGGGTACGTTTTCATACCCAGCGAGACCAGTGCCTTGTAGGGCCTGGCTTAATGCCGAATCAGACACAGGCCTGCGACCTGCCATTAATGCACGTAAGTTTTCCAGAGGAGTAAGCAAAGGCTTGATACCCGGACGATGCCCGAGATACAGCATGTTGCGGAGAAACTCTTCGCGATGGTTTGCCACCGGCGCCCCACACCACCTTAAATCACCTGTCCAGGCATCATTCAGGCCAGCCAGAATTCTTAGCAGGGTTGTTTTACCAGAGCCATTTGGACCCTCGACACGGGTTACAGTACCGGGCAGTATGGAAAAGGATAACTCACGGAAAAGTATCCGCTTGTCCCGCTCACACTGCAGGTTAACAGCCTGTAGTAGTGGTTCGGGAATCAAGGGTAACGGCTCGGACATCAGGGCCCCGTAATCAGGACGATGCATCATTGCATCGGGTGTATTCACGACAATAGTTGCCAGCGCGGCGTATTATAACGAAAGCGCTAACAGATTACTCTTGTCTGGTATCAAGTCAGCAGCGATGAAACTACCCAGCGGCCAACAGTCCCCAACCCCTCCGGCACCGGCAACACCCAGGCCGACGCAAACCAATGAAGCCTCGCAGCCAGGCCGGGAAACCATAGCGCTGTCTGCCCGGCAGCAACTGGATCAGGTTCAGCTCGCAAACCGGGAAACCATACTGGCGCGGGTGGCAGAAGTCATCAACCGTCAGGGCAGCGCAAACGCAGAAGTGTTGCTGGATGTACGAGGCAAACCCTTACAGGTGAATGCAGCCATTGGTGCCACGGAGCTGACATCAGGGGATTGGGTAAAAGTAATGCGAGCCGGTAACGAACTCCAACTGTTAGGCAAACTGGCAGCGACACCAGAAGCCACGATTGCCCGGGCCTTGGCGCAACGCATGCCCTGGCAGCAAAGTCTGGATAGCGGCCTGGCAAAACTTATGACAGCACTGAACCGGGGTTTGGTACCTGAACTGACACCGGGGCAAATGCCGACCGGCCGCAGCCTGCAGCCTTTGCCGGAAGCGGCACGCCAGACTCTTGAATCTCTGCTTGCAAGGCTGCCTGCCAGCAATTCCCTGACACCCGGCGCCGGCAATCAGAGCAACAGCGTACAACAAATCCGACAATGGGTCGCCGAGAGTGGGCTATTTGCAGAATCCCGACTGACCCAGACACCCTCGCCGGCACTGCCCGATCTCAAACTTGCCATAGGGCGAATGATCACCAGCTTGCTGGCAGAACAAGACGGCGACGCCGCGACCTTGTTCAACCGCCTCACACCGCTCGCAAGCCCCAGCCTGGCACAGGCACCGTTGCAATTCCCCCAGACCAGGGTATCGACTGTTAACCCCGAGCCCACATCTGTGGGCCAGACCTTGCGCATGCTGGCAGGCATGTTGAACCGGATTACGGTTAACCAGCTTCATAGCCAAATTCTGACAGCACGAGGCGGCGGTGACACGCCCGCACCCACCTCTACCATGCTTATGGACTTACCCTGGGTAACGCCCCAAAACGAGCCCAAGCTGGCCCAACTGCGCCTGGAACAGTACAAGGAAGGGTCTTCAGCCAAGGGGCGTGACGAAAAGCGGGCAGCCATCGGTGAATGGCGCCTGAATCTTGCTATTGACCTGGAACTGGCCGGGGCTCTGAACTTTGAGGTCTCCCTGCGCCAGCAGGAAGTCAGCGCCCGTGTGTGGGCAGAAAAACAGGAGACGTTAAAGCAGGTGAACGAAGAACTGCCGCTTCTGAGGCGAAGCCTTGTGGAATTAGGTCTGGAAGTGACCGACCTGGAATGCCGGCGGGGCAGCCCTTCGTACCCGACAACCAAGCTGGAACACAGACTGGTGGATACCCGAGCATGAACGATAAAAATCAGGGCCAATCATCCAGCGCCGCCGTTGCACTGAAATACGACGGCGAAAAAGCGCCAACCATTACGGCCACCGGCACTTACGAACTGGCTGATGAAATTATCAGGATCGCCAGAGAGAACAACGTGCCCCTGTATGAAAACGCCGAGTTAGCCGGCGTTCTCGCCCGTCTATCCCTCAACGACGAAATTCCCGAAACTCTCTACCGGGTTATTGCAGAAATTCTTGCCTTTGCCTTTCACATACGCGGCCGCACGCCCGAAGATGCCGGCCGGGACAACTCTGAGGCATCAATGGATGAGTGAGCGCAGAGCCCAGACCTGAGCCCAAACCTCACCCTTACGGGGTGCAATAGCTGTCTCGAAGTAGTGCTTGAGGCGCCGGCGGTCGTCCGGATGATCCTTAAGTGCCGAACCGATGATGTGATGCATCAGTTGCTCTACCGTCATGTTTCCGCCGCCGTAATACCAGGCATTCAGGCTTGCCGCGTGAGCAACTGACACCGCTTCAGCGGTTGAAAGTGCTGCGCCCGCCAGGCGATCCGTACTCCTGCCATCCATGGTTTGGCCATTGCGAAGCTCGTGAAACATAGTAACCAGCACCTCAATAACAGCCTGGTCCAGGTCCACGTTGATCCCCGCCCGCTTGTTGGCTTTATTCACCTCCCTCAGAACAATGCCTATTTCATCCGGCAGATTCCTGATTGGCCGGATTTCCTCAAAATCCAGCCTGCGCTTGAGAGCAGCACTCATCTCATTCACGCCAGCATCAACGCTGTTAGAGGTAGCTATCAGGTTAAACCCATCCCGGGCCAGTATCACACCATCGTCTCCGGGAATTTCTGGAATGACAACAATCCGGTCGGACAAAACCGACAACAGCGCATCTTGCAGCGACTGCGGGCAACGGGCGATTTCCTCAAACCGTACCAACCGACCTTCCATCATGGCGCGCATTAGCGGGCTCGGCACCAGCGCCTCGAAACAAGGGCCTTTGGTCGCGAGGATGGCGTCGTTCCAACTATACAGAAGCTGCCCAACCTGAGTGATCGCTCCACCTTGTAAAGCCAGAGTAGAATCCCCTGAAATGGCCGCCGTGAGCAATTCAGAAAGCCAGGACTTGGCCGTACCCGGCTCGCCAACCAGCAAACAGCCCCGGTTAGTGCACAAGGAAATGATGATACGGGTAACCATGGCGCGATCCGCCACAAACTTGCACTCAATGCCCAGGCTTTCATCGCCCAGCACAAACTTCTCAACCGCCCTCGGCGACATACGCCAACCTGGCGGTATGGGCCCAAGATCCATGGCAGCTATGCGCTCCAGCTCGTCGTGAAAAACCACTTCGGCCGGCACCCGTTGCGCGGCTTTCTTCTGCTGATTAGCTGCGCTCATAACGTACTCCTGCGACCGCCACGGACTTCCGGCGCCATACGCTCCTGGGGCAGAATGCGTGGCAGCTCTGACATGGGAATGACACCCTCAATAACATGGTCCAATGCACTGTCGCGCATGGTCACCAGGCCGGAATCCAGCGCCCGCCAACGCAATTCGCCAATGGGTGGCTGGCTGGATATGGCATTGCGGATATCCGAATCCACCTCCATATACTCCACGATGGCCACCCTGCCCCGGGTGCCGCGCCCCCCACACTTGTCGCAGCCGGCACCTTCAAAACAACGAAAATCATCCGGTGCGCCGTTGGGAAAGACTTCCTCAAGAATAACCGGGTCTGGTGTCGCTGGCCGACGGCAATGTTTGCAGATGCGTTTGGCAAGGCGCTGGGCAATGACCGCCAACAATTCACCGGCGATGGAGTTCGGATGAATGCCTAAATCGTACAATCGCTGCAGGGAATCCACCGCATCATTACTGTGCAACGTAGAAAGCACCACGTGGCCAGTTTGGGATGCGCGAATGGCTTCCAGAGCGGTTTCTTTATCGCGGATCTCTCCAACCATGATGATATCGGGATCCTGACGAACAAAAGCCCGCATCGCATCCGCAAAGTTAAATCCGATTTCGCTTCGAACCGGGGTTTGCTGAACATTATCGATGGAGTACTCAATGGGGTCCTCCACCGTAATCACCTTACGTCGTCCATCGTCTGCAAGGGTTTGCAGGCCAGCATAAAGCGTTGTGGACTTGCCTGACCCTGTAGGGCCAACCACCAGAACCAGACCCGCTGGGTTATCCAGCAGGCGCTCATAATGTGAGCCTATCATTGGCGACATGCCCAATTCGGCAATGGTCATGGCGCGGCCGGTCTGGGGTAACAAGCGGATAACCGCATGCTCACCATGCAATGAGGGCTGAGTCTGCACCCGCAAATCGTAGGCCATATCACCCAACTGCAACCGGGAACGTCCGCCCTGGGGGAGCCTGCGTTCAGCAATATTGAGTTCAGCCCGCAATTTGATGACGTTAATGACACCTTTGAGCTCACGGGGTGTAATCTGGTACTGGCCCAAATCTCTCAGGTCGCCGTCTACCCGCAAACGAATCCTTACCCGCTCACCGTACTGTTCAATATGAATATCACTGGCTTTTTCACTGACGGCATCCAGTAGAATCGCCTCGTACACCGACACCAGATAGGGGCTGACATGATCGGTACCGGTTTCCTGACCCAGCGAAGTATCACGCTTGTTACCACTACCCGCACCTGTGGTGGACAACACTGCCTGGTCGGCGGCAAACCGGTTACCTTTAGCCGACAGGTCCAATGCTGACCAAATCCGCCGGAAATCGGTGGGCGTAACCAACCAGCATTCTATGGTGTGATCCGGGCTCATGCGCTCCAATTGATCAGTGCGTGCATCCGGATCATCGGTAACAAACGTCACCTTTTCGTTTGTCTGGGCCACCGGGATAATCCGGGACAAGTCGAGGAAGGTGCGAGAGAAGCGCTGGAACAGTTCATCTTTCAAAGCGGGCAAAAGCGCATCAGCCTCAGCAAAAACCATTCCCCGCTGCTGAGCCAGAGAGCGATAGAGCTCGCGTTCCTCAATATTCAAGGTGCGGCGCAAGACATCCAGAACGCGGCAGTTTTCTGTCGCCGCCTGGGCTTTGGCCTTAGTCAGAATGCACTCATCCACCATACCCAGATCGATAAGAATCTGTTCCGAGTTACGATTAAAGTCTACCCAGCCCAGAGTGCGAACCCGCTCCAGCTTATCGGCGCGCTTCACATACATGGCCATACTTGGCACCGGCCCGGCCTTACCCTCAAGGCAAATGAGATTGCCGCCTTCGCACAGGTATTGCTTCAAAGTGTCGTGCTCGCTCATAAAGGTGGTGCACAACACAAGATTGCAGGGTTGATCGAGATCCAGTTCGCTCTCGGCCGATTGGGCGAGAACATCCACATTATTCATGCCCAGCCGGAAAAACCGGTCTCTCGCAGCTTCTGCAACGCTCGGATTTTTTTCGATATAAATAACACGATGAGCAAGGCGTGACAGCACAGCAGCAAGGTAGCCGGAACCGCCACCCACATGCATAACAGTGTCCGCAGGCATAACCTCGGGCATGATAGACAGGATATGAGCAACGGTTTCATGGCGGGGAATGGAGTGCCCGGTTATAGAGGGGATCAGATCCGAGCCGGTAACAAAATCAGTGCGGGAAACGGCAAGAAGGGCCTCTCGGCCCCTTGAATAGACTTTGTTCATTCAAAAGCGTCCGTAACAGCTTGGTTTCAGGCCGCCTGACGTTTTTTCAGTGCTGATACCAGTTCGGCCTCGGGACGGGATATTCCGCATGTGTTCATAAGATCGTCGATATCGGCACCAAGATCAACCAGCCGTGAAGCCTCATCGTAAGATATTCTCAGAGGGTCGTTCTGGCGCATCTCATCCATGGTTATTCGCAGCTCATGCAATTGCCGTTCACAGGCCACAAGGCGCTGCCCCACACCCATGCTGCCACTGGCAGTAGCATGCAACTCTCTGCCGAGGATATCGCAGCGCTCCTTGAGTGTGGCTTTCAGCTGCCGGTTCTGGCGCCCAAGCATAACGCCCTGAGCAAAAACCAGTGAAATCGCTACAGCAGTCAGCGCCCAGGGAAGATAGGAAGGAATTTCAGTAAACATGATGGACGTCTCCGGTTATTAGCCACTTGAGGCATCCATCATCAGGTCTGGCCGGTAGTGCGCCGGTTTACAGCCCTGCGATCTCTGCCCATTCGTGGTCTGACAGCATTTTGTCGAACTCGACCAATATGATCAGTTCACCACCCTTATTACATACACCCTGGATAAATCTGGCACTTTCATCATTACCCACGTTCGGTGCAGTCTCAATTTCACTGGCTTTCAGGTACACAACCTCGGCCACTGAATCCACCAGAATACCCATCACCTGGTCGGCAGATTCCATCACTACTATTCGGGTGGCGTCTGTCATTTCTGCATCTGCCAATCCGAAACGGCGACGGGTGTCGATGACTGTCACCACGTTGCCCCGCAGGTTGATAATACCGAGCACATAGTCCGGAGCGCCTGGCACCGGCGCAATCTCCGTGTATCTCAGTACTTCCTGAATCTGCATAACATCCAGACCATAGGTCTCGTTATCCAGCCGGAAGGTCACATACTGCAGTACCTGATCGTCTTTGGCCTGTTTTTGCGGTCCGCTCGGGGATGCCATAACCAGTTTCTCCTGTTCGGCTTACCCGGGCGGGCAGCCTGATCGTCAAAAAAACATCATCAGTGCCCAATACTATAGTTAAGGGCACAAACCGTGCCAGTACGGCAAGGTTTCGTTCGGTAACCGGAAGAGTCGTCAACTCATATCAAGGTCGTCAACTCAGATCAAGATGCTGCTCTCGCTCCGCACGCACCAACAAATCCGCCATGGTACGGACATCAACCAGAGCACACATCTGCTCAATTACTGTGCCAGCCAACCAGGGCCGCTTGCTGCGGGCCGTGCGCCAGCGCACATCATCCGGGCTCAGAGTGAATGACTGGGCTACATTATCGCATGCCAAACCCCATTCGCTGTTATCCAGGCGAATAACAAAACGATAATTATCCCGGGCATTCGCAGGCACTCGCCCGGCCATAATCCACTCAGCCGTGTCCACAACCCTGAGATTCTGATGGGCACCCATACGAATGCCCATGTACCAACGGGGGCTACCGGGAATGGGCCGAATACTCTCTTCAATCTGATATATAGCACCCAATAGCACCAAAGGCACCGCGAGTTGCAACCCGGCCACTGTGAAGATCAGGCACTCGAATGGGCGCTCTGACCAATCCGGGCGT
This sequence comes from Marinobacter sp. 1-3A, assembly GCF_016597775.1. Taxonomy (NCBI): domain Bacteria; kingdom Pseudomonadati; phylum Pseudomonadota; class Gammaproteobacteria; order Pseudomonadales; family Marinobacteraceae; genus Marinobacter; species Marinobacter sp. 1-3A. The sequence continues at coordinate 559,175 of NZ_VCGZ01000001.1, forward strand.
GCTACTGGTACTTCTTTCCCTGGCGCACGTTCTGGCGTGGAGGCCACCGCTGGGGCAGTTTCCCGAACCTGCACCGGTTGTGACGCCACCAAGGGTGCCGGTGCCAGAACGGGCGCTGGCTCAGGCGCTATCACCCGCTTTTTGACTGGGGCTTTTACGGCTGGTTTTGGCTCAGCCAGCTCTTCATGCCGCGCAGTGTTCGTAGCTGTGTGCAGCAGTTCGTCCAGATAACTGGCAATCGCGCTGGCTGGATCGGCGAGCTTTGTCAATTTCTCGTCAGCCATGCTGACGCTCCTTCTGCGCGCCTGTCTTGGCCAGCAAATCGTCCAGTAAATGCCGGTACGCCCGAACGCCATGTGTCTGGGCTTCCAGCTTTGAGGGAATTATGCCGGCCTGACTGGCGTCGCGGAATTTTGTATCGACGGGCACAGCAAAGCGCCAAAGGTTGTCCTGATAGGTTTTACGCAGCAGGTTAAGGCTTTGCATTGAGGCCTGGGTGCGGCGATCGAACATGGTGGGCACAATCGTGTAAGGCAGTTGATTCTTCTGGGAGCGCATGATCATCTGCAGCGTATGCAACATCCTCTCAAGACCTTTGATGGCCAGGTACTCGGTTTGTACAGGAATAATCAGGTGCTGTGCCGCTGCCAGTGCATTGACCATCAGCACGCCGAGAGAAGGCGTGTTATCCAGAAGAACGTAATCATAATCGTCCCACAGCTGGGTAAGCGCCCGGGAAACAACCAGCCCCATACCTTCGGCGCCCACCATTCGGCGCTCCAGGGTCGCCAGCGCGGTACTAGCGGGCAAAAGATCCAACCCGGGGCAACTGGTTTCTGTAATAAGCTGAGCTGGAAGCCCCTCAGGCACCTTGCCCTGATGCTGAAACAGATCGAAAAGACTGTGGGCGATGGTATCCGGATCGTACCCGAACCAACTGGTCAGCGAACCATGAGGGTCAAGGTCAACCATCAGAACGCGCTTGCCACGCTCCGCCAGCAAGCCGCCTAAAGCGACTACCGAGGTGGTTTTACCCACGCCACCCTTCTGATTGGCTATTGCCCAGATTCGCACGTTTTCACTCCAAAACGACTGTGTTGCGATCAACTGAAAACCGAGATGTATCCCGGTTTATCGGCCAGTTTTCATGTAACTTGAATGAGTTGCATGCCGGCAGCCGGTTGCCGCCTGAATGTATTCGGGTGGAGATATACAGAAACCGTGCCAGACAGTAATCGAGTTTAAATACCCTGGCGCATAACGCCCCGGATGCTGGCATCACGGGAAATAAGCAGCACTACCCGTCGATTACGACGACGGCCTTCCTCGGTGTCATTTCGAGCCAAAGGCTGATACTCCCCGTAACCAATCGCAGCCAGTCGTTCAGGCTCGATACCTTCCATGCTTAACATGCGGACAACCGCCGCCGCACGCGCCGCAGATAGTTCCCAGTTCGAAGGGAAACGCGGGGTGCGAATGGGTTGATTATCGGTGAAGCCCTCAACCTTCACTGCGTTGTCCCGGTTCCTGAGAACCCGCGCAACTTTGTCCATCACATCAAATGCATCATAGTGGGGCTCCGCATCACCACTACCGAAAAGCAGGCTATCCGGCAAATTAAGCGAAAGCCACCGATCGTTGGTTTCAAGGGTAACCACCCCACGATCGATCAATTCGTCAAACTCCATAGCCAACTGATCTGCCATGGTGCGCAAAGCCTCTGTGCGGGCCTGTGTATCCTGCTCTGAGTTTCTGGGGGCCTCTGTTACCGCCGGGGGAATTACAGCCTCCGAGGGCTGAACTTCCGGGCGTGGAGGCTGGTCACCAATTTCAATGGGCTGAAAGGAGCGCTGAGGAGCGTTAAAAACGCCTGTAAATGTCTCTGAGAGTACCTTGTACTTGCCCTCATTTACCGATGAGACCGAGTACATCACCACAAAAAAAGCAAACAACAGGGTTATGAAATCCGCATAGGAAATCAGCCAACGTTCCTTGTTGTGCAAGTCATCCTGAGGTTGCCTGCGACGCCGCATAATAGAAACCGGTTTTGCTTACTGCAGAAAGCCCCGCAGCCGCAATTCAATGGATTTGGGGTTCTCACCCTCTGCGATGGCAATAAGACCATCAATCATCATGTCTTCGTATCGTGAACGTTCCTTGACCAGCCCACGCAGTTTATTGGCTACCGGGAAAAACAGCAGGTTGGCCAGCGCCACACCGTAGATGGTTGCCACAAAGGCGGTGGCAATTCCGCTGCCGAGGGATGCTGGGTCTTCAAGGTTGGTCATCACCTGGATCAGCCCCATAACAGCGCCAATAATGCCAATGGTCGGTGAATAGCCTCCCATAGCCTCAAACACTCGAGCGGACTCAAGATTTCGCTGCTCACGGCAATCCAGATCTATTTCCATGATGCTGCGAATTGTTTCGGTTTCTGCACCATCCACCAGTAACTGAAGGCCTTTGCGCGCAAAGGATTCCGGCTCATTCTCCGCCAACCCTTCAAGCCCCAGAAGGCCTTGCTTCCTGGCCTTTACGCTCCAATCGATTACCTTGCCAATCCCGTCTTCAATGCTGATAAATGGAGGAACAAACACCCACCGCGCCTGTGCGGCAGCCCGTTTCAGTACCGGCCAGGAAGTCTGGAGGATGGTCGCAGCCAGGGTTCCGCCAATCACAATGATGGCCGCCGGCCCATTAAACAGTGAGCTCAGTGCTCCGCCTTCAAGCAGGTTGCCGCCAAGAATAGCGGCAAAAGCCAGAACGACACCGAGCAGGCTGAGTATATCCATCAGCAAACGCCCTCAAGCAATCTTGGCCCTATTTCATCCAGTGACAGGATCTCGTCACTCAGGCCAGCTTTGGCAACTGCCATGGGCATACCGTAAATCACCGACGATTTTTCATCCTGGGACCAGATGGGCGAGCCACTTTGTTTCATCATTCGGCACCCTTCTTTGCCGTCTGATCCCATTCCCGTCAGGATGACGCCGAGGGTTTTGCCGGGAAATGCACGGGCAAGAGAACCAAAGGTAACGTCCACACAGGGGCGGTAATTCAGTCGCTCGTCCCCTGGCAGTATGCGCACCCGAGGTTGCCCTCCGCGATTTTCGACCATCATCTGCTTACCGCCAGGGGCAAGCAGTGCCAAGCCAGGGCGAAGGATATCGCCATCTTCTGCTTGCCGGACTTCAATTTTGCACAATTTGTTAAGACGCTCAGCAAAAGCCGGCGTAAAGCTCGCTGGCATGTGCTGCACCAGCACGATCGGTGAGGGAAAACTCGCCGGCAAGGCCGCAAGTACTCGCTGAAGAGCTACTGGCCCGCCGGTTGAGGTGCCAATAGCCACAACGGAAAAGTGCCGTGCCGGGCTTTTCCGTGACGTTCGCTTGGGCGTTTCATCCTGCAGAGGCTGAGCCGCCTGGCGAGCGGGCGCCACAGAGCGACCCGGCGCTGCGGTCCTGGCCGGTGCTATAAGCGTGGGTTGTGGGGCTGTTCTGGAAGAAGGTGGAGTTGGCTGCGCCCGGCTGGCAGGTCGACTGCGAGCAACATCGAGCACGCGATCAATCAGGATTTTTTGCAACTGGCTGCCATCCCGCGCGATTTCCTCGAAGTTTTTGGGCAGGAAATCTACCGCCCCGGCTTCCAGTGCGTCCAGAGTGATTCGGGCGCCTTCGTAGGTGAGCGAGGAAAACATAAGCACCGGTATTGGATGCTTCTTCATGATTTCCCGCACAGCCGAAATACCATCCATAATCGGCATTTCGTAATCCATGGTAATTACATCCGGGCGCAGAGATTCCGCCAGTTCAACACCTTCCCGGCCGTTGGCTGCCACACCCACCACACGGATCTGGCCCGACGATGTGAGAATCTCTGTTAATCGCTTGCGAAAGAAACCTGAGTCGTCAACGACCAGGACAGAAACTGTCATCCGTTTCTCCTACCAAAATGCTTTATTCCATAAAGCTTTGAGCTGCGCGTAAAAAATCAGCTGTAATGCTGCAGCAAGCTGGGAACATCAATAATCAGCGCGATACGACCATCACCGGTAATTGTTGCTCCTGCCATACCCGGTGTGCCTTGCAATCCTCGTCCGAGAGGTTTGATAACCACCTCTTCCTGACCGACGAGCTGGTCAACAACAAACCCAACCTTACTGGTGCCCATGGCAACGATCACAACATGCCCACTTTCGGGACCTGTTACGGCATTAGACCCTTTCACCAGCCAGCGCTTTATATGGAAAAGCGGGAACACCTTGTCCCGCACAACAATGCACTCACGGCCATCTACTACATTGGTACGTGTCAGATTCAAATGGAATATCTCCACCACATTCACCAGCGGCAGAGCAAAAGACTGATCACCAAGCTTGATCATCAAGGTGGGCATAATCGCCAAAGTCAGGGGCACCTTGATGATGATGCGAGAACCCTTGCCCAAGGCAGAAACAATGCTGAGCTGACCGTTGAGCTGATTTATTTTGGTTTTCACCACATCCATGCCCACACCGCGGCCGGACACATCAGAAATCTGCTCTTTCGTCGAAAACCCGGCGGCAAAAATCAGGTTGAAACACTCTGTGTCCGTGAGGCGATCGGTAGCGTCCTGATCGTAAATCCCTTTCTCCACGGCTTTGCGGCGCAGCACTTCCGGGTCCATACCTGCACCATCATCATCGATAGACAGGAGGATATGATCCCCTTCCTGCTCGGCAGAGAGGGTGACGGTGCCCTGCCGGGGCTTGCCAGCCTTTTCACGCACATCTGGCGTTTCGATACCGTGGTCAACAGAATTTCGCACCAGGTGAACAAGGGGATCCGATAGGGCCTCAACAAGGTTTTTGTCGAGATCGGTGTCTTCGCCAATCATCACCAGATTCACTTCTTTCTTCATGCCCCGGGCGAGATCGCGAACAACCCGCGGGAAGCGGCCGAATACTTTCTTGATCGGCTGCATGCGAGTTTGCATGACTGCAGCCTGCAGATCTGTGGTCACTACATCAAGGCTTGATACCGCCTTGTGCATGTGCTCGTCTTCACTGTCGGAGCCAAGTCTCTGGAGCCGGTTTCGCACCAGTACCAACTCGCCCACCATGTTCATGATGTCATCGAGGCGTTTGGTATCGACACGCACAGTGGTTTCTGCCACTGGAGCCGGCTCTCTGGGAGGGGCCGGTTTACTGGCTGGCGCTTTTTCAGGCACAACTTTCGCAGGCTCGGCTTTCGGCTGCGGCGACTTCGCTGGCGCTGGCCCGGAGCCACCGGTGGTTGGGCTGCCACCTTTGCCATGCAGCTCGTCGAGCAGTTTTTCAAATTCGTCGTCAGTGATCAGCTCACCATCACCGCCCTTTTCAGGGCCGGCACCACCTGTCGTCTGGGCATCATCTGCGGGTGGTTTCGCGGCAAACTTGCCTTTGCCATGCAGCTCATCAAGCAGGGCTTCAAACTCATCATCTGTAATTTCGTCAGCTGAGCCGCTGCTGTTGGCTGGGGATTGGTCGGGGGCGGAGCTATCGGAGGCGCCCGTTACGGGAGCATCGCCATGCAACGCATCCAGTAATTGTTCAAACTCTTCATCGGTAATATCGCCACCATCCTGATCGCTTTCAGGGGCAGCAGGAACGTCTACAGACTGGTTGCTCACCGGCTCGCCAGCAACCTGGGGCAGTGCAAGAGCATCCAGTGCCGCAATCAGTTCGTCCGGCGCAGGCGTCAGCTCTTCCCTGTTACGCACTTGCTCGAACATGGCATTCACATGATCCAAAGCTTCCAGCACAACGTCCATCAGCTCGGAATCCACCGCGCGTTTATGGTTGCGCAGTATATCGAACACGTTCTCGGCGGAGTGGCAGCAGTTAACCAAAGCGTCAAGCTGCAAAAAGCCTGCACCACCCTTTACGGTATGGAATCCACGAAATATGGCGTTGAGCAGATCACTGTCGTCTGGATGTTGCTCAAGATCAACAAGCTGTTCCGACAGCTTCTCAAGAATCTCCCCGGCCTCTACCAGGAAGTCTTGCAGGATCTCATCATCGGCATCAAACGCCATGGGCTAACCTCTTCTGTTCAGAAACCGAGACTGGATAACAGATCGTCTACGTCATTTTGTCCCGAGACTACATCTTCGCGTTCTTCAGCCTTCATTTGCGGCCCTACGCCCTGTTCGGCGGAGACTTCCTGATTTTCAATCTGGTGTACTGTGCCGGTAAGCTGATCAACGTGGCTCGCCATAACCACCAGGCTGAGCATCTGTTCCTCAACCTCCTTCACCAAAGCCGTCACCCGCTGTATTACCTGGCCCGTCAGATCCTGAAAATCCTGCGCCAGCAGAATTTCGGAAAGACTGCTGTAAAGTGTGTCCGCATCATTGGTAACGCTAAGAAAAAAGGTATCTATACGGCCATAAAGTTCACGAAACTCAGCCGGCTGCATTTCCCGGCGCCGCAACCGCTGCCATTCTTCGCTCAATGACGAGGCTTCTTCACGGAGTGTCTGAGCGAGAGGCATGCTCTCTTCAACCAGGTCCATAGTGCGATTGGCAGCCTGACCTGTCATTTGAACAACGTACGCCAGTCTGTCGGATGCGTCTGTCATCAAAGACAGCACCTCTTTTTGTTCCTGGCTGCGCGGATCAATCTGGAAGTTGCGGATTGCCTCATGAAGCGTTCGTGTCAAACGGCCAACTTCACGATAAAGGCTCTGATCCCTGACTTCGCTTAACTCATTAATCAGGTTCATCGCTCGGGCATAATCGCCGCCTTCCACACTTTGGGCGAGCTCTGCTGCCTGGTGCCGGAGCTTTTCGGTCACTTCTGGCTCAAGATCCCGATGGATCTTTTTTTTATCGCTCATACGCCCCATCCAATTTCCGGTTACTGAATTCGTTCAAAAATCTTCTCGATTTTTTCTTTTAGAACGGCAGCAGTGAACGGTTTTACTACGTACCCATTCACGCCAGCCTGAGCCGCTGCAACAATCTGGTCGCGCTTGGCTTCGGCGGTAACCATCAAAACAGGAAGGGTTTTCAGGTTTTCATCTGCCCGCACTGCCTTCAACAGATCAAAGCCAGACATTCCCGGCATGTTCCAATCTGTCACAAGGAAGTCGTACTTACCGCTTTTCAACATAGGCAAAGCTGTATTTCCGTCGTCCGCTTCATCGGTGTTGGTGAAGCCAAGATCACGGAGCAGGTTTTTGATGATCCGTCGCATTGTGGAGAAATCATCCACAATGAGAATTTTCATATTTTTGTCCAAAGGGACCTCCAGTTATTAAGACCCGGAATTCGTTTTGACCTTTGCGCTTAAAGTGTAGCAGGCCGCTGATTTAACCATGTATTGTCTGATCTTTATCGCGCTTGTAAAGCATCGGTTACCAAATACTACACTTCATCAGAACCCTGAAGTCTCAAGCCACGCCTAGCTGTGTTCCTCAAGGCGCCACTCGGAAAGTCTTCCACGCAATCTCAACGCGGCCTGACTGTGAATCTGACTGACCCTGCTTTCGCTGACTCCCAAAACAGCGCCAATCTCTTTGAGGTTCAGTTCCTCCGTGTAATACAGGCTCAGTACAAGCTTTTCCCGCTCCGGAAGCAGCTCAATCTCCGCCGCAAGGCTGCTGCGGAAAGAATCAGATGTGAGATCATCCAACGGATTATCCCGGGCCTCTGTTTCTTCTATCGGCAGCTCACCGGATTCATTGAGCTCATCAAGACTAAAAAGCCGTCCGCTGTTAGCATCGGCCAGAGTGGCATGATATTCGGAAAGAGACATATCGAGCTCTTCCGCCACTTCAAAGTCCTGGGCTTCACGGCCCTCCCGGTCTTCTACTTCCTTGATTGCACGGGCAACCCGACGAGCGTTTCGGTGAACAGAGCGCGGCACCCAGTCGCCTTTGCGGATTTCATCCACCATAGACCCTCGGATGCGAATTCCGGCATAGGTTTCAAAGGTTGCGCCCTTGGTTGAACTATAGCGCTGGGCGGCCTCCAGCAACCCGATCATACCCGCCTGCATAAGGTCGTCGAGCTGCACCGAGGCCGGTAGCCGCGCTAAAAGATGAAGTGCGATTTTCTTTACCAGGGGGGCGTGAGTCTCTATGAGGTCCGAGGGACTTTTCACACCAGCCTGATGATAAATTCCCAGGTTTTTCGCCAATGTCATGCATCCGGTTTTATTTTTTACGGGATCCGTTTCAGACTTCGACGAGCCGCTCCACAAAAAATTCCAGGTGTCCGCGGGGTGATGAAGGCAGTGGCCAGCTTTCTACCTTGTCAGCCAGTGCCTTGATCGCAAGCGACGCTTTGGCTCGAGGGTATGCATCCAGCACGGCTTTCTGGCGCTGAACGGCTTTCTTCACAGCTTCGTCGTAAGGCACCATACCCACATATTGTAGTGCCACATCGAGAAATCGTTCGGTTACCCGGGTTATTTTTTCAAACAAATGGCGGCCTTCCTGCTCACTGCTCACCTGATTGGCGAGAATGCGGAAGCGGTTGGTACCGTAATCACGGTTCATCAGTTTAATCAGGGCGTAAGCATCTGTGATGGATGTGGGCTCATCGCACACCACCAGCAACAGCTCTTGCGAGGCCCGCAAAAAGCTCACAACAGACTCGGAAATACCGGCCGCCGTATCGATAATCAGCACATCAATTTGATCGCCCAACTCGCTGAATGCGTTAATCAGGCCGGCATGCTCCATGGGGCTGAGCTGGGTCATGCGCTGGGTTCCGGAAGATGCCGGAACGATTTTAATCCCGCCCGGACCATTTACCAGAACGTCTCTGAGGTCACACTCTCCTGCCAACACGTCCTGCAAGGTACGATTGGCGGTTACCCCGAGCAGCACATCAAGATTCCCCAGGCCAAGATCGGCATCAAGCAGCACAACGCGCCTGCCTTTTTGCGCCAGAGCGATGCCAAGATTAACTGAAATGTTACTCTTGCCGACCCCGCCCTTGCCGCCGGAAACCGCGATCACCTGTACCGGATGTGCTTTGCTCATACTGTTTATAATCTCTCGCCAGGATTAACCGGATATGGTTCATAACCGGATACAACTCAGATTTTCACAGCCTCATGCGATTTCCCGCGGGCGCTCTGTATCAGGCATTTTCTCTGCCGCCGCCTGTTGCTGAAGCATTTTCAGACGCTCGACTCCCAAGCGTACGAGCGGAACGGCTTCAGCATGATGCAGATCCCCCGGGATCTTTTGCCCATCAGTGTAGTAGGCAACCGGCAGCCCGGTTTCCATCACAAAGCCCAAAGATTCGCCCAGAGTCAGGGCTTCGTCAATCTTCGTCATCACGCAGCCTGTAAGACCTGCCATCTTATAGCAATGCCAGACGGATTTCATAATACGCGGCTGGCTGGTTGCCGAAACAACCAGGTGCGTCCGGATGCTGTGATGGCTACGGGCCAATTCTGCCAATTGTTCCTGATAGCCTCTGTCTGTACTGGTTAGCCCAGCCGTATCGATCAGCACCAGGTGCCGGTCTGAGAGCTCATCAAGAATATCATCAAGGGTGTTGCTTTCATCCACCACGCGCACCGGCACATTCAGTATACGACCAAACACGAAAAGCTGTTCATGGGCCGCAACCCGGTACCGGTCTGTCGTGACCAGTGCAATAGAATCGGCGCCGTGTTTCAACACATATCGCGCTGCCAGTTTGCCGATGGTGGTAGTCTTGCCCGAACCTGTAGGGCCAACCAGTGCATATACACCCCCTTCATCAAGCCACTCCTGATTGGGAGTACGCACGCCCGCAACAAGCATTTTCAGGGACTGTTTCCAACCATCTTCCAGCTTGCCACCTTTATGGCGGCGGGAGAGCGAGCTCGCCAGATCATTACCAAGACCAAATTCCTGGAGCCGCTCTGCAAGACGCTGCTGGACCGCGTTGATGCCGGGCTTCTCCGGCTCACCACGCTGGCCACTCATCAGATCCCGCAAGGAGTTTATTTCTGCACGCATGCGGGCGAGCTCATCAGAATAATTTTCGTTACCAGCGCTTTGAGAGACTGGCTCTGCAAAATCTTCACTCGCGGCCCGGTGCAACTCTGCAAAGGATGCATCAGCGTAACCCTGCCCCCTTGCAGCTCGGTTTTCACGCACGTCGCGAATACGGGAGCGAGAGCGACTCAGCTCATCCTCCAGCCGACGATGACGTTCTGCCTGCATCTCTGCAAGGCGGGCTCCGTTAGTGGCCTCACTGGCCTCTGCGCCCAAGCTCTGGCGCGCCATATTTTCGTCGTAGTCCAACGCGGTTACGATCTCAATGCCGCCGTCTACACGGCGATTGGAAAGGATGACAGCATCTGGCCCCATCTGCTCACTGACCTGCTTCAGAGCTTCAGCCATGCTTTTGGCAAAAAAACGTTTAACTTTCATGATATTGCATCCTCCAACGGCCACGCGTTATCTGCGTTACCCGTGCTTTCATCCGCCAGCTTATTGGCCCACGGACGCCACGATCGTAATCTGTTTGTTATCGGGTATTTCCTGGTAGGAGAGCACATGCAGCCGCTCCACACCGTAACTGGCAAACTTGGCGAGCACCGGCCGCAAGGGCCCGGATACCAGCAGGATGGCCGGCTTACCCAGCATTTCCTGACGCTGCACGCTGTCTTGCAATGAGCGCTGCAGCTTCTCCACCATATTCGGCTCCAGAACCATGCCTATATCTTCCAGTCCGCCAGATTGTTGACTCTGCTGAACAGACTTAAGCAACAACTGTTCCAAATCGGGATCCAGGGTAATAACCGGTATTTCTGAATCGTTACCGCAGATACTCTGGATAATCATCCTGCGCAGAGACTGACGCGCTACCGTGGTCAGCAACTTGGGGTCCTGGCTCTTCGGATGCACGTTCACCATGGATTCGGCAATGGAGCGCATATCCCGGATGGGGACTTCTTCTTTGAGCAGGTTCTGCAGCACTTTCAGCAGAAGGCTGATAGACACAGTGGTGGGCACCAACTCCTCTGCCAGCTTGGGTGAAGCCTTCTCCAGCTGATCCAGCCACTTCTGCACCTCTTCGTGCCCCAACAGTTCGTGCGCATGCTTTTGCAGAACCTGGTTCAAATGGGTTGCAACAACTGTACTGGCATCCACCACGGTATAGCCTAGCGTCTGCGCCTGGTCTTTCTTCTCAGGCTCAATCCAGCTCGCATCCAGACCAAAGGCAGGATCCTTGCCTTCTATACCTTCGATTTTTCCGAATACCTGCCCCGGATCAATTGCCAGTTCGCGGTCAGGGTGAATTTCCGCCTCCGCGATGGTCACCCCCATCAACGTGATGCGGTACACGTTCGGCATGAGATCCAGGTTGTCGCGAATATGCACGGAGGGCATCAGGAATCCCAAGTCCTGGGACAACTTTTTACGCACGCCTTTTATACGGCTGAGCAACTGACCGCCCTGGGTTCTATCAACCAGTGGGATTAGCCGGTAGCCCACTTCCAGCCCGACAATATCTACTGTGGCTACGTCATCCCAACCCAACTCACGGGTTTCGCCCGGAGCAGGTAGCTGACGCCCCGGATCACCACCCGCATCACCAGCCAGCGGCAAGTCTCGCCCACCAGAGCCTGACACAACACCCGCGCCTCCGCGGCTGGGGAACATGCCTCCTTCTTCCACTGTCTGGCGATCTTTTTTCCAGATATACCAAGCGCTTCCCGCTGCAAGCCCTCCAAGCCCCAGGAAGGCAACGTGGGGCATGCCAGGAATCAAACCAAGCAGTATCAGAATGCCGGCAGCAATCGCCAAGGCTTTTGGCGCACTGAACATCTGCTGAAGAATCTGCCCGCCCATATCCTGGCTGGAGGTAACGCGGGTAACCATAATGGCTGCGGAAGTAGAGAGGAGCAGTGAGGGAATCTGGGCAACCAGGCCATCACCAATGGTGAGCAGTGCATAGCGCTCCATGGCAAGCCCGAAATCGAGGCCGTGCTGGATCATGCCAATCGCGACACCGCCAACTATGTTGATGGCCAGAATCAGCAGACCAGCAACTGCATCACCTTTAACAAACTTGGAGGCACCGTCCATGGAGCCGTAGAAATCCGCCTCCTGGGCAATCTCTTCGCGACGGTGTTTTGCTTCATCCTGGTTAACCAGGCCTGCGTTCAGGTCGGCATCAATGGCCATCTGCTTGCCAGGCATGGCATCCAGAGTGAAGCGTGCGCTCACCTCCGACACCCGGCCGGCACCCTTGGTTACCACCAGGAAGTTGATGATCATCAGAATGGCGAACACCACGAGTCCAACCGCGTAGTTGCCACCGATCAGAACCGCCCCGAAGGATTCAATAACCTTACCTGCGGCATCGCCGCCTTCATGCCCTTCCAGCAAAACAATTCGGGTAGACGCAACGTTCAGCGCCAGGCGCAAAAGCGTTGCGACCAGCAGTACCGTTGGGAAGGACGCAAATTCCATGGGCCGAAGCGCGTATACGCACACCAGCAGAATGACAATGGAAAGCGTGATGTTGAACGTGAAGAAAACGTCCAGCAAAAAAGCCGGCACAGGCAATATCATCATGCCCAGCAAGCCCATCAACATAATGGGTACGCCGAGGTTGCCCTGCGTCAGGGATTTGACGTTACTGAGGACTAAAGCTCTGTCCATGCCCTAAACTTCTCCGATTTACTGATTCTGAAGGCGTTTTCAGGGTCGAGATTCTGACGCCAAAGTGTCTTTCACTCTGTTACCGCAAGATCCGTACCAGCCCGCACAGAATTTCATTCACGAGCTGACTTCTGGTGCCTGACTCACTCTGTAAGATGCGGTATCCTTGCGCCACAAATTGCAACACTCAACCCTTTATCCCCAGACCCAGAAAACAGGTGAGCCCATGCCAGTCCACGAGGTAAGACACCCCCTGATCAGACACAAACTCGGCCTGATGCGCCGCGCCGAGATCAGCACCAAAAACTTTCGTGAATTGGCTCAGGAGGTTGGGGCTCTGCTGACGTATGAAGCCACCAAGGATTTCAGCCTGCAGGAAAAAACCATCGACGGTTGGGCTGGCCCGGTAAATGTGGAGCAAATTCAAGGAAAAAAGATAACCATCGTCCCTATTTTACGAGCTGGACTTGGCATGTTGGACGGTGTTCTCAGCCTGATCCCGGTTGCCCGGGTGAGCGTGGTGGGCCAGATCCGTAATGAAGAAACTCTGGAGTCCAACACCTATCTGGAAAAACTGGTGGGCGAACTGGATCAGCGCATGGCTCTGATCGTTGATCCTATGGTTGCCACCGGCGGCTCGATGATTTCCACCATCGACGTGCTCAAGAAAGCCGGAAGCACCGAAATTCGTGCTCTGGTGCTGGTGGCAGCACCAGAGGGTATAAAGAATGTTCTGGACAAGCATCCGGATGTATCCATTTACACCGCGTCTGTAGACGACGGCCTGAACGCGAAAGGCTACATCCTGCCCGGACTTGGCGATGCCGGTGACAAAATCTTCGGCACCAAGCAAAAGGACAGTTGATCATGCAAGACCACTCCACGGATTCAACCTGGAAGCAGGCAATTGCCGGCTCACAGATGCTCCTCGTAGCATTTGGTGCGCTGGTTCTGATGCCTCTGATCACTGGCCTCGACCCAAACGTCGCACTCTTTACGGCCGGCGTGGGTACTCTGATTTTTCATATTGTTACCGGTGGCCAGATCCCGATTTTCCTGGCCTCGTCTTTCGCTTTTATCGCGCCTGTTATTGCTTCCAAAGGCAAGTTTGGCCTTGAGGAGACTCTGGGCGGCCTGATGGCGGCAGGTATCCTCTACATTATTCTCAGTGGCGCAATAAAGCTGCGCGGCACCGGCTTTGTAACCCGCCTGCTGCCTCCCGTAGTTATTGGGCCGGTGATTATGGTGATTGGCCTTGGCCTGGCGCCGGTTGCAGTGCACATGGCTTCTGGCCGCACCGGCGATGGTGCGGTTCAGCTGATTCCAGAAGCTACTGCTCTTTGGATTGCCATGACGTCGCTGATTGTGACGATTGTTGCGTCGGTTTGGGCTAAGGGCATTTTTCGCCTGATTCCCATTATGTTTGGTGTGATTGTTGGCTATGTGCTGTCTGCTCTTGCAGGCATTGTTGATACAACGCCTATCCAGCAGGCCCCCTGGCTTGCGGTTCCCAACTTTGTGGCGCCAGCATTTAGCTGGGGCGCAATTTTGTTCATGATTCCTGTGGCCATTGCTCCGGCCATTGAGCACATCGGGGATATTCTGGCAATTGGCAATGTGACTCGTAAAAACTATCTGGAAAAGCCCGGCCTGCACCGCACTTTGTTAGGCGACGGCCTGGCTACCAGTGCAGCAGCTATGTTTGGTGGGCCTCCAAACACCACTTATTCAGAAGTAACCGGCGCTGTAATGCTGACTCGCAATTTCAACCCGAAGGTTATGTGGTGGGCGGCCTGCACTGCGATCGTGCTGGCATTCGTGGGCAAGTTCGGCGCAGCTTTGCAGACTATTCCGGTGCCAGTAATGGGCGGCATCCTGTGCTTGCTGTTCGGCTCTATTGCTGTGGTAGGCATGAGCACGCTGATCCGCCATCAAGTTGATCTTTCTCAGGCGCGTAATCTGGTTATCGTAGGTGTGACTCTGGTGTTCGGTATCGGCGGTATGGTTCTTGGGCACCTTGAAGGTATCGCCCTGTGTGCGGTAGCGGCCATCATCCTGAACCTGATTCTTCCGGGCAGCCGTGAAGCATGGGGTAAGGCGATTTACGAGCACAAAGAAGACTGACCTCAGCGTTAATTATTGTCCCACTGGTGCCTTCGGGCACTGGTGGTGGCTCTTCCTCCTTGTACCTACCCTCCTCTTTTGTAGCCTGCCGACTTTGGTGCTTGCCGCCATGCGGGGCTGCCTCCCAAAAACCGCTACGAGCCCATCCATGGGGGCTTGACGGTGGCCGTCCATGGCCACCGACAGTCCTGGAAAGGCCACCCACCACTCCCCCACCAAAGCTAGCAGGCTAGGAGCCCAAGCCGGCCGGCTAAATATCCCGCCGCAAATCGGAAGGAATCGGCAAGTCAGGCATCCCAGGCTTGGGCCCGCGCCCCTTGCGGAACTGCCGGAGCTGGAACACATAAGCCAGAACCTGAGCTATGGCCATGTAGAGGCCATCGGGGATTTCGTCGCCTATGTCGCTGTTGTGGTAAACCGCACGAGTAAGCGGGGGCGTGCGGAGGATTTCGACTTTGTGCTCGCGGGCGATTTCCATGATTTTGAAGGCCGTTTGGTCATTGCCCTTGGCGACCACCATGGGCGCGCCCATGGAGTCCGGATCGTATTTCAACGCCACCGCATAGTGAGTCGGGTTGGTGATGACCACGTCGGCCGTCGGCACATCCTGCATCATGCGGCGCTGGGCCATTTCTCGCTGGAGTTGGCGAATTTTGCCTTTAACCTCGGGCTTGCCTTCAGAATCCTTATATTCGTCTTTGATTTCCTGCTTGGTCATTCGCAGCTTTTTCTGGTGATCGAAAATCTGGAATGGCACGTCGATCATGGCAATGATGATGGTGGCGCATGAGAGCAGGAAAAAACTCCAACCCAAGGTCCAGAGCACGTGCTCCATGGCGGGCACTGCCGGCTCATTGGCGATGGAGAGTAAATCTTCCGTGCGAACATTCAGAATGAGCACAGCCAAGGCCATTACCAGGCCCACTTTAGCGATAGCTTTAACCAACTCGATAAGGGAGCGGGCAGAGAACATGCGTCCCAAACCCTTGATGGGATCCATGCGATTCAGTTTAGGGGCTATCGCTTTACCGCTGAATAACAAACCACCAATGCCGATGGATCCGGCTATAGCGGCAATCAGAAGAATTACAAGAATCGGGGAAAGCGCCCATGCAGCTTCTTTAGCCGAGGCCATCAGCTGGAGGCTCATGTGCCGGGTGTCAAATACTGCAGAGCGCTCCAGCGTGAAAGCATCACGCATGATGGCCTCCAACGCAGCTCCCAAGTGGGCGCCAAACATCAACAGACCACCGGCACCGGCGATCAGAACAGCCATGGTGGCCAGCTCTTTGGATCGGGCAGTCTGGCCATCCTCCCTGGCTTTCTCAAGCCTTCGGGGGGTGGCCTCTTCGGTTTTTTCCTGACTGTTGTCGTTTTCTTCAGCCATACTAGAACTCTTGGCGTATCAGTTAGGGTTGCCCTTGCAGGCCCCGCATGAACTCAAAGGTTTGCTCAGTGTAGTTCTGAAAGTGCGGCAGAAAGTTGGCATGCAGCACCCATATGGCAAACAATCCAAAAATCAGGCCAATCGGAAAGCCAAGTGCGAAGATGTTCATTTGCGGCGCAGCCCGGGTCATTACGCCGAAGGAAATGCTGACAATAAGAACGGCCGTTACCGCCGGCAACGCCAGCAGCATGGCAGAGGCAAACATCCAGCTTATGCGGTGCGCCAACTCCCAAACACCTACCTGGCCTAGGCCCTCCATGCCGATGGGCATGATTCTGAAACTTTCTATAAACACCTCAAACGCCACCAGGTGACCGTTCATGGCCAGGAACAGCAGAGTAATGGTAATGGTGTAGATTTGGGCGAGTACAGGTACGTTTACGCCGTTGGCCGGGTCGACCATGGAGGCGAAGCCCAAGCCCATTTGCATGGCGATCATCTGGCCGGCAACAACAAACAGCTGCCAGAGTGCAGTTAGCGCAAACCCCATGCCTACACCGATCAGAATTTGCTGGAGCGTAATAACAACGGCATCCGCACTCAGTGCTTCAACCTTTGGTACTTCCGGAATCATCGGCACGATCAGAATAGTCATTAACAACGCAAGCCCCAAGCGCACGCGGGCGGGAACCAGCTGGGTACCGAAAATGGGGATGACCATCAGAAAGCTGGCCAATCGGAACAATGGCCAAAGATGTTGCCCAACCCACTGGCCGAGCATGTCTGCACTGAGTTCCATGGGGGTCATGGATCAGCCGATCAGGTAGGGAATGCTGGAGATCAGCCGGTGTGCATGATCCAGAAGCTTGGTTAGTAACCAGGGCCCCAAAACAATGATAACTATAAGTGTTACCAGCAGGCGTGGCAGGAAGCTCAGGGTTTGCTCGTTGATCTGTGTAGCGGCCTGAAAGGTACTCACAACCAGACCAATAACCAACCCAGGCCCGATAATGACGGACGCGAACAGCACGATCATCCACAAGGCTTCACGGATGATGTCGATAACGGTTTCCGGAGTCATGCTTCTCTCCTGTCTCTCATAGCCGGCCTATATCCCGTAACTGGCTGCGAGGGTTCCCATAATGAGGGCCCAGCCGTCTACAAGAACAAACAGCATAATCTTGAACGGCAGCGAGATGATGATGGGTGACAACATCATCATACCCATGGCCATCAAAACACTGGCGACGACCATGTCGAGAATAAGAAACGGAATAAACAGTATAAACCCTATCTGGAAGGCTGTTTTCAACTCGCTGGTTACAAAGGCCGGCATCAGAATCCAGAATGAAACATCCCGCGCAGTATCGTACTGAACGTCGGCAATGCGCATGAACAGCGCCAAATCATCTTCCCGGGTTTGCCCCAGCATGAATTCCTTGAACGGCTTACTGGCCAACTCCACTGCTTCCAGGGAAGTTACTTCCTCCTGAAGGTAGGGTTGCAGTCCCACGCGATTAGCCTCTTCAAGCACGGGCTTCATGATAAAAATACTGAGAAACAGCGCAAGGCCAAGCAGTATCTGGTTTGAAGGTGTCGCCTGCAGCCCCAGAGCCTGGCGCAAGATTGCAAACACCACGATGATGCGAGTGAAGGATGTCATCATCATGAGCATGGCAGGCAAGAAGGTCAGCGCGGTCATCAGCGCCAGAATCTGCAAGGTTACCGAGTATTCCTCAACACCTTCACCCTCGCCGGGCTGAACCGTGAATGCGGGAATACCAGGCAAGTCTGCAGCCGCCAACGGGGCCCAGAACATACCTGCAAGTACAACTAAAAATGGAATGTGTCGTTTGAGTGCGGCCACCATCATAGAATCCGTCATTCCTTGCTCGGAGCCGTCCAGGATTTGCCAATCATGCCCTGCAGCCGTTTGGCGAAGTCTCCGGAAGTTGCTTTACCTGCATCCACAACCGGTTCTTCAAAAACCTGAAGCGTTCGTATCGCTGACGGGGTGATCCCCAGTAAAATCTGCTGGCCGCCCACCTCAATCAGCGCGATGCGCTCGCGGGCGCCAATGGCCATTACGGAGACAACCTTGATGGCATTGTTATTCATGCCCGTCATGCCATTCATTCTGCGAATAATCCAGGCGCAACCGTAAATAACGGCTATAACCGCCAACAAGCCGACACCCAGGCTAAGTAACGTGCCCAAGGTATCCGGAGCGTTGCCTGCCACTTTTGCCGGTGCGCTTTTTATGGCCTCAGCGGTTTCTTCCGCAATGGCGGGTAACGCCAACAGGAGTAGCGAGGCTACCGCCGCTTTAATCCACATACTATTTCTGCAGCCGCTTGATGCGTTCGCCCGGGCTGATCACATCGGTCAGGCGGATGCCGAATTTTTCGTTGACCATAACCACTTCGCCGTGGGCAATGAGGGTTCCGTTTACCAACACATCCAATGGCTCACCTGCCAGCCGATCCAGCTCGATCACCGAACCCTGGTTCAGCTGCAGCAAGTTGCGAATGGGTATCTGGGTATTCCCGACCTCCATGGAGATGCTGACAGGTATATCGAGAATCACATCCAGATCCGGCGGCGTAGCGCTGCCCTTGGTTGCCATGCTGCTTTCGTCAAACTCTTCCATAGGGGCTGCGCGAACGCTGCTATCGGCGGCTTTACCGGCCCCAGTCTCCCCGGCCTCTTCCATAGCTTGGGCCCACTCATCTTCCGTGGACTCTTCAGAGCCTTCATCACCGGACTCTTCCATGGCTGCTTCCCATTCGGCAGCCAGCTTTTCGTCCTCGCTCAGCTCCTGACCTTCTTTCTTGTCGTCAGCCATTGCGTCCTACCTTCGATTGTTTTTTTACCTTTGGGCGTTCCGCCCGCTCATGAATTCTCAACGCCAGCTTGCCGTCTCGAGTTCCCATGGTTGCCTTGTAAATAGGAATACCATTGGCGGTAACTGTCAGATGCTCAGGCACCTCTACCGGTATAATATCGCCAGCCTTCAGCTTGGCGACTTCCCTCAGGGAAATCCGACGCCTGCAGACAGTGGTGTTTATTGGAACCTCCACCTCTTTGATGTCCTCCTGCATGGCACTGACCCAGCGCTCATCCACGTCGTCAACGTCGCTTTGCACACCGGAATCGAGCACGTCACGTATAGGCTCAATCATTGAATAAGGTAAGGCAAAGTGTAGCTCACCACCGCCGCCATCAAGTTCGATGTGGAAAGTGCTAACCACCACAACCTCGCTGGGGCTCACAATATTGGCCATGGCAGGGTTTACTTCGGAGCTGAGGTATTCAAAATCTATTTTGATAACCGCTTGCCAGGCTTCCTGCATGTCCTGAAAAACCTGGTTGAGGACCATCTGGACAATGCGATTTTCTGTTGGCGTGAACTCGCGACCTTCGATCTTGGCATGCCGCCCCTCACCACCGAAAAAGTTATCAACCAGTTTGAATACAAGCTTTGCATCCAGAACAAACAGGGATGTTCCCCGCAGCGGACGTACCTTGCAGAGATTCAAACTAGTGGGCACATACAGAGTGTGTATGTACTCGCCAAACTTCATGATCTGAACGCCGCCGGTGGAGACATCCGCATTGCGGCGCAGCAAGTTAAACAGGCTGATACGAGTATAGCGGGCAAAGCGCTCGTTTATCATTTCCAGCGTCGGCATCCGGCCCCGAACGATACGATCCTGACTGGAGAGGTCGTAGGACTTTACGCCGGTTTCGTCGCTTTCTTCATAGGTATCGATGTCACCTTCATCTACGCCGTGAAGGAGCGCATCAATTTCATCCTGTGACAGTAAATCCTGCATACCTAGTCCTGCCGCTGAAAACCTGTGCCCATGTAGGGGCTCTGTTGCGCTAACTATTGAACGACGAAGTTTCTGAACAACACCCTGGTGATCGTGGGTTCGCCTTCCTGTTCCAAAACCTGATTAACCGTATCCAGCATCCTGTCTGCGAGGTTTTTCCGCCCTTCCGGCGTTTGCAACTCGGCAAAGCTGCTACTGCCAAGCACCATCACCAGCTGGCTACGAATCAAGGGCATATGCAGTTTGGCCGCAGCCAGAGCCTGAGGGCCCAGAGATTCCAGCGACACATACACCTGCACATAACGCTGGCGCCCCTCTCCCTGAACCGTTGTTACCAGAGCTTTTTCGATCTCCAGATAAACACTGGGTGTAAAGGGTTCTTCCGTTACCGTACTGTCCTCACTGGCGGCGTCGCCCCCCATTCCGGGTATAGTGCCACCGAGAAACCACAGGGTTCCTGCAACGGATAACGCAATCGCCAGTATCACTACGATCACCAGCAAAATGATCAGTTTCAGTTTACTTTTTTTGGCCGGTGCTGCCTCAGCTGTGCTGTTTTCTGCCATAGTGTTTTTCGCCAGAAATCCGTCAATGAACTCTTATGCCCAAGACGTTTGTATATTTTTTTGCAAGGAGCGGGCCAGAACGCCCTGCCCTCCGTTCAGTCCCGCAGTTTAGCCTTGCGAGAGGTGTGGGGCAAAGCGGATTGGCGAACAGCGTTCAGTATTTAGTGCTGGTGCTCAGGCAAATACATCGATGGCGCCATTCCAGCTCAGGTCAAGACTGCCAGCTTGCCCCCCTTCGTCACCGCTTTCTGCCGCTGACAGTGTTGTGCCAGACCCGGTCGATGAGCCATCCCCGTCACCTGTATTCTGTTCTCCAGACGAGTTCCGAGAGTTATCCGACACGTCAAATTGAGCCAGGGAAAGCCCTTGCTCGCCCAGCATGTCACGGAGCCGGTGGGAATGAAGTTCCAACTGTTCCCGAACAACGGGGTTTGCTGCATGTACAGTGATGTTGGCCTGGTCATTCTGAACCCGAACCCGAACCTCCATTGGCCCCATGTCAGGAGGCGTCAGGTGAATCTCAGCCACCGACAGGTTTTTGGCTGTGAGCCAACTGAGCTTGCCCATGAGTTTGTCGCCCCATTCTGCATGATTTACGGGCACATCAACCGATGTTGCGTAACTCCTCAGAGGCACCTGCGCGTCTGCCGCCAGCTTGCCGGCAGCGTTGTTGGCGTTTTGCTGGGAAACCAGTTCAACTGCCGATTCGAAACGGGTTCCGGTCAGCAGCGCAGAGGGGTCAATTGAACTGGCCGATTTACCGGCCAAGGGCATCACTGAATCGGACAACTGTGTGGCAGTCTGTTCAGGTTTGACTCCGGCAAGACCTGCAAACAACTGGGCGCCCGGCGCTACTGCAGCTGGATTATTCGCAGGTAATCCGCCTGCCACCGCAGCCTGCCCTGTTGTCGGCACCAGCAGCGCCTGCAACTCTGCAAACGTCAGGGGAATAGCCAGCGCTTCCATCTCTGGCGCTATTTCTGCGTTCGCTCCGTCAACACTCATACCAGCCACAGCCGTTTCGTCTGCTGCGGCCGTCTTGTCAGCTTTTGCTGGCGCGCCGGGCTTTCCGGAAGGCTGGGCCTGATTCGCAGTCGGCTCACTGTCTGCTTTCCGGGCGTTTCTGGCTTCGGTTTGTTTGTTATCGTCGTTACGCTGGGCCTGTTGGCGATCCAGTCGCTTCTGCTCCGTGCGGGAAACAGAATCATACCGGCTTTCGCCGCCCACACTGTCGCGAGCTGATCCGGCTTTCGAAGCACCGGCATCATTCTGCATCCCTGGTGCGGGAGTCTGGGGAAGAACCATCTGAGTCATGGCAACCTCTTGCCGCTTTTGAACCCTGGATGCCTGATTCAATCCGCCTAAAGGCGGTTTATCAGGCTCATACCCGGATAACTGCAAAAGCGGTGCCAGCCTACAGCCTTTGGCTCCATTACCGGTTCAGCAGACTATTCCGCGCCCCCGGCCATCAGCGTGTGCAGGGCATCCGTCACCCGCTGAAACTCTGCGTCTATGGTATCCAGAACGGGCTGAACATCACTCAGGCGCCCGTCCTGTCCGGCTTTCTCGACTTCCCGGCAAAGAGCTCCAAGACGCGGTGCTCCAATATTGATACAACTGCCCTTAAAGCTGTGGGCGGTATGGGCCAAAGCCTCGGCATCTCCGTCACTTATGGCTTTTTTCAGGCTTTCGATTCTATCTCTCGAATCGCTCAGGTAGGTGTTAATCAGTGTTTCGAATTCATCTTCCATTACATCCTGAAGCTCTGCCAGAGCTTCTTCATCAAGGTGTGGCTTATCAACCATGACCAACTCCCTTGTTCCTGTTAAAGGTTATTATTAAAAGAACCATTCATAGACAACGTCTACCCGGCTCCCTTTCTTATCAAACTGGACGGTTTTCGCCAGCCGTTTTATTAATGCCAAGCCCCTGCCGCCGTAGCGGGGACCACTCTGAGCCATCTCTGTGGCTTGCAGAACGGGATGGTTCTGGAAATCGAAGCCCTCGCCGCTGTCCTCGCAGACAACACGCAAACGCCCCCCCAAAGCCGTCAAATCGTGATGAAAACTGAACCGTATATAGTGACCATCTACCCGGCTTAGACGTTTGGCCCGTTCGGAATAGTATCGGTCAAAGCCCTCTGGTGTATATTTCCATTCCGATGGAAGCTGAAGTACACCGTGCTCAAGCGCATTATTGTACAGCTCTGAAAGCAGTGTATAAACTTCTCCGCTCCTTCGCCGTAACCCGGGCACTTCCATACAGATGTGCAGGAGTAGTGGCAGAGGGTTAAACTCTCCAAGCGTACTCCCCTGGAGTTCGTAATCACAACGCCACTGCGTTGGCCCAGCCAGGGTCGACAGCTCAACGGCATCAGGCAAAGCCGCCTGACCTGCTTCATCAACCATTTCCAGACAACAAAGCGTTAGATCGTCGCCAAACTTGTGCTGCCCGGTAAACCGCTGTATTTCGCTCATAAGTGCATCAAAAGGGTGCCTGCTCAGGCCAGCATTTTCTATAGCCCTACGAACGCCCTGCTCACCAAAGAGCTGCCCCTCGCTATCAGAGCATTCCAGCACGCCATCGGTCATCAAGAGCAAACGGTCGCCTGGCCGCGACCTCACAGTTTCCATGTCTGCCTTAAACTGGTCCGGACCCAGAATTCCCAGAGGCAAGTGACGCGAAGGCAGGCTGTAACGCTCAGTTGGCGACCGCATCAGCCACATGTCAGGCAAGCCGCCATTCCAGATATTTAACTGATTCAGAGCAAAGTCTACTTCCACCATAGCGCCGCAGCAGAACATATCTTTCGGGAGAATCCGGACCAGCTTCTGGTTTATTTCCCTGAGGATATCGGCACCATTAAAGCCCTTTCCCGCCATGCCATAAAAGGACTCAGCTACGGGCATAGCGCCTATCGCTGCAGGTAATCCATGGCCGGTAAAATCTCCGGCAAATACAAGCATTCCACCGGCCGGCCGGGGTGAGGCAAACAGTACATCGCCACTGAACACTGATAAGGGGGATGCATGAAAACGAATATTAGGCGCATTCAGGCAACCGGTATGAGCGACATTATCAAAAACCCCTCGGGCTATGTGTTGCTCTTTCAGCAACTGCCGGTTTCGCTCATGCATCAGGTCTCGCTGATCAGACAGCGCCTGGTGCATCAGGCGCATCCGGTTAAACGCATTGACCTTGGCTTTGATCATCACCCGGTTATAGGGTTTGCTGAGAAATCCATCCCCTCCGGCTTCAAGGCACCCTGCCAGGTCCTCGGGCTCGGTCAGAGAGGTAATAAAGATCAGCGGCACCAGACGCTCACCCGCAAGTTTCTTGATATGTCGGGCAGCCTCCATGCCGTCCATTGAAGGCATGAGTGCATCCAGCAAGACAATATCCGGTGTTTCCGACTGAAAGAGTGCCACTGCCTCGTGGCCATTGGCCGCATCGACCACCATGTGGCCCAAGCGCTTCAATAAGGTTTTCAGTATCAGGCGGTCACTGTCACTGTCGTCTGCAATGAGAATTTTGAGAGGTGCAGATTCATCCATGACAGGTTCCAGTGATCTGAGGGATCACCGAATGGTGAACAGTTGCTCAAAGTTGGAGATGGTCAGTATCTTGCGGACATCGTTGTTGCAGTTCTGAATGACAATATCGGCACTGTCTCCGCCCGCATGATCCCGGAGCAGAAGCAGCATACCCAGTGCAGAACTATCGAGATAGGTTGCGTCTGACAAATCCACAACGTAGCCACTAACATCCCGCCCACCATGTTCATAGGCATCACGAAAGGCCTGGTGAGTACTGAAATCAAAGCGGCCTTCTATCTTTATGGTCAGGGATCGTCCATCGTGACTACGGTGGGTCTCAATTGGCATCCGCATAAACCTCCGGTGGTATTTATTAAAACATCCGGCAACCTCTGTTCAGGCGCCCCGTGTTTATACAAGGATAGCGCAGCGCTGCCAGTTTGCATGAAGTGAAGAATGATTCAGCGCAAGCATCAACGACTGCGACGTGCAAAAGCCCGGCCAGCAGCCTCATCCGCAAGCTTCTGTTCCTGAACATCCTGTGCCCTGCTTTCTTGCTGGCGACAGGTTTCAATGTATTTTTCCATTCCTCGACGGCGCTCCCAGGCTTGTTGCCACTCTCGCCTGCGGGCCTCAAACACTGCTTCAGCCTGGGTAAGCTGTTTTTGCTGCTGCAGGATAACCTGATCAAGCTGGGCAATAAATGCCTGCCAGGCCTGCAAGCGATTTACCTGCACCACGCCATGCTGGCTTTCTCGAATCTGATCCCGGTATTCCTGCTGGTAGCGGTTGAGCTTTGCCACCTGTTCACTGTGCTGCTCAACCACTTCGCGAGCCTTGCCCATCAATTCGAGCGCTTCCTTCTCCTTTCGCTCTTCAAGAGTGAGCACAACCGCGAGGCGTTTTGAGCGCAGCATTATTCAGCACCTCTATTGGTACCGGCCGTTGGATCAAGAGCGGCAGATTTACGGCGCTCCGGTGAACGCCTCTCCGGAACGACCGACAGCAAGCCCTCAATACTTTCAGGCAAGGAAGCGCGCTCGTTAAGGTCCTGCTGCAGGAATTGGCGCATATTGCTGATATGAGTAATGGCAAAATCGGTTTCCGGGTCAGAACCCTTCACGTATGCACCAACACTGATCAGATCGCGGGCCTGCTGATAACGGGAATAAACCTGTTTAAACCGCTGGGACCGAGCAAAATGCTCGGTTTCTGTTACTTGTGGCATAACCCGACTGATGGAAGCTTCAACGTCGATGGCGGGGTAGTGGCCCTCTTCCGCAAGCCTTCGGGACAGCACAATGTGACCGTCCAGTATCGCCCGGGCTGCATCTGCAATGGGGTCCTGCTGATCGTCGCCTTCGGTCAATACGGTATAAAATGCAGTAATGGAGCCGCCTCCGGGTAAGCCATTGCCCGTTCGCTCCACCAGTTGCGGTAGTTTGGCGAACACAGAAGGCGGATAGCCTTTGGTCGCAGGTGGCTCCCCAACCGCCAATGCAATCTCGCGCTGGGCCTGAGCGTACCGTGTGAGCGAATCCATCAACAGCAGCACGCGCTTGCCTTGATCCCGATAGTACTCTGCAATGCGGGTAGTCAGCATGGCCGCACGCAATCGCATCAGAGGCGAATCATCAGCCGGGGAAGCAACCACAACCGACCGGGCCAGGCCTTCTTCACCCAGAATATCCTCAATAAATTCTTTAACTTCCCGGCCCCGCTCACCAATCAGGCCCACAACGGTGATATCGGCGTCGGTAAACCGGGTCATCATGCCCAACAACATACTCTTACCAACACCACTGCCCGCAAACAGGCCCAAACGCTGCCCCTGACCAACGGTCAACAAGGCATTAATGGCCCGGATGCCCACATCCATGGATTGGCGCACAGGAGCGCGGTTAAGAGGGTTGATAATGTCGCCGGTAAGTGGAACACGGGCTTCAGCCTGCAACGGCCCCTTGCCATCAAGGGGCTCGCCACTGCCATCCACTACACGGCCCAGCATAAGAGGACCAACCGGAACACGGCTGGCTGAGGACAACCGAACTACCCTTGCACCTGGTTTAAGACCTTCAATGGCAGTCAAAGGCATGAGGTAGACTTTATCATCCTCAAACCCCACCACTTCCGCCTCAACCGTGCCGCCACCTTCGCCTTTTATCACACACCTGTCGCCCACCACCATCGGGCAGCCGACACATTCCAGCGTTAGCCCAACCATTCTGGTCAGGCGACCTGAAAGCTCAGGCTCCAGATCTGAGCGGAGATAGGCCTGATATCGATCGAGGCGGTCAGCCAGGGAGGATGTCATCAGGCTCGCCTTCGACAGGTTTATCTTCGGGGGGCATACTGCCCTCAGTAGCCTCTTCGCTTGTTTTTTCTTCCGGAGAGCTCAGTACATCTCGCTGAAAGTCTGTCAGATCATCCATCAGCGCGCCCAATTCTTCAGGTTCGCCGCTTTCACCATTGCCGACCTGAGGCTCCAACATGCTCTGAACAGCGCGCTGAAAGCGTTTTTCGACGGTAAAGTCGACGAGACTATTGCGGGTTTCAACCCGACAGCCGCCAGGCAATACCTTGTCATCCTCTACAACAGAGGCTGTCGCTTCAAAACGCCCAGCCACTTCAACAACGGCGCTGTGATCATCCGGATGCACATAAATCCGAACATTTTCCGCCGTGGTGGGCAAGGCTTCCATGGCTCGGCGCACCACTTTACGTATCTGTGAAGAGTCGATAGTCAATTCGCGGTAAACAACGGCCCGGGCAAGCACCATGGTGAGGTTCAGCAAAGAAGTTTCAATTTCATCCTGGTGCCGACCGATAGGCACCAGCAACTCCCCCAGTAATTGTTCAAGGCGATCCAGGCTTGCGCTGACTTCCTTGCGGGTTTCGTCATAACCCTCGCTCTGGCCCCGTTCCTTCCCTTCGGCAAGCCCGGCTTCAAGGCCTTCTTTGTGGCCCTGCTCATAACCCTCAGCACGACCCTCCTGCAATCCCTGCTCTCGCCCTTCGTTAAAGCCATCATCATGCGCAGCCTGGCGAATTTCGACGATATCACCGGCGGTCAATGGCTTTACGTTACGCTCTTCCACACGGGCAACCTCGTTGCCACGGGCATCGAGCAACGGGAGTTCCCACCGCTCATAGGCGGTAAGTTCCTCTTTGGGAATGCGACTGAGATCTTTAAGAGGGTCTTTGGAGGAGTCTTTCATCACATCATTTCTTCACCCGCGCCGCCCAGCGTGATTTCTCCCGCTTCGGCCATGCGACGGGCAATGTTAATAATGTCTTTCTGAGCGGATTCCACTTCGCTCACCCGCACAGGGCCTTTCGCTTCCAGATCGTCCTGCAGCAGCTCGGCTGCACGCTTGGACATGTTCTTGAATATTTTTTCCTGCACTGCGTCATCAGCGCCCTTGAGGGCAACAACCAGCACTTCTGAAGACACTTCTCGCAGCAACGCCTGAATACCCCGGTCATCAATATCCTTGAGGTTATCAAACACAAACATAAGGTCTTCGATTGTTGTGGCGAGGTCCGGGTCCATATCCTTGATGGAATCCAGCAGGCTGCCTTCAATACTGCGATCCATAAAGTTCATAATGTCCGCCGCGCGCTTTATACCGCCTATGCGACTGGTCTGGGCCGCCGACCCGCCGGAGAACTGCTTTTCCAGAATATCGTTTAGCTCTTGCAGGGCCTGGGGCTGAATACTTTCGAGCGAAGCCACCCGCATCATTACGTCGAGACGTACCTTTTCATCCAGGGTTGCCAATATTTCGGCAGCCTGGTCCGGATCAAGGTAGGAGATAACTATGGCCTGAATCTGCGGATGCTCATAGCGGATAATATCACCGACAGCTCTTGGCTCCATCCATTTAAGCGTGTCCAGGCCGGTGGTATTGCCACCGATAAGAATGCGATCAATCAGGCTCGCAGCTTTATCGTCACCAAGAGCCTGTGTCAGCATGGCGCGAATATAATCATCATTGCCTACGCCAAGCCCGGTCTGGCCACCCACTGCATCCACAAACTGATTGAGCACATAGGTTACATCGCCTTTGCTCACATCCTTCATCTGAGCCATGGCAACACCTACCCGCTGGACCTCTTTGGGCCCCATATGCTTAAGCACTTCAGCAGCATCTGCCTCGCCCAGAGACATCAGCAGAATCGCCGCCTGCTCTACCCGAGGAATTTTCCTCTGAGGCGCTTTAGGTGCATCAGCACCTGGCGCTCCGGATTGATCAGTCATCAACATTCACCCACTGGCGCATCACCTGAGAAACCCTCGCCGGATCTTCGGCAATCAGGCCTTTAAGAGCATTCAGTTGTCTATCATAGCTGTCTGTCGCGCCCGGCAAAAGCAAGTCGTCCTGCGAGGTCAATGCTTGTCGCAGAGCATCGTTTCCACCCTCGTCATCATAACCATCCAAATCGGAATCCCCACTCCGGGCACGCTGAGCGCCACCAGACAGGCTCTTCAATGTTGGACGCAACAGGCCTAACACCAATACCAATATCACCAGACCAGCCAAAACCTGCTTCATGAGATCCCAAAACCAGGGCTGTTCCCAGAACCCGGGAGTGTCAAACTCGTAAGCTTCTTCCGGGGCAAACGCTGTATTCATTACAGTTACACTGTCACCCCGTGCAGCAGAATAGCCTACAGCATCCCGCACAAGCATGCTCAGGCGCTGCAATTCCTGCTCGGGCCAGGCTTCATAGGTTACCGCGCCGGTATCCGGATTGACCACTTTCATGTCGTCAACAGCCAGTGCTACCGTTACACGCCTTACGCGCCCCAACTCCTGCCGCGTGTAACTGACCGTACGGTCCATCTCATAATTTCGTGTTGTTTCCTTGCGCACATTCACTGGCGGCTGCGTTGGTACTCCATCCTCTGCAGCGCCCGCTTGAGCATTAACCTGTTCAGGTACTGTGGCGTTAGCGGGAGGCTGATTAGACAGAGCACCCGGCACACCACCGTTAAATCCGGCAACGCGCTGCTCTGTTAAATCGCGCTCGCTGCGCACAGCTTGCTGCTCCGGATTAAACAGCTCCTCTGCCTGCTCAACTGAGGAAAAATCCAGATCTGCAGAGACTTCGGCCCGGTACCGGCCTTCGCCAACAATAGGTGCGATTAGAGAGGCAACGCGGCGCGTAAGACGCTCTTCCAGGCGCGAGGTGTACTCGTATTGATCCTGCATGCGCTCGCCATCGCCGCGATTGGTTTTACCAGTCAGTAAATTCCCGTTCTGATCAACAACCGTGACATGGTCCTTGTTCATCATTGGAATACTGCCGGCTACCAGATTCACGATCGCTGCAATCTGTTCCTGCTCCGGACGGCGCCCTGCAAAAACTTCCAGAAACACCGAGGCGGTAGGATCACGGGCATCCCGCACAAATACAGAACGCTCGGGTATAGCCAAGTGAACCCTGGCAGCGCGCACGCCACGCATACTGCTGATGGTGCGTGCCAGTTCGCCTTCAAGGCCACGGCGGTAGCTGACCGTTTCCATAAACTGGGATGTACCCAGGCCACGATCTTTGTCGAGCAGTTCGTAACCCATGGTTTTTTGATCTGTAACGCCCTCGGCCGCCAATTTAAGCCGGGCTGTATATACCTGCTCGGAAGGCACCAGCAGAGCACCAGTGCGCGTATCCATTTTATAATCGATACCATTACTGTCGAGAATGGTGGTTACGTCCTGAGGGTTGTACGCAGACAAATCCCCCACCACTGGCTGATAGTTCGGCTCCTGCGCCCAAAGTACAACTGCGAGGCCCAGTGCAACACTGGCAGCAAGCCCCACCATAAGGCCAACCTGTCGCAGCAGGTTCAGGCGGTTAAAGCCCATAAACAAGTCACTGCTGCTTTCGGAGCCACCGCCACCCTGCGTGGCTGGCATATTCGGGACTGTTTCTGCGGGAACGCTGGCCATGTCTGTGCTCCGTTATCAGATTGGCATATTCATGATGTCTTCGTACGCCCTGACCACCCGGTTACGCACCTGGGTTAAGGCCTCAAAAGACACCGTAGATTTCTGGGCTGCAATCATCACTCGGGTAATATCCACAGTGGGGTCGCCCATATCGTAGGCCGTACGCAATGAATTGGCTTCCTGCTGAACCTCGTTCACATTGTTAACGGCCTTGCTCAGCATGTTACCGAAGCTGCTTGTCTCCTGGGTTTGATCAACCTGTCGCGGCCCATCAATACGGCCACGTACTGATAAATCCTGGTCAACACGCTGGTTCTGATTCATTTGCGAACGCAGTGCGCGGATATCGGAAAGAACACTGTTGATGTCGGCACGCTGAACCATAACTTTCTCCTGACACCACCCCGACAGGGGCTGGCTTGCTGATCTAACTGTATTGATTAAGTCTAAGCAATGGTCAGGCCAGGATTACTTTACCCTTAATTTACATAATGTTATGAGCGCCAACTAAAGACAGACGTTCCACAGCGACAGAGTTTTGACAGAATTAAATTACCCACAATACCTGTGGATAAGATTGTTAACACAGCAAGGACAGGTCACCTACAACACCGCGGAATGGGGCCTGCAGAGAACTGGTGTGAAATTGAACAGTATGAGGCACGCAGCGATAAAAAAGGCACCCATAGGGTGCCGAATGAAGGGGTACTACGATAATTCGGTTTTACGCCATAGCCAGCTCAGCATCCAGGTCTATTCCGGCATCGCGCATCTGAGCCAACTTGTATCTCAGTGTTCTGGGGCTGATACCCAACTGTTCCGCCGCCCTGTTGCGGCGACCCCGCTCACTTTTTAGCGTCTGGATGATGATACGAAACTCTTGCTGGCGCAGATCATCTCCCAAGGTCCCCGCTTCAACCATGGCAGGGGCGGGGTCATCTGTTTCATGGACTCGTGATGAAAATGCTGCCGAAGCAGGCTGCCCCTGATGTTGCGGAAAAGATTCTTCAATACCAGCTGCAACCGTTGCCGGGGCTGCTGATACAACCGCGTGGCCATCGAAGCGTCCGCTTGTGCCCATATCGAGACACAGGTCGCCCGCGTGAATCACGTTACCCTGATGCAGAACCAGAGAGCGCTGGATGGCATTATCCAGCTCCCGCACGTTGCCAGGCCAGCTGTGTTGAACCAGAGCGTTGCGGGCATCCGCAGCAAAGCTGATGCCGGTAAGTTTCATCTTGCGACAGTGCTTCTTCAGCAAATAGGTTGCCATGGGCAATATATCCAGAGGACGCTCCCTCAATGACTGCCAATGCATAGGGAATACACTCAACCGATAGTAAAGGTCTTCCCGGAACCGACCTTCCCGCACAAAATCTGCCAGATCCCGGTTGGTGGTCGCAATTACGCGCACATCCAGGGAGATGGTTTTGCGCCCGCCTACCCGCTCCACTTCCCGCTCTTGCAGAACACGAAGCAATTTGGATTGCAGAGCCGGATCCATCTCTGACACTTCATCCAGTAAAATCGTTCCGCCATTAGCTTGTTCAAATTTACCTGGGGCTGATGCAATCGCACCGGTAAAGGCACCTTTTTCATGGCCGAACAGAATCGCTTCAAGCATGTTCTCGGGAATAGCCGCGCAGTTAATGGCCACAAACGGCTGTTCCGCCCGGGGCGACTGCTGATGGATGTACCTGGCCAGCACTTCTTTACCGGTACCGCTCTCGCCGGAAATCATCACCGTAGAATCACTGCCAGCCACCTTGGCTGCCAGTTGAAATATGCGCTTACTGGCCGGGTCTTCAGCTACTGGCTCATCGCCAGACTTCGGGCGACTGCCGCCGACTACCTTGGTAACGGCATCAACCAACACCTTGGGCTCGAATGGTTTCACCAAATAATCCACTGCACCGGATTGCATGGCAGAAACCGCGTGGCTAATTTGGCCGTAGGCTGTGATCAGCATCATCGGCAAGCCCGGGTACAGCCGCTGCACCTCTCCCAGCAATTCATGGCCGGAGAGGCCGGGCATGTTTACATCGCTGACCACCATATCGACTGGCGCCTCTGCCAGACGCACCAGCGCCTCATGGGCATTGGAAGCTTCGCGCACGCGGAACTTTGCCAACTCCAGAGTGGTTACCAGCGCCTCCCGCAGGTCACGGTCATCTTCAACAATCAGTATCTGGGCCTTGGCCATGGTTGCCTCCGATTAAACGGTCTTACGAGAAAGGTTACGGGAAGGGCTACGCAAAAGCGGCAGACGCAGAGTTGCAACAGCACCGCCCTGCTCTGGCGAATCAATAGAAAACTGCCCTTGATGCGCTTTGACAACGGCCTGCACAACCGCCAGGCCAAGCCCGGTGCCGTGAGATTTCGTTGTGTAAAAAGCTTCTGCAAGCCTGCCAGCTTCTGCCTTGGCAAAGCCCGGGCCGTTATCCAGAACACGAATCAGTAGCTCGCCCGCGTCCAAAGTAACCTGAACAGCTACGGCGGTTGCACCCGCTTCAAGACTGTTATTCACCAGATTGGTACAGGCGCCCACCAACGCATCCCGGTTACACATCAACCGACAATCCGCTGGCACATCATTCTTTAGCATCACATCCGAACCGGATGCTGGCTTGATTCCATCTAGTGCAGATTCCAGAGCCGAAACCAGTGTTGCGGCAGAAAGCTCCTCCGCCAACCGGGTTTCGCCCCGGGCAAAAATCAACATATCCCGCACCTGCTGCTCCAGGTGGGTAAGCCTTGACATCAAGCGGGATGCACAACGCTGGCGCATCTCCTCATCCAGATCATCCTGGGTTAAGTGACCGCCATAGAGAATAGCCGCAGACAAAGGGGTACGAATCTGGTGCGCAAGCGACGCAACCATCTTGCCCATGGCGGAAAGCCGCTGTGCGTGAGCAAGCTGTGATTGCAGATGACGGGTTTCTGTCTGATCGGTCAGCAGAATCAGCTGCCCTGGCTGGTTTTCCATGGTACGAATTTCAATGCTCACCCGGCGCCCATCTTTCAAAGACACCTCGTGACCATCATCCCGGCGTGGCGAGAAACAACGGCGAATCACATCCACCCAGCGCTCACCGTCCAAAGGCTCACCCAACAACGCAGCCGCTGCCGGATTACTCTGGGACACCACACCCTGACTATCCAGAACCACCACACCCGCTGGCAGAGCTTTCAAAAGAGTAGAAAGCCGATCAGCCAACTGCTCCTTCTCTTCCAGCTCCTGCTGACGCTGCAGAGACTCCTGGCTCAATTCGCCAGACAACTGGTTAACCCGCGACTCCAGCGTGCGATATGAATCGGTAATCTGCCGCGACATCTGGTTAAACATCTCCAGCGCAGAATCCACCGCCTCATCATCCTGCTGCGGAAACAACGCCCTAACCTTATCGTTAGCATCCGCCGCCGCATTGGCCTGGGCCTCATGCTCCACCGACTGAATGACAAACTGTGCCTGACTCATAACCTGACTCCCGATTAACCCGTCACACCGGGCCACACCCTTCGGATGATTCGTTTGCAGATTACAAAGCGAGCTTCGTGCCAACTAGGCTTTTATCATATAAATCAATGAACAGGATTAACCGAAGAAAGGTGAACGACGGGTTTACGTCGTCCAGAAACGAGAAAACGCCAAAGGCCGAAAACCTTTGACGTCTTATTGTCACAAGAAAAAAGAAGGCTACTCAGGACTCCTCAGACTCCTCCTCCCGAAGCCCATACTTCCGAACCTTCTCAACCAGAGTAGTCCGCCGAACCCTGAGCTTCTCAGCCGCCCGAGCAACCACCCCGCCAGCTTCATCCAATGCCTGCTGAATCAACTGCCGCTCAAGGTTCGATAAATAATCCTTGAGATCAATGCCATTCACCGGCAACAAAGCAGGAGCATCCAGCCCGACCAATCCGGGAATGCCAGACGGCATGCCCGAATCCTCAACGGGCCGGTTCTCATCAAAGTCATCCACATACCGGAACTTCTTGGGCAACTCCTGCACACCGATTACCGAGTATGGGTGCATAATCGCCAGCCGCTCTACCAGGTTCGCAAGCTCCCGTACGTTACCCGGCCAGTCGTGCCGGCACAGACTCATGATCGCCGCCGAATTCATTCGTAAAGAGCCGCGCTTCTCTTTCTCCATGCGGGAAATCAGCTCATTAATCAGCAGCGGAATATCCTCCACCCGATCCCGCAATGACGGCACCTCAATGGGGAACACGTTCAGCCGGTAATACAGATCTTCCCGGAACTCACCGGTTTCAATCATATCCTCAAGGTTCTTGTGGGTTGCAGCAATCACACGAACATCGGCAGAAATCGTACGGTTACTGCCAACACGCTCGAATGTACGCTCCTGCAAAACGCGTAGTATTTTCACCTGCATGTTAAGGGGCATATCGCCGATTTCATCCAAAAACAGGGTGCCACCTTCCGCCATCTCAAAACGCCCGACCCGCGCCGTAATGGCACCGGTAAATGCGCCTTTCTCATGGCCGAAAAGTTCACTCTCCAGCAGCTCCGCCGGAATGGCACCACAGTTTACAGGCACAAATGGCTTGTCACGGCGAGATGAGTAGTAATGGAGATTTCTGGCAACAACTTCTTTACCGGTACCAGACGGCCCGGTAATCAGCACGCTCACGTCCTTATCGGCCACTTGCTCCATCAGCTGGCGTACTTGCTGCACCTTGCGACTGGTACCAACCAGGCTGCGGAACAGCTGCAGCCCCCGCTGCTCACCACGCTCTTTGGAACGCCGGAACTGATCGCTGTAGATTTGCGCACGGTACAGGGAGTCAACAAACTTGGTGTAATTAAGCGGCCATTCCATACGGGCAATAACGCGTGAGGCATCTGTCTCCGCAAGACCTTTGAGTAAAGGGTCGCCAACCATGAGGAAAGGCACGCCATGCACTGCCTTACACACTTTTTCGATTGTGCTGACGATATTCGGGTCTTCCCCGTTTACCACGACAACCGAAATGTCCGCCAAACTTTCTGCATCGCCAGATTCAAGGAGCGCCAAGGCTTCGTCGCCTGCTAAAACCTGTTCCTCGCCGACGAACTCCAGAATAGTCGCCAGATCCCGACGCCTCGACTCGTCCTCACTCAGCACCAGCACCTTGTTATTTTTGGACATTCACAAACATCTCTTTGGGGGATATGTGCGGTATTTAAGACTGTAAACACAGAAG
This sequence comes from Marinobacter sp. 1-3A, assembly GCF_016597775.1. Classification (NCBI taxonomy): domain Bacteria; kingdom Pseudomonadati; phylum Pseudomonadota; class Gammaproteobacteria; order Pseudomonadales; family Marinobacteraceae; genus Marinobacter; species Marinobacter sp. 1-3A. Next base: position 594,427 of record NZ_VCGZ01000001.1, read on the forward strand.
AGTCAATTTTATGACGCTATTTTGGCTGGGTTGTTGAAACGTTGTGATAGGCTTTGGCAGCACTGCGGTTTCGATTCACACCTTTCAGAGCCTGTTCCGCTTCAGCCTTGGCTCGGGTGGCACCCTCACCCGCTGCGTCCATAAACTGGCGCAACTCTTCAAGCCGAGTGCGAACCAGTTCCGGATCGGCCTTCCCGGCTTCCAGCGAGGCCATCAGGGGTTCTATTGTAGGCTTTACCTGCTCGTTAAGCCGCACCAGGGCATCCCAATCCTGGTCTGCGAGTGCGTGACCCAGGTCTGCCATAAGCTGATCGAAGCTATCCAGGTAGGCCTGGAGTTCTGAAGAAGGGGGATTCTGAGGGTCGGCCATAACCTGTTCTCCTGGAAATAAGGGATAGAATACGGGCGACCCGGTCAAGCCGCTGGCTAGCGCCAGCAACTCAACCGTTTACACTGAAATCAGCGGCGAGCGTCTCGCCTTGCTGAGGAAGCCGTAAATTCGCTGCCCCGGAACCCGGGCTCGAAATTATAAGCGGGATAGTTATTGTTCAAACCATCAACATAATAACGCTTCGCCTTGAGGTCGTAGGTCATTTCCATGGTAGTCCAGAATACTGGCACCTGGTAATAACTGATGTTGTGGGCCTCGGAAACACGCCACAAATTGCCCGCCTCGTCATACTCTTCGGACATCAGGATTTGCCAACTGTCTTCATCCACATAGAAAACACGACGGTCATAAATGTGCTTGATGCCGGTGCGGCGAGTTGCCTCGACTACCCATACCCGGTGCAGTTCGTAGCGGGTCAGCTCCTGATTGATATGCCCGGCACGGATGACATCACCCGGCTTGACAGACTCATCATGCAGTTTGTAAGCATTGTAGGGAACAAACATTTCCCGCTTACCCTTCAACTCCCAGTCGTACTGGTTGGGCGCACCGTTATACATATCTTTCTGATCGACCGAGCGCAGAGAAGAAGAGTTCGGCAAGTCTGTTTCATACGCCAGGTTCGGCGAGCGCCTCAGGCGTCGGGATCCGGCGTCATAACGCCAAGCCAGCCGCGGCGAGCGCACCTGATCGAGGGTTTCATGCACCAGTGTGATTGTTCCGGCCAAGGTAGAAGGTGAAATTGTATCGGTCTTGAGATAGAAGATTTTGTTATCTATATCAGCAAGCACCGCCCCTTCCTTGCTGTAAGGGAAGTAGTAGTCGTAGTGATTAACTACAGGGTTGTAGGAGCCATCCACCTGGGGCGTTGCAGAGGCACTCCGGAAGGATACCTCTTCACCGCGATACCGCAAAATGTGGTTCCACATCACTTCAAGCCCGGTTTTCGGAATGGGAAACGGGCTTGTCATAATAGTGTTGCGCACGCCATTACCGTTATCCAGCACCTCCGCAGTCAGAGCATTCTCATAGTATTTCTCGTACACATTCTCAGGAAATGCTGCTGTACGGCGAGTCTGGTAAACCGGCATAAAGAAATTCGGGCCGTACTGGCTCAGCATTTTAATGGAGCCTTCAGAGAGCCTGTCTTTGTAGAGGTGCATGTTGCTCGCAGTGATTACGAACAAGGTTTCGTCTTGGGGAAATGGATCTATCTCAACCTGGCCCTTACGCCAGTTAGCAGGCGCCTCACTCAGCCCGCCGGTCCACTCGGGAATGCTACCGGAGGCATTGCTTGCCCGCTCAGCACCAACCGGCGTCAAATCCCGTTTTAGCCGTTCTGCTTCAGCTACCGTTACTGCTGACAGCACCTGGCCGGTATACCCAACCAAAAGAACTGCCATACATGCGACTAATCGGCTCCGCATTCCATACCCCTCCAGACAAACCAATAACCCAAGACGAAGCATGCTTTTTGCCAAATTCAAACGCCCGTTTCAAGTCATTAATTGTGTTTTATTGTCACTTGGGACCAAGTCTGCAGGGGGGTAAAGAAATCTGCAAACCAAAATGGTAGAATGGCGGATTAATTAAGGTGAGCGCTCGATGGCTTCTCAATGGTATTCGCTGGTTTCACAAAAATTGTTTCTTGCCAGCACGTTACTTGATGTCGCGGCTCAAGCGGCTGCTACAGGAAGCTCGGCGCCAACGCAAAAACTGCAGCAGGAAGCAGCAACACAAGGCTCTATCGAACTGCTGCTGAGAGCGAAACAATTATTACTGGCAATGATTGCCAGGCTTTACCAGAAACGCCCGAATAGGCCTTTGTCCCTCGCGGAACTGGCCAATCTTATTGGCGATGAGGCCACGGAAATAGAGTTTCTTACAACTCTTGAACGGGACAGCAGAAGCTGGTGGAGCCACCTTGATCAGCTCGAGACTGCTCAGAACAACCCACCAGCGACACGGAAGACGGTTAACTCAGAAAACATTATTGCCGTCTCAGCAGAAACCGGGCCAGACCGATCAGCCCAAGCTCTCAGAAAAACTCTGAAAGCCATAAAACAGTTTACCGACAACCTGGAAGCGCAACACGGCGAGTGGTAATCCCTCCCAATACACACTTACAGGTTCTCAACATTAAAAGGTTATTGAAATGTCACCATCGTTTTTCGAAATTGTACAACTGAACAACGGCGATTATGCCCTTCGCCGCATCGACGACGACAGCGCGCCATTAGTCAAAATTTCATTTTCGGATGAAGCCCGTGAAATGATGGGAGATCGGGATATGTCTGTGGCCAAAGCCATGATTGCGGCGGGTATAGAAGCTGCCGGGACTGTGTCTCACGACATTGACTGGGAAGACGACGAACTGGACGTTTCAGACGCCCAGCCCGCATACACACTGCATTAAAACCGGACTCAACGCTGCCTGAGAACGACCCCGTGGCTGTTGCCTTTAGCAGCCGCTTCCTGCAAGGAAGCAAATGCTGTTTTACCCAGCTTCCCCGTCCACATAACCACCGCATGACAGGTACCCGCGCTTAGTGCTATCTCAGCAAGCTGACGAGCCGGGTACTCAGCGGTAGAACGCAAAACCAGCAGTTCACCGGTAATGATACCGTGCATCTTTTGCCACTTACTCACCAGCGCCTGGGGCGGGTCTATCCACGCCAACCAGCGCTTCTCCTGGTTCAGCTGAGTCAGCATTGGCAATAGCAGTTGAAAGTTCTCTACCTGCCCCTCCGGCAGAATGATTTCCGTTACATTTCCAGCCGGCGCAGGACTTTCCACATCAGGCTTGCGCCGCGTCCGGATAACCGTGCGCTGCTTCGGGGCTGTGTATTCCGGTACCAGGCCAGGCATAACGCTCTGCTGCCACGCAATATTCTGATTAAAGCTTAGCTGTTCCATATATTTACCCGCCTTTACAATGCGTCTGTGGTTATGCTGGCCCGATCAGTGCAGATCGGAACGCCGGATAACACCCACACCCAGCCCTTCAATAAACAATTCCTGCTCTTTCAAATCGATTTCTATCGGCGCAAACTCTTCATTTTCAGCGATCAGATAGACTTTTGAACCTTCTTTTCTAAAGCGTTTCACAGTCACTTCATCACCCACCCGGGCTACAACCACCTGGCCATTTCGAACATCCTGAGTGCTGTGCACAGCAAGCAAGTCGCCATCCAGAATCCCGATATCTTTCATGCTCATACCCCTGACACGAAGCAGATAGTCAGCAGAAGGCGAGAAAAACTCCGGCTTGAGCGTGCAATGGTCTTCAACGTGCTCCTGGGCCAGAATCGGACTGCCCGCCGCTACCTGACCAATAACCGGCAAACCGGGGTCTTCGGCAACTTCAGGCAACCGGATACCCCTGCTGGCACCCGGAACCATTTCGATGGCACCCTTACGCGCCAATGCACGCAAGTGCTCTTCCGCCGCATTCGCAGAACGGAAACCCATCTCTGTCGCAATTTCTGCACGTGTAGGTGGATAGCCGGTTTCGTCAACAGATCGACGAATAATTTCCAGTACCTGGGTTTGTCTTGCTGTCAGCTTCATTGTTTCGCTGCTCCGCTTGCTGCATGCAGGGCTTATACAAGCCGGGTCTTATATGTGATGGTGTATACAGTAATCCAACCATCCTGTCTTTTTATACAGTGATTTGACTATATACAGTGTTTTATCCAGTGTAAAGCCGCTCAGGTTATTTTCTTGCAGCTCCCTGACTGGTAGTGCTTTGGTAGTGTGATAGAGTGAAAAACTTCACACTCCGCCTCAGAGAGAACCATGAATAAAACCATCACCTTGAACATGCCAGACGTAGTCAAAACCGCCGACGGGAAAGAGCGCAGGGTGGGTGTGGAGATTGAATTGTCCGGGTTGGGATATCAGGAGTTAGTTGACCTGGCCGGGGCGTTGTTGGGCGGCGTTGCAAAACCGCAGTCCCGCTATGTGAGCACGCTTGAAACCCCCTTGGGCAGTTTCATCATTGAACTGGATTCCGACCCGATCAAAGATCTGGATCTTGCAGACGAGCGCCTTCCCCAACCCATTCGGGAACTTGGCGGGCAGGCAATGGAGGTTATAGACGCAGCGGCTGAATTGATTGTGCCGCTGGAAATTGTAAGTCCGCCCATGGCTTTTTCAGACCTGCACCAGATTGAGACTCTGGTCGACGAACTCCGGGAAGCGGGTGCATTGGGCAGCAGAAACGCGATCTACTTTGCGTTCGGCTTACAGCTTAACCCTGAACTGCCAGACCTCAAGCCGACAACACTTGTGCGCTATTATCAGGCGTTTGCAGTGCTATATGATTGGCTAAAAGCTCGCCATCAACTGGATATCAGCAGAAAGTTCACCCCCTACATTGAGCCGTGGAGCAGCAAGTACACCGACCTGTTGATTGAGGACAACTACGCACCAGATCAGCGGCAAATGATGGTGGATTACCTGGAATCCAACCCTACTCGTAACCGAGCCCTTGATCTACTGCCCCTGTTTGCTCATCTCGACAAACCCCTGCTCGACGAATACGTTGAAGACCCCCGCATCAAAAGCCGGCCAACCTTGCATTACAGACTTCCGGACTGCGACATAGATAACCCTGACTGGCATTTCTCCACTGTCTGGAATGACTGGGTCGTGGTTGAGCAACTGGCCAACCACGCTGAGGATTTGAGAGAACTTCGCGCCCTGTTCATGGACAGCCGTAAAATCAGCATACGCAATCTGACCACAAGCTGGCTGGAAACCTCTACACACTGGCTCGAAAGCAAAGGCTATGTCTGAACACATCGAACCTGACGACAGCCTGCCCGGGCTGACGATAGGCATCAGCGGCCCGGCTCGAAAACGTTTTGCCCAACGCTTGATTAGCTTGGCACTTCGCCTGAAGGGTGCGCATACCTACTACATACGCCCTGGTGCCAGGGTGGATGTGTCTCTGCTTGACGGACTGGTGCTTTCCGGGGGTACCCACGTGCATCCTGAGCGTTATGGCCAGCAGCCGCAGGTAAGCGCCAAGTATGACAAAGCACGGGACACCACAGACCAACTGCTCCTGGAACAAGCAGAAGCAATAGGAATCCCGGTACTGGGTATTTGCAGAGGCGCGCAGTTCATCAACATATTCCACGGTGGCTCCCTGTGCCAGAACGTTACCCCCTTAAGGGTAAACACCAGACACCGCCCTTTATTGCTGCCGATGCAAACCGTACGACTTGTCGCAACAAGCTTGCTGGGGCAGGTTATGAGAGCGCCGGTAATAGGCGCAAACCGCATACACAGCCAGGCCATAAAACAGCTTGGGAAAAACCTGAAGGTGACCGCGGTGGATAACGACCTGTTTGTTCAGGCCATTGAAAGCACCCAGGGGCAATGGCTTATGGGGCTTCAGTGGCACCCTGAATACCTGCTTTACCATGCCGGGCACAGGCGCATCTTTGGTCAGTTTCTGGAGGCAGCCTTAACCGTCAAGCTGGCCCGATTGAGCCAAACTGCTCCAGCTCATTGAGCGTCCGCTGCAACTGACAGGCCTGACAGAGTTTAAAAATCCCGGGTGTAGAAGATATCCAGAGATGCAGCCAGCCCGCTGGCTGCTTCTAGGTAAAAGTACTTACCCAGATCATATCGCAGCGCTACTGTGCTGATCGGTTCGAAAATTCCGACCCCATAACGGATACTGAGTTCATCAGTCAGGTACCCACTGGCTACTACCGACGTTTGGTCGCCACTGCCCTCTGCTTCCAGAGTCAACTGACGAATGCCGAACTCCTCACCGATTTGCCCTGTCACCTTGTTTACCTGGGTCAGGCCAAGTGAAATAGCAGCACGACTCATCTGACCATCATCACCCTGCCCACCGGGCGCCCGACCAAGAATCACATAAGACAGCGCCTCTGCTTGCGGCATGGAGGGGTTTGAGAACACTTCGGTTACGGGCGCCTGCACCGGGCCGCTTAACCGAATCCCTGCCACCACAGAATCCACTTGACGGACAGCTTCAATATCGAGATACGGCTGGACCAGACTGCCGACAAACAGCAATCGCGCCCTGCGCAACTCAAGCTCCTGCCCAAAGGCCTCATATCGACCATTAACCAGTTGCAGGGTGCCTCTGGTATCCATGTCGTTATTGATCCGCAAAGAGCCTTCCAAATCGCCGGTCACCCCGAATGCCGCAAAGGTTACCTGATCCTCACCGACCACAACCGTCACATCCATATCCAGCGAGCGGATAAGAGGCTCTTCCTGCTCCACACCTACAATCACTTCGTCTTCAGATACGGACACTGCCTGATCAGGCAGGCCTTTTATTTCGATACTCCCGCGGGGCACCTCAAGCCGGCCTTCCACACTCAGTGCACTGTCACGGAATGCGATAGTCAGATCTGGCACCACTTCCACGTGAGCGTAGGGTTCAAGACTAAAGGGTAGCCGTTCCCCGGTAATGCGAATTTGACCACCGGGAGCTCCCTGCCAGTCGACCTCTCCCTCAATGATTGCTTCACTGCGGGGATTGCTATGAATCCGGCCGCGAATATCAGCGGAATAGCCGTTGAGCTCCACACTGACAATGACCTCCTCCATGGGGATCGGTAAACGTGGATCCACCACCCGCCCATTGCTCAATGTTATCTCGCCCCTCACTGCAGGCTTCATAAGGGGGCCGGAAATGGTTCCCTCACCGTTAACCTCTCCAGAAATCTCCTCAAGCCCGCTAAACAAGCCGGCCAGGGCAATATCGAGACCGTCCAGTTTGAACTTGCCTTCAACCGGCCGGTCTTCGTCCATGGGGTCCAGACTCACATCCACCGAGAGTTTGCCAAGCTCCGGCCCCGACAGTCGCACAGCGAGGTCTGCCTGTTCAGGCTTCAGCTCCAACTCCGTCGTCAGAGTTGTGTAAGTCAAGGTTTCCCACTCACTATCCAGCAGTATTTCGAAACGGCCTTCGCCAGCATCCAGCGCTATCCGCCCGTCGGGACCTGAATCGTTAGAGGTAAAGGCAATCTCACCATTAATGCTGGAATGCCAGCGCAAGGTCTCTGGCAGAATCGGGGCCAGAGCCGTGGCCGGGAAGCTGTCAATCCGGTAGGCGATGCTAGGCACTGGCAGCAGGGTTTGATCATCAGCACAAACAGAGCTTTGCTGCCAGTTCCAACAGTGGGCAGCAAAACGAAGCTCGCCGCTCTCTCCGTAAACAAGCCCGGCGGGGGCCCCAAGTTCCCAGCTCTGCTCCTGCTCAGGCACATCAATCACACCTCTTGCCAGCTCGCCCTGCCAGCTTGTCCATGCTTCACCCGCTGCGCCCTGAAAATCCAGCTGCAATCTTGCTTCGTCATGTTGAGCATCGAGCGCAACTGTATGATTCCCCTGAGTGCCTTGCGCCCTGACGATTAACGACTCAATGGTTTGGCCACCGGCGGTAATGCCTTTGCCCTGTAACTCGGCGTTAAGACGGAACCCCTGCTCCAACTGGGCGTTTACATCCAGAATCTCAACAACCAGCAGGTCTTGCCAGCGCAATTCAGTTGCACTGGCCGTCAAGGTTCCTCGCGGGCTATCAGGGCTGCCCGAAAGCCGTAGCTGAAGATCAGCCTGCCCGCCTAGGCCCGGCATAATTTTCCCCGGCTCCGTCAGCATAAGGTTAAGGCTGGCTTTTAACTGTGTCCCCCATCGACCACTACCCTCAACCCGATTATCACCAACAGCCAGTTTCAGTGCAGGAACATCCCAGTCACCGCTTGAAGTATCAAGGCGGCCAGCTATCACAGCGGGGCTGGAGCGCCATTGCCCCGACAAGTCCCAGCCGGCTTTCATATCGGGAATAGGGCCGTCTGTAAGTTGCCCTTCTGTAGTAACACCACCGCTGAGGTCTGCATCCAGCATTGGCACCCAGTAGCCCGGATTAAAGTTCTCCAACTCCAAAGCCGCCCGCCAACTCAAAGGCCCGGAAAACTTGACCGTTCCCTCACCGGAAAGTGATCCTGCATCGGTAATCGCAGAGAGCTCGGTCAGACGAGCCTGGGTAGTATCGCCATCAACCGCCGCTGCTAACTCTGAACTGCCCTGGGGGCTGTCCACTTCTGCAGTGAGATTCGCCTGATAACGCCCATCCCGCCATGAGACGCTTCCGTTCAGCATGCGTAAATCAATCGGCGGCTCTTCCAGACCAGCAATCAACGAATACCAGGGAAACTGCCGTAGCTGTATGTCTGCTTCTGCACTCAAGCCGCCTTGCCATTGGGTACTGCCGGTCACTATGACATTTCGGGGCAAGTTGTCTGCCTCGCCCTCCACGCCCTGATTGCCTGCAGACAGTTCCAGCCGTATATCCTTGGCACCATTGGTTGTAACCAATCCCGCCAGCGTCAACTCAATGGGCCCACCGGTACCTGGCAATATGGCCGCCCCATTTGTCTTGAAACCGCTCTGCAAGCTGCCTCGGGCCTCAGCAAACCAGCTCTTCAGCACCAGGGTGTCTGGCTGAGCCTCCACCGCGCGAAAAGATTCAGAGGTTACCCGTATACGCGCTGGCAAACTGGCTGCCAAAGGCTCCACTTTCCCCTCCAGTGAAGCATTCAGATAACCTCGGCTCTGCCCCGCCAGTGCAAGATCCCGCACGCTGCCAGAGAGTGCCAGATCAATCATCCAGTCGGCGCCAAAGGGCGGCGGCAGTGACGCATTAACCTCAAGATTTACTGGCCAGTCCCGCCGCGTTTCAACGCGCCCGGAAGCCTCCACTATGTAATCGTCCCGTTTGTAGTAAACCCGTTCCAGCATCCAGTCAGACCCGGAGCCCTTGGAGTCAAGTTCAAACCTGTCCCAAACTTTGCTGCCATTAAGGGTGAACGTGCCTAGCCTTACATCACTAACCCTGAGGGCGAGCGGTAGCTCAAGCCTCGGCAAGCTGATGTCATCCGGAGAGCCTTGCTGGTCGTCTGAAGGCTGCACATTAACGTCCAGTCGTTCCAGGTGAAGGGTTTCAAGACACACTTGCAGATCAAAGAGACAGGAGGGTGACCAGTCTATGAAAGGGGCTTCAACCGTCACATCCACCCCATAGCCGCGCCACTTGATTCGGTCTGCCTGCCAGGTTCCGAACAGCGAGCCATGGTCGTTCACTGCCTCAAGCCCGGGAACCTGATCAATCACCCAGGCTGTACCTGTTTCTGAGCGCAGCGCCAACAAAACGGCAGCGCATAAAACGACTGGAAGAAAAACAAGTAAACCCAGAATTAGTAATAGCCAGAACCGAAGGCGCCCCGTGCGCGTGCGCCGGGATTTTGATGGTGCGTCAGCACTGCTATTGCCCTTATCCAACTCCGTCACAACTCTGGCCCCATCGAGAAGTGAACCCGCCACTCGCCGCCAAACTCAGGATTCAGACCTTTGGCAAGGTCCAGGCGCAAAGGCCCCAAGGGACTGATCCAGCGAATGCCAGCACCGACCCCGCTGGCGAGAGGATCAAACAGGTCATTAACTGCGTTGCCATGGTCAGCAAAAAGAGCGACACGCCACTTTTGGGCAAACTGATACTGGTATTCAGCACTGCCCACAAGCGTATAACGCCCGCCCACCGGAACGCCGTTTTCGTTCTCTGGCGAGAGAGTCTGGTAACCATAACCGCGAACACTTTGGTCACCACCGGCGAAGAAACGCAAGGAGGGCGGCACATCTTCAAACCGGTTGGTCCCCACACCACCAATCTGAAGCCTTGATAAAAAGCGATGTTTTCCCGCAAATGTGAACAAGCCTTTGGCAATAGCATTCACATGCAGAATATCCACACTGGAAAGAGCCGCCCTATGGGAGCCGGTTACGTTAATCTGCAAACGATAACCCTTGCTGGGGTCCAGCGGCGAGTTGACGTGTAACTTGGAATAGCCAAGCCCCGGAAGCAGCAACGTACTTGTTCCCTGCTCATCACCAATAATATTAAAGCGCTCCCCCTCCCAGTTCAAAGACAGCACCTGCAACCATTCATTATCCAGCTGGTGCTGCCATTGCTGCCCAAACGTCAGTAACTCTGATTCGATGTTTTCGATATCTTCGCGCTGATAACCTGCCGTAAAACGGATGAGATCCGTCATCGGCGGATCCAGAGGCAGCTCATACCAGGTACTCAGATTTTGCCTTGGCTCGGAGAGCTCTGTTTCTGCTCCGCGCGTGTGCCCCATGGGATTGATCCAGTGCTCCCGCCATGTAGCCCGAAAACGCGGCCCAACGTCTGTGGAAAAGCCAAGGCCAGTGGAAATGGAGCGGCCATCCCGCCGGGTCAGACTGATACGAACGGGTATAACGCCATCTTCTGCGCTGGAGGGTGAGGCATCAATGTCTACGCCGGAGAAATAACCACTACTGAGCAGATCGCTGTTCAGCTTTGCTATTTCATCTGCGTGGTACGGAATGCCCGGTTCAAACGTAACAAAATCGTGCAGGAGGTCAGTTTCAAACCAGTGCCCTTCTTCAAAGGTAACCGCTCCCAGCCGATAGCGGTCGCCGCTTTCGAACACCAGCGTAATGTTGGCCTCCAGGGCCTCGGGGTCCACCTCAAGACTGCGGGTAACAAGCCGGCCATCAAAGTAGCCCCTGCGCCTGGCACGTGTTTGCAGGGTATTCCGAAGGTTGCTGTAGTCGCCATGATTCAGCACATCGCCTTCCGCTGGATGCACAGGCAAGTTGTCGGTAAAGCGCGAGTCAGTCGCGGCAGCCCCGCGGATCTCAACAATGCGGGACTTGATACGCACCGGGTCGCCAGGTGTTATTTCCAGGATCAGCCTGGCTGTTTCTTCAGAGTCGCCCTCTTCCACCTGCCAATCCACAACCGGGCTGTAATAGCCTAAGGCTCGCAACCCTTTGCTGGCCTGACCAACCGCCGTAGATGCATAGCGTCGAAGATTGCCTGCACTGCGGCCCTCCACCTCACCAATGAAAGCTTCAGCATTTTCCTTAAGACCGGGATAGTCACCTTTGACACGAACCTCAACCTGTTGGGCAAGGCCCGTGGAAGACCACAGCAAAAGCAGCAGGCCCAGCAGCCGGATCTGTCCCGATTTCAAAATGTGATCAAGTGATAGCATCCGGCTGTTTCAGTGTTGCTTGTAACGGAAGTGATTATCGCTCAAGCGTGAGAGTTTAACGACGGGTGGTCAAGTTAATACGCGCCCAGACAAGTCGTCGGCCCAGTGCAAATGCGCTAACCTGTCGAAATACCAGAGAACGTTATTAGACCATAGAGGACGGATACCAGCGAATGCTGAAAATTAACCGCGAGAACCTGAAATCCAGCCACCAGACTACCTGGTTGATTATCGATTTCCTGATGCTGGGCCTGATCATCATCAACCTCGCGTTTATTATCTGGGATTCTGTCTATAGCTTCATTGCTATCCAGAATGCGCTGAAGGAACACCTTCCGGCCTTTCAGGCCGCCTACCACCCTATTCACGAAAACTTCATTTTTTATGATGCCATGTTCGTTGCAGTCTTCCTGGCCGAATTTTCTTTGCGCTGGGCCTATGCAATCAAGGCCAAAGTATACGACCGCTGGTACTTTTACCCCTTTATCCACTGGTATGATCTGGTGGGCTGTATACCTGTAGGTAGCCTGCGATTCCTGAGAATTTTGCGAATCGTGTCTATTGTGCACCGCTTGCATCAGCACAAGATCATCGATGTTACCAGCACCGGAATTTACCGCTTCTTCAATTTCTACTATGAAGCGTTCATGGAAGAGCTTTCAGACCGTATCGTAACCAAGGTGCTGAGTGGTGTGCAGCACGAAATAACTCTGGGCTCTCCGCTTTTTGAAAAGGTCCAGAACGATATCCTGTACCCACGGCGGGAGATGCTGTCCGGATGGATCTCCCAGCGGGTTGCTCAGGCTGCCAAGGAAGGCTACGTCCCCAACCGCGGAGCATTGAGAAATTACCTTGAGGACCGGGTTGACCATGCGCTGAAACAAAATGTGGAACTGTCACGGCTCAAATACCTGCCAATAGTAGGCTCAACCATTCAGGAAACCCTTGAAGATGCAGTGGGCGATATTGTAGCCAACGTTATCCAGCAGATTCTGGAAGACCTGGCCTCTTCTGCAAACCATGCGTTTATTGAAGATATCGTGAACGCCTTTATTCGCGGGCCAGGAGAAGCAGACAGCGTTGAAGCAAGAAATGAGGCACTGATCGCGCTGATTGTCGAAATCATCGATGCCATCAAAGGCCAGGTCAAAGTCAAACGCTGGCGAGAGCAGCTCCCCTAACATAATAAGAGACGCACTATGGATGTACTGCATTATCAGCCGGCCCATGAGCTGCTGGCACAACTTGAAGCTGGCACCCTGAGCAGCGAGAAGCTTGTGACGGAACTGCTCGCAAGAATCCGCGAGCACAACCCGGTGGTGAACGCCATTGTTACTCTCGACGAAGCTCGCGTGCTTGAGCAGGCGCGGAAAGCCGACCAGAAGCGAGCATCTGGCGCAGCAGTCGGCCCCTTGCACGGACTTCCCCTCACCATAAAGGACACCTGGGAAGTGGCCGGGATGACATGCACTGCCGGCGCCAGCGCGCTGCGCGATCACAAGCCTGAGCGCCATGCCGATGTAGTGCAACGACTGGAAGATGCCGGGGCTATTATTCTGGGTAAAACCAACGTACCTGTATACGCGACCGATCTGCAAAGCTACAACAAGCTGTTTGGCGTAACCAACAACCCGTATAACCCTGCCCACACCCCGGGCGGCTCTTCAGGTGGCGCGGCTGCAGCCTTGGCGGCGGGGATGACACCGCTGGAGGTGGGCAGCGATCTGGCGGGCTCGATTCGCATTCCAGCGCACTTTTGCGGCGTATTCGGGCATAAACCGTCGCGCTCACTGGTGTCATTTCGCGGACACATTCCCGGGCCGCCAGGCACGCAATCGCAACCGGATCTGGCAGAGGGTGGCCCTCTCGCCCGGAACGCGAAGGATCTCGAACTTTTATTAAAGGTAATTGCCGGTCCCAAGCCAGTTGACAGCCGGTGCTGGCAGCTGGAAATGGCGCCCTCACGCCTGAAAACCCTGAAACAGGCACGGGTGGGGCTATGGCTGGAAGACGGCTTGTGCCCGGTAGAACAGGAACTGACCGAAGGCTACCGGGCACTAGGCAAACAGCTTGCAGACAAAGGCGCTCTTGTATCAGAAGCAAAGCATCCCCTGTTGAACCTTGAGCACACACTACCTGCCTACTTCAATCTGCTGGGTAGCCTACTAAGCACTTCGCTAAAACCTGCCCAGCGCCGCCAGCTTAAATGGATTGCCCGACTGGAAAAGTGGCTTACTTTCTTTGGCCCCATGACACCCTTCATTGGTGAATATGGCCGTGGTGCAAACCAGCCTGCCTATCAATGGATGGCCATGAGCGAGGCGCGGGAGAAGATGCGAGCAGAGATCGAAACCCTGTTCCAGGAAGTAGATGTGCTTCTGACGCCCATAACACCCACGGCGGCTATCCGGCATGATCATTCCAACCCCGTGTTCAAACGTCGTATTACCGTTGCCGGGCAACCCCGCGCTTACATGGATCAGTTTTGCTGGATTGCGTTCGCCACGCTTTTAGGATTACCAGCCACGTCCGTTCCCATAGGTCGGACCAGCGAAGGGCTGCCGTTTAATGTGCAAGTGATTGGAGCACCGGGGATGGACCTTACCACCATTGGTTTCGCACGCTTGCTTGAAGAGGCCGGGCTGGCAGGATTTGAGACTCCGCCCGGTTTTTAACTCTAAATAGACAAGTAATGTGCAACATTCTCACTGCGAGCCTCTGAATAATGCCACCGACTTCGGCCATGCTATTCAGAGGTTCCCACACTCACTGGCTTCTGGACCACTCATATCGCTCCTTTTACACAGCCCGGTTCATTTCAATGGTTGATGCAACATAGCCGGCGTGCGCTCCTGCTCCACAATACCAACTCTGACCAGAAAATCACCAAACCGCTCCCGGGCATTCCGCTTTTGCTGATAGGCGCGGAACAGGGGGCGCAACTCGTCCAGTATGGTGTCTGTATCAATATTCTCACGGTAAAGCCTGTTCATACGCTGGCCTGAGAAATCCGCCCCCAGATAGAGATTGTATTTGCCTGGCGCCTTGCCAGTCAGTGCAATCTCTCCCAAATATGGCCGTGCACAGCCGTTCGGGCAACCGGTAATCCTCAGGTTAATGGCATCTGGTTCCAGCCCCTCTTCTGCCATGGTTCTTTCAACCCGGGTCACAAAGTCCGGCAGAAAGCGCTCGGATTCTGCCATCGCCAAGCCACAGGTTGGCAGAGCAACACACGCCATGGAGTTCTGGCGCAGGGGTGAACTGCGATTGCCGGCATCCAGCTTGTATTCCTCTACGATGGCATCCACTGCTGCTTTTTTCTCAGGTGCGACGTTGGCGATCACCAGATTTTGATTGCAGGTAATCCTGAAGCTGCCGTTGTGCGCTTCTGCAATCTTTCGCAATGCCGTTCGCAAAAGCCCGCTTTCAGTATCGGCCACCCGACCGGTAGGAATAAGCAGCGTAAGGTGCTGGTTACCATCTTCGCCCTCAACCCAGCCAAACCGGTCGCCGTTGTGGCTCAAGCTGAACGCGCGCGGTTTTTCAAAGGCGTGCTTGTGGTATTCCTCAAAACGCTCACGGAACCAGTCCATGCCGTAATCATCAATGGTGTACTTGAACCGAGCATGGGCGCGGTTGGTACGGTCACCGAAATCCCGTTGAATGGCACATATTGCTTCGCACGCATCCACAATCTGCTCTTTCGCAACATAGCCCGCCATTGTAGCCAGGCGCGGATAGGTGGCCGGATCGCCATAGGTAAGCCCCATTCCTCCACCAACGACCACGTTGAACCCACGAATCTGGCCATCTTCAACAATAGCGATCAGCCCGATATCGTTAGCAAATACGTCGCAGTCGTTTTCCGGGGGAATCGCCAGCGCAATTTTGAACTTGCGGGGAAGATATTTGTATCCGTAGAAAGGCTCCTCTTCCTCGCCCAGTTTCTGGACGCACTCTTCCCCTAGCCAGATCTCGGCATAAGCTGCCGAGCGCCAGCGCAACCGCTCACTGATTGCCAGAGAGAGTTCATGAATTTCTCCGTGCAGCTGCGACTGATGAGGGTTCACGTTGCTGATCACGTTACGATTCACATCGCCACAGGCTCCACGACTGTCCAGTCCCAAAGCATGGATTTTCTGCATGAACGGCTGCATCTGCTCCTTGAATACGCCGTGGAACTGGAATGTTTGGCGTGTTGTCAGGCGCAAGGTGGAATCCGCACACTCGTCGGCGATTTTATCCAGGCCCAACCACTGATCCGTGGTCAGAACACCCCCGGGCAAACGCAAACGCACCATAAACTGATACAGCGGCTCAAGCTTCTGGCGCCGGCGTTCATCCCGGACTTCCCGGTGATCCTGCTGGTATGAACCGTGGAATTTGGTCAGCTTGGTGTCGTCTTCCGGCAAGGCACCGGTGGTACGATCCGCCAGCCCTTCCAGAATGGTTCCACGCAGATAGTTACTTTCCCGCTTGATCACTTCGGCTTCAGGCAATTTTTCACTCATCAGTACACATCCCGCTGGTAACGTTTATCCCGGTTTAACTGGCGCAGGTAATCCTCAGCCTGCTCCGGATTCAGCCCTCCCTGCTCACTGGCAATATCCAGCAATGCCTGGTGCACATCCGGGGCCATTTTGTCGGCATCGCCGCACACATACAGACTGGCGCCGCGCTGCAGCCAGGCCCATACCTCGGCGCTGTTTTCCTTCAGGCAATGTTGCACATAGCGTTTTTCAGCCTGATCCCGGGAGAAAGCCACATCCAGCCTTGTAAGCAGGCCGTCACGGCGCCACTTGAGCCATTCCGATTGGTAGAGAAAATCACTGCGAAACCGACGATCACCAAAGAACAACCAGTTTTCACCTTCCGCCTCCCGTTCTTCCCGCTCCTGCAGGAAGGCACGGAAGGGCGCTACGCCGGTGCCCGGGCCAATCATGATCACCGGCTTGCTGTCATCCGGCAGGGCAAACTTCGTGTTGGGATCGATATAGACTCGTAGCTTGGCGCCTTCACTCATCCGCTCAGATAACCAGACAGATGCAACACCCTCACGATTTCGACCATGGCTGGCATAGCGCACGGCGGCCACGGTGATATGTACTTCATCTTCTACGGCGGTTTGGCTGGAACTGATGGAGTAGAGCCTTGGGGGCAGCTTGCGCAACAGGTCAACCAACGTTTGTGGTTCAAGTCCGGCTATGGGCCAAGCTTGAACCAGATCCAGAAGGTCACGCCCTTCTGTCCACGCCTTCATTTCAGCCCTATCTGCCACCAAAGCCTTTAGCGCATCACTCTCCACCCGATCTGCCCAATGCTTCATTAGCGGCGGTGTAAGCAGGGTGATTTCCCGGTAGAAAGCCAGGGCCTCCCGCAGCGGAATATCGCTCTCCTCCACGAGCACACGCTGCTCACCATCAAAGCCCAAGGCACTCAACAAATTGTTAACCAGGGCGGGGTTGTTTTCCGGGTATACACCCACCGCATCACCGGGTTTATAAACAAGCCCGGAATCCTCCAGTGACAACTCAATGTGCCTCACCTCCTTATCGGAACCTCGGCCACTGAGCAATTGATTGGTGAGAATAGTCGCCGGATAAGGATTCTTCCGGCTAAAGGTCGAGATTGGTCGCTGCGCTGCCGCAATCGGGCTATTAGCCGCAGGCTGACTCGCTCCTGCCTCACTGGCAATGGTTTCCAGTACCCGGTTGATCCAGTCTTCAGCTTGATCCTCATAATCCACATCGCAATCCACACGCTCAGCCAAAGCCGTTGCGCCCAGAGCCGCAAGCTTGCTATCGAAATCCTGGCCGGTTTTGCAAAAATGCTCGTAACTGGAATCTCCCAACGAGAGAACACTGTAGCGGAGGCCGCCCAGCTTCGGCGCTTTTTTACCATGCAGAAACTCATGCAAATCCAACGCATTGTCTGGTGGATCGCCCTCCCCATGGGTAGATGCCAGCACCGCCAGGTACTGTTCATTCTTCAATTGCCTGGGCTTGTAGTCAGCCATATCTATCGCTTTGGCGGATACGCCTCTTTCCAAAGCACGGGCGGCCAGTCGCTGTGCGAGCTCCTCTGCATTACCGGTTTGCGAGCCGAATAAAACGGTCAGTTCAGGGGTTGCAGACACGGGCGGGTTTGCGGAGCCACCCGAGCACTTCCCGGCCAGAAATCCAGCCAGCCAGAAAAGCTGACCTTCACCTATGCCGTCAAGAAGCTCTGCCAACCGCGCCTGCTGATTCGCAGAGAGGGGAGATGATTTCAGATCTGTCGTCATGTTGGATGATCCGTGTGGGCCGTAAATAAATTACCGGTTTCAACCAAACCTGTTGAAACCTCCACTACTCTAGGAATCACTAGATAAGCGACAAAATGAAATAGACAGGACAAACAAATCGATATATTCGATATATGGGCTAATTAGCTGTTTTTTATATACATTAAAGATATGCAAAATAGCTCTAACCGAAATGACCTTAATCATTTCATAGAATATCGAAATACTTTTAAGCTGATACCACTTTTCTCATGCACAAGGGGCTTCTCAGCAGGCTCCTTCAAGGAGTATCAGCAATGTCACAGAGTGCATCTTTACACACCCACCAAGTAGTCGTTATCGGCGCCGGTGCTGCTGGCACCAGTGTTGCCGCATCGCTGCTTCGACAACGCCCTGGTCTGGATGTCGCCATCGTTGAACCAGGCGATGTGCACTACTATCAACCAGCTCTCACACTTGTGGGTGGCGGTGCATATTCTCTGGCCAAAACGGCTCGCCCCCAAGCGCAAACCCTCCCGAAAGGCGCACGTTGGATAAGAGCTGCTGCACAGGAGCTTCAACCGGAACAGAACCGGATTATTCTTGATGATGGCCGCTCCTTTGGGTATGACATTCTGGTCGTCACGCCTGGCCTGAAGCTGGATTGGGATAAAGTAGAGGGCTTGCGGGAAACTTTGGGGCGCAATGGCGTATGCAGCAACTATGACCCCTCAGTGGCAGAATACACGTGGCAATGCATCAAACAGTTCCGTGGCGGCAAAGCCTTCTTCACGCAACCTCCGGCCCCAATCAAGTGCGCCGGCGCACCCCAAAAAATTGCTTACCTGGCCGCAGACTACTTCCGCAAAAATCAGATAGCCGGGCAGAGTGAATTGAGGTTTTACGCCGCAGGCGGCGCCCTTTTCAGCGTGCCGGACTTTGTCCCGCACCTGGAAAAGGTGGCTCGCAGGCACAACATCGGTCTTTTGATGAACCACAATTTGGTTGCTGTGAATGGCGACACGAAAGAAGCCACATTCCGCTTTACCGATGGCGAGGGAGAAGCCCGGGAAATAACAGAACGCTTTGATCTACTACATGTAACGCCACCACAGTGCGCCCCCGACTTTGTAAAAGCCAGCCCACTGGCGAATGCCGATGGCTGGGTAGATGTAGACCAGCACTCACTGCAGCATGTGCGCTTTCCCAATGTGTTCAGCCTGGGGGATTGCAGTTCGTTGCCAACGTCAAAAACAGCGGCTGCCGTCCGCAAGCAGTCGCCAGTAGCGGCCACCAACATTCTGGCTCAACTGGCGAACGAGCAACTGAAGGCAAGTTACGACGGCTACACCTCCTGCCCCATCGTCACAGGCTATGGAAAGGTGATGCTTGCGGAGTTTGTGTATGGCGGGAAGGTAACACCCACCCTGCCCCTGAGCCCCTTCAAAGAATCTGCCTTCTACTGGCAAGTGAAGAAGCGTGCGCTGCCTCCGTTTTACTTTGACTACATGCTCAGAGGTCGAGAGGGAGACATTGCACACAAAGCCCGTTAAGGCGGACCGCCTCAGGGGTAATTCAAAGAGTCAAAACGAAAAAAGGCAGATCAGTGAGTAACTGATCTGCCTTTTTTTATATGGTAGCGGGGGCAGGATTCGAACCTACGACCTTCGGGTTATGAGCCCGACGAGCTACCAGACTGCTCCACCCCGCATCAAACTGGTTGGTGGTCTCTCGATCACCGTGGCGCGCATACTACGGAGCCGAAGCCGGTCTGTCAAAGACTATTCCGACTTTCGGGCAACTTATCGCTCCAGAATGGCCGTTACGCCCTGACCACCGGCTGCGCAGATTGAAATCAGTCCCCGGCCACTGCCTTTCTCTTCCAGAATCTTGGCGAGCGTAGCCACAATGCGTCCACCCGTGGCGGCAAATGGGTGGCCAGTGGCGAGGCTGCTGCCTTTCACGTTCAGTTTAGCGCGGTCGATGCTGCCCAGAGGCTTATCGAGGCCTAGTTTGTCTTTACAAAACGCAGGATCTTCCCACGCCTTGAGGGTTGAAAGAACCTGAGCGGCAAAGGCTTCGTGGATTTCGTAGAAGTCAAAATCCTGCAGCGTAATACCTGCTTTTTCTAGAAGCCGGGGCACGGCGTATGCCGGAGCCATCAGCAAGCCTTCTTTTTTGTCCACAAAGTCAACGGCGGCCACCTCAGAGAACGTCAGCCAGGCCTTTACTTCAAAGTTGTTGGCTTTCGCCCACCCCTCGCTGGCCAAAAATACGCAGGAAGCGCCGTCCGTTAAAGCCGTGCTATTCGCAGCGGTCAGGGTGCCATTCTCGCGATCAAATGCCGGCTTAAGAGTTGCCAGCTTTTCCAGCGTGGTGTCCGGGCGCAGGATATTGTCTCTCTCAAGACCCGCCAGCGGCGTCATCAAATCATCAAAGAAACCTTCTTCATAGGCTTTGAGCAGCTTCTGATGACTTTCCCATGCCAGCAAATCCTGCTCATCCCTTGGGATTGACCATTCATGAGCCGTAACCTGGGCGTGGGCACCCATGGACATGCCTGTGCGAGGCTCGCCATTTTGCGGGATATCCGGCTTCAGGTGGCTGGGGCGTATGCGGCTGAGAATCTTCAACCTGTCACCGTTAGTCTTGGCACGGTTCAGGTCCAGCAGAATTTCCCGCAGGCCTTCACTTACACCAATAGGCGCATCAGAGGTTGTATCGGTACCACCTGCAATACCACACTCAATCTGGCCGAGAGCGATTTTGTTAGCCACAAGAATGGCCGATTCCAAACCTGTGCCACAGGCCTGTTGAATATCATAAGCCGGTGTTTCCGGTGCAAGCCCACAGCTAAGTGTCGCTTCCCGGGTCAGGTTGAAGTCCCGGGAGTGCTTCATAACAGCACCTGCTACAACCTCACCAAGGCGCTTGCCCTGAAGGTCGAAGCGGTCCACCAGACCGCGCAGGGCAGACGTCAACAGCTCCTGATTGCTGATCTTGCTGTAAACAGTGTTAGAGCGAGCAAAAGGAACCCGGTTGCCGCCAAGAATCGCGACGCGACGAACGCCGTTCGCGCCCTTTTCTGCGGCTTTAGCCGCTGCTGGTTTCTTCTGGTTGGACTTTTGAGCCTGTGCCATGATGCTATCCTTTCGTTAATTTAGTTCCGGAGTAAAAGGGCATGAAGAAGGAGCCTTCCAAAACCGTGCGGAGCCAGGGATGGCGGAGCCGAGCGAACACGGACGTATTCACAGCGTGTTTTGGAAGGCTCCTTCTTCATGCCCCTACACTCAAGATAAGCAGTATAGGAACGCCAGTTTAGCGCTAACTGCAGCTGTCTCATTGGCAGGCATGACAATGCCGTACAAGCGTTGAGTCAATCACATGGCTGGCGGATTCATTACTCTGTGCATCAACATGCTCCACACATCTCACCAACGCAAGGACGAAGCCATGTCTGACATCTATCTCAAACTCGTAAACACACCCGTAGGCAAAACTGCCGCACAAACCCTTGGCCTGCCATCACCTGTGCCTCTGAAGCGCCTCAAGCGCGCAGATCAGCCGTTTATTGAAGGTGACGTGCTGGTTGGCGCAGGCAACGGCGGCAAAGCCATAGCGGTCATTGGCGGCGTGCTGGGTGCCAGTGCAGCCACACTGCACCATGCCAGCGGCAAAGTGTCACTGGAAGATTCATCCAAAGCTGGCAATAAAGCCAAGGCTCTGGATCTGGCTTCAGAAAACACAACAAAATTCTCGGCACTGGTATTCGACGCCACTGGCCTGAAAGGTCCTGACGACCTTCGCGCTCTTTACGATTTTTTCCACCCCACAATCAAAAAGCTTGCCGCCAATGCACGGGTTGTTGTCATAGGCCAAGACCCTGCAACTTGCCGCAAAGCACCTCAGGCTGCAGCACAGCAAGCCCTGGAAGGCTTCACTCGCGCCGTAGGTAAAGAAATCGGCAAGAAAGGCGCCACCGCCAACTTGCTCTGGATTGCACCCAATGCCGAAAAGCAACTGGAATCCAGCCTGCGATTCTTCCTGTCTGCACGGTCCGCGTATGTTTCTGGTCAGGTAGTTCGTATCGGCAAAACCACCGGCACGCCCACTACAAACCCGGTTGCGCCACTGGCCGGCAAAGTTGCACTGGTAACGGGCGCTTCAAGGGGTATTGGCGCATCTATTGCACAGACCCTGTCCCGGGATGGCGCCACGGTGATCGGGCTGGACATTGAGCCCGCGATGGAAGAGCTCGAAAAAGTTACCAACGCCATCAAGGGCAAAGCTCTGGCCTGCGACATCACCGCGGCAGATGCTCCGGCAAAAATCGCAAACTTTATCGAGAAGCACTTTGGTGGCGTAGATCTGGTTATTCACAACGCCGGCATCACCCGTGACAAGACTCTGGGGAATATGCCTGAACACTTCTGGGACATGACCATCGCCGTTAACCTGACAGCTGAAGAACATATCAACGACGAACTCATGGGCCGCGACCTGCTTAAAGAAAATGGCCGTATTGTTTGCATCTCGTCTATCAGCGGCATTGCAGGGAACTTTGGGCAGACAAACTATTCAGCTGCGAAATCCGGCGTGATTGGCTATGTGGAGGCCATGGCAAAGCAGGTAAAGAACGGGGTCACCATCAACGTGGTCGCTCCCGGGTTCATTGAAACCCAGATGACAGCCGCCATGCCTATGACCCTGCGCGAAGCCGGTCGGCGCATGAACAGCCTTTCTCAAGGCGGTCAGCCTGTCGACGTAGCTGAAACCATTGCCTGGTACTGCAGCCCTGCATCTGGTGGTGTGAACGGGAACGTTGTTCGGGTGTGCGGTCAATCACTGATCGGGAAGTAAAAAAAAGGGCAAGTCCATTGGACTTGCCCTTTTTAGTATCTGGTGGGTGGTACTGGGATCGAACCAGTGACCCTCGCCTTGTAAGGGCGATGCTCTCCCAGCTGAGCTAACCACCCAGAAAGAGTGGCGGAGCGGACGGGACTCGAACCCGCGACCCCCGGCGTGACAGGCCGGTATTCTAACCAACTGAACTACCGCTCCGCATTGATCCGGCATTAAGCCTGAATCGTGTACCGAACTCAAGAGCCCGATACTTGCCTTGAAAGAAAGTGGTGGGTGGTACTGGGATCGAACCAGTGACCCTCGCCTTGTAAGGGCGATGCTCTCCCAGCTGAGCTAACCACCCACTTCAGTCACCTTTCAAAGGCACTCACTTGAATTTGCTGATATTGCCTGCGAACAGACTTCATTGCTCAACCAAGTGAGAGGCGCATTTTAAGCATTTGTTCGGCGGTGTCAAATCTTTTTCCGGAAACCCTAGAAAAACCACCAACCACTGGAGTTTTCCTCTTTACGACGTTTGCGCTCCAACTCCAGTTGGGCGTACTCCTGCTCCAACTGCTCCATCTTCTGGTCTGACTCCAACGGAACCGATGGTGCACCACCAAACGGCCAGTACCAGGGCGCTGGCTTATAAAGCCCTTCACGCTCCAGCCGCTCCAACTCCAGCTCACGCTCTTCTTCCAAAAGCGCCTTGCGCCGCTCGTAGTCGGCATCTTCATTGTCTTCCACAATAGATGCTGCCGCGTGGTTAGGCGCCAGCAAATCACTATTCAGGAAACGAGTCGAGACTATTTCCCCCTCCTGCATCGCGTATTCCCGTGTAACCAGGCGAAGGTCACCTTGGGCAAGTGGGTGCTCAGGATCCAGTTCGGGATGGGCCTGCGTGGGCTCAGAGAGTTCGTTGTACCGAAAATAATAAATACCGCCCGGCTCGACAGTAAATGTGGCATCAGCAATCAGGCTAAGACTGAACGAGTTTAGCCCCTCCAGCCCCAGTAGTGGCCTGCGCATGGCAACATGGCGCTCACCGGGGCTGACCACCAGCCAGGTATAGCTATCGTTTCGGATATTAAAATAGTGTGAATCATCAACGTAAACACTGGGGGCTTCAATTTCATCGTCTGCCCATTCGGAGTGAGTACGATAAAAATACAATACGGCGTGCTTGCGATCCCAATCGTCGTTATCAATATGCACGAAATCATGGCCAGACACCGGATGCAAAAACGACCCGGTGCTTTTCCCGATAGACTGGTAAATAGTGCACCCGGATACAGACAACATCGATGCAATTAACAGCACATGGAAGGAAAACGAACGCAGATTGAACGGCTCAAGAAAAGACACAGGGGTTTTCATTTTTGTTAACTCTTCATCCTTTGGTGAGTTGCCCGATCATAGCAACTGCCACGCGGTATAAATGAGAGGTACCGCAAGAGATGAATAACAAAATGTTACGAAAGTGGGCGCCCACTACCAGTGCGGCGCCACTCGGGTATATTCCAGATTAGCTACTACTGGCCGGACACCTGGCTACGAAGCTGATTAACCTCTTCTGACAACCTTACAAGCCGCGACGTAAGTTGCGCACGGGACGAATCAATCGCCTGCACATCCCTCTTGATCGCCGCCAACTCATTCCTGAGGGCCTGCTCACCGTCTTTACTGGAAAGCCCGGCCAACTTCTTCTCAAGGACAGACAAGCGCCCTTCTATGCCGCTGATCCCAAGCTTCTGCTCCTGCTCAAAACGCCGTACCCGCTGCTCAACAACCTGGTCAACATCCGCCAACTGCTTAGACAGCGTGGTCAACTGCTCTGTTGCCTGACGATTTGCAGCCTCCAACACGGCCAGGGACGTTTCTGTTTGCTTCGCTAACGCGGCCACATCGGCACCAAGCGACACCCGAACCTTCTCAACCGTAGCGCTCGTATCGGCCAATGCTTTCTGGTTTTCAGTAAGCCTGGTTTCTACCGCAGCAATCCGGTTTTGATGATCTTCCAGCTGCTTTTTGTTTCGCTCGTTTGCGATAACCCAAAGCTTCCGTATTTCACTATCCGCTGCATCCAACTGCTTCTTCTGGGCCTCCAGATTCTCAGCCAAAGACGCGCCGCTCTCTGCCAGAGTCTCTCCTGTCTCTGAAAGATCTCCCTCAAACCGCGCCAACGCCAACTTACTCTGCCGCGTCCAGTAGTCTGCCTCTTCCAACTGCGCCTCCAAAACCTGAAGCCGCTGATTCTGGGAATACCATCCCGCCACAGATGCAACAGCCACCGCAATCACCAATAGCCATAAAACAGCCAACCCAGACCGACCGCTACCGCCGCCATTGCTCGCGCTTTTGGCCTGCTTCGGTGGCTTTGGATTCCCCCCTGCGCTTTTGCTTCCACTCTTACCAACACTCTCGCCTGAAGATTTCGGCTTCTTCTGGGCAGGCGCTTTTTTTTCCGGCGTGCCGATAGGTCGTTCAGCTCTGAGCTCATCGTCATCTGGACGGATGGGTTCCATTACTACTCCTGGGTATGGGGGATTCATTTAACTGGCCCTGATAATACATGCACCTGCCAAAGGGTTGAAATGAAGAAACCAAAAGGTATGAGTTATACGTTCCCACGCCAGGGATCGGGGTACGGTAGGGGCTTATTTTCCAGGAATGTCGTAGGCCATGGACGGCCGGAGACAAGCGCACAGGGACGTGCTTGTAGCGGTTCCTGGAAAAGAAGCCCCTGCCGTACCATGCACCCAAAGACCTTCCTTGCATGGCAGATAGCCAAAACATACAATGTCCGGCTTTCCAATTATCACAGGACAGTTGCGTATGCAGCCGCTTGTAGGACTTATCATGGGCTCCAAATCCGACTGGCCCACCATGGAACACGCCGCCAACATGCTCGAAAAACTCGGCGTAGCCTATGAAACCAAAGTCGTCTCAGCCCACCGCACCCCGGATCTGCTTTTCGACTACGCGAAAAGCGCCTCCGACCGCGGCCTGAAAGTCATCATTGCAGGCGCCGGCGGCGCAGCCCACCTGCCCGGCATGGTCGCATCGCAGACCTCCTTACCCGTACTGGGCGTGCCCGTTCAGTCCAAAGCACTCAGCGGCCTTGATTCGCTACTCTCCATCGTGCAAATGCCAGGCGGCATTGCTGTAGGCACCCTGGCCATCGGCAACGCCGGTGCCACCAATGCCGGTTTACTGGCCGCACAAATTATTGGCACCTTTGATGCGGATGTGAGAAAAACGGTAGATGAGTTCCGGGCAACACAGACCCAAACAATCCTGGACAACCCTGATCCGCAAGATCAGTGAGCCCACTGACCAGTTCAGATTGCGCGGCTGGGGCAAGGCTTTCCAAAACTGTGCAGGAGCGTGCGGGCAGGGCTTTCCAAAACACGCTGTGAATACATCCATGTACGCTTGGCTCCGCACAGTTTTGGAAAGCCCTGCCCGCCCACTCCCCCAAACTTTGATCAATGCCCGACAGCGGCAGGAGAACACAAATGAGAATTGGTGTATTAGGTGCCGGCCAACTGGGAAGAATGCTTGCCCTCGCCGGATATCCGCTGGCCAAAACCTTTGTTTTCTATGACATGTCCGGCAGCCCCAGCGCTGGT
This sequence comes from Marinobacter sp. 1-3A, assembly GCF_016597775.1. Taxonomy (NCBI): domain Bacteria; kingdom Pseudomonadati; phylum Pseudomonadota; class Gammaproteobacteria; order Pseudomonadales; family Marinobacteraceae; genus Marinobacter; species Marinobacter sp. 1-3A. The sequence continues at coordinate 620,650 of NZ_VCGZ01000001.1, forward strand.
TTGGGTGAAGTTATCATTGATCGCGAAGGCAAATACCTAGACGACTTTCTCTCACGGGTAGATCGCGTAACCTACGAATTTGAACACCTTCCGGTCGAGGTCGCAGAAGCACTGGCAAAAGAAAAGCCAGTCCACCCCTGCCCCCGCGCCCTCCAGATTTGCCAGAATCGCGAAGCCGAAAAAACACTGTTCGGCGAGCTTGGCATCCCAACCCCCCAATGGAAAATTGCCGACAGCGCTGAATCCCTGAAAGCCGCTGCGGAAAGTCTGGGTTGCCCGGTTGTTGCCAAATCCAACACCGAAGGATATGACGGCAAAGGCCAGGCCGTTCTGAAAAGCCCGGAAGATGCAGAAGCCGCTTGGGAAAGCATCGGGCACCCACGGCTGATGGTCGAAAAATTTGTAGAGTTCAGCCGCGAAGTTTCTATCATTGCTGTGCGCGGTGAGGATGGCCAGCTGGCCTTCTACCCGATTTCAGAAAACGTTCACCACGAAGGGATCTTGCGCTACGCCATCGCCCCCGCACCGAAACTGGAAAAACACGTTCAGGAAGATGCCGAGCGGTATATAAAGGCATTGTTGAACGAGCTGGGGTACGTAGGTGTACTTACCCTGGAACTGTTTGAAACAGCCAACGGGCTGGTGGCCAATGAGATGGCACCCCGGGTTCACAACTCAGGGCACTGGACTATTGAAGGCGCAATGACCAGCCAGTTTGAGAACCACATCCGGGCCGTAAGCGGGCACCCACTAGGCAGCGTTGAGCCCCGAGGCCTAAGCTGCATGATTAACATCATCGGAGAACACGGAGATGTTGAACGTCTGCTGGAACTCCCTTACGCTCATGTGCATCTTTACAACAAAGGTGAGCGGCCCGGGCGCAAGCTAGGCCACGTTAATGTTCTTGCGGACAGTTATGAAGAGCTGGTTTGGCGGGTCAGAAACTGCGTGCAATTTCTGCCTGGCAGCCCTGAATTCAACAGCTCACTTATCAGCAACCGTAAAGAATGAATCGCCTTAGGGGTTGATATCGATCAAATCGACCCCATATAAGGTTCGAGACACACACCATAAACAGAGAGACCAGGGAGAACGACCTCATGGCATTTGAACTTCCAGCACTACCTTACGAAAAAAACGCACTGGAACCACACATCTCTGCTGAAACGCTCGAGTATCATTACGGCAAGCACCACAACACTTACGTAACCAACCTGAACGGTCTGGTTGAAGGTACGGACAACGCCAACAAATCACTCGAAGACATTATCAAAAGCGCCAGTGGCCCATTGTTCAACAACGCTGCACAAGTGTGGAACCACACTTTCTATTGGAACTGCCTGAGCCCGAACGGCGGCGGCGAACCCAAAGGTGCGGCAAAAGAAGCAATCGAAAAGGCGTTCGGCTCATTCGAGAACTTCAAAAAAGAATTTAATGACAATGCCGCCAAAAACTTCGGTTCTGGCTGGACATGGCTGGTCAAAAAAGCAGACGGCAGTGTTGCTATTGCCAACACCAGCAATGCGGAAACACCGCTGACCAGCGCAGACAAGCCAGTACTGACTGTTGACGTGTGGGAGCACGCATATTACATCGACTATCGCAACTCCCGCCCAAACTACCTGGCCGCGTTCTGGAATCTGATCAACTGGGATTTCGTGAACGAAAATCTGGCATGATTACTCTGGCTGGATTTCAGGTTGCAGTCGGCAGTGACTGACTAAAAAACGCCCGCTTGCAGCGGGCGTTTTTTGTGGGAGAATCAGTCACACTTACAAATAAAAACGTCAGGATTCTGAAGTATTTGAAATAATCACCCATACTCTATGCAGTGTGGTTTAACCTGAACCATAATCCGCATTGTCGGCAAGGGTATAGACCCGTTTACCGACATTCCGCGGCTTTAAGTTTACGGGCGCCTGACGAACAATGCTAAAGACGGGTCTGAATGCAGAAATCCTTTGAGGTCGAAAACCGCCTTGGCTACCGCATCCTTCGGTGGATACTTGCCGTCGCGCTGGTTAGTGGTGTGATCGTAAGTGCCATACAAGTGGTACTGGATGCACAGCGCGTATCTGCTGACCTGGATAACCAGGCCCAGCAAACCATTGCCATGGTTAGAGATGCAGCCACACAAGCGGTGTTCAGTATCGATGCCGACTTGGCTAATCAGGTCGTCGATGGCTTGTTTGCCCGGGAAGCGGTACTGCTAGCCCAGATTCTTCACACCAATGGGGAACCGCTTAGCAGCCGTGAACGGCCAAAAGCTGATAGTGCGTTCAACCCATTAATAAACGCCATCTTCGACTCCAGACGCCAGTTCACCACAGTACTTACCCGTAGCGGCGACCCTGGCACCGTGTACGGCCACTTTGTAGTTCACTACGATACTGTGCCCTCGGCCCATATATGGCTGAGCCGTGCCATGATCACGTTCACTTCTGTAGTGGCTACCGCTGTTATTCTTGGCATGGTGCTGTACTTCGTTTTCTACATGCTTCTGACTCGCCCATTGTTGCGCATCGTAGACTCAGTTAAACAAGTGAACCCCGAACACCCGGACGACCGCCTGGTCGTTACACCAACCGGGCACGAGAAAGATGAGCTCGGGCTCTGGGTCAGTGCTACCAACACGCTGCTCATTGCCATTGGTGACAGCCAGAAGCGACACCGTGAAGCCGAAGACAAGGTAAGCAGGCTTGCCCGCTACGACCAGCTTACCGGGCTACTGAGCCGGGACAGTTTTATGGAACTGTTAAAGGCCGACATTAAAGAATCCAAACACAACAACACATTATTATCTGTGATTGTTTGCGGCATCGACGACTTCAAATCCATCAACGATCAATGTGGCTTTCGCACTGGGGATTTCACCCTGCAAACTGTCGCAGACAGGTTGATAAGTACACTTAGCGGATCACGCTTTACCATCGCGCGTCTCGGTGGCGACCAGTTTGTCATCACCGAAAAGGGTCTGAAAGACGGCTTTCAAGCTGCAGATACCGCGGAAGCAATCCTCGCCACTGTCAGCGAAACCATGGGCCTCGAAGGCCAAAGCATCTCTATGACAGCAACCTTGGGCATTGCGCTTTATCCCTCCGATGCCATCCAGCCCGATCGGCTGCTGCAAAGTGCAGAACAAACCATGATGCTGGCCAAACAGAAAGGCCGGGATCACTTTCAGTTTTACGTTGCCAGCATCGATCAGGAAATCCGCGACCGCAAACAGCTAGAGAAAGATTTGTCAGAGGCCTTGGCGCTTAACCAGCTGTACCTTGTTTATCAGCCCCAAGTGAACCTTGAAACCAAGCGAGTGATTGGGGCCGAAGCCCTCCTCCGCTGGGATCACCCTGTTCGCGGGCTGGTGCCACCGGATTACTTCATACCCGTCGCAGAAAACAACGGCTCTATTGTCGAAATTGGCCAGTGGGTCCTTGAACAGGCCTGCCTACAAGCCAGGTTGTGGGCAGACAAAGGCTTGCCTTTACGCATTGCCGTAAACCTGTCTGCGGTGCAGCTACGCCAGGATCGTATTGTTGATGATATTCTGGGCACCCTGAAGCGCCATGACATTCCCGCCGGCCGCCTGGAACTGGAAGTTACCGAAACCAGTTTTATGACCAACCTTGCAGATGCAGTAGCCAAGCTTCACACGCTTAACCGCGCTGGTATCAGCATTGCAGTAGACGACTTCGGAACCGGTTATTCGTCCCTTACCTATCTCAAGAAGATGCCGGTACAGCACCTCAAAATTGATAAGCAGTTCATTCGTGACCTGCTGGTTAATGAAGAAGATACCCGCATCACTAACACCATCATTGACCTGGGAAGAAGCCTCAACCTGACAGTTGTTGCAGAAGGTGTCGAAACGGCAGAGCAGGAGTATTACCTCACCCAGCGTGGCTGCAAGCTGGCGCAGGGTTATTTCTTCAGCAAGCCCTTGCGCCCTGCAGACTTTGAGGCTTTTGTGCAGGAATTTCACCAGAAAACCGTCGAAAATGACGCATGATTCATTACATCTGAGGAGTTGCCATGGGAACTACCATTATTGGCCTGATTGTTATTGCCGTTGCCGTAATTTATCTGGTTTCTATATATAACCGCCTGGTTTCCTTGCGCAACCAATTCAAAAACGCATTTGCGCAGATTGATGTGCAACTCCAGCGCAGGCACGATCTGATTCCCAACCTGGTAGAAGCAGCCAAAGCCTACCTCGTGCATGAAAAATCAACGCTCACCCAGGTGATGGAAGCAAGAAACAATGCGGTAAGCGCCCAGAAAGATGCTGCCAGAGATCCCGGTGATGGCACCAAAATCCAACGCCTTGGCGGTGCTGAGAACCTGCTCACCAAAGCACTGGCGAATTTTTACGCCGTAGCCGAAAACTACCCGGACCTGAAAGCCAACGAGACCATTCAGCAGTTGATGGAAGAGCTTTCCAGCACAGAAAACCGGGTGTCCTTCGCCCGCCAGGCCTATAACGATGGTGTAATGAGCTACAACATCTTCCGCGAGCAATTCCCCAACAACGTAATTGCCGGCATGTTCGCCTTCAAGGAAACCTCCCAGCTTGAGCTTGAGTCTCCTGAGGCCCGCCAGGTTCCCAAAGTAGCCTTCTGAGTCTCTGAACCATGGCTCATCCCGGTTTTTTCCAGCGCCAGGCAAGTGCCCGGCGCAATACCAGTCTGCTGGTGTTCCTGTTTCTGACAGCAGTAATACTGATTACCCTGGCTGTGTGTCTGGTAGGTTATTTCGTAACCCGCAGTGAGACCTCAGGCCAACCCTTTCACCACTGGCTGCTTTCCAGCCACGGAATGATTACCGCCTCAGCAGTGGTGCTTCTCATATGCGTGGGGTCCCTCGTGCGGTGGGTAGATCTTGCCGGTGGTGGAAGCCGCGTTGCCAAAATGGTTGGTGCACGGCCTATAGACCCGGATACCCGCGACAGCGACGAGCGAAAGCTACGCAATATTGTAGAAGAAATGGCCATTGCCAGCGGGGTGCCTGTGCCCGAACTCTACATTATGGACAACGAGACAGGCATCAACGCCTTTGTAGCAGGCTACACCCCCGGTTCCGCCGTCATGGTAGTAACACACGGATCTATCACACAACTAACCAGAGATGAGCTCCAGGGCGTTGTGGGACACGAATTCAGCCACATTTTTAACGGTGACATGCGCCTGAACGTTCGCCTTATCGCTTTGCTGTCCGGCATCTTGATGATTGGGCAAATCGGCGGTTTCCTGCTTCGTTCATCGTTCTATAGCGGCGGACGAACCACAGGCCGTAACCGGGATGGCCGGGCCCAGGCGGCCATGGGCATTATCGGCATAGCCCTGTTTGTCATCGGCTATGTGGGCGTATTTTTTGGCCGCCTTATTCAGGCCGCAGTGTCGCGCCAGCGGGAAACCCTTGCAGATGCATCATCTGTGCAGTTCACCCGCAACCCGGACGGGATTGGCGGGGCTCTTTTCAAGATCGGGCTTCGAGGCAGTTACCTGGATACCACTGGCCACGCCAGTGACATGAACCACATGTGCTTTGGCGAAGCTACGCGCATGAAGTTCTCCTCTTTGCTTGCCTCTCACCCGCCTATCGACCAACGCATACACGCAATTCAGCCGGGGCTTATGGCCCGGCTCAAAAGCCGCCTGCGCGATACGGAATCAGGCGATGACCTGCGCTCCGCAACCACGAGCCAGCAGCCAGCTGGCGCATCCGGTTTTGCCAGCGCCGCTACAGACCTTTATGGCACTGCCTCCGGCAGACGAACATCCCTGTCGGGCTCTGCAATTGCCACTCACACGCCTACTCCGGCGGCCAGCATGCAAAAACTGTCAGAGAGAGTCGGCACCATCAGCCCGGAAGGGGAAGACTTTGCGGTCAAACTGCTGCAACGCTTGCCCTCAACCTTTCGCGGTTTGCTTTATACCCGGGCGGGCGCTATTCAGCTCTGTTATGCCCTGCTTATCAGTGACCTGAACCAGAAAGAACAGTCTGAACGCCTTGCCCTGCTTCCTGATAACTCACTGTTTGGCCCACAGCCTGAACTGCTCGCAAAACTCGTTCCGACGCTCCAGAAAATCGGTGAAGCAATTCGCTTTCCGGCCCTGGAGCTCGCAATGCCAGCTCTGAGAAAACTGGACCCTGAAGAGCGTGCCGAGTTGATCCGGTGTGTGAGAATGCTGGTAAAGGCAGATAATCGGGTCACCCTGTTCGAGCTGGCTCTTACCAGCTTTCTCTCCCGCCATCTCGGGGTGGATTCAGCTCGGGTAATCCCGGTGCGTTACCGCAGCTACAAGGCTGTCATGCCCGCACTGCAAAGACTTCTGAGTCTTATGGCCCGGGCTGGATCAGACAGTACACAGGAGGAAGTTAACGCCTTGTATCTTGAGGCTATGGCCGGATTTGCCAACAACGGGGATTCGGAGTACCCAATACTTGCCAAGGTAAGCATGCGCGATTTACAGGAAGCACTCAAAGCTCTTAACGGGCTCTCAGCGCTATTAAAGCCCGCAATTATTGACGCCTGTGGCCACTGCATCACCTATGACGGGGTGATTGAACCGAGAGAGTACGAACTCATGAGGCTTGTGGCGGATCAGATGGACTGCCCGATGCCGCCAATGGTGGTGTAAGGAGAAGCCGGTTTACCGAAGAACCCGCTCCTCCTGATTGAACAGAATATCCACACTCGGGCTAGCGTTAATTTCTGGCAAGCCAAGCTTGTTGCGAATATCGAGGTTTACCTTCCAGAGTTTATTGAACTTCTCCGATGTAGCCTCAACAGCCTCAGCCTTGCCAAGCATGATCTTGGGCCGCAAGAACACCAGCAGATTGCGCTTTACCCGGCGCTCAGACTCTGATGAAAACAGCCTGCCGAGGTAAGGAATATCGCCAAGGAAAGGCACCTTACTTTTGTTAACCAGATAGTCATCGCGGGTAAGACCACCCAGCACAATGGTTTCACCATCATCCGCCAGCACAGTTGTCTTGATCTCGCGCTTGTTGGTTACAATGTCTGATGCATCTTCAATACTGTCGGCAACGCTTTCCGTTGTCTGCTCCACCACAAGTCGCACAAGGCCATCAGCACTGATGGTTGGTGTTACCCTTAGGGTGAGGCCTATATCCCTGCGTTCAATGGTGGTAAACGGGTTGGTAGTGCCATCACCCGTCACCGTAGACTGGCCCGTACGGAAAGGAACGTTCTGGCCCACAATAATTTCCGATTCCTGGTTATCCAGGGTAATGATGCTCGGTGTCGAGAGCAGGTTGGCCGCTGCAGAGGTGGAGAGCGCCTGCAAAAGAACACCCCAGCTCACACCGTTTTCATTTCTCTGGCCAGCACCAACGGTAACACCTCCTACCGCCGGTGTAATGACAGACTCCGTCAGTATGGCGCTGAGCACATCCCCCAGGCTTCGACCCACGTTACCAAAGTTTGTGCCCATTACCGGAGTCGAGCCCCGGGACTCATCACCCACCGCTAGCTGAACGCCTAGGTCCTGGCCCAGCTCATCACTAATCTCCACAATCGCGGCCTCAATCATCACCTGAGCACGACGTACATCCAGTGCTGCGACAATCTCTTCCGCTTCTTGCATCAACGAAGGCTCACCACGAACCACCAGTGCGTTGAGGCCCTCATCAGCAAATACCGCAAAGCTGCCTTGGGGCTTGCTGCTGGCACCACCACCGGGCGCTCCTCCTGAGCCCTCTTTGGATAGCTCACCCATCACACCTTTCAGCAGTTCCGTAAGGCTTTTTGCGTCAGCATGTTTAAGGCGAATAACCTTGGTTGCTCCGCCGCTGGCGGAGGGCTGGTCCAACTGCGAAATCAAACCACGCATTTTGCTCCGGAAAGATTCATCACCCCTGAGAATCAAGCGATTACTGCGCTCATCAGCGGTAACACTGTATTTTCTTGCGGCGCTGTCATTACCTGCCCGACCCAACTCGTCTGGCGCCAACTCCTGCAAAAGAGTCACCATATCCCCAACCCAGGCTTCCCTGAGCTTGATAACCTCCACCTCGTACTTGGAGGGGCTATCCAACTCCCGAACAATCTGTTCCATACGCTGAATGTTGGATGCGTGGTCACTGATAATCAGAGCATTGGCTGCCGCGACACCAGCCAGATGGCCATACTTTGCCACCAGTGGCCGGAGAATAGGTACCAGTTCCAGCGCACTGGCATTATCAATCTGGATAACACGGGTAATAAGCTGTTCGGAGGGAATATTTGAGAATCGACCGAGAACCTCAGCGGATTGCTTGGCATCTACCTGCTGCACAACCTTGATGACTTCTTCACCGGGAATGGCCGTGAAGCCGTGCACGTTCAACACTGCAAGGAACAGATCGTATATTTGTTCCTTGTTCATGGGCGCGCTGGAAAGAACCGTCACCTTGCCCTTCACCCGCGGATCCACCACAAAACTGTACCCGGTTATATCGGCCACCTGAGTAACAAAAGCGCGGATATCCGCGTCTTTAAGGTTCAACCTCCATGTTTCATCCTGGCCGTGCGCCACCGACATCAGGGGAAGTAATATAAGCAGAGCCAAGGCCCGCAAAAAATTGGTCTTGTAGTTATACATCTGGCGATTTCGTCCTGTATCGATGAACCCGGTCAGCGCCACTGCTCAGGTATGGCATAACTGATGTTGAGAATAGACCCGTCACGTTCAATTTCTATATCCAGACTGGCTTGGCCACGCCAGCTTTCCAGCAGCGAACGATCCTGCTGCACATCACCCAGGCGCTGCCCGTTGATAGCAGTAATCACATCGCCCGCTTTGAGATTCACTGCGTTCAACATTGCGTTGGAGCCATCATACACGTAGCCCGCGCCACCAGACTCATCCACTGGCTTAAGTCCGTATGGAGTCAGCGCTGCCGCGCCTGCACTGTCCAGCTGCTGCTTTGCGTTCTCAAGAAATGCTTCCGGTGATGATTCTGCAGGTACCTGTGCCACCTCTGCAACCATTGTGGAAACATCATCTTCCTCAAACGTGAGCGACTCGTACCGCCCGCCACGGCGAATCAGGATTCGACCCGGTTCCACCTCAGCCAGCTCTGCATTGCCCGGCAGCATATCGCCCACACGGTACCACGCGGTTTCACCGTTACTCCCGGCCACTATAGCACCCGAGTCTTCCAGGCGCTGCCCTACCAGAACGCCTTCAAGCCTGAGCCTCAAACCGGTTTCCGGTGCCGAGCGTTTAACCGCTTCAGCTACCTCGCCTGGAGTTTCAGCCCGACCAAAAAACTCATAACCGGCCATTGAGAAACCACCTGACCGAGCAAAAGCCTGGGCACCAGATGAACTGCCTGCAGGCATAGCCACAACTGGCTTATCCTGCCACGCAAACAGCCAGGTAACATTTGCCATGGCAACACCCATATAAACTACCAGCCACATAAGCAGCAGGTTAGCCAGCGTTTGGGCAATTCGGCGCTGGGTGTCCGGAGCCGGCATTGCAACCATCAACGCGCCCCCGGCAACAGCGGCTGCCTGACACGAAACACAATATCATCGGGGCTGGCTGAGTCTGGCCAGGGCTGGCCAGCGAGATCTATCATGCGTTTGTATACTCGCAACTCCATCATCCCGCTCCAGAGAATACTGGCATCCGCCGCCGGGCCACTCCCCGCCTGCTCCGCGATCACCAAGGCCACACCACCACTAGTCGTATCCATAGTAGCCTGCATGGGCGGGAACTTTGCCTGCCCGGTTTGATCACCCATGGGCCAGCTTACGCTACCGCCAGCCCACCGTCCGAGACCATCCGCACGAATAATGCGGTCATCCGCCCATTCAAGAACCAGGCGATCAATACTCACATCGCCCTCAATCATTGCGCCGCCGCTGCGCTGAATCAATTCTTCGAACTCAGCAACTGCAATAGTGCCTCGCGCATTCAGCCGGGCATTTGCGGGCCATCCTATGGCTATATCACCCGAAACCTCAGATTGCAGTGACGCCACAGAAATCCGTACTGGCTGCTCCAACCGGGTAACAGACGGCCATCCCAGCTGCCACTCAACACGCAAGGGGAAACCGGCAACCACCAGACTGGCGGCACCATCCCAAACTCGGCCTGCTATCTGCTGCACCTGTACCTGGGGTGGTAAAGAAACATAGGGAGATGCTTTATGCCAAACCCAGCCGGCTGGAACAAAAACAATCAAGGCGCCCAAGTAAACAAACAGCCCCAGCAGCACAAGCAAAAACAGTTTGCCGGGGCGAAGAAAAGGTTTGGATTCAGCGTCGCTCATTCGGTAGCACACAGACAGTTGACCGGTTGCCGAGTCTAGCAAACGCTCAGGTCAAGTTCATGACAAAAAAACAAAAACCCCGCATCAGTGTGAACCGATGCGGGGTTTTTGAGTGCAGATCAGGCCACGTCGCTATTTTTGCGACGCAGTCGGAATCAGCAAGCTATGAACGGCATCACATCATGCCACCCATGCCTCCCATTCCGCCCATTCCACCCATATCCGGCATTCCGCCGCCAGCGCCTTCTTCTGCTGGCTCGTCTGCAACCATCGCTTCAGTAGTGATGATCAGAGAGGCTACAGAAGCAGCTGCCTGCAGTGCAGAACGGGTAACCTTGGCTGGGTCCAGAATACCCATTTCCAGCATATCGCCGTACTCTTCGATAGCCGCGTTGTAACCAAAGGAACCTTCGCCTTCACGAACCTTGGCAACAACAACCGAAGACTCACCACCTGCGTTAGAAACGATCTGGCGCAGAGGCGCTTCCATCGCACGACGCAGAATGTTAACACCGGCTTTCTGCTCTTCGTTGATAGCATCAACCTTGTCCAGCGCAGCAATAGCGCGGATCAGGGTTACACCACCACCAGGCACAATGCCTTCTTCAACGGCAGCGCGAGTAGAGTGCAGCGCGTCTTCAACACGCGCCTTCTTCTCTTTCATTTCCACTTCAGAACCCGCACCTACCTTGATAACGGCAACACCGCCAGCCAGCTTGGCCACACGCTCCTGAAGCTTCTCTTTGTCGTAATCTGAAGAGCTGTCTTCAATCTGCTTGCGCACCTGCTCAACACGGGCTTCGATATCAGCCTGTGCACCAGCACCGTCAATGATGGTGGTGTTTTCTTTGGTCAGGTTTACACGCTTGGCTGTGCCGAGATCATCAAGAGTGGTGTTCTCCAGGCTCAGGCCCACTTCTTCGGAAATCACAGTACCGCCGGTCAGAATGGCGATGTCCTGCAGCATTTCCTTGCGACGGTCACCAAAGCCAGGCGCCTTGACAGCAGCGACTTTCACAATGCCACGCATGTTGTTCACAACCAGAGTGGCCAGCGCTTCGCCTTCGATGTCTTCAGCAATGATCATCAGCGGCTTGCCAGCTTTGGCAACAGCTTCCAGCACCGGCAACAGCTCGCGGATGTTGGAGATTTTCTTGTCGACCAACAGCATGTACGGGTCATCAAGTTCTACGGACATGTTGTCCTGGTTGTTGATGAAGTACGGAGACAGGAAGCCACGATCGAACTGCATGCCTTCTACTACGTCCAGTTCGTCGTCCAGGCCACGGCCTTCTTCAACCGTGATAACGCCTTCTTTACCAACTTTTTCCATAGCATCAGCAATCAGCTTGCCGATAGTCTCGTCGCCGTTGGCAGAAATGGTACCTACCTGTGCAATGCTGCGGGTATCGTCGCAAGGACGAGCCATTTCGCGGATAGCTTTAACGGCTTCCGTAGTGGCTTTGTCGATGCCGCGCTTCAGATCCATTGGGTTCATGCCGGCGGTAACAGACTTAACGCCTTCATTCACGATGGCCTGAGCCAGAACGGTTGCGGTAGTGGTACCGTCACCCGCTGTTTCGTTCGCCTGGGAAGCAACTTCCTTCACCATCTGGGCGCCCATGTTCTCGAACTTGTCTTTCAGTTCGATTTCTTTGGCAACCGATACACCGTCTTTAGTGATTACCGGAGCGCCAAACGACTTCTCCAGAACCACGTTACGGCCCTTGGGGCCCAGAGTTACGCGAACTGCGTCTGCAAGAACGTTGACGCCTGCAACCATGCGCTTACGGGCGCTATCACCGAATTTAACTTCTTTTGCTGACATGTGTTCTATTCCTGTTCGTTAAATCGAATTCGTTGAATCAATCGAGTTAATGACTGTTCGTGCGAATTGCTTCAGCGATCACTCAAGCACGCCGTAAATATCGCTTTCGCTCATGATGAGCAGCTCTTCACCGTCGATTTTTACGGTGTTGCCGGCGTATTGGCCAAAAACCACGGTATCACCCGCTTTGACTGCCAGCGCACGAGTCTCGCCATTTTCCAGAATGCGACCATTGCCCACGGCGATGACTTCACCCTGGGACGGCTTCTCTTTTGCATTACCCGGCAGCACGATGCCGCCTGCAGTTTTCTCTTCTTCTTCTTTACGGCGTACAACGACACGATCGTGTAGCGGACGAATCTTCATTGCTCGGTTTCTCCAATTAGTCAGATTAATGTGGCAATGACATTTGCTGTTGATGGCCGGATTGCAGATGCAACCCGACAAAATTGCCCGGCTTGTAACCTGCTGTTTTCCAGCAAGTATCAGCCTGCGGCTAACTTGTGATTCCTATGTGGGGCTGGTGTGGGGGTTTTCAACACCTGCCCGGATAAATTTTTCACTTTTTATCGAGGCGGTCATGGTTGGTTTCGGTCTCATCAGAGTATTCCCCTTCAATAATGTCGCCGTTATTATCGCGGTCGAAGGGGCGTTGCCGTCCGAAGGGATTGCCGGAGTCACCAAAGGGGTCCTGACCGAATGGGTTCTGCCCACCGCCAGTACGAAAATAAAACCCACCACTTGTATTGGTCGCCACCATACGCTTCAGGGCTTGAGCGGCGAGCCAGTGCCTGCTGAATGGCAGAAGGCATAAAAAGCCGACCGCATCGGTTATAAACCCCGGGGTGAGCAAAAGTACGCCGCCAACCGCCAAAATCAATCCCTCGGCCACTTCTTTAGCCGGCAACTCACCGCTGTTCAGGCGCTGATTGGCCTTCAACAGAGTTGCCAGCCCTTGCTGCCGAAGCAGCCAGGCGCCAACTACGGCAGTAAGCAATACGAAACCGATGGTATTGAACACGCCAATAACGCTGCCAACCTGAATAAGTACCGCCATTTCAGCGATCGGCATGACAATAAAAATAAACAAAAATATGGACATCAGGCTCTCGTGTTGCGGGTTTGGGTATTCCAAGGTCTGGTATACTCGCAGCCCTTTTGATTACATCTGTTATCTATATTTAGGGCGAAACATGAAACTTCAAGATTCCGTTATAGCAATTACCGGCGGCGGCCAGGGCCTTGGCCGTGCAATGGCAGAATATCTGGCAGCCAAAGGTGCGAAACTGGCACTGATTGACCTTGCCCAGGATAAACTGGAAGAAGCAGCAGCCGCCTGCAAAGCGGCAGGCTCTGAAGCAAAAATCTATTTGTGTAACGTAGCCAAAGAAGACGAAGTAGAAGCAACCTTTGCAGCCATTGCAAAAGACTTCGGCCAACTGAACGGCCTTGTTAACAACGCTGGCATATTGAGAGATGGCCTGCTGTTGAAAACCAAAGATGGCGAGATTACCAAGCGCATGGAGCTGTCCCAGTGGCAATCGGTTATCGACGTTAATCTTACAGGTGTTTTCCTGTGTGGCCGTGAAGCCGCCACACAGATGATCCAGACTGGCAGCAAAGGCGCCATCATCAACATCGCCTCCATTTCCCGCGCCGGCAACATGGGGCAAAGCAATTACTCTGCAGCCAAAGCCGGCGTGTCTGCGCTGGTGCCAGTATGGGCTAAAGAACTCGCCCGCCACGGCATCCGCTGCATGGGCATTGCACCTGGCTTCATCGAAACAGAAATGACCGCCTCCATGAAACCGGAAGCACTGGAGAAAATGACCGCAGGTATTCCGCTGAAGCGCATGGGTAAGCCAGAAGAGATTGCTTCAACAGCCGCGTTTATCTTTGAAAACGACTATCTGTCTGGCCGGATGATTGAAGTGGATGGCGCTTTGAGGCTCTAAAGTGACTAAAATACTTTACAAAACTGAGAAAAATGCTAAATTGTGAAGTATATTGGACACATGGCGGCAATATGGATTACCAGACTCTAGGGCAGACTATCTCAACTTTACGCCAGCAACACGGGGTGTCTCAGCAAAAAATGGCTGAACACCTCGGCATGTCCCGAGCCACCATCAATGCACTGGAAAATGGCCGTTCGGGCGACATTGGCATACGCAAGGTAATGAAAATTCTGGATTATCTGGGCAAGGAACTCAACATTCGAGATAAGTCGCCTTTCCCTACGTTTGAGGAGCTTAGGGATGAGCAGTGAGCTGGACGTATGCGTAGATGGCCATCAAACGGGGAAGCTGTTCAAGGAAACCGCGGATATTGTTTTCAGCTATGGTGATAGCACCTCCCCGGATCAGTTTGTATCCCTCACTATGCCGGTGCGCCGAAAGGAGTACAGCCATCGCTACCTTCACCCAATCTTTGAAATGCACCTGCCTGAAGGTTACTTGCTCTCTACCATCAAAAAGCAGTTTGCTAAAATCACCGATACTGACGACCTGGGCCTTCTGAGACTACTCGCCCCATCAATCCGTGGGCGCATCGAGTACAACCGCCAGGATCAATCTGAAAGCAACCCGCTTCATCTCAATACGCTCTTGCATTCAGACAACCCAGGGCTATTTGAAGAACTGGTTTCACGTTTTGCGTTACGCTCAGCGCTCAGTGGCGTGCAACCCAAAGTGCTGGCTCAGCTGGAGAACAAAGCGACGTTGCGCCTCGACGATTTCATTGTCAAAGCCTGGGGGCAAGACTACCCCGCACTTGCCCTGAATGAATACTGCTGCATGCTGGCCTGCAAATACGCAGACATTCCGGTACCGGAGTTTCATCTCTCTGATGACGAATCTCTGTTTATCATGAAACGGTTTGATCTGAATGAAGACGGCAGTGCGCTGGGCTTTGAGGATATGTGCGTCCTCCAGGCAAAACAGCGGGACGACAAGTACACCGGAAGCTATGAGCAAGTTGCAAAAACAATAAAAACCTTTGCAAGCCCAGTGAGTAAAAGAGCGTCACTGGAGCAGTTCTTCAAAATGATTGTGCTCAACAACGCACTGCAAAATGGTGATGCACACCTGAAAAACTTTGGCCTGACCTACAAGAACACTGACTCAATCAGGCTGGCCCCTGCCTACGATATAGTATGCACGACGGTTTATATAAACCGGGATATCCCAGCACTAACACTTGCCGGCAGCAAAAAATGGATGCCTCGTGCAAAGCTTGAACGCTTCGGAGTGCAGGCCTGCGAGCTGACAGGAGCCAGGGCCACGGCACTTTATGAAGAATGTAGAAACGCCCTGAGAGAACTACTGCCTTACCTAACTATGCGGCTTGCCCAAACCCCTGACACAGACCAAAGAATGGTACTGGAGCACCTGCAAACTCTTATTGCCACCGAAACCGGCGCATCGCTACCCGGCCGTTGACCACTTCCACGCCTTCGGCTTGCAGCCGGCTAACCTGTTCCTGGTAGATTTCCGAACCTTCCGGGAATGCAATCTGGCCATTGCTTCGAATTACCCGGTACCAAGGCACTGAGTGGCCTTTCGGCAGCTTGCCAAGTGCGCGGCCAATGTAGCGGGCCTGCCGGCCAAGTCCCGCCATGTCTGCTACCTGCCCATAGCTGACGACCTTGCCCGGCGGAACAGCCATCACTACCTGCCAGATTTTTTGATCTTTAGTCGGCTCCTCTTGATACCCCATAGCGCCTAACCACCTATTGGTTGGGGAGTATCGGGCTCGTCGCTCCCCGAATGATCCGGCGCCAGTGCATCCAGCCTCGCGCCTTGTCGAATCAGGAACATAGCCAGAAGAATGGCGGGAATGCCCATCAAACCGGCTATAAGAAAGAACTCCGCATAACCATAGCCCGCCACAACCATCCCCGAGAAGCCGCCCAGGAACTTACCCGGCAGGGTCATCAAGGAACTGAACAACGCATATTGAGTGGCCGTAAAAGACGCACTGGTCATACTGGAAAGCCAGGCAATCAACGCCACATTGGCAATACCACCACTGAGATTATCGGCACTCACCACAACCGCCAGGGTTGCCAGATTGGGCGGATACTGCGCCAGAAACACGAACAAAAGATTCGTACTGGCCGTGAGTATGGCCCCCGCCAGCAGAATCTTTCGGGTGCCGTATCGTACAACCAGAACACCACCCGCGAGGGAGCCTGCAATGGTCATAAAAAATCCGAAAATTTTCGTGACATCTGCAACCTGGGTTTTGCTGAAGCCCATAAAATTCAAATAGAAGGGGTTGGCCATCACACCCATGGCAATATCGGAAATACGGTACACCGCCACCATCAACAGAATCGCAATGGAAAGCTCTTTATAACGGCGAAAGAAATCCAGAAAAGGCCCCGCCACAGCAGCATAAAACCAGCCAGCGAAACGGGCTATTCGAGGGCTGAGGTGAGTTCGTTTTGCCGCTTCCTGCTCAATCTTGTGGGCAATATCCTGGGCGGCTGAGAAGTGATTCACCGCCGGCTCCTTCACAACCAGCACCGTTATGGCCCCCACCCCCACCAACGCAGCCATAACCTCATAGGACACCTGCCAAGACCAGAACTCCGCAAGATACAGAGCCCCAGCGCCTGCCACTAAAAGCGCCAGCCGATACCCAAAAATATAAGTAGCTGCCAGCGCTGCCTGAAGTCGCTCTTCGGCAATCTCAATGCGATAGGCATCAATGGCCACGTCCTGAGTAGCAGAGGAAAACGCCACCAGCAGGCCGCACAAGGCCATGGTTTCCGGAACGGCGATCGCATCTACATGAGCCATCAGATACAAGCCGGTGGCGATACCCACTTGAGCGAACAGTATCCAGCTGCGGCGTTTGCCCAGCAGCCTGTCCAGCACCGGCAATTTCAACCGATCCACAACCGGCGCCCAAAACACCTTGATGGAATAGGTGATCCCCAGCCAACTGAAAAAGCCAATAGTGGCCGTTTCTACACCCACATCGGCAAGCCGGGCGTTCAACGTGGAGAAAACCAGCAAAAACGGCAACCCGGCAGAAAAGCCGAGAAACAGCAGAGCAATGACCTGCCAGCGCGTATAGGTGTGTAGCGTGTCCCGGATCAAATCCAGACGGGTGCCGGTTGAAATGGTGGAGCCTCCGAATCAGTCGCGGAAATTATTGAACTGCAGGGGTACGTCTAATTCGGTCTCACGCAGCAGGGCAATCGCAGTTTGCAGATCGTCCCGCTTCTTGCCGGTTACCCGCACTTTGTCACCCTGAATGCTGGATTGCACTTTCAACTTGGCCTCTTTGATCAGCTTCACGATCTTTTTTGCCATATCGGTTTCAAGGCCCTGTTTCAGCACAAAATGCTGCTTGATCAGTTTGCCGGATTTGCTTTCACCGTTCTCTGCAAGTGCACGACCATCAATATCGCGGCTGGCAAACGCCATGCGCAGAATGTCGATCAACTGCTCAAGCTGAAATTCCTGCTCAGCACTCACAGTTACGCCCTTATCATCCATCTCGATATCCGCATCTACATTTTTAAAATCCCAGCGATTACCCAGATCTTTCTTGGCTTTGTCCACCGCATTGGTCACTTCGTGCATATCAATTTCAGAAACAATGTCAAAAGAAGGCATGATCGTTATTCTCCAGGAGCTGTAGCGAGTATACTCGTTGCTTGAAATTAAGGGCCAAGCATACCAAGCCCCGGAAATCCCCGCATCTGACAATGGACTGGTAAAAGTAGGTAACAATGCCGAATCTGGATCTCCCTATCCTCGTAGTAGACGACGCTAAATTCAGCAGTATGGTGGTTGGCCGAACTCTGCGAAATGCCGGGTATCGCGACGTACGCATAGCCAACAATGCCCCTGCGGCGCTCAAGCTGATGGAACAGCGTGCGGTAAGTGTACTGATTGCCGACTGGCTGATGCCCGAAATGGACGGGTTGCAACTAACCGACAAGGTACGCCAACTGGATGAACAAACGAACCACTACACCTATGTAATCCTCCTGACGGCACGGGAAAGCGTAGAAGCCTTGGCATTAGCGTTCGACCGAGGCGTAGACGACTTCATTTACAAATCCGACATGACCAAGCAGCTGATCCCCAGGATTTTTGCTGCGGACCGAATGGCAGATCGACAGAACACGCTACTGCGCGCCAATGCACTGCTCATTGAAAACAATCGCGAGTTGGAATCCAGCAACATCATTGATCTGGAAACCGGCCTGTGTAACAACCGCTACGGCCGTGACCGCCTCACCAAAATGCTTCGGCATGCAGAATCCCGGGGCGGCGCATCAGCCTATGTGCTTTGTGGCATTCGCAACTGGCAGGATTTGAAGCGCAAACACCCGCCCACTGTAATGTCTGAACTGGCGGTTGGCATTGCGCGCAGGCTGAGCACGCTTATTCGCCCTATTGATGTTCTCTGCCGTGTAGGCGATAACCAGTTCGCCCTGATTGCCTATTTCCCGAATAGCGACCATTGCACCACCACAGCCTTTCGCCGGGTATTCGATGGCATTAACCACAAAGCCCTGAAAACAACGGCCGGGTATATTTCAGTTGAGGCCGGCATGGTGCTTTGCAAAGCCGACGCCCAAAACGGCACGCCTTCCATTCGGGATATGGAACAAGCGGCTGTACACGGCCTTGTAGATGCCTACGAAACAAGGCGCTTTACTGAAACTGTGCCGGAGATAGGTGCAAACGCCTGAGCCGGGAACAATATGTAACACTGAGACACACATCACGCACAGACACAGGCAAGCGAAAGCCCTATTCTGAGATTGTGGATTTAAGCAGTATCCCCCATGGCGGAGGGGCCGTGTTGTACCTCCGCCGTCAAATGGGAATCCACCGAATTAACGAATTTTTCAGGCACTTTCGTTTGTTCTCTCTCTTTAGGCCAGCCTTTGCTGGCCTTTTTGTTTTTTGCTCCCCGCAAACCATTCGTTTAAGTTGTTCAGCACAAGTTTCGTTATACTCCCCTGATAACACCTAAAAACAACCGTGCTGTAATCGTGACAAACCCATCATGACAAACCTAGGAACCGCCTCCGTTGCTGCCCTGCGCCAGTATGTGCGCGCCGCCGAATCCATTGGCGCCGATACCTCCGAGCTTTTTACAAAAGCCGGCTTAGACCCCGCTATCCTGGATTCTGACGAAGGCCGCATAAACGGGGATCAGTTTCAGCAGTTCATTCTTCTACTCTGCGAACTCACCAACAACCCTATACTCGGGCTTGAAACCGGCGATTTTGTGCAGCCAGGCTCCTACAGTGTGCTGGGTTACATCACCATGAGCTGTGTAACCCTAGGGGAAGCCGTCGCCCGCATTGCACCCTTTGAAAAGCTCGTAGGCGACATGGGCACAACCGCACTGGCCATGGATAAGGATTCCATAAAGCTCATTTGGAACTGCAACTACAACGACCCGGTTGTGCGACCACAGGTTATCGACAACGTGTTTGCCTCCTGGATCAACTACGCTCGGTGGCTAGCTGATGATGAGACGGCTTCCCCCACCCATGTGCGCCTGATGCGACAATCACCCGGCAGTGAGCTCGAACAAGCCTACCTGAATCGTTGGAACTGCCCTGTGCAGTTTGGTGCTGACGTGGATTCCATCAGCCTCAAAAAGGAACTACTGGAAACCCGCCTGCGACAGCCAGACCCCATGCTGCGAAAAACCCTGGAAGCCCACGCCCTCACCCAGCTGGCTTCACTGGATACAGATACAGACCTGACATCGCAGGTAAAGCAAAGCATTCAACAACAGCTGATGCACGGCATAACCCGGCAAGACATGGTGGCGGATGATTTAGGAATAACGAGCAGAACCCTGCAGCGGAAGCTGAGCCAGGAAGGCGTTTCTTATCAAAAACTGCTGGATGAAGTTCGCCAGAAAATGGCGGAGGATTATCTGCTGAACAGTGACTTGAGCATTCCAGATATCGCATTGAGACTGGGGTACAGCGAAACCACTTCGTTTCACCGTAAATTCAAAACAGTAGCAGGAAAGACGCCCGGAGAGTTCCGGGCGCCAAAGGCTTCCGGTTGAACATGACGCTGTGCCCTCGCCTTCCTTATTTCAAGCTAGGTCCAGCACACTCTGAAGCAGTTCTTTGAGAATCAATTGATCGCTAACACCGAGGGAGCCCATTTTTTTGAGGACAATCTCTTGATCCACTGTCGCTATCAGGGGCTTGAATACCGAAGGCTTAATTAAACCTGCCTGTTTCCAGTCCGCTATCAAAGCCTCACCATAAGTCAGGGGGTCTCTGATCTGGCTAGTAATTGCCAACAATATAACGTCAGGGCGATAAGTTTGGTAAGAGGTAGAACTGAGGATCACTGCCGGGCGCTTCTTTATCGTTTTTAGACTCGTAAAGGGAAAGCCAACAAGCACCACATCCCCAAACTTATAACTCGTCGTAGGCTGAATCATCTTCGTTATCCCATACCTTTTGGAAAGAAGCCTCTGCTCCCTGCGCGAAATCCTTGCGCATACGATGTTCACGATCTTTCTGGCTCAAAAAGTCAATAAAGTCTTCGACTTCCGACAAACGATCTGACGGAAGATGCTCAAGCTTTTTGATCACCTGCTGAACCCTGTCTTCCATTATGACTCCTACCAACCTAACCACTCGTACTTAGTATCGCATAATGGGAGGTAAAACTCCCAAGGGGCTTCTGAGATCCACGCTAGCCTAGAACGACAAAGGCCGGTGCAGCCTCCCAGAAACGTGGAGCGCCAAGGATGGCGCGACCGAGCCCTACACGGATGTATTTACGGGCGTTTTCTGGGAGGCTGCACCGGCCTTGGTCAGGCACAGTGTCAGCTATTAAAGCTTACGACCTTTACCCGCAGCAATCCGCAGACGCAGAGCGTTCAGCTTGATGAAGCCTTCTGCATCCTTCTGGTCGTAGGCACCGTGATCTTCTTCGAAGGTCGCGATGGTTTCATCGAACAGAGAGTCGTCAGACTTACGGCCCACAACATCCACGTTGCCCTTGTACAGCTTCAGGCGAACAACGCCGTTTACGTATTCCTGAGTCTGGTCAATCAGTGCCTGCAGAGCTTCGCGCTCAGGCGACCACCAGTAACCGTTATAGATAACCTCAGCGTAACGCGGCATCAAGCTATCTTTAAGGTGCGCTACTTCGCGGTCCAGAGTGATGGACTCAATCGCACGGTGTGCGCGCAGCATAATCGTGCCGCCCGGTGTTTCGTAACAGCCACGGGACTTCATGCCCACATAGCGGTTCTCAACAATATCCAAACGGCCAATACCGTTAGCGCCAGCAACCTTGTTCAGGTTTTCCAGCACTTCGTGGGCCTTCATCTCCACACCGTCAACGGCAACAATGTCACCCTTGCGGTAAGTCAGCTCAATATAAGTCGGCTTATCGGGAGCAGCTTCCGGAGACACACTCCAGCGCCACATATCATCTTCAGCTTCTGACCAAGGATCTTCCAGGTTCATGCCTTCATAAGAAATGTGCAGCAGGTTGGCATCCATGGAGTAAGGCGACTTGCCCGGCTTCATATCCACCTGAATATTGCGCTCTTTGCAGTACTGCAGCAGCTTCTCGCGGGAGTTCAGATCCCATTCACGCCAAGGCGCGATAACCTTGACACCCGGCTTGAGCGCATAAGCACCCAACTCGAAACGAACCTGGTCATTACCCTTACCCGTTGCACCGTGGGAAATCGCATCGGCGCCGGTTTTGTTGGCAATTTCAATCAAACGCTTGGCAATCAAAGGGCGGGCAATAGACGTACCCAGCAGGTACTCGCCTTCATAAATAGTGTTGGCACGGAACATCGGGAACACGTAATCGCGCACAAACTCCTCGCGCAGGTCCTCAATGTAAATCTCCTTCACGCCCAAGGCTTCCGCCTTTGCACGTGCCGGCTCAACTTCCTCGCCCTGGCCGATGTCGGCGGTAAAGGTTACCACCTCACAGTTATAGGTATCCTGCAACCACCGAACAATAACGGAGGTATCCAGGCCGCCAGAATAGGCCAGAACCACCTTTTTAATATCAGACATATTTTATGCTCCAGACTGAACAGAATGGATGTATTGAAAAGAAGGAGCGTATTGTACGGGAGTGCGGGGGAGTTGGCTATTGCCCCCTCTCCCGCCGGGGGCGAGGGGCTAAAAAATTCAAGAACTCAGGCATGGGGAGTTATTCTCCCCTCTCCACTTGCGGGAGAGGGGCGGGAGGTAAAATCAGCCAACCTGAGCTGACTTCGAAACCACCTCTTCGCGAATCCCATCCCAACCATCTTTGATTGAGCGAAGAAGATCAGCAACTTCATCCAGCTTGGCCATATCATTCTTGGCACTGGCTTCCAGAAGGGTGCGTTCCATGTAATCGTACAAGCCTTCAAGGCGCGCAGCTAATTCACCGCCTTTTTCGAAATCCAGAAAGCTTCTCAGCCCGCCGATGATTTCAATGGCCTTACCAATCAGCTTTCCCTTGCCTTCATAGTCTTTGGCCTGCATGCGCGCCTTAGCCATATTGATCCGCTCCAGCGCACCGTTGTATAGCAACTGGATCAGCTTGTGCGGATCGGCATCAGTGATGCTGGTCTGGGTATTTACCTGTTGGTACGCTTTTAAGCCTTTCATCGTAAACCTCGTTTCTTTCCGGCCACGCCGGAATTACTTCTTGTTGAAGTTCTGTGGAGCCAGCGCGTCGAGCTGCTGGGTCACGTAATCCCGGGTGTTATTTAGCTGAGCGATCAGCGAATCTGCGGAGCTGAACTGAGCTACAAGGCGCGCCTGATAGCTTTCAATCTTTAAATCCAGCTTGATGCGATCTTCCTGGATTCGCTCCAAGTCCCGGTTCAGCGAGTCAGTACGCGAACTCAGTGCACCTTCGGCGCCAAGAATACTGGTAATGGTATCAACCGCACGCTCACTAACACCTTCAATAAAGCTAACCTGACCCCGACTCCCCAAATCACCACCAGTGATACGCACTTGCATACCGGCAGCTCTGTTGCCCGCATCATTGGCCAGAAAAAGCACCTGCCCATCGCCCTGCGCTGCCTGACCATTAATCGTACCCTGAACATCCAGGCCAGCGGTGCCAGTTCCCGTGCTCAAGCCTGTCACATTAGCTAGGCTTGTCAGGCTCACATTAGAGTCACCACCAAAACGGCCAGACGAAAACGTAAGCCCTTCGGTAGCATCATAGGCCACCTGAACAGAACGGTCTGCTGCATTCAGCGCCTGATTTTCTGCCAAGGCTGTTTGAATGGCCGCCGCAAAATCAGCGCCTGAATAGTTGCCAGCGGCAATCGATACAGTCGCGCTGGTTTCGCCATCGACTTGGAAGGTAAAACTGCTATCCGCTGCCACGTCAATCGAGGCAACAGGCGCAAAATTCAAACTACCCCGAGTCGCCATCTGGGTAACATTAATATCGTAACCACCCGGCACAGTGTTCGAACCACTGCGAACAAACTCCACTTGGGAATCTGTGGTTCTGCCCTGTTCGGCAAACAACGCAGTCACATCATCGGGGTTTTCACGAAGCTTCTGCTGAAACTTTTGGCTATCAAACTGCAACTCACCCGTACGGAAATCAGAACCAATCCCTACATCCGCCAAACTGCGCACGCCGGCATTTTCGAGCCCAGGAATAATACTGGTTAGCACGCTTTTCAGCTGATTCTGGATATTACGAACCGTGGAGTCGCCCGTCAGAATACTGCCCTGGCCTGTGTCGCTATTAAACGTCGAAAGTTCCCGGATTGTGCCTTGCAGCTCATTGAACTTATCTACAAACGCCTGAACACGCTCTGCCACCTTGGCCGTGTCCTGCTCAACCTTAACGGTGGATTGCCCGATCTCTTTCAGGTTAAACGTCAATCCATCTACAACGTTTTCTACGGTATTCGTGGCGCGAGTAATCAGCACACCATTAATCTTCATCTGCGCATCCGCAGCAGCAATGGTTTGCTCCATCTTGGGATTAGCGGCTGCATCTGCAGGATCAAAAGCAAAGCCTGCGAGCCCTTCGGCGCCCGCGTCTTCCGTAGCCGTTATTTTCACCGCGTTAGCGGTACCGGTTTCATCGGCGGAAAGCGTAAGCCGGTAGCCACTGCCCGTATCAATTACACCAGCAGACACTCCACCATTGGCCTCATTAATAGCGTTAGCCAAACCCTGAAGTGTGTCGTTGCTGGAATCAATGGTGATATTGGTGGTTTTATCGCCCACCTGCAGGGTGATGGTGCCACGACCAACACTGGTGGCGTCGCGGTCCGCAAAGGTTTCTGTGCTTGCCAGTGCTTGCGATTCAGCAAGGCCAACCACATCAACACTGTAGGAGCCCCTAGCTGCCTTGCCGGCATCAACCGACACTTCCATATTGCTACCGGATGACGTAGCAGAAAATGACTTCATCGCATCCGCAGAACCAAGCTGTCGCATTGGCAGTCGCAGCTCTGTAACGGCGCTACGCAGCATGCCGTAAGCCGAAATAAGCGCTTCAGTACGTTCTGTTTTCTGATCCAGCCGAACCTCGGTGGGCCTGCGTTCCGCCGCGACCAACTGATCAACCAGATCGGAGGTTAGAACCCCGGATCCAACGCCTAACGATGATATACCTGCCATAACCCTGCATCCTCATGGGAGCGAATTTCTATACTGTATAGTTTATCGGCAACGAACGGCAAAACTTTACCGCTAAATACAAATACCCATAAACCAGAACACCGCCAGCCCCTTTCGGAGTGGCGGTGCTGAAATACCGTTATTCTCAAACGCGCAAAAGCGGCAAGCTTTTACACTTTAATATTGAACAACGTCAGCGGTTCATCCTGCTGCAATTTTTCTGCCAACCTCAATGCTACTTCATCCGGCATCTGGCGAATCACTTCCTGGGTAGACTGGTCAACCACCTTCACAATGGTCTGACCGGATTCGTTATCCACCTCAAACTGAAGATCCCGCTGCACGTTCTGAACAAAATCGTTCAGCTGGCTCACCGCCTGGCCCAACTCTTCCCGTTGCGCTTCACTGCGCTCCTGCAGCCTTTCGGCTTTGGAGGGTTCGCTGGCAACTTGAGCCCGCTGAACCTGGCGAGTACCAGTAGATGAAGTAACAAGGTCAGGGGCTTTTTTGCCCTCGGCCTGAGATGACGACAGTGCCTTGGCCGGAGCCTGGGCACCAGGGCGCACCAGCTTTAGTTCCGGACTGTTCAGGTTAACGTCATTCATAGCTTTACCTCGCTATACTCAAACGGCGTAAAACCGGAACCCGAAGGTTCCGGCTACTACCGTTAATCCCTTACTGCAGGAGGGACAGAACCTGCTGCGGACGGGCGTTAGCCTGTGCCAGTACCGAGATACCTGCCTGCTGCAGTACCTGAGACTTAGCCAGGTTTGCAGTTTCTGCCGCGAAGTCAGCGTCCAGGATACGGCTGTTGGAGGCGCTGAGGTTCTCTACAGAGGTGCTCAGGTTCGCGATAGTGGACTCGAAGCGGTTTTGGATGGCACCTAAATCGCCCCGCAATGAGTTGACAGTCGTCAAAGCTGAGTCCATCCGACGGATAGCATCATTAGCGTTAGCAACATTGTCTACTTTCACATCAGACAAGGTCTTTTGGTCGACTGTAAGAGCGGTTTCACCTGCGAATCCGATATTTCCACGCTCACCGCCAGCCAAAGTGACAGTTTCTGCAGCAGTGAATGTCAACTCACCTTTGTAGGTGTCATCTACGTTATTACCTGCCCCTGTTGCAGCACCAAATGCTCCAGCGGCTGTAACTGCTGTGCCGCCGCCGCCATCCGTTATAGTTTCTTCAACCTGAATATCTCGACCATCAACGGATGTTAAAGTAATTTCGCTTGCAGTCTGGTCATACTTAGCTGTTACACCGCTTTCACCTGAAACTGCATTGATCTTTTGAACAAGATCTGCTGTGGCAATGTTTCCATCAGTAAAGTCATACCCTGACTCGACTACAACGCCGTTAATAGACAAATCATATGTGTCACCGTCAGCATTGCTACCTGCGACCGCGGCAGCGATACTACCAACTACTTCTTCATTTTTCGCCTCAACTGACAGTCCTCCGACCCCAGCAGAGTTGATAGCCTCAGCATACGCAAAAGCACTGTCAGCTGCCTGCCCTGCCTCGCCTCCTGCCGAGGATACGCCAACTGTTACAGCCTCTCCGTTACCTACTTTTATACTTAGATCACCTGTCAGCGCACCACCTGTACCAACGTCTGCACCCGTTCTATCAACGATCGATCCCATTTGACCAGCACGGGTACCTTGACTCAAATTGATATCGATCGTTTCGCCAGCATTTGCACCCACCTGAAAGCTAGAATTACCGAAGCTTCCGTCCAAAACCTTAAGACCGTTAAATGCAGTTTGGGTCGAGATTCGATCAATCTCTTTTATCCGCTCCTGAACTTCCGCATCGAGCGCGGCGCGATCGGAAGCGCTGTTAGTAGCGTTAGCCGACTGAACCGCCAGTTCACGAATGCGCTGAAGGTTATTGGTAATCTCATCCAATGCGCCTTCAGCCGTCTGCGCTAGAGAGATGCCGTCATTCGCATTACGGGTGGCCACATTCAGACCACTGATCTGGGACTGAAAACGAGTAGAAATCGCCATGCCGGCGGCATCGTCTTTGGCGGAGTTGATACGCAGGCCTGAAGACAAACGCTGCAGCGCCTGATCGTTCATGCTCTGAGACTTACCCAATTGGTTCTGAGCGTTCAATGAAGCGACGTTAGTGTTAATTCCGAGAGCCATTATGCTTCCCCTTCGACTGATGAGTCGTTATTTCATGGTTAAGGTCTGGCGTTCTCTTTTTTGGTTTGGAGCGCCGCCCTGTTACTTCACTTAACGGCACCTAATCCGGTTGCTTTAGGAAAAAAGGCAAGAACTTTGTAAAGGAATGTAAAAGCGGCAATTTGATACCGATCTTTTCCGCCGAAAATCTGGCGTCTCACGCCCATCCATCAAAGCCAAAAAAAATATTTCTCTATTAATTAGGCAGTTAAAGCTCAAAAGGAAGAACTGGCACACACTTCGCTTAGCTTCCCTACAAACGGCCATTCAACGAATTTATTGCCGGTATGCTGCCTCAGCCACTATTAAGCAGCGTGACCCGGCACCTCTGAGTAGGGAGATTAGATATGCCACAGGTCATTAACACCAACATTGCCTCGCTGAACGCCCAGCGTAATCTAAACGCATCTCAAGGCGCTGCCAACGTCGCTTTGGAAAGGCTGTCATCCGGCCTTCGCATCAACTCCGCCAAAGACGATGCCGCCGGCCTTGCTATTTCTGAGCGATTCCAGTCACAGATTTCTGGTCTCAACCAGGCGATGCGGAATGCGAACGATGGCATCTCCTTGGCACAAACCGCCGAAGGGGCGATGGATGAGATCACCAACAACCTGCAGCGGATTCGTGAATTGGCGGTTCAGTCGGCTAACGCGACTAATAGCATTTCAGATAGACAGGCGTTGAATCAGGAAGTTCAGCAGCGGGTAGAAGAGATCAACAGGATTGCCGCGCAAACCTCATTCAACGGCTTGAAGGTGCTTGATGGAACATTTGCAACCCAAACCTTCCAGGTGGGCGCAAACACTGGAGAAACCATTGCCATCAGCGGCCTTGATTCCCGCGGCAGTCAAATCGGCGCAATAATAGACAACACACAGAACCTCGGTATTTCCGTAATAGAGAATGCGGCTCCCACCGTAACCACAACGAAGGCATCCGGCCTCACGCTTGCAGCGGGTGGCCCTGTGGTCAGTGGAACCGTTACCATCAATGGCGTAGCTCTGACGGTAACTCCGCAAGCTTATGCAGACATTGGAACACTTCAGGGCGACATCAGCACACAGATTGGCAACCTGACCGGAGCAGATGCGGCTGCATTGGCTGATATTACGGTTGGGGTGGATGGTGACTCTCTAACCTTTACCAGCAACCGTAATGGGCCTGTTGATGCTATTGTTGATCTGAATAGCGGCGCTGTCGCTCCCGTTGCATACACCCCCGCAGACAACGCGACTGTCGCTGATGGGGCGGCCTATACAGTAGGAGATTTCTCCAGCTTCGATTATGACTCGGGCAATATAGCGGCCTCGGTAACCCTGAGCGATGGTACAACAACCGGCACATTGAACCTGGACACAACAGGCATCACTGATCAGGCAACCTTTCTGAGTGCGGTTAATAACCAGATAGAGGCGCTGGGATTTGCCTCCGGCCAGGTTGTGGCCAGCATTAGCGGCAACGATCTCATTCTTACAAATAATACCGGGGGTGGCACCACCCTATCGGTGACCAACGCCTCCTTCTCAGACGGCGGCACTCCTGCAGCCGATTTCGACCAAAACGTGGAAATCGCCGGCCAGTCCGGGGTAACACTCGCCGATGCGTTTGCTCGTGGCGATCAGATCGATTTCCAGGTGGATATAGATGGCGAAGTAATCAATATTCAAGGCGCCACATCGTTGGGCGATGTGATAGGCCAAATAAACGCCAAGAGCAATGATACCGGCGTGTCCGCAAACCTGAATGCGAGAAACAACGACATCGTATTCTCGTCCCAGTTTGGACAGGAATATACCATTACGCTAAGCGCCGACACAGATGGCGACGGCTCCTTTACCGGCGCGGCAGACTTGGCGCAGACGATCATTGGCACGGTTGCCGATGACACGGTATCAGCTAACGATATCGACATTTCTACGCCCGAAGGTGCTGATCTGGCCATGGTTGCTGTTGACTACGCTATCGACAAAATCAACGGCTTTCGCGCTCAACTCGGCGCCGTCCAAAACCGCTTCGAGTCCACAATCGCGAACCTGGCCACAACCTCAGAAAACCTCTCGGCCTCAAACAGCCGCATCCGCGATGCCGACTTCGCCGCAGAGTCCGCCGAACTGGCCCGCACCCAGGTGCTCCAGCAGGCTGGCCTCTCGGTATTGGCTCAGGCCAACGCACGGCCGCAGCAGGTGTTGCAGTTGCTGCAGGGTTAATAGAGCCCAGAACGAAAAAGCCCGATTCGAAGTTCCGAGTCGGGCTTTTTGCGTTTTATCTGTATGGAATTATTCGTTCACTACGCTTGCCTGAGTCAGGCAGCAGTTTGCCGAGCGTTGCCCGTCAGCATAGCTTCTATGTTGAGATGGTAGTCCAGACTCTCCCATTCGATACCCGTACCATCGCAAATAAAGCGATATTGACGAATCTCGGAAATCGATGCCTTCTCAAGTTCTTTGTACCAATGTATGGGCGTAGAAATTACGCGCCCATCTTGCAACTCCACATGCAAGTGGCGGTCGTCAACGTGAACGGATTTACCCTTGAAACCAGGCATGCCAACTCTCCAAAAATTCCGACCGGTGGTCTTTAACTATTGCCAAACACTGCTTTAGTTCTTGGTTTTTAAGCGTACTGTACTTCACACCAAGACTTTCCAATTCGATTTTAGCCCATCTCTCACCTTTCAGCACATGCACATGAGCTGGCAGGTGATCATTTGCATAAAAGAAAAATTTGAATCCGTTCAAATATAACAACGTTGGCACATACAACTCCTTCTGTATTGCAACACTAACCTCACATT
This sequence comes from Marinobacter sp. 1-3A, assembly GCF_016597775.1. Lineage (NCBI taxonomy): Bacteria > Pseudomonadati > Pseudomonadota > Gammaproteobacteria > Pseudomonadales > Marinobacteraceae > Marinobacter > Marinobacter sp. 1-3A. The sequence continues at coordinate 650,395 of NZ_VCGZ01000001.1, forward strand.
ATCGAGCCATCAAAAATTGTTCAACAGCCTACTGCTATTTGAGGGGTACGTCCTACAACCTCAGGCCCTAACAAACACCCCTTCAAACAACCCTGTCCGCCGCATCATCTGCTGATCTTCCTCTCGCATTAGCGTGTGCTCCGGGCTAAGTTCTATCAGCCCAAGCATCCGGCAAAGCCGTACCATTCGGAACTCCATCGCCCACTTTGCTTGCTGTTCCTGGCTTGTATAACTAACGGGGTGAGCTGCCAAGGGTAAGCGGGGAAAGGCTCTTAGCATATCGCTGAGGTAGTCCTGCACCGGCAACCACTGGCCGCCCTTTTCTGATAGCAACCAAAAGATAAAAGGGCCTACATATTGCAAATCGTCCATGCCTTCGCTGTGGTCCATCCAGGCCCAGTTGAACTTCGAAAGCGCTGCAGAGAGCACGTCCATATAAAAGGTGAGCCAGCCCTTGTTCTCAATGCGCTTGGCGGCGGTTTTTTTGAGCAGCAGGCGGCCTTTTTCCTTTTTTGTGAAACCGGCAACTTCCATCAGCACGCGGGTGAGGTGGACGCCCAAAACATTCTCTTCCGAGCGCGCTGCGCTGAAGCCCGCCATGGGGAACACAATGTCTTCTCCACCGGCTTCTATCATTGCCTTTACGTGCTTGAGTGGCAGGTTGCCCTTTCCGGTCAGGCGTATACCCTTGTCGCTCATATCGTGGATCAGTGCTTTGGCCATGCGCATCACCGGCGCGGTATCCAGTTCGCGGTTTACGGCTTCGGCATTAAACAAGGGTTTGAAGACTGAGGGGCAATTCAGCGGGCTTTGCAGTAACTCATGCACCTGGTTTGGGCTAAGCCCCAGGAAGTCGCTGGCTTGCGGCGGGAAATCTGGTTCGGCTTCGCTGAATAAGGTATCCCGCTCCAACAGGTCTTCGTTGATCTCGCCAAGGTCTACAAACTCAGAATCAAATTGCTCACCGCCGCACCACTCCCGCACGGCCACGTGTTCCGGGTGGGCGGCATCTTCCATGGCGTCGAGAAAATCATAGAACCCGGGCAAGCCGCCAACGTCTTCTGGCGGGCACTGGCGTGCTGCTTGTATACACTTGGGCAGCGGCTCTGCCTGTTCGCCGGGCAGGATCTTTTCAAATTTTACTTCGTGCTCCCAGCTATCCCCGAAATCGTATTCGTATTTCAGTTTCTGCCCTTCTTTATTCAGAACGCCGGAAACAGACATGGTGGTTTCATCCAGAAAATTCATCATGCCATCAAAGTCTTCAGACGGATCGCCAATCAACTGGCCGTTGCTCGCTTGGAACAAATGCAAGTGATACCCCTGCCAGCCCATGGCCACTTGAATAATTCGATGCAGGTCGTGGAAGGTGGTGTCCGGCTTAATCAGTATTCGCCGCCAGATGGGTGGTCGGGCTCCGGTGAGTGATACTTTGATTTGGTATGTGGTGTTGATCCGTGTGGGCATTCAGGCTCCGTTTTCTTGCGTGAGTAAACCAACTAACTACCAGACACTGGTTGTGGTAATGTAAACCTTAAAAGAAAACTGAGGTTTTTGATGATGCAACTCGACGAACTTATCAATAGAGTCAGCCAACTGCCTCCTTCAAAGCAACAGGAAGTACATGATTTTGTGGTTTTCCTGGAGCAACGGTACGCTGCAAAAAATCAAAGCTCGCCAACCAGTTGGACAGAGCAAGACTTCAACGCAATGAGCATTAACCAATGCTATGCGTGATATTGAAGACGAACCAGAACTCTACTCGCTGGAGGATGTTCGGGAACGGTGGCAATGAAGACTCCTGACATCACGGCTCTGTAACCTGGCTTTCCATATACTGCCTAAGCAGCTTATTGATTCTGGTCTGATACCCCTTCCCCTGCGCCTTAAACCAAACCAGCACATCTTCATCAATGCGCAAAGTAACCGGTTGCTTTGTCGGCAACCGAAGCTCGGCCTTATTAAAGAAATCATCATCCAGCTCTGCAATATCACTGGTGTCGATCGCTTCGTCTTCCATTTCGCCTAGCTGCTTCCAATCTGATCCAGTTATTTTTGTCATACGGTTTCGCCCCTCGTCTGGAGGCCATTGGGTAGCCATATTCAAGTAAACAAACTATTGGATCTTACGAAACTGAGGGGATTCAATAGTGCTCAAGAACCCTCAAGAATCGCAGATACCTGCTCAATCAAGCTTGCAAGATTGCTCTCAATCACGCCCCAGACGATGAATGGATCTATAGTTGCATAGCCGTGAATCAAAACGTTCCGAAAGGCGATCATCTTCCGGTAATCAGTAATGCTCTCCGCCACGCCCGAATCGGTCTTGTGCAACTTACTCATTGCTTCGCCGATTATCTCAAACTGTCGCTCTACAGCTGACTGCAACAGTTCATCAGCCATGTAGTCAGCTTCTGTTTTGCCTGCAACAAACCGTTGAACCCTTTCTGCAGCGGCCTTTATATCAAACGCATACTTCAAAACCTTACGCGGCATACAAAGGCTGCCTCTCTTCCATCACAGCACTGCGAAAATACGGGTTGGTCAGTGACGATGCGGTAATCAAATCAACCGATCGGGAGAACATGGCCTCCAGATCTTCCTTAAGCCCAAAAAATGATGTAGCCATATCACTCGCTGAAAGGGTTTCTTCGAAATCCACAAGAAAGTCTAAATCGCTCCCAGCATGAAATTTTCCCGTTGCGGCTGAGCCGAATACCGCCAACTGAGTTACTTTGTGCTTTTCGCACAGCAGGCGTATTTCATCGCGTCGATCCCGCAACACCTTAAGCATATCCAGATCTGGCATAGCGCTCTCCTTGAACAGATCCATTCATATTGAGTTTATCCCATGCCATTGGCAATGGAAATTGAGCCCCCCTCGCATGAAACTGGCACACCTTTCGCAACACCTCATACAAAGCACAGCAAACAACCAAAAACTGCAGGCCTTTGCCGCAATTTTTGAATTTAGCGGCAGGTAGATGAGGTATCCCATGCAAGCAAAACATCACATTCAGGAGTCCCTTTCCCAACAGGCGCAAGGGGCTAGGCTGCTTCTGCAGGCCAACCTTGCGTATGGCGAATCCAACAGCGGCGGGTTAAGCCATATTCAGCGCCTGCAGGCCCGGCAGGAATGCCGTGTGTACCTGGAAGAGGTGATTGCGCTTGAACCAAACAACGCCGTTGCTCTTGGGTTGCTGGGGCGCGTGGAGATGGACGACGGGCAGCTTGAAAACGCCCACGACCTTTTTAATGCCAGCCTGCAAGCTCAACCCGGCCAGGCGCAGCAATACGCCAACCTGGGTTACTGGGCTCTGAAAACCGAGCGCCCTGCTCTGGCAGAACAGCACTTCCTGCAGGCTCTGGACTGCGACCGACAATCCGCCGCCGCTTTCTGCGGTGTGGCCCATGCCAAACGGCTGCAGGGGCAGTTTGATGTGGCTTACCTGCATTACCGCAAACTGCTGGAAACCGGCGCTGAATGGGATTCTGTATACAGCGGCATGCTTTCTTGTGCTCAGCATCTTGAAGTGCACAAGGCAGATAGTGATCTGGCGCTGGACGCGATTTCCCTGCTTCAGCAGGAGGGCTTGCCCCATCAGGAAATCGGGCGTTTTGTGGGCGCGATCATTCGCCAGCAGTATGATCTTGATAACCCACAGGCCGAGATTTTCCTTGATGCCGCCAGCACAGACGAGCTGCTGATTCTGGCACTGCAAAAAACTCTCATGCCAGACCCAGCGGTGGAAGAACTGGTTGTAATGCTGCGCCGCGCGATTCTGGCGGAAGTTGCGCAAACCGTGGAGCTGCGCGATGAACTCCAACAGCTCGCCCTTGCCATAGCGCAATACGCAGACCGCACAGGCTACGCGCTGGCCGCGGAGGATGATGAAGAACGCTTGGTGGCTGCGGTGAATGACAGCCTCAAAGCCCAAATTGTAATGGGTGAATCTCAGGAAGCTTTGATTGGCTCGCTGATGATCAGCGCCATGTACGGTGCTTTGTTTCATCAGGATTTTGCCGTTCAGCTTGGGCAGTGGAATCTGGTGGACTGGCCCTTGGCACTTCAGCCGGTTCTAGCCGCCAGCTACTACCACCGCGCGGAAGAAGAAGGCATAAAGCAGTGTTTTGATGAGAAAGCAGAAGAGCTGTGCCTGGATAAAACCGACGTGCCCCAAGCTTGGCCCGCCTGGTCGAAACTGGCTTATCGCGCGGAAAGCAGCTTGAAGTCACTGATGGCCACAGAGCTGGGCTTGGCTACAGACAAGCTGCCCGACACCTTGCGCATAATGGTGTGCGGCGCGCAATCTGGTCAGCGTGCTATGGAACTGGCCAGCTACCTGGCTGATGTGGAAGTGATTGCTGTAGATGAATCACTGGCCAACATCGCCAAAGCCACCCGCATGGCTGCCGAATTCGAGATCAGCAACATCGTGTTCTGGCCCTGGTCCATCGCCCAACGATTTGTGGCCGACGGCCATCAAGTACATTGGGTTGAAGTGGGCCGCCTGCCCTCCCCGGCCATGACAGAACTTTCTCTGGCCGCGCTCGTAAACAACGCAGCCGGCTCTGGTGCCGTTGTGCATCTGCACACCTCCATCGCCGAACAAACCACCGGCGACAAGCAGATGCGCAAACTGATTGCAGAACACCGCTTGCAACCCACCCGCTCTACCCTGCGCCAGCTCCGTCGAATGGTTCTTACGAACCGACAGGATGCTACCTGGCAGGAACTCGCGCAGGAAGACGACTTCTACAGTTTGGGGGGCTGCCGCGACCGTTGGTTCAAGCCGCAGGATGAGGCTCAGCTGAAAGATCTGATGGCGATGGTGAGCAACGAGGTGGAATGGAAGCTGATCAAAGCCCGTGATGAAGATGGGCATAGTTTGGCAACCAAGCCTGTACAAACACAGATTCAGGCAGAGGCTCTGGGGAGTGAGGTGCAGAGTGTGATGGGGCAGAATTTGAGTGTGTATTTTCAAAGGAGAAGGTAGGGGCGTGCAGCCCATCCCCTCTCCCCAACCCCTCTCCCGCAAGGGGAGAGGGGCTTTTACTGCACTGGCCTCAGGGTTTGGCTATATGCCTCTGGCTTGGGGAGTTGCTCCCCTCACCCTTAACGGGAGAGGGGCTGGGGGAGAGGGTGCAGTACTGCTGCGGCCCTTCAGGGCCAACGTCCTTCTTTTTACTCTTCTGCAACCGCAACCCCCTCTCTCCTCTCCAATTCGTCATAAATCACAGAAAGCACCACATCAACCTGCTTCAAAATTTCATGGTTCCAAAATCTCAGCACCTTGAACCCCTGAGAGTGCAGCCAGGCATCTCTTTCCTTGTCGCTCTCCGAATCATTGTGCTGCCCGCCGTCGGCCTCAACAATCACCCTTGAGCCGAAATGTACGAAATCGACGATGTAAGGCCCAAGGGGTTGCTGGCGCCGGAAGCGTTTGCCGTTCAGGCGGTAGGCTCGCAGGTGAAACCAGAGTAGTTTTTCCGCATCGATCATGTTTTGGCGGAGGTGTTTGGCGAATTGGGCTTGGTTCATTTGGCCGTCCTTGGCTTGGGTGTTGAAGAATACCCCCTCTCCCCAACCCCTCTCCCGCAAGGGGTGAGGGGCTTTACTGCCTTGACCTCAGGGGTGGCTACATACCTCTGACTCTTGCGCAATCCCTCAGGCTTTGGGTGTGTAGCTCCCCTCACCCTTCACGGGAGAGGGGCCGGGGCGGTCCGACGTATCGGAGAGGGTGCATTACTACGGCGGCCCGCAGGGCCAACATCCTTTAAATATAAGGAATCAAAGACTCCCCATACAAATGCAAATCCTCCAAAACCTGCTGCTTCTGCGGCGTCAGTTCCGGGTCGCTGGCCAGTCGTTGTAATTCAAGCCCAAAGGCCTCCAGCGACAGCCAACCTTTTTTCGGTGCCATCAATCGCTGAGTGCGGAACTGCTCCCACCTTTCTGCCTCTTCACTGGTCAGCGAATCCGGGTAGTTCCGGGCGCGGTAGCGGAACAGCAGTTCCTGCAAGCGTTCGTCTTTAAAGTTGAAGGTTTCCTCCACCAACAACTCCGGCGGCGTTTGCAGTACCCGGTTCAGCTCACTGCGATCAGCTGGGGATATGAATCCGCCAGCGTAGAGCTGTTCGTCTGGATCTGTCAGGTCGCTTTGGTGCGGTTGATCAAATGCCTCTGCAATTCGCTGCGCCAACCCTGGGGCTTTTCTCAGCAGTGCCAGATTAGCGCGAAGGGTGTCGCCGTCCAGTTCAAGCTCTTTCAAACGTTCAGGAGAAAGCGTGGTAAGCATGTTCGCAGGTGCCAATACCGGGCACTTATTCAGTTGCACGCCTTTCAGAGGGAAGCGCTTTTTATCACCCAACTCTGCTTGAGAGGTAAATACCCGCTCGCGGATTTGTTCTGGCGTGGCGTTTATCAGTTCGCTTGGGTCTTCCCGCAGGTCGTACACAATCACCAGGTTTTTATTGCTGGGATGATCTGCAACCGGCGCAACCATGGCACAACAACCACGGGTGGCTGGGTATTTGGCGGAGATGTGGAGTACGGGCTTCATGGTCGCCGTATCCAGCATGGCGCGGGCGGAGTGTTTGTCTTTGTTGTTCAGAACATAATCAAACAGCTTCGGCTGCTTTTCCCGAATCAGCTTTGCAACAGCCAAGGTTGCTTCCACATCTGACATGGCATCGTGGGCGGCTTCGTGGATTATGCCGTTGGCGACCGTGAGCTCTTCAAGCTTGAAGCTGGGGCTACCGTCTTCCTTGCGGGGCCAGTTGATGCCTTCCGGGCGGAGCGCATAGGTCAGCCGCACCATATCTATAATGTCCCAGCGAGAATTGCCGTTCTGCCATTCACGGGCATAGGGATCGCGCAGGTTACGGTACAGGGTGTGGCGGGTTACTTCGTCATCAAACCGCAAGCTGTTGTAGCCCACTACGCAGGTGCCCGGCTGGCTGAAAGCTTCATTTATCTGGCCGATAAATTCGGTTTCCGGATAGCCTTCTTCCATCGCCTTTTGAGGCGTAATGCCGGTAATCAGGCAGGCTTGGGGTGATGGCAGGTAGTCGTCGGTGGGTTTGCAGTAAATAACCAGCGGGTCTTCAATAATATTAAGATCCGCATCGGTTCGCACACCGGCAAACTGAGAGGGCCGGTCGTGCACCGGGTCTACACCAAAGGTTTCGTAATCGTGCCAGTAAAAAGAGCGGATCAAGGGAAGACTCCTGCCTTGTGAATCATTAGGTTCAGGAGTCTAGCAAAATCAAAACAGGTTAGTACCCATGTCGACCTGATGCGTGCGCAAGCGGTCAATGCCCGCACCGGTAAGTTTTTGCAGATCGACGGTCATGTTAGTGGGCAAATTAATGAACACACCTTTGCCAACATCGATCGTATTCAGACCATCAAGACTTTGCCATTCCATATTGTCATCCCGCTGAAAGCCGATGAAGAAGCCATCAGTAAAACCAACAGTTCCGTCAGTGGCGCCTGTATCTTCACCAACAATTATGGATCGCAGGTTGGTTAACGGCGCACAGTTGGCCAGGGCGCCATCAACATTACAGCCCGCCGCCTGGCCCGGGCTGCTGGGGGCAAGGCCTATGTGGGTAGCGCGATTGTTCGTTGCTGCACCACCTACGCCACCAAACAGCATAGCGTCGTACACTTGGCCGGAATCGCTAATTTTCATACCTATATCACCACTAAAGCTGGTGGTATGGGATGAAACCGATCCGCGAGCTTGTTCAAAACCCATGCGAAAGCCAGCCAGGCCAGCGCCATCTTCAGCTAATTCTATATAAGGTTTTTGGGCTTCGAAGGGAATGGCGTCGCCTGCATTATAGGTAACGCCATTGAATTGCTCACCATCAGTACGGGCAATATGGCCCAAGGCTACATGCTGCCCGGAAAAATCCGCACCACCGCCAATCTGGCCAAGCTGCACATCATCAATATTCACCCGGGTTTCCACATCCATATTCAGGGTCATGCGGGTATATTCGTGATTCGTGCCGGTGTTGTTCACAATCTTCATAAACGCCTGCCCTGTTATATCTCCCATCGCAGATTCAGAAATGGGGTCCAGTTCAGCTTGGGCAACAGGCACAATACCTAGGCTTAAACTAAGGAGGGCGACGCATCCATACGCGTGATAATCCATAACATAGCCTCTCTTAATCGGGTCAATCACTGTCAGTTTCGATTTTACCGCTGCAGGCAGACAGCCTATACTTGCAATTTACATCTTTATTTAATTGCCGAAACGCCACTATATCGGAGGCCCCAAGGCCAATGAAGTGTGCTCAGTCACAAACCTGAATAACAATTCATTACATTTCATCAATTTGAAGCAGCTAAAAGGTGTCGTTTACGTGTACATATTTTGGCGCAATGCTATAATCAATGGATATTTATTCAATCGTTTCCGGGCACAATCATGACCACCCGCATTCTTATCTGCGATGATTCCGCCCTAGCCAGAAAACAAATGGCCCGCGCGCTCCCTGCCGGGCTAGCCGACACCATCCTTTTTGCCAATAACGGCCTGGAAGCGCTAGATAAGCTACGCGCTGGCGAAGCCGACCTGATGTTTCTCGATCTGAACATGCCGGAGATGGACGGCTACCAGGTTCTGGAGCATGTTCTGGCCGAAGACCTCCCCATCATGACCATCGTAGTGTCTGGCGACATCCAGCCCGAAGCGCGGGAGCGGGTCCGCAAGCTTGGTGCGATCGATTTTATAAAAAAGCCCACAGATATGGGGGTTGTCCTCAGCCTGCTCGCAGAATACGGGTTCTACCGCCCTGGGGAGCTTGAGAACACCGCGCTTAGCGATGGCACCCTCACACCCGACGATATCTCGCAAACCCAGGAAATTTCAGTTTCACTGAACGACTACCTGCAGGAAATCGCGAACGTCGCCATGGGGCGGTCGTCAGACTTGCTCGCCCGACTGTTGCGAGTCTTTGTCAAGCAGCCCATCCCCAAGGTGGCCTTTATTGCCAACTCCGAGCTTCACATGGCTATTTCTGCGGCCCACGACAGCGACACCTATTCCGCCGTATGCCAAGGTTTCACCGGTGCCGGGGTTGCCGGGGAGGCGCTTCTGCTATTCGCTGATGCAAGTTTTCGTGAAATGGCGGATTTGCTCCATTACGAGAGCATTGAAGGTGAATCGGTAAACGTGGAAGTGCTGATGGATATGTCGAGCATACTGTTTGGCGCCTTTCTCAAGGGCATAGGTGATCAACTGGATCTCGAACTCAGCCTCAGCCATCCCAGCGTGCTTGGGCAACACCGGCAGATCACAGATTTGCTTGAGCACCAGAACTCCCGGGAGGAGCAACTCCTGTGTATTGAGATCAGTTACACCCTGGAAGACAGGAACATTCAGTGCGACATGCTGGTGCTGCTTACGGAAGATTCTGTGCCCTTCCTTGAGCAACGTCTCCAATATCTGGCGGACTAAACCATGGCCATAAACGAACTTGAAGCCCAATCCTTCCACTGGCTGGTGGATATGCTGGAATCCGTTGAGGTTGGCCTTGTGGTGCTGGATTTGGACTTTCGTGTACAAGCCTGGAACGGCTTTATGGAAAACCACAGTGGTATTACTGCCAGCAAAACACGCAATCAGTTGATTTTCGAGCTGTTCCCCGACATTCCGGAAGCCTGGCTGAAACGCAAGGTAGATGCCGTAACATTGCTTAACACCCGCGCCTTCACGTCTTGGGAGCAACGGCCTTACCTGTTCCAGTTTCGCAATACCCGCCCTATTACCGGAACGGAAGATTATATGTTCCAGAACCTCACCATCAGCCCGCTTTCAGGCAGCACCGGGCAGGTGGAGAAGATTTGCATCATGGTGTACGACGTAACCGATATAGCCACCGGCAAACGCGCCCTGGAACAAGCGAATGAGCAGCTGGCCAAACTCAGCATGACCGACCGATTAACCGGGTTGCTGAATCGCGGTACCTGGGAGAACCTGGTGGATGCGGAGTTTGAGCGCTTCCGCCGCTATGGCCAGTCAACCTGCCTTGTAATGTTTGATATAGACTTCTTTAAAAAGGTAAACGATGCTCATGGCCACCTGGCTGGGGATGAGGTGATCAAACACACCGCGAGAACAGCGAGAGAGTGCCTGCGATCATCCGATAGTATTGGCCGCTATGGTGGTGAAGAGTTTGGCATTATATTGCCAGAAACCGATGCCGAAGGGGCCCGCATTATATGTGAGCGAATTCGGGAGAGTATCGAACAGAGCATTGTGCAAACCAGTGTGGCCCCCATCAGATACACAGTAAGCGTGGGAATCTCGCAATTAAGTGGCAGCCCGGAAAATCACATGACCTGGATGCAGCAGGCAGATGAAGCTCTGTATGCAGCAAAGAAAGGCGGCAGAAACCGGGTAATTGTTTACGAAAACCTTGATTCGCCAGATTAGGGATCACAGTAGAATCATCAATTAGTGCAAACAAAAAGGGGCCGAATGAATAATCATCCGGCCCCTTTTTTATATCTCTGGCTGATCAGTCTTGCTGCCAGCTCTGCACCGCTTCTTTACCGTGCTTTTTACGCCACTCGTTAAGCGTTTTGTGATTGCCGCCACGAGTCTTAACCACTTCACCAGTGTGCGGATTGGTGTAGGTTTTCATGGGGCGCTTGGCACGAGTGCCAGTGCTGCCTTGTGCTTTTTCGGTCGCGATAGAAGGATCAATCGCGGCCAAAATCCGGAGCACATGCTTCGGCGACTTGTCGTACTCTTCCATGAGCTCACGAATGCTGCTTTCAAAGGCCAGTTCGCGCTTCAGAGACTGGTCCTGCTCCAGCTGGTTGATCTCGTTTGCAAGCTGTTCCATTAGCTGCTTTTTCTGATAGTAATCGTTAATCTTTGCCATGGAAATAAAACCTTATAGTTTCTGTGGGCTCCAGAACTTAAACCGCGTCAATTCAAACGCAAGCTTAAGGGCTTGCCAAAATACAGAGGCATAATAAGTCATAGATTTATATATGGCAAAGACTATTCATTTAATAACCGTTAATACATCGCAATATAGATTTGATGTAAATTTAATCTGGTATCAAAACACTTGGATAATTCAGGTACTCAAGGCGCTGCTTAAGCACCTGTTTTGCAGATGCATCACCATGCACAATACGAATCTCAGCAGGTTTACCGGGAATGCCTTCAATAAAGCGAATCAAATCCGATTGGCCAGCATGTGCTGAGTAACCACCCACTTGGTGAACGCTTGCCCGTATATCAAACCGCTCGCCATCCAGCTCCACCCAACCGCCACGGGGGCCATAAGTAAGAATATCCCGCCCGGGTGTGCCCGCTGCCTGATAACCCACAAACAACACATCGTTTCTGGCTTCACCAAGCATAGCCTTCAAATAATTAACCACCCTGCCCCCAGCACACATACCAGAACCCGCCAGCACTACACAGGGGCGATGGGAGCGGGCAAGATAGTCCACTGCGTTTAAATGATTCTCGTGGGAATTAATCACAGTTAGCTGCTCAAACGAGAGCGGGTGCCGGCCCTGCCGAAGCAGATCAGCCGCCTCTGCATTCCAGAATGGCTTTAACTGACGATAAATACCAGTGAACTCCGCCGCCAGGGGCGAATCCACCACAATTTCCAAATCACTCCAGGCCAGTCCATCAGTTACACAGTCATTTCCAAACTCGTGTATCAGCCCCTCAATTTCGTAGAGCAACTCCTGGGTACGGCCAATACTGAACGCTGGAATCAAAACCGTGCCACCATCCGCCAAAGCCCGCTCCAGAATGGCCTTCAAGCGATAACGCCGAGTTTCCCGGCTCTCGTGGTCCTTATCACCGTAGGTGCTTTCAATCACCAGGCGATCTGCCCGCTCAGGTGAGGCAGGTTCCTGCAACAAAGGCGCATGGGGCGCACCCAAGTCACCACTGAATACTATCCGCTCGCGCTCATCACCTGAAACTGCATCACACTCAACATAGGCCGAGCCCAGAATGTGCCCCGCTCGCTGCAATCGTACCGAAAGAGAACAGCCCGATTCTGCAAATACCTCATGCCACTGCCCATAAGGCACAGGCACAAGCCGGGAACGAATCAGCCCGAGCACTCGCTCAATCAGCTGCCTGTCTCGAGTGAAGCCGATCTTCAGCGCATCTTCCAGAATTTCCGGAAGCATGATGGCGGAAGGCTCGGAACAAATAATTGGCCCCTCAAACCCCGCCGCTAATAGATACGGAATACGGCCTACATGATCGATGTGCACATGGGTTACAACCAGGGCACAGATATGCTCAATGGGGAAATCGACGGAGAGATCAGAAGCGCTGGCACCCTCGACTTTCTCCTGCCCTTGGAAGAGGCCGCAGTCGATCAGGATACCAGCTGAGGCGCCCTGCTCAGAACCTAAGGTAAGTTCGTGGCAGGAGCCAGTAACGCCCGTGGTGGCGCCGTGGTGGGTTATGTTAATCATGCTCAACAATCCTTGTTGTATTTAGCTCCCCTCTCCCCCCGCGGGAGAGGGGCCGGGGGAGAGGGGGCATCCCCTTACTAAACTGGCAAACGATGAACCTTTCCGGTGCTCTCCCCATCCAGCGGTCCAATCTGTTTGCCATTGCACCACACCAAATCCGCCACATCGCCATTGGGCGCAAAGCCAGTCGGCGCTTTTTTCAGGGTGTCGACAATCAAACGGCAATCAAAATCCTGGCTGGCACGGGACAATTTATTGAGCACGACCTCCAGCTCCTCCCAGAGCATGGATACCTCTCGGGCCATCATAATACGAGGGTGGGAAGTGCCCTGGGGATCGTCGCCAATGAGCAATTCCTCGTAGAGTTTTTCACCGGGGCGCAACCCGGTAAACACAACTTCAATATCACCCTCAGGCTGCTCTGGCGTTTTCTCCATAAGCCCCATCAGGTGAATCATCTTACGAGCCAGATCAGCAATTTTCACCGGCTCACCCATATCCAGCACAAACACCTCACCCCCACGGCCCATGCTGCCTGCCTGCAACACCAGCTGGCTGGCCTCGGGGATGGTCATGAAGTAGCGGATGATATCCTTATGGGTAACCGTAATAGGCCCGCCGTCGCGAATCTGATCGCGGAACAGCGGCACCACAGAGCCAGACGACCCCAACACATTACCAAACCGAACCATGGAGAAAATCGTTTTACTCTGGCGCTGCGCCAAACCCTGCAACACCAACTCCGCCATGCGCTTGCTTGCGCCCATCACGTTTGTTGGCCGCACGGCTTTATCGGTAGAAATCAGAACAAAGCGCTCAACCCCCGCCGTAATGGCTGCCTCTGCCGCGTGCAAGGTGCCGAACACGTTGTTCTGAACACCTTCAATCACATTGTGCTCAACTAATGGCACATGCTTGTAGGCAGCTGCGTGGTAAACGGTTTGAATGCCAAAGCTGCGCATCACCGTTTCACAGCGGCGGCGGTGCACGACACTGCCCAGCAGAGGATGAATCTCCACATTCAACCCGTCAATCCGGTTAATGGCCTGCAGCTCGCGCTCAATGGCGTACAAGGAGAACTCGGATTGCTCAAACAACACCAGCACTCGAGGCCGATGGTGAATAATCTGCCGGCAAAGCTCAGAACCAATGGAGCCACCTGCCCCGGTTACCATCACCGCCTTGCCATACAGACTGGCCGCCACCTGCGCGTTATCCGGGCGCACGGGGTCTCTCCCCAAAAGGTCTTCAAGCTCCAGGTCGCGGATATCGTTAATACGGGCCTGGCCCGCCACCAATTCACTCATGGAGGGCACGGTTTGAACCGGCAGCTTCAAAGTCTCCAGCTGATTAAGGAGCTTGCGGCGGTCAATCTTCTCATCCGCATCCAGTGCCAGAAGTAGACGTTTTACGCCATGCCCTCGCACCACCTGCTCCAGATGGCTCAGAGCAAACACGGGTAAACCTGCGATCAGAGCCTTGTGGTTGGCTGGTATCAAGCCAATGAACGCCACCGGGTGATACTCGGTACCCTGCTGCAGTGCTTTGGCCAACTGAGCTCCAGTTTCACCGGCACCCACAATGGCCACACACTCCTTGCCACGGTTGGTGGTGTGATGCACCAGCATCCGCACGCCCATGCGGCTCCCGCCAACGAAAATAAAGGCTAGAGCGGCGTAAATCACAGGAACAGAGCGAGGAATCTGAACTTGCAGGCTGTAACCCAGGAGAATCAACAAAAGAGCCGAAATGCCGACACCGGTAATAATGGTGAGAAACGCCCGATCGCTCATATAACGGACAACGGCACGGTACAGGCCAAGGCGAATGAAAACGCCCAAGGTGAAGACAACCGTAAGGGCAGTGATCAGAAGCTGTCCCTTGGTGGGCAGCCAAAGCGTCTCTTCCAAACGCAACGCAAAAGACGCCCAAAGGGCAAATGAGAGCGCTACGGCATCTACCGAAAGGGAAACAAGTCGCTTCTGAAAACGGGGCAGGCCCAAGAATTGCGTAAACATATTATGCGTAATCCCTCATAGTCGAACTCCTTCCCCCAAACCCACAACTCCATTAAACGCATGCTGTGGAAGTAAAGAGGCAGCGTCGCAATCCAATACTATCGTTACATCAGGGTGTTGCTTCAACGCCGATGCCGGCAAAGCCTCGTCCACAGTACTGTGGAACAAATCCGCCATAATGGCCGCTTTTTTCATGCCCGTCGCCAACAGAATAATCTCTTTAGCTTCCAGAATATCCTGAATGCCCATAGTGATTGCGCGGGTGGGCACTTCCTTCTTATCGACAAAAAAGCGACCGTTGTCCAGTCGAGTTTGCTCAGACAGCTCAATTACATGGGTTCGGCTGGAAAAACAGGTACCAGGCTCATTGAAGCCAATATGACCATTGGATCCAATGCCCAAGAGCTGCAAATCCAACCCGCCTGCTGCACGGATTGCTTCAGAATAGGTATTGCATGCCCGATCAACATCCATAGCTTTGCCATCTGGAAGATTTATTCTCTCTTCCGGGATGCTCAGTTTGTTGAACAAATGTTGGTGCATGTAATAGCGGTAGCTCTGAGCATGCTCCCCACCCAACCCAATATACTCGTCCAGATTAAAGGTAGTGAGCTGGGACAGATCGACAGATTGGCGCTGTAAACACTCCAACAACCGGTGATAAACGGGCTCCATGGTGCTGCCGGTTGCCAAGCCCAGGTTTGCGCATGGGTTGGATTGAATCCGGGTTAAAAGGCGTTGTGCGGTGTAGTGGGATGCTTCTTGGGTGGTGTTGAAGATTTTGTACATAATTAGAGGCTCAATCCTTGCTTGGCACCCGGTCGCCTGAACCTTTGCCTGAAACGGTCATAAGAATGTATTTGAAGTAGGCCGCTAAATTCAAGCTGGCCAGCATTTTGGCATCCGTTTCCGCCAACAGTTTTGGCGTAGACATATCAATATCGTTTACCTGTGCCAAACCGGTAATACCCGGGCGAGCCTTTAGCACTCCGCGCTCTTCACGCTCTGAAATTAACTCTTCCTGACTAAACAGACAGGGGCGCGGGCCCACTAGGCTCATCTCTCCTTTTAGCACATTCCATAGCTGGGGCAGTTCATCCAGCTTAGTTTTCCGAAGAAAATGACCAAACTTGGTGATGGACGAACTGCTTGCCAAGTGGCTGGCTACGGAAGCAGTGTCTACGGACATGGTACGGAACTTCACCAAAGTGAAAGGCTTTTTAGCCCGCCCAACTCGTTGTTGCTTGAACACCGGAGAGCCTGTGTCAAACAAACCAATCACATACAGGATGAGCAGAACCGGAAAACCAAACACCAATCCCAGCAACGAAAATATAAAATCCAATAAACGAATCACAGCTTCAATCCTGATGGTCTGGGAAACAGCGCTGCAAGCCCTGCTTTACCGTTAAGGGTGGCGTCCAGTTCAACGTCTTCTGGGTATGGCTGATATCAACTTGAAGAGATCCTAATAGGCGCTGGGCTACGGTCTTTTTTCCAAGGAGTGTCGCGCCAAATTGAATCAAACCTGCGGGAACAGGTAAAAGCCTTGAGGGTCGGCCCATGGCTTCAGCAACACCTTTAAGCAGTTGCGTTGTAGACAGATCCTCACCGTCGCTAACCAGAAACGTTTGATTGGCTGCGCCAGGATGACCTATACAGGTGATGATCAAATCAACAAGATTATCCAAAGCAACCAAGGAGCGTTTATTGTGGACAGCACCCAAAGGCAATGGCAAACCTTTGCCAACCAGCTTTATCATACTGGCAAAATTGCCTTTCACACCTGGGCCGTATACAAGAGGAGGTCGGATAATAACGACTTCCATACCCGTTTCGGTTGCCAGTTTCCGCAACCCCTGCTCTGCTTCGTGCTTGGAAATACCGTAGAAATCTTCGGGTGCGGGTGTGTCCTGCGAGTAGAAAGGTTGGTCTGTGGCGGTTTGCTCACCGTTCACTTTAATCGAACTTATAAAGATGAAGCGTTTTACACCTGCCGCGGCAGCTTGCCGGGCTAGGTTGAGCGTGCCAGTTGAATTAACCGCTCGATAAGCCGAAAGAGGATCAGCGGATTCGTCTTTCATTATGTGGGCACGGGCTGCTGTGTGCACAACAACGTCTTGGCCTGAAAGTACGGATGACCAATTTACGGGCTTATCCATATCCCCAATGGCAACAATATTCTCTATCGCATCTACATGCACGGAGCCTGATCTCACAACGCCCACACATTCAAGTTTTGGGTCATTGCAAAAACGGTGAAAAAGCGCCCCGCCCACGAATCCATTCGCACCGGTTACAAGAATCCGCAATCTATTCGTCATGGCTTCAGTAAATCTCGATAGATCTCAATATGCTGCGCCACAATACGCTCAATCGCAAACGCCTCTTCAGCGAGTTTTCTGCCTTCCCGCCCCATTTTATGCCTCAACTCTGGGTTCTGGATAAGGGACTGTAGAGCATCAGCTAGCCCTACAGGATCTTTTGCAGGAACAACTACCCCCGTTACACCAGGAGTAATTGCATCGCGACAGCCTGGCACATCGGTCGTCACTACGGCTCTACCACAAGCAGCGGCTTCGACAAGACTTTTTGGCAATCCTTCCCGATAAGATGGCAAGCAGACAATATTGGCTGCCGCGTACTGCTCAGCAATATCACTACGATACCCGAGCAGTTCAACCACCCCGGCTTGCTTCCAGCTTTCTAGATCAGGTTTGGAGACACTTGTTGGATTTCCAGGGTCTGGCGATCCTACAAGACGCATGGTCACAGGCACGCTCCGCTCAACTAATAGTTGCGCAGCCTGAACAAACTCGAAAACGCCTTTATCGCTTAATAAGCGTGCCGCCATGACCACAACCGGCTTGCCCTCAGGCTCAGGCAGACAAGGGTAATCATCCAGATCCACACCAGAACCGCGGATCATTCGTGTATCAGCAAGTTCCAAGGCAACTAGGCTTTGCAAAGTGTTGCGATCATCCGGGTTCTGAAAAATAACAGCGAACCTTTTCTGCTTAAATGCTGCCGCATACAATCGTTTGACCAACCACCGGCGGGCTTTTGCCGCAATTGAAGATGCAAGAAAAACCGTACCCAGCCCAGAAACAGCAGACACGACAGCATTCACGCCAGAGAATCGTGCTGCGATACCCCCGTATACAACCGGTTTAATGGTGACAAGGTGAACCAAGTCCGGCTTGAGACTGCGAAACAATGCAATTAACTTCAATATCGTTTTCAGCTCACTGAGTGGGTTTTGCCCCCTCCTTGCGAATGGTACAACATGGTGGGTAAATCCCTGCTTTTCAATTTCGCCGACCTTTGCTCCAAATGCCGAGGCAATATGCACATCATAGCCTTCAGTTTTCGCAGCTTGAGCTATGGGCAGGCGATGCGACAGAAAAAACTCTGGCGCATTCACCACGAACAAAATTCTAGTTGGAGCTTTAATCAAAGCCGCAAATCCGCCTCTCCCAGAGGCAATAAACCCTTGAGGTCATAAAGCACTCCGTCATCTTTCAGATAACCTCGAAGATCATCCGAGCTCATCGCAGCATATTCCTTATGCGGTACTGCAACTATCACACCGTCGTATTCGCGCTGCCCTGGCTGTTCGGTCAGGCTGATTCCATACTCGTGCTCTGCCTCAGCGCTGTCAGCCCAACAATCAGTTACATCAACTGCACAGCCGAATTCCTTCAGCTCATTCACCACATCAATTACTCGGGTGTTGCGCAAGTCCGGGCAATTCTCTTTAAAAGCGAAGCCCATTATCAGTACACGCGCCTTGGCTATAGTGTGGCCTGATTTTATCATCGCCTTGACCAGTTCTGCCGCCACATAAGGGCCCATGCCATCATTTACCCGGCGTCCTGCAAGAATGATTTCCGGGTGGTAGCCAATAGCCTGAGCCTTATGGGTCAGGTAATACGGATCCACACCAATGCAGTGGCCGCCTACCAAGCCGGGCTTGAACGGCAAGAAGTTCCATTTAGTACCAGCTGCAGCTAGCACTTCGTGGGTATCAATCCCTAACCGGGCAAAGATCATCGCGAGCTCGTTTATTAAGGCAATGTTGAGATCTCGCTGGGTATTCTCAATCACCTTGGCAGCTTCTGCTACTTTGATGGAGCTAGCCTTGTGGGTACCGGCGGTAATGATGTCCGCGTATAGGGCATCCACTTCATCGGCAATGGCTGAAGTAGAGCCAGAGGTAACCTTCATAATTGTAGTTACGCGATGCTCCTTGTCCCCTGGGTTAATCCGCTCCGGGCTATAACCCGCATAGAAATCCGCATTGAACTTCAAGCCAGACACCCGCTCCAATACTGGCACACACACTTCCTCAGTGGCACCGGGATAAACCGTAGATTCGTAAATTACGATATCGCCTGCCTTCAACACCTTGCCCACACTCTCACTAGCCTTTATCAACGGCGTTAGGTCTGGGGTTTTGAAGTCATCGATAGGCGTAGGCACTGTCACAATGAACACCGTACAGTCTGCAATGTCATCCAGCGAATCAGTAAACGATAATTGAGGCGCTGCACCCAGCTCCTCTGGTGTTACTTCGCGAGTGAAGTCTTCGCCGTTGTTGAGCTCGGCAATGCGCTTAGCATTGATATCAAAACCAACAACCTCGCGTTTCTCACCAAACGCCACAGCCAGAGGAAGGCCCACGTAACCGAGGCCGATGATTGCGATTTTTTTCATAAAATAAATCCGTTGATAGACGTGGCAAGTTACTAAGGGTGAGGAAATTCAGCTTTTGTGATCTAGATACCAGGGCATAGCCTTGGCAATTCCTTCTCTAATTCGATATTCCGGCGCATACCCAAGCTTACTGGTTGCCTTACTAATGTCTGCTTGGGAATGCCGCACATCTCCCGGCCGGAAATCGCGGTACACTGGCTCTTTCTCATAAACGACGCAGTTCTCTGCCAATGCCTCTTTCAATGAGGCGAACAAGATATTCAACGTGGTGCGATCTCCAACCGCCACGTTGTAGACCTCATTCTTGGCAGATTCATCCGCAGTAGCGGCAAGCAGGTTGGCCTGAACGGCATTTTCAATGAAGCAGAAATCCCGACTAGTTTCGCCATCGCCGTTGATGAACACATCTTCACCACTGACCATAGCCGCAGTCCATTTCGGGATAACCGCGGCATAGGCACCGTTGGGGTCCTGGCGCTTGCCGAACACGTTGAAGTAACGCAGGCCAATAGCCTTGAAGCCGTAACTGCGGGCGAACACCTCTGCATACAGCTCATTCACATACTTGGTCACCGCATAAGGCGACAACGGCTTGCCAATGTTCTCCTCCACCTTCGGCAACGCCGGGTGGTCGCCATAGGTAGAGCTGGACGCCGCATAAGTGAAACTCTTCACCCCCGCATCCCGCGCTGCGACCAGCATGTTCAGAAAACCGGTGATGTTGGCTGCATTGGTGGTGGTGGGATCATTCAAAGACCTGGGCACCGAACCCAGTGCGGCCTGGTGAAGCACATAATCCACACCCTCACAGGCTTGCTGGCAATCTTCCAGGTTGCGGATATCGCCTTCGATGAAGGTGAAGCGAGACCACTGTTCTGGCGAGACCAGGGACTGAACTTCATCGAGATTGCTTTGGTGGCCGGTGGCGAAGTTGTCCAGGCCGACCACTCGTTGATTAAGTTTGAGCAGGTGCTCCAGTAGGTTGGAGCCGATGAAGCCTGCTACGCCAGTAACCAGCCAAGTTTTGGTTTGCCTCGGCATTTCAACTATTAAGTTCTGATATGCAGTCATGATTACAGCCTCAAATCGATTTCTTCTGCGGAGAATAGATACTTCATAATCGCAAAGCACATGATTACCCGTACCGACGCCCGGATGGCATCAATTACCATATTTCGGTACTGGTCATGGTTAACAGCAAGAACAATGGCATCAAAGGTACCGGTTTGTGACTCGTTAAGCGGCGACATACCATATTTACATGCTTCATTAACGTTAACTAAAGAGACAATTTTAACCGGCTCAACAACATCCCCCTCAAGCTTGAAAACAATGTCCACCATACGAGTCGGAAAAAACAACGTAGCCATGCTGAACGATATCGATTTTTACACCCAGAAGATTAACACTTAATTGCGATATAATATGAATTTAAATTCATTATCGGAACCGCTTAACTCCAGAAAACTCATACTGAAGAAAAATAAAACTAAAAAAAATAAAGGTAAATAGGAAACAGAAACTTAACCGCGATGCCAAACAACAAGACCATCATAATAATAACACTTAACAAATAACCTCCTCTTAAAAAGAAAGAAAAAACAAAAAAAGAGAGGATAGCCTCAAAAATTATAGAGTAAGAATAAATTCTGGAGATAACACCCAACCCGCTAAAGACAACATAAAAAAATAGTGAGCCAAGACAAACATAAAAAACATATCTAATAATATTCACATCATACTCAACCCCATTCATCTCAACTCGGACGCGGCCCCGCAATTTACGAAACATTAACAAGGACAAAACAAGCAGCATCGCACTTAACAGAACCCCAACACCAACTCCGGAGGAACTATTATCTGAAAGATACGTCTCAAGCCTATCGTGACTTTTACCAGTAATGCCGGAAAACTCAAAAACAGATAAAACAAAACCAACATTCAGATAAACAAAAACAACCGCAAAAAATAAAAAAACCAAAGCAGGAAGAACAATATAAAATTTTCTATTATGAAGCATTTTAGAGTACATTAAAATCAATAGAAATGCTATAGAGGTTACATGAAAAAGAGAAGCAGCAACGCCAGCAACAAAAAAACCAAAGTACTTCGACTTATAAAGGTAATATGATGCAGCGAAAATAAAACTTAATGACAACCCTTGTCGGTAAATATTAGAATACAGGCTCAACAATGTAGAGCTAAGCACAACAAAAGAAATCACAAAAAACTCATTAACCTTCAGCTTCCTGGAATAGACCACAACAACAAATAGGAAAATAGCGCTTGAAAAAAACACAAACAAAGGAAAATTAAATCCAATTTGCTTAAAGAAAGACATGAGCAAATTATAACCAAGCTCAAAGTTATTACTTACTTCAAACCCAATCAACCCTGTCGCGCCCCTATATGCGCGCAGGTACGCTTCAGTATCCGTCCCAAATTCAACTGGCCTACTTGCAAGAAAAATCGAGTACAGAACGACCACAAAAACAGATAAAGAAAAGGAGCTATCTTTAACGCCTCTCAAGTTAAAAACTGAGACCAAAAATATCAATAGCGCAGAAAAAAAAGTAAGATATAAAACGGAGCTATACATAACCTAAACCGAGAACCAAACATAGATTTAATTTTATTCGTGAATTCAGATAATAACTGCAGCACTTTGGTGTAACCAGGTAGAGATGGGAGGGCCGTTGCCGGTACCCTCACGGACTTTACCGACCAAAGTGAAGCAGTGATGAAGTACCGACAACTGACCCAGACACAACGATATCAGATTTCGGCCTTGCGTGTGGCCGGCAAAAGCCAACGACAGATCGCCGGAATAATCGGTTGCCACAGCAGCACCGTTAGCCGTGAGTTAAGGCGAAACAGCACCTCGGGCTATGACCCCGAGCACGCGCAGCAACAGTCGAACGCCAGGCGCAGCCGAGCCTTTAAATGGCACAAAAGATTGCAGTGGCTGACAGAGTGGGTCAGCACACGATTAAAGCAACACTGGAGCCCTGAACAGATCGCCGGCTTCATGAATCGCATGAAGACGCCGGTTCGTGTCAGTCACCAGTGGATCTATGATCTGATCCATCGTGACCGGCTCAGCGGCGGCAATCTCTGGCGCTATTGCCGGCACAGAAACAGCCGCGGTCGTAGGCGCAATGCCAAGGATGCAGGCTTAGGCAAAATACCCAATCGCACGGGCATTGAACATCGCCCGGAAGAAGTTGAAAGCCGCGGCGCGCTGGGGCACTGGGAAGGCGACACAGTTCTTCAGGGCCACAAGCAATCTGGTGTAGTAACTCTGGTTGAGCGTCGGAGCGGCTACTTGCTTGCAGGTCGTCTACCCGAGTTCACGGCCAAACAGACAGCGCGAACCGTGATTCGTCTTCTGCAGCCGATTCGGGGCGCGGCTCAAACTTTGACCTTGGATAACGGCAGTGAGTTTTCAGAGCATGAACACATGGCCAAAGCGCTGAACTTGGACGCCTATTTTTGTGATCCGTATTGCTCGGGTCAGCGAGGCACCAATGAGAACACGAATGGTTTGCTACGCCAGTACTACCCGAAAGGGACGAACTTCGCCAAGCTGTCCCAAACTCATATCAATCGAGTGGTTGAGCAGCTGAATAACCGACCCAGGAAACGGCTGGGTTACCGGACACCGGCAGAGGTGTTCTGGGGTGAATATTCCGGGGCACTATAAATGAGCGGTGCTGCGGTTATTGGTTGAATCCACGATAAATGCTGTAAGGCGCTGGTATGTAACAGTGCCGCAACAAAAGGGTTAGTGCGTCACGATCCACTTCCGCATTAAAACCTGGATGGGCTTTCAACGCCTTCGATTCAGACCCAAACAGCAGAACATCACCACACCAGCCCCAGTACAAAGGTTTCTCACCCATTCTATCCCGGGCTAGCGTTAACTCTTGTTCTTGTTTATCCCACAAGGCAAATGCAAACATTCCTCGAACTGCTTGCAAAGTTGTTTCTAATCCCCAAACTGCAAAACAGGCGAGCAAAGTTTCGGTATCGGATTGGCCACGCCAATTTGGCTCGGCAGTCTGCTCAGATAATAGACTCCGCAACGCCAGATGGTTGTATATTTCACCGTTAAAAACCAGAACGTATCTGCCGCATTCAGAGTGCATGGGCTGATGACCTGCAGCAGACAAATCCAAAATCGATAAACGCCTGTGCCCTACAGCCAGCATTCCGTCGTCAGTTTGCCAATATCCTTCGCTATTTGGCCCTCTGTGGCTTATCTGATCGCACATCCTCTGAATTACATTTTTCCAGCACCATAGCCGCAACCTGAAAATCCACACATAGAATAAAAAAACTTTCCCAAATAATCGAAACTAATTTGTAAGAACTATAGAGATGAAGTGGGATTCAAACAGCAAATCATGATCCATCAACATCAAAACCATAGATCAGACCTAACCACGTTTCGATAACCCTATTAACAGCTATGAAACTCTAAAAGTTTTTAGAAAACCTGTTATCAGAGGGTGCAAGTTTTGCAGAAATCTTTTCAAACATGCTATCAACAACAACGTCCCACTCAAGCTCTGAAACATCTGGAACAACATATTCATAATCAAAAATATCAGAACTGTGTGCTATTGAATCTAACGATATAAACTTACCATTCCACCTACGTTCAAATTCATTAACCCAATAGTACCTGTTAGTTATGACGCCAATGCCAGCACCACAATACTCTATAACTTTGGTAGAATCCTGAATATTTAATGGAAAAACATCTGGAGTATAATTCAAACCAAAACGTGAATTATTAACAACATCCCCTGCATCTTTTGAGCTCAGCCTACCAAAAAATTTAACATTTTTAATCTCTCTGTCAGAATAAAAGCCAACAACCGCAATTTTAAGGCCGAGCCTTGCAAGTTTCTCGACTTCTCTTACAACGCCTGCTCGTTCACTTCCACAGTATACAACATCAAACTCTCTTGACTGAAAATTTTTTGATTTCCTAGCTGAAGGATAAAACCCCATACCTCGAAAAACATGATTATCAGATTCTGAAAACCACATTAAATCTCTAACTTCTTTGTTTAAGAAAACCAGAAAATCAGCCTTAACATTTAAAATACGTTTTATTAAATCCTTAACCCTTGAAAACCTACCAACACTAAGAGAGTGATATTCACCTATAATAAATCGAGGATACTTCTTCCAGAACGGATGAAATCCATGAAAAAGCACCACCGCATCATAGCTATCTGGAGTATAATCATCCTTAGGAACAATATCACATTTAAAGCCTAGGCTTAAAAATCGTTTTTTGTAAACATGAGCCTCTGGGAGAAAAGACTTACCTGAAACTTCAACTGCGATCTTTATCGACATAGTTAACCCCATCTCCCAAAACAACTAGAACAAAGCTTTCCACTTGACTTCTTTCACACTCAATAGTTCACCGAAAAACAAAAAACTTAGCTAAAAACTTAGCGAGAACGGGGAAGTCACGCAGGAACCAAAATAGTCGGCAACCAAAGGATCTATATCTATACTCCACACTAACCTTTTCAATAAGTTCTTTATAAAAACCCCATTCGTTAATCCATAAAAACCTAATCGCACTATGGTAAAAAACACCATCACTCATAATAGTTAGAGCGTCTCTATCTAAACATGGAAGAGAGTCAACAAGTCCCTTTACTCCGATCAGTTGACGAGTTAAAAAATCTTGCTCTTGACCTAAAGATGGCTTCTTCTCGCTCCAACTTCCGTTAGCAAACTTCCGATAGACGCAATAAGGCTTGGCAAGAAAATAGGCGCCAGTGGCAGCCGAGCAGTATGCTTGTATGTACAAATCACCTACCGGGGCTTGTAAAAACCATGGCTCACCGAACAGGACGTTCAGTGCTGTTCTATCGACGAATACAGAGGCCGTGGGACAGAAAGAACCACCACCCCGAATAACCTCTTCTAATGGCACATGGGCGTCGTTAAGGGCCATCTGACCTGTCAGCCCTTGGGTTTTAGCCCCGCTAAGGGCCACTGCCGGGCAATAGACTAAGCCAACACTCTCTCTTTCAATAGTGTTGAACTGATCCTGCAGTTTATGAGGACATATCCAAAAATCATCACCCTCACAAAGTGAAATATAGTCTCCAGACGTATAAGGAAAACTAACCACAGAAGGCTTTCGCCCCTGACTATACTGATTCTCCTCCTGAAACACAGGCTTAATAATACTCGGATACTTCTCAGCGTAACTCTTTATTATTTCCGGATTCCGATCCGTAGAAGCATCATCATTAATAATCACCTCAAACGGAAAATCCGTTTCCTGTATCAAGAAGCCTCGAATGGCATCCTCAATATACATTTCCTGGTTGTAAGTGTTACAAATAACACTCACTACAGGCTTATCCAGGTCACCGGTCCAACCGGACATGATCTCCTGCTCCGAGGGCAATGGCCGACTTCGAAACTCGTCCAAATCAAAGTTGATTTTTTTACGAAACACGACTTCTCCTGAATACAGATCGAAACACCCAAGCCGCAGGAAGCAAGGTTGCGCAGGTGCACATTATTGCCAAAGCCAAAAACTGTAGAGAGCGACTGGCTTGTTCCACGTTTTCAATCACCACCATACCAACGAAAACGACACCAAATACCAACATTAGTGGGGTTAAAACATCCTTCAAAAACCAGACCCTATTCAAACCTGGCGCAAATCGACTGTGGATGAAGGGAACCCACACTAATAGCGACAAAGCCCTAAACCCTAACCACAACCAGGCCACCCCTATTGGGCCATATTCAACCGCCAAAAATATAATCAGAGGCACATTGGCCAGCACAGAAAACGTATTGTACCTAACGTGATATTTCAGGTTTCCATACACATATTGCAAGTAATACTGAAACGCCACTACGGCCAGGATCGCCGCGCCCAGTATGAACAGCGGGAGGATCTGTTCACCCCAGCGTGCGGCCTCTGCATTACCAGTCCAGGCGAAAAGCACACTGTAGGGCAGGCAGGCGATGGTAATGGCTATTGGCATTACCAATATTACGATCAGTCGCGTTGATTTCCGGTAAAGCTGGATCATCTCGTCCTTCTTGCCCTCTGCAAGCAAGGCAGTCATCCTGGGCAGAATCGCCTTGCTTACCGGGCCAGAGAGCATCATAACGCCCGAGGAGACCGTAGCAACCAGTGTAAAGTAGCCATACTCAGACAAGGTCAGTGTTTTAGAGAGCACCAGTTTGTCCAGCTGGGTCAGCAGCACCCAAATGGCCGTGGTATAGCCAATGCTGATGGCAAAGGGGGCGATGCGTTTTAATTCAGGCCAGCTAAAGCGTGAAGCCTGCACAACTGGCAAGAGACCGCGTAACTTTCGGCGAAGAATAAGAAATTCGATCCCGACCACGGCCAGCTGAAAATAGAAATACGCCAGTACATCGCCATCAAGCCATATCACGAGCAGCAGTGCCACCGGAAAACGCAGGGTGTTTATCACAACTTCAAAGATATTGAGCCACACCTGACTCTCAAAGGCGTTAATCCCACTGCGATTAAGACTGGACGCCCACCGGACGGCTACTGTGATACCAATGATTGCCACCGCAGTTTCTACCGTGGCCAGATCTAACACCTCCACGGTGAGCCAGTTTGCTGACAGCCACTCCCGACATACAACCATTGAAAACGCCACAATGCCGGCGATGATCACAAACACCACTTCAAGGGAGTTAACAATACCAACCAGCCGAGCAGACTCCGAAGGCTTGGTTCTAAGCCGGGCCACTTCGCGGCCAATGGTTGGCGTCATGCCCAGGTCTACTAGCGACATCCAGGCCTGGACCAGAGTGTAAAACCCGATCAGGCCGTACGCTTCTGCACCCACGTGCTCAAGGAACAGGGGCAGCACGAGGATGCCAATGAGTGTGGAGTAGAGTTGGCCGCCGTAGTTGAAAATTACATTTTTTTTGACGCTTGCCATATTAAGCAACTTCAACTATGGGGTAAGATTCAACTGAGGGCCGGGGGGTAAAATTAACGCAGCCAGAACACTATTTAGACTAAAGGGCACACCCACAAACCTGTACATGCGCCCAAAACCTTTACTGACAAATAAACTCAACAATTTTCTCGGGTGTATCTAGGCTCTCTGCCTCATCATCACTAATCGCAACGCCTGCAGCCTCACCCACATCCATAATAACCAGCATCAAATCTAGAGAATCGACACCAAGATCAACAAGAGTCTTGTCCATCTTGTCTTCTGACATTTTTAAGCCTTCAACATTTTTTTCCAACATGGAATTAACGATTTTTACAGCTTCTTCACGGTTCATAGTGCTTCCTATTAGTTCGGTTTTACTTCTTCATAGATTGCTGTCGCCCAGGACAGTCCAACACCGAAGCCTGACATAAGTATTCTTCGGGGTCTGTTATCCAATTCTGCTTCCAACAGGATCGGGATGGACGACGAAACAGTGTTTCCGGTTTCGGAGAGCCTGATGGGGGCTTTTTCAGCAGGGATTTCAGCTCGCTTTATAGTGTTTTCCAGCATAAAACGACTGCCCTGGTGCAGAAGGAACAGGTCAATATCTTCAGCAGTTAATTCCGCGGATGCCAGCGTACGCTTGATCTGCTTGGGTACATCCTGCAAAGCAAAGTTGAACACAGCCCGGCCATTCATTTCCAGGCCATGGTCTGTTTTCTGAAGCGCCTCACTGCCAGCACCTTTTGTGGAGAATTTTGCAGTGGCAAGTTTGTAGCGCGGTGTGTCGCTGATAAACGTAGCAGATGCAGCATCACCAAACAGAAGGCAGGTATTCTTATCTTCCGGGTCAAGAATCCGGGAATAAGGGTCACAGGTGAAGAGCAAACCCTTTTTCATTCCGTTCGCAGCCATAAAAGACTGAATCACGCTTAAACCATAGACATACCCGGAGCATCCCAGCCCGATATCGAAGCAGGCGCAGTCTTCTGGCAGTTCCAAAGCAGCATGAATCAGAGCTGAATTGTGCGGTAGGCCACCTTTGTCCGGGTTTTGAGTACACAGAACCACGCACTCAATCTCTGACTTCTCGATCTGCACGTTTTCGCACAGGCGGTTGAAGGCTGCTGTGCTCGCACTTACAACGCTGTCGGTCTCTTCAAACCGAGGCAGAGTGGCTACACCGATTTTCTGCTCGACGAACTCACGATCTGTTTCAAACCGATCGGCCTGCTTCAAATTATCGACTCGACCTTTCGGCAAATAACTCGCTACCGACTGAATCCCTAACATGAGTGGCTCCTGTTGTTTTAATGTGTCACGAAAAGTACATGTCAGCGATTTTCTCGCCATTGACCAAAACATCACTACAGGTTAGCCGTGTGCCCACCTGTTTGGTGATGCGAAGTTCCACCTTATCCATCTCGGGGATTGGAAACTGGCCGTCATACCGGGAAAAGACCCATTTTTTTGAACTATCCACACACTCCTGGTGCATTTTCTTACAGAGTGATACCAGTAGTTCAATCTTGTCCCCATGATGAGGGTTATCCTGAACAACCGATTTATCGCCAACGATAGCGCCACGGCAAGCTTCTGGCTCATCAAACTCCTGTCGCACAGCTTCTTCGGTTTCAGTCGCTGCATTAATGCACAGGAAATGACTCTCACCGTCGGTTCCAGCTATTTTAGCGACTACCGCATCGGCTGCTGTTGGCGCACGTTCGTCCAGAATGCAAACCGGATTGTGAATCATGTGCTTGAATGACACATTAATCTTGCCTTCCGCCGCCCCTCTCTGACCAGCTACCTCAACCAAGGCATTAAACAAACTGGTTCCTTGGACATAGTTTCGGTTGCCCTTGAACACAAACTTCAGCACTTCCGACATAACAACTCCTGACCTATCGTTTGGGGCCGGTTTTCAGGCCAACCATTCGCTTGGCGGGATTACCGAACATCGAATGGTTCGGCTCAACATTTTTAACCACAACACTGCCCATACCCAGCGATGAGTCTGCGCCAATCACCAGATTGTCCCGAACACTAACGCCCATTGCGATGGTCGCTCCGGCGCGCACCGTGGTATGGCCTCCAAGCAGTGCCCCAACGGACATCCAAACCCCATCCTCGACAACTGCGCCATGGCCTACGTTGCACAGGTTGCCGATGACTACATCGTTCCCGATAAACGTAGTGGCAAGAATGCCCCCGGCAATCACAGCATTTGCACCAATTTCAGTGTTGTCGCCAACAGACACGCCACCCACATGGGGAAATTTCAGCAATCGACCGTCAGCTGCCCGGTACACCGTCACTCCGTCGCTTCCAATCACCACATTTTCCCGAATGATGGTATTCCTGCCAATCCGCGAACCACGTTTGATAACAGCACCAGCACAGATCACGCTGCCCTCGCCTATTTCGACGCCAGGCTCGATAACGGCTGAGCTTGCAACCTGCGCTTCGCTCGACACCGCAGCCTCACCGGTGTAGCCACTCCAATGGGCATCTACGCCTGTTGAATCAATCAACCACGTAAGCACGTCCATAAATACAGCTCTGGGGTCTGATACCACACAGAATTGATTGGAGCCTTTGATTGATTCATCCGGCAATTCATCCGTTAAAACAAAGGAGCCTGTTAACTCTGCACCTTTGCCAAAATGCTCCGCGTTAGCAAAGACAAGCTGATTATGACCACCGGTACGGGAGTCACAGGTGCCTGTTAATTCCAGGCCTTCGGCACCGGCGAGCTTAATAGGGCCGACCAGCTCCTCAATAAAGGCAACGATTCTTGAAGAGTTAACCGGCTTTCTAAAAAAGGCGCCCGTTGGTCGAGTTTTCACTGAGCAACCTTTAACACTTTCTTGGATATCATCTCAATCTCTTCAAATTTCAAACCGGAATAAATTGGCAAACAGACAATGCGTTCAGCTAGTTTTCTGGATTCCGAACAGGCCGTTGAAGTTGCCTCCAGAGCGGCTACTGAATCCAGTGATGGATAAAAGTAACGACGCGCAAGGACGCCTGAATCACGAAGGGAGGACATAAGTTCGATTACCTTCGCCTCGCTTTCCAATGCTGCCGGATAGTAGGCATGGTTGTAGCTCGCACCCGCTTGAATGCGCTGTTTCTGGAGCTTGCCGTCAAGAAAGTGATTGTAAGTCTCAGTAACGGCTTGACGATCTGCGCTGATTTGTTCGTTCTCATCCAGCACACACAGCCCTATCGCCGCCTGCAGTTCATTCATTTTGGCATTAATGCCCAGCTCATCGATGGTATCCGGCCCGGTAATCCCGAAGTTAATCATGCTCTTGGCGCGCTCAAGGTCTTCTTTACGCTTGAACACAATGGCCCCGCCCTCACCCGTGTGGAACAGCTTGGTGGCGTGGAAGCTGAGGGTGGCGGCATCGCCATGCTTGAGCAGGCTTTCACCTTTGTACCGAACACCAAAGGCGTGGGCGGCGTCGTAAATCACTTTCAAGCCGTGTTCTTCGGCGATGCTGCCTATAGCCTCTACATCACAGGCGTTACCGAACACGTGTACCGGGACAATGGCCCGGGTGTTGGGCGTAATGGCCGCTTTGATATTGGCGGGGTTCAGGCACCAGGTGTTTGGGTCTATATCTGCAAATACTGGCTGCACCCCCTCCCATTTCAAGGAGCTGGCGGTGGCGATGAAGCTGAACGGGGTGGTAATGGCTTCCGGCTGTGCGCCGGGTGTTGCGTCGCTCACCCCTAAAGCACGATAGGCGATTTGCAGCGCGAGTGTGCCATTGGAAACCAGCAGGAGGTTTTCAACGCCCAGGTAGGCTTCCAGCCGCTCCGTTAGCTGCTGCACCAGTTGGCCGTTGTTGGTTAGCCATTGGCGTTCGTAAATGCCGTCGATGTATTGATTGAGTTTTTCGCGGCTGGGGAAATAGGGTTTGGTTACGGGGATCATTCAATACTTTCCACAATGGAGTGTCAGTGACACAAACTCTGCATTCTTCAAGCTGCACTGGTTGCTGGTGCTTTGGTATCCAAGGCTATCCACCAAGCACCGATAAACTCCGGAGTGCGAGACAATCAGCAAATGTTCTTGGGTATTGGATACATTCTTTAGGGCTGCAAGCCGTTTGGTAAGGCTTTCCATAGATTCCACACTGGTGGATGCGTTCATGGCTATTCGGTTGGCACTGGTTTTCTTCATCCCCTCATACGGACCAAAGTCGCGTTCAGTCAGCCAATCGGCAATGCGCACAGCCGGTGATCTTGGGTGTTGTTGTGCTATAAGATCAGCAGTTTGCCGTGCTCTGAGTAGCGGGCTGGTCATGATTATCGCTATGGGTAGCTTGGCAAGTTGCTCGGCTGCGGCTTTTGCCTGATCAATACCGGCTTGGCTCAGAGGGAGATCTTTTCGCCCCATCCATACATTTTTTCGGTTATCGTCGGTTTCGCCGTGCCGGATAAAGTAAAGCAAGATTTTTTTCTGGCTAAAACAGCAACGCTTGATGGATTTGGTGTTCTGGCGAGTACTGCTCTTTCAGCCAACCCGTCAGAACGTTTGAAAGCTCAACACCTTTCTCGCGAAGTTCGCAGTATGGCTGGCAGCTTGCCCTGTCCTCTTTGTTCAACTGCTCCAGATTCTGGCGGATTTTCCGGTCAGAAATTTGTGCCAGAAAGTGTTCATAAAGTTCCAGCACTTGCCGGGTTTCCTTCAGGGCCGGTGCAGCCTGGTAGATTCGTTCCAGCCCCTGATAATCAAACCAGTCGTTGATTTTCTCTAGTGTTTGCTGCTGAGGCAAGTCGGCCGTTTCTGCCACCGCAACAATGCCGCTGAAATATAAAATCTTGCGAGAGAAACGAAGTTTTACCTGACGCAGCCCCCATTCTTGCTTCTGATCGCTTACTTTGTGCTCGAAGTCTGTCGCTATGGTGCGGTAGTAGCGGATGATGTCGTTTAGCAGGAAGCGGGCAAGTTTGCCGTCTGAGCCGTTAGGTTTGATGTACCGGGCTAAAAGATCCAGGCGATAACTGCGAAAACGTTCTTTACCGTACAACCATGTGCCTTCCAGTAAAAACAGTAGCCTCCGGGTGATATCGGCATTGGTGTCGTCTTTCCCGCCGATATTACTTTGGATATCGGCGAAACGAACACACACATTTGCGCCAAACGTGCCAGTACTGCCGGTTTCATTGGGCACAAGGCCATCGAGTACTCGCTTTATCCTGATTAACTCATCGGCAATAACGTCCTCTGCATCTCTATCTGAATTAAAAAGGATGTACAGATCCAGATCAGATGATTCCGAAGCTTCCCCACGACCGTAGGAGCCAACGGTTACGATGGTAATTTGCTCTTTATGGGGGCTGTCCTGTAGCTCCGAACTCAGAGCACTTCGAATTTTGTTCAGCTGCTGCTTGGTATATTCGCTGGCTTCAAGTAATGCGGGATAGTCTGTTAGTACTCGCTTATACACTGATTGCATCCATGCTTGTTATTTGATGATCACGAACTGAAGTTGGTGGTTACTGGTTGAAAAGTCGGGCAACAATGTGGTTGCAGCACTTTTGGCACACTGGTACCGAGCGCGCCCCCGCTGACTTTCATCGAGGTAGTAACAACGGTTGATGTAGCTAACTTTTGCACCTGACATCCAGTGAACACTCAGCTTTTGCTTGTTAATGCCCTGCAAACCTTCGAACAGGGTAGCGTAGCGCTTTTTCCAATACTTTTCGGATGTGAAAATATCTTGCTCTGACAAGCTGTGGCTTTCGTGCTGAAAATACAGCTGTGAGAGCTTATCTGCTACCAGTCCGCGCTTGCTGGTGATCAGCCCTGCATAAACTTGATGCTTCATTTTCCAGAACTGATCCAGCTTTTCCCATGGGTTACGGACTTCCGGCAAGAATGATGCGGCTGCGATGTCTATTCTGTTCCTGCTTAGGCTACCTTTGGCGGTGCGACTGAATACCTGATGACTGCGTGTTATACCCTCAATAGTATCGATATTGATAGGACTGCTGAACAGGTCGCCGCCATCTATATCAAGGGCGTTCTGATCGATCAGGCTGATCAAAAACGAAAGATCCGTGTTCTCACTCAACCATTTGTTAAGCGCCTTCCCCAACTCATGCTGCCCTTTCAGAATTTTCTCACCGGCATGGTGGTGGCCGTAGCCTATGTGCTTCTTGATGAAGGGCTCTGCGCTGTGGGATAACGGCGGATGACCGATGTCGTGCAACAACCCGGCTACGATCAGATGCTTTTTTAGCTCCGGTGTATATTGGCGGCGAGTGGCCACAAAGTTGGCGAGTGCTGCTACATTCAACGAGTGTTCAGCACGGCTGCCGGTATGCGCCTGTTTGCTACCTACCGCATAATCCAGAGCCCCAAGAAACGAGATGCCTTTCAGCCGTTGAAAGGCCTGGCTTTTCAGTACCGGCTGATAGAAGGCATCGTGTTCGATATCCGCACGCCAGTAGTCCAGCGTTTGCTCTGGCGCTTCAAGCGTTTCGTTTATCGTATTTTGGAGCAAGCTGCGCTGTTCCATACTCTTTGCCGTAGTTTGCTACTCGTTTATCAGGTCGCTGAGGTAGCTTCCGTAACCATTTTTTCTGAGCTCTTTAGCCTGCGCTAATAGCTGTTCTTTGCTAAGCCATCTCTGATTGTATGCGATCTCTTCCAGACAAGCGATTTTGTACCCCTGGCGCTTTTCAATGGTTTCCACAAACTGCGCCGCTTCCAGCAGGCTTTCGTGGGTGCCGGTGTCCAGCCACGCGAACCCCCGGCCCAACAATTCCACGTTCAGGTTGCCTTGCTCTAAGTAGGCGCGGTTTACGCAGGTAATTTCCAGCTCGCCCCGGTGGCTGGGTTTTACCTGTTTGGCGATTTTCACCACTTGGTTGTCGTAGAAGTACAGGCCCGTTACGGCGTAGTGTGATTTTGGCTTGGCGGGCTTTTCTTCGATGGAGATGGCCTGGTGGTTTTCGTCGAATTCCACCACGCCGAAGCGTTCCGGGTCTTTAACCTGGTAGCCGAATACGGTGGCGCCTTTACCGGATTTGGCATTTTCAGCGGCTTGTTTCAGCTTGGGGGTGAAGCCCTGGCCGTAAAAAATATTGTCGCCCAGTACCAGGCACACGCTGTCATCACCGATGAACTTTTCGCCTATGATGAAGGCCTGTGCGAGGCCGTCGGGGCTCGGCTGGATTTCGTAGCTCAGGTTGATGCCAAACTG
This sequence comes from Marinobacter sp. 1-3A, assembly GCF_016597775.1. NCBI lineage: Bacteria > Pseudomonadati > Pseudomonadota > Gammaproteobacteria > Pseudomonadales > Marinobacteraceae > Marinobacter > Marinobacter sp. 1-3A. The sequence continues at coordinate 684,824 of NZ_VCGZ01000001.1, forward strand.
TTCGCCGTTGCCCAGTGCGCGCTGAAAACCGGCCTGATCCTCCGGGGTGGTGATAATGAGGATGTCCCGGATGCCCGCCAGCATGAGTACAGAGAGCGGGTAGTAGATCATGGGTTTGTCGTACACGGGCAGGAGTTGTTTGCTGGTGCCGAGTGTTATGGGGTACAGGCGGGTGCCGGAGCCGCCTGCCAGGATGATGCCTTTCATACCGCTGCTCCGAGTCGCTCTCTTTGATAGCTACCGTCTTGCACCCGCTGGCACCAATCAAGGTTATCCAGGTACCACTGTACGGTTTTGCGAATGCCGGTTTCGAAGGTTTCTTCCGGCGCCCAGCCGAGTTCTTTCTCGATTTTAGTGGCGTCTATGGCGTAGCGGCGGTCGTGGCCGGGGCGGTCTTTTACGGTGGTGATCAGATCGCGGTAGCTGGTCGCCTGCGGGCGCAGTTCCTGGAGGATGTCGCACAGGGTGTGGACCACTTCGATGTTCTGTTTTTCGTTATGGCCGCCGATGTTGTAGGTTTCGCCGATTTTGCCTTCTGTAACCACTTTATAGAGGGCCCGGGCGTGGTCTTCTACGTAGAGCCAGTCGCGGATTTGGTCGCCTTTGCCGTATATGGGGAGTGGCTTGCCTTCCAGGGCGTTCAGGATCATCAGTGGGATGAGCTTTTCCGGGAAGTGGTAGGGGCCGTAGTTGTTGCTGCAGTTGGTGACCAGTACCGGCAGGCCGTAGGTTCGGTGCCAGGCGCGGACTAGGTGGTCGGAGCTGGCTTTGCTGGCGCTGTAGGGGCTGCTGGGGGCGTAGGGGGTTTGTTCGGTGAACAGTGGGAGTTCGCCTGCCTTCCCCCTCTCCCCTGGCCCCTCTCCCGCGGGGGGAGAGGGGAAGGACTCCCCAGGCTCGAATGAATCATTAGGGTGTGGGAGGTCGCCGTAGACTTCGTCGGTGCTTATGTGGTGGAAGCGGAAGTTAGCTTTCTTTTCGACTTCCAGTGACTGCCAGTATTGGCGGATGGCTTCCAAGAGGGTGTAGGTGCCGACGATGTTGGTTTCTATGAACTCTGCAGGGCCGTCAATGGAGCGGTCTACGTGGCTTTCGGCGGCCAGGTGCATGATGGCGTCTGGTTGGTGTTGGGCCAGAACGCGGTCTAGTTCGGTGCGGTTGCAGATGTCGACTTGTTCGAAGCAGTAGCGTTCGCTGTCGCTCACTTCTGCCAGGCTTTCGAGGTTGCCGGCGTAGGTGAGTTTGTCGAGGTTGACCACTTCATCTTTAGTCTTTCGAATGATGTGGCGAATAACTGCGGAGCCTATGAAGCCGGCACCGCCGGTTACTAAGAGTTTCATATTTCTGCTCTATCTGAATTTTGTTCTTTGCCGGAGCGGACAAAGGCTATTACAAATACAGTAAAGACACCCAGCATGCCGCCGAGCATGGTCGCGACTACGCATATCAAAGCGCGCTTGGGTTCGCTTTTTTCCTGTGGCACCACCGCCGGGTCTATAGTTTTGAACACGTATTCGCTTTGAGCGTTTGCCAGCATCACGGTGCGGGTTTCACTTTCAATCAACTGGTAGAACACCTGCTGCATTCCAGCGATGTTGGTTTCGCGTAGTTTGTTTTCGAGGTAGGCAATGCGAGCTTCGGCTTCTGCTACGTCTTGCTCGCGCATGTGTTCGTTAATGTCGTGGACTAACTTTGCTGCCCAGTCTTTGGCGGCGGGTGGCGCGAGGTTCTTCACGCTCAGGGTAATCATGCCGCTGTCTTTGTTCTCAGATAGGCTTAGGTATTCTTCCTTGAACTTCTTAACCATATCCCAGTCTGTCGGTTTCTGGCTTTTGCCGTCTTTATCGTTAAGCCACTGATTGGTTTCCGGGTTATATTTCTCTAGATCGATAATCCATTTCTCGTTTTTCTCATCCCAGCCCTCTGCTGCCATCAGCGGCACCGACAGGTTGTGGCGGTGAATGAAGTCTGTTAGAAAAGCGCGGGTCTGCAACACCTCTTTTGCTATAAGGGTGGGATTTGCTCCACCTCCACCACCAAGGCTGATGCCTGCCAGGCTGGCTAGGCCGCCAAGCTGCCCTCTAAGGCCGCCCGCGCCACCTTCATCCTGTGCCGGGGCCAGCAACACGCTGGCTTGGTATATGTTGGGCTTGCTCAATGCGTAGAACACGCCTGCAGCGGCGAATACGATGGTAAACAGAAGGATAATCCACTTACCTCGCCACAGAGTGTCGAAGAGTTCACGTAGGTCGATTTCATCATCCGGATAGTAAGGCTGTTCGGCCACTTGATTCACCACAGGCTGATTCATTACAAATTACCCACTGCGGCAGCACCAAGGGCCATCTGGTAAACAATCTGGCTTACGTTGGTCCAGAGTTCCAGCTGGTTCAGGCGGTCAACATCGATCGGCATAATCACGGTATCGCCTGGCTGCAACTGCTGGCTACGACCACCAAACCATGCGCTTTTCTCAGGTAGCATTACGGAGCCATCGGCTTTTACCACGTAAACACGGCTTTCGTCTGCCTGGCGAGTGGGGCCGCCGGAGCGTTCGAGGTAGTCGTCTACAGTTAGGCTTGGCTCATGCAGGTGGCTTGTAGGGAATTGCACTTCGCCGAAGACTGACACCGCTTGAGGGATGGTTGGTATGGTGAGTGCATCGCCGTCTTGCAGGCGGATTGACTGGTACTTTTCATCACTAAGCACAGAGGCCAAGTCTATGACCATGCGGCCAACCGGACGGCTGTTTTGCACGTCGTCCAGCAGGCTTTCCACTTGCCTTACCCGCTCCGCATTCTGACCACCGAAGTTATCGCCTTCCAGTTGAACCCCCAATAGATCCCCTTGCAGCCGTTCTTCAGCTTCTCTCAGGCGCCGGGCCTCCAGTTGGCGGAGCTTTTCACGGGTGAATACCGCGCCTCTCGGGAAGGCGTTGTCAGTGAGACCGCCCGCTCGTATCAGGACATCCTTCAGGGTTTCTCCATCGCGGTAGGTATACTGGCCGGGATACCGCACTTCCCCGCTGAGGGTGACAGTTCTGGTTTGAGCAAACTGAGGGATAGACTTAATCAAAATGGTGTCGCGGCTGTGCAGCTTGAGAATACTCTTGCCAGCCATGGCTTCCGCGAGATTGAGGTTGATGATTTGAGTTTGGCCAATGCCGTTTTCGTCGGTGGTATAACGGGCCACTTCTGCCTGCTGCAGGGAGGCCGCGTCTTTCAGGCCGCCGGCTACAAAGATAGCATCTGCTACGCTGCGGGTGGCGGGTAGTGGGTATTCTCCGGGGTAGCGTACCGGGCCGCTGATGCGGATGGTTTGCTGGGGCGCGCCGGGCTTGGCTTGGGCTGTCAGGCGCTGGAGTACAGGAGCAAACAGGCTTTCGCGTGTGTAGTTACCGCCGCCTTCGCCGCCGCTGATTTTACCAGCATCTGAGAACACCAGAATTTTGTCTTTTTCTTCTAACTGCAGGTCGTATTCACTACCCGGCTGAGTGATGGCTTCGCGGAGGCGCAGATTCAGTACCGATACCGCGTCGGTGTTTGGATTAGTGCGTACAATGGCTGCGTAGCGTTTGTCAGCTGCTGGCACCAGGTCGGCGTCCAGATCCTTAATGATGGAGCTCACTCGCATGCCCGGAATCCAGGCGAATTTTCCCGCCCTGGTGGCGGCACCACGGATTTCCACATATTGGCCGGTGATGTCGGAAATCGATGGAATGGTTATCGAATCCCCAGCCTGCACTTGGGCATTTCGGCCCTGCGGCTGGGTGTAATCTGCTTCGGCAATCACCCGTAGGAAGTCGCTATTGGTTCGGATGATGTTGACACGCTGTGGGTATGCCTGCGGGGTAAGGCCGCCCGCAATCTGCACCAGCTCTGCTAATCGGGTTTCGTTTTTCAGTTCATACAACGCGGGGCGGTACACTTCGCCGCCAATACCCACGCGCTTGCCGACTGGTGGAATAAAGATCACGTCCCCAGGTTGTATGCGGTTGTCGGCGCTGCTGTCGCCTTTGAGCAGGAGGTCGTATAGATCTAGCGTGCCCACCAATTTGCCATTGCGCTTGTGCTGGATGTTACGCAAGGAACCGGTGGTTCGAATACCTCCAGACACGAACAAGGCGTTGGTGAGGGTAGACAGGGAGCTAACGGTGTAGGAACCAGGATTACGGGCCTCACCTAGTACAAACACCCGCACGCTGCGCAGCTCGCCCAACGAGACACTGGCCTGCACACCTATGTATTGCTCCGTTACCTTGTTGCGGATTTGTTCCCGGGCTTCGTTGAAGCTGAGGCCCGCCACGCTGAGAGGGCCTGAGTCGGGGAAACTGACGCTGCCATCGCGGCTCACCGGGAGTTCAAGGTTGCGGTTTTCTTTACCCCAGAGTTGAACCCGCAGTACATCACCAGGGCCCAGGGTGTATTCAGAGGGTACGGGAATTTCAGTAACCGGTGCGAAGGTGGTGGGGTTGCCGGCGAAGAGATCGTAGCCGTAGGGTTTCAGGCCGCCATTTTTTTTGGTCTCTTCAGTTTCAGCTTTTGTCTCTGGCTCGTTTCCGGATTCTGCCGTTTGCGGACTACGAATAGGTTCAATTACCTGCACCGGCTGGGGCCGCTGGTTCGTGCTTTGGCCAACCCCGCCCAGGGCAGTCAGATCAACGCCATATTGGCTGGCCAAGGCTTCTTGCTGGGCCTTGGGGAGGGATTTGAACTGCTCGATCTGTGCCGGCGTTATGGACTGCGCTTGAACTGCTATGGGGAGCAGAAATGTTAAGGAAAGCAGGAGATTCTTTAGATTCACGGTTTTGGGGTCCGGTTTATTGCTTAAATTGGTTGGTTTTGGGAGAGGGGCTATTGGCGCTTGCTTTGGCCGGGAGCTAGAAGCGGTAACGCCAGCTGGCACCGACTGACCATTGGCCAGATTGGTTTTCTGCCGGGTTCACAAGCTCAAGTTTTTTATCGGCAAACTGGGCACTCACATCCAGCCAGCCATTTAACGCTTGGGTGCCGTAGCCGATTTTGGCGATGATTTGTTCTGCGTTCTCGGCAGGTACCATTAATTTGATTCGCTCATCGACAACGGGCGTTCTGCTTGCGCCGTCTTTATTGAATTCTACAACGCTCACGCTTGCTGTAAGGTTTCGGCCATCGTCAAAAAAGTGAAAGCCACCCAATGTAATGGCTTCTGCATCGCCACTGAAGCTGGCACCCATGGTGCGACCGTTATAACGATAGCCGCTGTGATAGCGGGAGTGATCATAGGTGATGTTGGGCATGGCATCACCGAGGAAATCGTCCGCCAGGGTATTCGCGTACTCAATGAACCACTGTTGCTCGCCGTTGAACAGCTGACTTGTCCAATCGGTACCGAGTAGCCAGGATTTCCGCGCCGGGAATGCGCCGGCTTCATCTTCACCCATCATTTGGGCGTACAGCCCCATTGACTGTTTACCAATTGCGAACCCATAACGCGCATCTACGCTAGCAAGCTGATTGCCTGGGTCGTCTTCTTCCAACTGGCCGTTGTCCCTGCCAATCAGCGCATTCCATAGTGTGGAACCGTTTTCAGGCCGGCCTTGACCGCCGAGCATAATCGCCCTTGAGAAACCAAGCTCTAACCCGTCCAGCGGGCGCAAATTCAAACGCATACCGATCAATTTGGCCTCGGGGATTGCGCGCTCGTGTTCATACTGCCCTGCAAGCAGTGTGAGCTGCCAAGGGCCAATCCAACTCAACCATTTACTTTCAGGTGCAGAGGCATCTTTGCGATTCAACCATACGGAGGGCATGGGCCGAGCGTTGCTAGATAGGATAAGGCTGGATTGCCAGCCTGGGCCCCACCAACGATCAATCGCGCCCGCGCCAAATACCCAGTTACCTGCAGTTGCCGCAAGGTAGGAGCCGTCAAGGCGGGCCTCTTCGTTATCGTCAGGATTGTGAGCGTAGGCAGGGCTTAGCCCAAACGCCCAATTTTGTCCTTGCCACTGAAGAGTTAATTTCGCTGCAGCTTCTGCCATTGGGCCGCGTTCGAACCCTTGAACCATGGCCACTTCATTGGTGCCAGATACTTCAAACTCAGCCCGAAACCCAGGCTTGGCTTGCTGAACACGTTCAAATTCAAGATAGCTGCGAGCCAAGCCAGTTTCAGAAGCAGGCTGTTTGCCGGCTTCATCCATCCCATTGCTTATGGACCCCCACATGATGGGCCAACTGGTAACCGGCCTGGCGAGCTGCCCCCTGTCTGCCAGTTTTTGCACGGCATAACGCGCTCGCACATCTCCGGCCTCTAGCCATGGCGCTGCTGTCGCTATATTGCTGCTCAAGCACGCTACCGCCCCACCGACCAGGGCCCAGTGTTTTAAGGTCATAGATATAAATTGCCAGCAATGACAGAGAGACAACCAAGAGGGGAAGATACGCTCCCAACTGCATCCCTGTCAGTGTGTGAATGTTCCATGTCTGAAGCGCGGCGATTTTACGCCTTCGAGGAAGACAAGCAAGGGTCAAAAGGTCTTGCATCTTCTATATCAGTGGGTTACGGCCGTTAAGAATTGTTAAAGTACTAGACTACTAAGGCTTGAGCACAGATACCGGCACCCTCACCCGCTGCTGCTTCTGCATAAAGCTGATCAGCACAATTGCCCGCTCCTCGCCATCATACGCCTGAAACACCGCATTAATACCCTCAAATGGCCCATTGCTCAACTGAACCACCTCTCCACACTTTAGCCCACCCTGCTGAACAACGGAGCCCAGGCTGTCTTTGATGTGCTGTATCACGCCGTCCGCGATAGCGGCAGGTTTGTTGGCAAAACTCACAATTCGAAGCACCCCACGGGTGGATCGCAGTTTTGCCCAAGCTGGGTCTGTTTGTTCCAGATTTATAAACAGGTAGCCGGGAAACAAAGGCTCCAGCTTTTGGGTACGCTTTCCGGCTTTGATTTTCTCTACCTGTACTTTCGGGTAGAAGCAGGCGATATCCTGATTCTGCAGATGCAACAATGCCCGATCACCTTGTGCAGGCTTGTGTTGAAGTGCGTACCAAGTCATGGGCGCTGAATGTGCCAGTTTCCCGCTGCAATGAAATACGGGTTAAGCACACTCTCCTTGCCATAACGCAACGGTGTGCCATCTACCGTATTCACACTACCTCCTGCCGCTAACAACACCGCATGGGCTGCGGCCGTGTCCCACTCACTGGTTGGCCCCATTCGGGGGTAGAGATCGGCATGGCCTTCGGCGATTCGGCAAAACTTGAGGGAGCTGCCTGCCTGAAGTGTTTTGTGGGGGCCAAGCGTTCTGATGAAATCGCGGGTCTCGTCATTCATGTGGTTTTTGCTGGCGACAACCCGAACGGTATCGGGCAACTCGGCCACTCTTATGCGATGTTCCCGGCCTGTTCGGTCACGCTTATACGCGCCTTCACCCTTTATGCCCCAAAACGCCTCTTTTAATGATGGGGCAGTGACCACGCCCAGTACCGGCTCACCATCTTCAATCAGCGCTATGTTCACCGTAAATTCGCCTGTACGCTGGGTGAACTCTTTGGTGCCGTCAATGGGGTCAACCAACCAGAAGCGCCGCCACTGTTTGCGCTCCTCCCAAGGGGCTTGGGCACCCTCTTCCGAGAGAACAGGAATATCCTGGCTGATATTGCGCAGGCCTTTTACGATGATTTCATGGCTGCCCACATCCGCTGCTGTAATCGGCGACTCGTCTTCCTTGTAGCTCACTTTGAAATCAGACTGATAAATGTGGAGCACTCGGGTACTGGCTTCATCGGCCACCTTGATCACTTCCGGGAGTATTGAGCTGTATTGCATTGCCGGCATCCTGCGTCACTGATAGTCATGCGGTGTAAGTGAATAGTAGCAAATATTGGCGGCCGGCCGTATCCGGGCTTTTCTGGCGTTGCACTTTCAGGCAATCTGAAAGGGAAATCTTCAGGCGCATTTCTCATCCTGACCAACCATAAGGCCTTCTGTTATGAAACTTCGCTTCCTCGGCGGCACCGGTACGGTAACGGGTTCGCGCTATCTGTTATCCGACGATAAACACCGGGTCTTGGTTGACTGCGGCATGTATCAGGGCGTTAAAACCCTACGCAGGAGAAACTGGGCCAAGTTTCCCGTGGATCCCAGCACAATCGATGCTGTGGTCCTCACCCATGCTCACATCGACCACTCAGGCTACCTGCCTGCCCTGGTGAAACATGGTTTCAAAGGCAAGGTTTACTGCACTCAGGGCACGCACGATTTATGCAAAGTGTTACTTCCGGATGCGGGCTACCTGCAGGAAGAAGATGCCAAGTACGCCTTCCGCAAAAAATTTTCTCGGCATGAAAATCCCGAACCGCTTTTTACCGTGAAGGACGCCTGGGAAGCCTTGAAACACTTTGAGCCTTTTCATTACCACGAGACGTTTGAACCGGTGAAAGGCTTTGAGGTGACCTTTACCCCTGCCGGACACATTCTGGGCTCTGCCTGCGTGCATGTTCATCACAAGGCTCACGGCCGCTCAGTGGTATTCAGTGGGGACGTGGGTCGACAGAGCGACCCGATCATGAGGCCACCAGAGCCCATAAAGAAAGCCGACGTGCTTGTGTGCGAATCCACCTACGGCGACAGGTTGCACGAGGAAACCGACCCGGAAACCGAATTGGCAGAGATCATCACTCGCACCGTTAGCCGCGGCGGGATTGTACTGATTCCATCATTCGCGGTAGGGCGGGCGCAACTGCTGCTTTACCTTATTCACAAGATCATGAGAGAGGGGCGCATTCCCAAGCTGCCGGTATTTCTCAACAGCCCCATGGCCATCAAAGCCACGGAGATTTTTTCCAAGCACCACAAGGAACATAAGCTGAGCGCCAGTCAGTGCGAGGTGATCGACAGCCATACCGAGTTCGTTCGCACCGTTGATGAATCCATCAAGCTGGATTCCGTGCGCTATCCCTGCATTATCGTGTCTGCCAGCGGCATGGCCAGCGGTGGCCGGGTGCTCCACCATCTTAAAACTCTGCTGCCAAATTACAGGAATAGTGTGGTATTTGCCGGCTTCCAGGCACCTGGAACCCGCGGTGACAGGCTGGTCGCCGGCGTGGAATCGGTAAAGATTCACGGCGAATACTGGCCAGTAAAGGCCGAGATCCACAATATGGGCTCGCTCTCAGCGCACGGCGACTACAATGAACTCTTGCAATGGCTTGAGCGGGGCGCACTTGAACCCGAGAAAGTGTATGTTACCCATGGCGAAATGTTAGCCAGCGACATTATGCGCAAGCGCATCAGTGAAAAATTCGGATGGGACACCGAGGTACCCGACTTGTTTGAAGAGGTAGAAATTTGAGGTTAACCGCGCTGGTTTTTGGCTTTATCTTGCTTGCTGCCGTTGGGGCAACTCAGGCACAGCCCTTCACGCTCCCCGGCATTCCCGGGTTCTCGGGGCAGCCAGGTAAAGAAGAAGCCTCAGCTGAAGAGCTTGAAGCGTCGTTAGAGGTAGCCATTCAGGCGCTGCAAGACGACGAAAGCCGTGAAGCGCTGGTACAACAGCTCAAATCCATTCAACAGGGATTGCGCGCAGAATCTTTGCAAACAGGCAAAAGCACTTCCGGTGGTGAGGGCTTATTGGGTGCCCTTGCTGTGTTTTTTGATGAAGCCACCAACGGTGACAGCACAGCAGAAACCCCTCTCTCCATCTGGAAAACACATTTTCGCAATGCCTACAGTGCGGCAAAAAAGTTACTGACCGGTGCGTCCTACCGCGTTCTGGTAGAGATCACCGCTGGACTGATTGCATGGATAGCCGCACTGTGGGGCTTGTCACGCCTGGTTCGCATGTTTTTCTCATGGCGCGGATGGCCACTGCAAATGCCAAGGCACCCCGCCCCTGGATGCTCATCGCTCATTTTGTAAGGCGGATTTTACCCTGGCTGCTCACTTTCACCGCGCTGCTGGCCGGGTTACCCACATTCGGCATGTCGGATGATGCTCAAACAACGATTCTTATTTTGGCTTACGCAGGCTTGAGTGCCCGGGCGCTGACCTCGCTTTTCGATGTAATGATTTCCATTTTCTCCAACGGCCATCGCCTCACGGCCGTTATGATTCTGCGCCGGCGAATGCTCTTGCCGCTGTTTATCATCGGCGTGCTGTTTGCTCTTGAAGATGCGCTGAGTACAACCGAACTGACCGACCAACTCGGCACCGAACTCGCCAGCGCACTGGCTCTGGTATTCAGCGTTATTGCCGCCCTGCTCAGCTTCTTCCTGATTGTTCGAAACCGCAGGCCGGTCACCCATCTGATTCGAAACCGACCTTACAAACAACGAAAAGACCAAGGCGTAGGGCGTGAAGTCACTGCCCTGCTCGCCAGGCTTTGGCACATACCTATGCTGGTTGCCATCAGCGCCTCGGTAGTCGCGGTGTTTGTGAATGGCGGGGAAGCGGATGCTGCCTTGGGCAAAGCCATGATCTGCGCCTTGCTACTGGCACTGACGCTTGCGCTGCAAGGACTGATCGGCATTCAAGAAAACCGCCCCAAGCACCAAGCCCTTAGCACCTTTAGCCGCAGGCTGGTGCGTTTTGGCTACAACCTGATTCAGGCGGCTGCGTGGCTGTTATTTTTCGAGCTGATACTGCAAATTTGGGGGTTGTCTTTGTTCGGCGTGGCTGGAAAGCCCTCGGTAAGCGAGGGTGTAGCAGGTAGCCTGCTCGGCGTGACCTTTATTTTACTCGCAGCAAAGCTCACCTGGATATTTGTAGACGAATTGCTTGAAAGAGCCATGCGCGGGGGCGACCGAAATAAACGCATTAACCCTGCCCGCGCCCAAACCATTCTCCCGATTGCCCGGAACACCCTGCTGATCACCATCCTGGTGATTGCCACCTTGGTGAGCCTTTCCACCCTGGGTGTTGATGTAACCCCCCTGCTCGCCGGTGCCGGCATTATCGGCCTCGCCGTAGGTTTTGGTGCACAAACACTGGTTCAGGATTTGATCACTGGTCTCTTTATAGTGGTTGAGGATTCCATGTCGGTCGGGGATTTTGTGGAGATTAACGGCTTCATGGGCACCGTAGAAGGCTTCAACCTGCGCACCGTGCGCTTGCGGGACCTTGAAGGGGTGGTGCATCACATAACCTTCAGCAAAATCAGCTCCATTCACAACATGTCGCGGCAGTTTGGCATTGCACTGATCAAGATTCGTATCCCCCGGGAATTGCCGATTGATGATGCCATACTGCTGATGACCGAAACCGCCGAAGAATTACGCACACTGCCGGATATGCGCTGGCTGATTTGGTCGCCTCTTGAGATGCAGGGAATTCATGCATTTGAGGAAGGCTGCCCGGTGCTACGGATGCGGATGCGGACTAAGCCAGAGTACCAGTGGGATGTTTCCAGGGCGTTTAATTTGCTGCTGAAGCGGAAGATGGAGGAGCGGTATATAGATGTGGCTGCACCGAGGATTAGTGTGCAGATGGAGGGGGAAGGTGGCGCTGGCTCGCCGTATATAGAGAGGCAGAACCCGCGATCTAGCTGAAGATTCAAAACACGAACGTTTAAAACGAGCCGCCCATGACGTATCCCCGTTTGCGCCTACTCTTTCATAATCCGGACAACCCGCTCGTCCATGCAACTGCGCACAAATTGGTTCATCTTTGCTTGGTCACCCGAACTGTAGAACTCAAGCATCAGTTCATTAAACTCTAGCTGCCGCGATGCCGGAATATTAATAGCTGGATATCCGCAGTTCAGCAAATGGCCATTCATCATAAAACGGCCCATGCGCTTGTTAACATCGTAAAAAAACTGACAGCGGGCCATGGTCAAAAATAGATGAATAGCCTGATCGTAGACATCTTTCAAGTCCGAAAGCTTGTTGACCATTTCCGCAAAAAGACCAAAAAGCTGATCGGCACTCGGTGGCTCATAGCTTGTTCCTGCGATTAGCACGCCGCCGGAACGAAAACAGCCCCACTCCAGCGCTTCCTCCTTTCCCGCAATACGATGCAAGTCGCAAGCGCAGCTTTGCGTTAACTCAAACTTCTGCCCCCTGACCAGGAGGAACAGCTCCTTCCAGGTATCCGCCTGGTTCGTTGCAATCTGCTGATCACTGAGCCGATGTCCACCAATGGTGATCCCCTGCATCAACGTTTGGACTTCGGGTAGGGTAAAGTTTATCCCTTCAAGCTGAACGGCATCGTAAACAAAAACTGACACCTCACGGTGTGCAAGCATCAACGCCCTCTCGCGATTTGGCGACATCGACCAATGAATATCAGCAGCTGGATACATATAAACGCCCGAGTGAGTATTGTTTCGCCTTAGGTTTTGTATGATACCAAAAGTTGGGCAGTGTAAGCGCATGGCTAAGCTGTGCCGGCTAAGCTGTGCCTGTCCATGATCACTTTAATGATCACTTTACGCTGTCATGCCGCAGACTCGTGCTCAATATCCCAACCTGGGAACACGAGCACGGCAGGATGACACCGTAAAGCCCGAGCCAAGATCTTTGCACGCTCGACACCCAGACGCAGAATCCGAACAGATTCCCCAGCAGAAACTTCAACCCTTCTTTTAGCCTTATGATATTCGCTCATTTTATCTCCTCCCATAATCATGGGGAGTAACTTTTTCAACTTCCACAAGCACCTGCTTATTCTGCACTTTATAAATAACGCGATACTGAATATTGAGCCGCGAGGATCGAAAACCCTTCCACTTCCCTGATAAGGCCTCATCATTAAAGCCCCGAATCTGTTTTAGCCCCTGCGGGCCCGAAATCGAAACGATGTCCTTCCATTTCTCATAGCGCTTCAGGATTTGATTACCGGCCTGTTTATTGTGGTTGAGGATTCCATGTCGGTTGGGGGTTTTGTGCAAATCAACGGGTTCATGGGCACGGTAGAGGGTTTCAACTTGCGCACCGTGCGCCTGCGGGATCTTGAGGGGGTTGGGCTAAGCTGTGCCTGGGCTAAGCTGTGCCTGTCCATGATGGTTTTATGGCGTTATGCCTGGGCCTTGTCGCGCAATCTTCGCATTCTTTCCAATGCAGCCTCCGATAGAAACGCCGAGCGGGACCGGGCCTCGTTCGGGTGCTCCTTCACAAACCTGTCAATCTGAATCAAAACCAAACGGGGCACAGTGATATTAATTTTCTCTGCCTTGCCGAGGAAAGGAGTTACATCGATCTCAACAAAGCCCCACACCGCGCCCTCAAAGTCTGGGTTTGCGCGATGTTCAGCAATAGAACTTGCTCCAGAGACCTCCTCCCCAAACTCTGCCAACAGCTCAAGATGTCCAAGAATTGCCTCACGCGCATTATCTAGCGCCTCGTCTTCACTGGCACCCGCAGAGAAGCAGCCAGCAATATCAGGCACAGTAACGCTGTAGTTCTTTCCATCATCTGTATGAAGTGCCACTGGGAAGCGCATAGTAATTACCTCAAGTTTGATCAGCTGCCCTTTTGGGCAATTATTTCCAGCCGGCCTGCGTCCATATACTGTTCAACGTACCCTTTGCCAGTTCCGACTTGGGATGTGGCAGCGTGACCAACCCCGGCTTTGTTGGATGCTTAAAGTGGTGGTGGCTCCCATTCACTCGTACCAGCTCCCAGCCATCTTTTTCCAGTTTCCTTTTGGCCCCAGCGCTTTCCACGTCAGTTCCCTTTCCGCTAATGGTAGTTATTATACCCACCAATCTAGGTTAGGCAACACTGCACTCTCATGCTTACCCCCAAAGACAAGTTTGTGGCAGTGTTCGCAGTGCGGGAGAAAGAATCATCAGATCAGACTTCAGAACGACTTCCGCATTCTATGAAGTTGCCCTGGCGGATCCCTGTTTTTCTGTGCCTGTCCATGATCTTGAATTTTGTTCGACGCAGCAAAAACGCAAAAAGCCCGGGGACGAATCCTCCGGGCTTTCCGAAATCAGGTCAGGCTATGCTATGCCTGTCCAGGCTATGCTATGCCTGTCCATGACTGTTTTGTGACTGTTTTGTTGGCAGTGAATTCTTTAAGGGCAGCGCTGAGTTGGTCATCCTTTAGGACCAGACTGGCTGCCTCGTAGGCTTTTGCGATATCTTCCCTGCTGATGTCCGAAGGCGCAAACCCGATCGCCCGCACCCAATGTTCGTGGCGCTTTTCATCGTAACTGCGATTGAAAGCTTCCAGCCAACTGTCGCCGGAATTGTCTTTGTTTGCATCCCAGGCCGACTTCAGGCTATCCCGCAGTGTTAGCACAGGCGAAGTCAGGTGGCTGACTCCGGCAACAAAGTCGTACAGATCAATGCCAGCATCATAGGCCCCCTGAAAAAGCGCGCCCGCACTGACTGCCGGTTTCTGGAACCAGAGCAATGCCTTATAGGTCTGCTCTCTGGCCTGTGTTTCCCGGCGTTCCAGGCTATGCTGTGCCCAGGCTATGCTGTGCCTGTCCTTGATCAATTACAGTATAAGCACCGCTGAAAGCAAGACTGGGCCTTAGCAGGCCATTGACTAGGTTTTGCCTGTCCGTCATCAGCTTTTATATCAAATCGGAATAGCATGGCGAGTTCCATCAGGAAGCTCAATATCCAAGCGAACCTTCGCACCTGCACTCTCGACATACCGCTTAATGGATGACAGTTTCAGATCTCTGCCAACCTTTTCCATACTTGCAATCGTAGGTTGAGTTATACCCATGGCTTCAGCCATATCCTTCTGGGTTTTCTGCAACAAGCTTCGCACCTCACCAAGGCGAATCTCCAAAAGAATATTATCCGCTTTAGTTTGGGCACGCCTAACAACCTCTGGCTTCTCTGCCGCCAGAAGCTTATCCAAAGAATTCGCCATGTCATTCACCTTTTAGTGAGCTTTTCCAGATGCGCAAAGAACTCTCGATCAGCTACTGGAATCATCTGATCGTAAAACCGCTTGTCTTTGCCCGTCTTTTCACCAGCACAAAGAATGATGCCCGTACGAGTTGGATCAAACGCGAAGAAAGCACGAATCGGATTGCCTTTGCTCTGAACTCTCAGCTCTTTCATGTTGCTGTGCACAGACCCGTAGACACTGTCTGCATATGGCCGCGACAGCATGGGCCCCAACTCTCTTAAAACTAATATAGCCGCAAGAACATTTTCCCTGTCCGCATCACCAAGCGAGTAATACCATTCATCGAACCGCTTGGTTGTTTTAATTTCCCACATTAGATGTCCCAATTATAGCTTAAAACCTATATTCATCTCAATCTATACCACCTGAACACAAGGCAAACTGTGATTACTGTATATTTATACAGCCTTATAAGTCTACAATACAATAAGACATAAAGAACGAAAAGGATTTCACCATGCCCAAAGCTAGAACAGAGCTCGTCTGCGTGTCAGACACCCCCTTCTACCACGTGATCTCACGCTGCGTACGCCGCACCTTTTTATGCGGGAAAGACCGAGTTACAGGCCAGTGTTACGAACACCGGCGAGGCTGGATTGAAGAACGAATCCGGCTGCTGGCATCTGTGTTTACCGTGGACGTGGCAGCTTACGCGGTGATGTCGAACCACTACCACCTAGTTGTAAAACTCAGCCCGAATGAGGCGGAACCGTGGAGCATGGATGAGGTGCTGGCGCGCTGGTGCAGCCTTTATAAAGGGCCATCACTGATACAGCGGTATCATCGGGGCGACGAACTGTGCGCTGCAGAACTTCGGCGAGTTGAGGAGTACGCGGAAACCTTCCGGCAACGGTTGGCCGACTTGAGCTGGTTTATGAAGTGCCTGAATGAGCCCATTGCCAGGCAGGCCAATAAAGAAGATGAATGTACCGGCCACTTTTGGGAAAGCCGGTTCAAGTCCCAAGCCCTGGATACCGAAGAAGCCCTCCTCGCCTGCATGGCCTATGTCGACCTGAACCCCATAAGGGCTGCCATGGCCGAGACACCGGAGACCTCCGAGCACACCAGCATTAAAGAACGCATTCATCCCACCTTTAACCTGGCAGAAGCAATTGCACGGCAAACGGAACAGCAGGCACTGAATGATTTTTCGGTGCCTTTAAAACCGCTACTGGGTTTTGAAGGCGTGATTCGGAACGGCTTTCAGCAAGGCATTCTGTTCAGCTTTGAAGATTACCTGGAGCTAGTGGATTGCACCGGGCGAATTAGCCGAAGTGACAAACGCGGCGCTATTGATGGCAAGGCACTGCCAATTCTGGAGCGGCTGAATCTGGACCCGGAGCGGTGGTGTCATCGGGCAACCGCTTTTGAAGACAGCTACCAGAATTACAGAAATCCTGGACGGCGACGAGCGGCCTAGCTCCCGCTCCCCTTCTTTTTCTTATCAACTTATCGGCGGTCCTGCCGAGGCCTTCATTCGTCTGAAATCCACGGATGCCCAGAAATCTCGGTGGAATGCCGGCGCTGTTTTGCCATAACGCCGAACAGACGCACCAGTAACAACAAAGGCCCGGAGGTCGAAACCAACGGGCCTTTGGGGATCACGTCAGGCTAAGCTGTGCCCAAGGCTAAGCTGTGCCTGTCCACCAGGCTAAGCTGTGCCCACCAGGCTAAGCTGTGCCTGTCCACCTGTCCTTCGCCTGTCCTTCGCTTTAGCGCGTCCGCTGGCCTGACTTGTTAGCAGATTCTGCCTGAAGACGCTCCACCAGCCATACCTTGATGATTGATTGGCGCGTAACGCCAATGCGCGCAGCCTCGCGATCCAACGACTCCACAACCCAAGCTGGGAAATCAACGTTGATTCGCTTTTGTTCCTGATTAACGCGGCGAGCAGAGGACAGATCCAAGTCATCAACAATATCTTCCTGGCCTTCCTCAAATTTCTTGTCGAAGTCTTCAGCTTTCATAGAGCTCGATCTCCTTTTTGCGGGAACGCCTGACTGAAATCAGACGAATACGAGCATCCCTGTATGTGACGACAGCCGACCAGTGCTTTTCACCAATCTTTCCTATCAGCAAAAACCTCTGCTCACCCTCGGATTTCACGCGGATCTCCAGCAGCTGCGGGTTTTTCCACAACACTTGGGCAGCAACGAAATCGATACCACGCTTATTCAGATTGACCTGGCTTTTGGCTTCGTCGAATTCAAATTCATCCATGAGTACAAATTATCCCTTTTTTACTCATTTCACAAGATCTGGAAGGGTGATGTAGCTGCTAACGCCAACAGGCTAAGCAGTGCCTGTCCATGATTCTATTTGAGCTAGACCCAAGCCTGGATTACCCCGACAACCTGCCGCCAGCGCGACTTACCTGGCCGCAGAAAGCGCCTGAAGCCCAGAGGGCTATGCTGTGCCTGTCCATGGTGAACGAGCCGTGGTGAAACTCAGCCCAAATGAGGTGGAACCCTGGAGTATGGATGAGGTGCTGGCACGCTGGTGCAGTCTTTATAAAGGGCCAACACTGGTACAGCGATATCACCGGGGCGACGAACTGTGCGCGGCAGAAGTTAGACGAGTTGAGGGGTACGCGGAAACCTTCCGGCAACGGCTGGCAGATTTGAGCTGGTTTATGAAGTGCCTGAATGAGCCGATTGCGAGACAAGCTAACCGGGAAGATGAGTGTACGGGGCATTTCTGGGAAAGCCGATTCAAGTCCCAAGCTTTGGATACCGAAGAAGCCCTCCTCGCCTGCATCAGGCTAAGGTGTGCCTGTCCATGATCATCCGCATCCATGATCATCCGCAGTCGGGCCTTTGGGCAATCAGGTCAGGCTATGCTGTGCCTGTCCATGATCATCGCATGATCATCGCAACAATGGCCCCTTCATCCAGGAGGGGCGAACTTGGGCGAACTTGTGCCTGTCCATAACCGTTTGTCCATAACCGTTTTTATGTCTGTCCATGACAGCCAATCAATCGGTCACTACCCCAACCTCTCAATATCCGACTGACTGTGGGTTCTCAGATACTCCTGAAGCGCCTTGTCCATTCGGGTTTGCCAGCCACTGCCTGTGGCACGAAACTGCTCAACGACCTCCGGTGAAAGCCTGATCGTTATCCGCTCCTTGGTAACCTCTGCCTTTGGCCGACCTACCGGACGCAAACGGCGGAACTCTTCGTCCGTGAGCTCGCGTGTATCTGCGTCTTGTGAAATCCCCTCGTTAATGCCAGGCTCTTCATCACTCGAGGGCAGCGAAAACGACCTACCAGATTTAGATTTTGTCTGCATAAAGCCTCACCTCCCGACGATTTGCCTTTCGAAAACTGATTATGCGGCGGATACCTTTTCGTTCTGTGTAAACAACACAGTAGACACGATCGGCTATAGGGCCATATCCAATCATTCGACGCTCACCATACTCATTACGAGAATCCTCTAGAGCCCACACCCAATCCCATTCGAGCTTGGCGGCATCAGCTAACGAAACACCGTGCTTTTCAGTGTTTTTCTCGTCCTTCCTTGGATCGAATTCAATATTCATCTGAATTTATTGTACATACAAAAATAGAGTTTGCGAAATGCCAGAAATAAGAGGAACACACTAAAAGGCCAAGAACTGTACATCTATACAGGCTTAAATTATTGATGCATGATATGAGCATGTCAACAGTCACGGAAGACAAGGACTTCACCATGCCCAAAGCCAGAGCAGAACTGGTCAGCGTTTCAGATACCCCCTTCTACCACGTGATCTCTCGCTGTGTGCGCCGCACCTTCCTGTGCGGACAAGACCGCGCCACCGGGCGCTGTTATGAACACCGGCGAGGATGGATTGAAGAGCGAATCCGGCTTCTGGCATCTGTATTTGCGGTAGATGTCGCCGCTTATGCGGTGATGTCGAACCATTACCACCTGGTGGTGAAGCTTAGCCCGGATGAGGTGGAACCCTGGAGCATGGATGAAGTGCTGGCGCGCTGGTGCAGCCTTTATAAAGGGCCACCACTGGTGCAGCGTTATCATCGGGGTGACGAGCTGTGTGCGGCAGAACGCAGGCGAGTTGAGGAGTACGCAGAAACGTTCCGGCAGCGGTTGGCGAATTTGAGCTGGTTTATGAAGTGCCTGAATGAACCAATTGCGAGGCAGGCCAACCAGGAAGATGAGTGCACCGGCCATTTCTGGGAAAGCCGCTTTAAATCCCAAGCCTTGGACACCGAGGAAGCCCTCCTTTCCTGCATGGCCTATGTAGACCTGAACCCCATCCGGGCCGCCATGGCAGAGACACCAGAAACCTCTGAACACACCAGCATCAAGGAACGCATTCATCCCACCTTTAATCTGGCAGAAGCCATTGCACGGCAAACAGAGCAGCAGGCACTGAATGACTTCTCCGTACCGTTAAAACCACTGCTGGGTTTTGAAGGCGTGATTCGAAACGGCTTTCAGCAAGACATTCTATTCAGCTTTGAAGATTACCTGAAACTGGTGGATTGTACCGGGCGGATGAGCCGGAGTGACAAAAGGGGCGCTATTGATGAAAAGGCTCTGCCGATTCTGGAACGGCTGAACCTGGACCCGGAACGGTGGTGCCACCGGGCCACGGCGTTTGAGGACAGTTATCAGGATTACCGAAATCCTAGACGGCGGCGACAAGCGGCTTAGGCCCCTCCCCTTCTTTCTCAAATCAGTATATCGGCGCGCCCGCCGAGAATGTCGCTCGCCTGAAATCGGCAGATTTCCAGAATTCACGGTGGAATGCCGCCGCTGTTTTGCCATAACCCCGAATTAGACGCAGCAAATCCAAAGCCAGAAACGACAAAGGCCCGGGGTCGAAACCGCCGAGCCTTTGGGGATCGGGTCAGGCTAGTGCCTGTCCATGATCAGTTTGCCTGTCCATGATCTTTGTCCAAGGTCAGGCTAAGTTGTGCCTGTCCATGACCTTCTGTTCATTCTTTTGAAATGCACTGGACTCAAGCCATCTCAATGGAATGCAGGCACAATTTTATCATACTATCAAATAGATGCACCAGAAATGAAAAAGGCCCGGAGGTCGAAACCGCCGGGCCTTTGAGAATCAGGTCAGGCTATACCTGACCATGGTGGTTACGATTAGCAGTCTAACCACCCAGCCGTGCATGCGTTCGTGCCAGAAGAGGTGGCGATGTCCCATGCTATCTGAGTTGCGTTGGTTGTGTTCGGAGTAGCGGTAACTACATCGTTAGTGCCATCACCATCGATATCACCAAGGTTGATGGTAATAACTCCGTCTACTACGGCAGTGACCGCACCAGCCACTGCCGGAACTCCTTCAGCCCCAGCATCGCAAGGGGTCAGCGAACCGCCATTTACTTGGGCACAAAGTGCTATAGCCGTTCTATATGTGGTGCTGTCTGAGTAAGCAGATGTGGCATTCGCACTGCGCGTGTAATCTTGGTATTGGGGAATAGCAATCGCAGCCAAAATACCGATGATCGCCACAACGATCATCAGCTCGATCAGAGTAAAACCCTTCTGTGCGTCATTGATTTGCATGCTTTTCATAATTCGACCTCTAAGGTTATCATTAATTAACTCAAAATGGCTCGGGGCCGGTGGAGCCTTGAACCGCAACCGGTTTCAATGAGCCTACGCTGTCTCTTGCATCTATCATGCCAGAACACCAATTCAAAACACAAAACCTTACCAATCAAACAGCAAAGCGCTTCACAGCGCAAAAGTCGACACATGCCCACCCCTCACCCATAGCCAACAACCGTCACTCAATGACAAACTTTGTCACCTACACGGCATCACTAAACAAAAGCAGCCTTATTAACGGCTCTCGCATAAATCACCGTACACCTTTCCAAATCCACACCAGCAATCTAAACTCCCCTCAATGATGCGTTCTCATATTCAACCAATCAGGCAGCCCATTTTAGTCCATTTATGACCACCAATAAGAGCAAGATCACCCTAACTGGCCTAGCGCGACGTTTTGTGGATGACGGACTTCTAGAAGAATCGACAGCCAAGGACGCCTTTGTACAGGCTTCCCAAAACCGCATCCCACTAATCACCTACCTCACCCAGAATAAATTGGCGGATAGCGCCAAACTCGCATTCTCCGCCGCCATGGAGTTCGGCGTTTCGGTTCTGGATCTTTCATCCTTTCTTCCCGAAATGATGCCAGAAGGGGTGGTTGACGAGAAGTTGGTACGAAAACACAACGCACTCCCCCTTTATAAACGAGGTAATCGCCTCTTTATAGCGGTATCTGACCCCACCAACATCCAGGCACTGGACGAAATAAAGTTCAATACTGGCCTGAGCACCGATGCGATCCTGGTGGATGACGCAAAGCTACGCGATGCTATCGATAAGTATCTGGACTCCCAGGATACGTCGATGGGGGATCTGGACGATGCAGACCTTGAGGGCGTAGAAACAGAAGGTGGCGAACAGGAAGATGACGGGGCTGTATCTGCCAGCGATGTGGATGACGCCCCCATCGTTAAGTATGTGAACAAGATGCTGCTGGATGCCATCCGTGGAGGCGCATCCGATGTTCACTTTGAGCCTTACGAAAAAACCTACCGCGTGCGCTATAGAACAGACGGCATTTTGAAAGAGGTGTCTCGCCCATCTATTAAGTTGGCACCAAAAATTTCGGCTCGTGTAAAGATCATGGCGCAACTGGACATCTCAGAGCGTCGCGTTCCCCAAGATGGCCGCATCAAGATGAAGCTGTCCAAAACCAAAGCGATCGATTTTCGAGTAAACACCCTGCCGACGCTTTGGGGCGAAAAAATCGTGTTGCGGATTCTGGACCCCAGCCAGGCGAAGCTAGGCATTGATGTTCTTGGTTACGAGGACGACCAGAAGCAACTGTTTATGGATGCACTATCGCAACCACAAGGGATGATATTGGTCACAGGGCCAACAGGCTCCGGCAAAACTGTATCGCTTTACACCGGCTTGAACATCCTCAACACGCCCGATATCAACATTTCCACGGCTGAGGATCCCGCCGAAATAAACTTGGAAGGGATCAACCAAGTAAACGTAAACACCCGTGTCGGCCTGGGCTTCGCTGAGGCACTGCGTGCATTCCTGCGGCAGGACCCGGATGTAATCATGGTGGGAGAGATCCGAGATCTTGAGACCGCCAATATTGCGATCAAAGCCGCGCAAACCGGGCACTTGGTCCTTTCAACTCTGCACACCAACAGTGCAGCAGAAACCCTCACCCGTATGATGAACATGGGCGTACCCGCTTTTAACATTGCAACGTCGGTCAGCCTGATAATTGCCCAGCGCCTCGGCAGACGACTATGCAGTGCCTGCAAACAGCCAGGAGAAGTACCTAAAGACCTGCTTTTGACCGAAGGGTTCACAGAGGAACAAATTGATACAGGCTTCACGTTGTACCACCCAAAGGGCTGTGATAAATGCACTAATGGATATAAAGGCCGCGTCGGTATTTATGAGGTGGTTAAGGTTACAGAGAAGTTGGCCAGCATGATTATGGAAGAGGCCAGCTCCATTAAAATTGCAAAGCAGGCAGAGGCTGAGGGCTTCCGGAACTTACGCCAGTCCGCACTTAGAAAAGTGATCGAGGGCGTAACGAGCCTTGAGGAAGCCAACCGCGTGACGAAGGATTAAGCATGTCAGAGAAATCGCAAAAACTGGAATCGTATGTTTGGGAAGGCAAAGATCGGAAGGGCAACAAATCCAAGGGTGAGCTTGCCGGTTCCAGCTTGGCTTTGGTTAAAGCCCAACTCCGTAAACAGGGCATCATTCCAGATAAAGTAAAGAAGAAGCCAAAGCCTTTGTTTGGTGGCAGCAAGAAAATCACACCCTTCGATATCGCTATGCTTACTCGTCAACTCGCAACGATGATGAAGGCAGGTGTACCCTTGGTGCAAAGCTTCGATATAGTTGCTGATGGACTTGAGAACAAGGGCCTGCAGGAACTGGTAATGTCTATTCGGAATGACATTTCTTCCGGCACCAGTTTCGCCGCCTCCCTTCGCAAGCATCCCAAGCACTTCGATAATCTATACTGCAACTTAGTGGACTCGGGCGAAAAAGCCGGTGCACTGGAACAGATGCTGGATCGCATTGCTCTCTATCTTGAAAAAACAGAGCTTTTGAAGAAAAAAGTTAAAAAGGCGATGACATACCCTATCGCGGTTGTTGTGGTAGCGATTGTTGTTACCGCCATTCTTCTGGTGAAGGTCGTTCCTCAATTTGAAAGCCTGTTCCAGGGTTTCGGAGCCGAACTTCCAGTATTTACGCAGATGGTAGTGAGGTTATCGGAATGGATGCAGTCTTGGTGGTTTGTGGTGCTTTTGGGAATAGTGGGCACTATATTTCTATTCAAGGAAGCCAAGACCCGGTCGCAGAAATTCTCAGATATCGTAGACAAGTACGTTCTAAAGCTGCCGGTGGTTGGCGAGATTCTTGATAAATCAGCAGTAGCCAAATTCGGCCGGGTTTTGTCTACCACATTTGCGGCGGGCGTGCCGCTTGTGGATGCACTGGATTCGGTGGCAGGCGCCACGGGCAATGCGATTTACCGGGATGCGATTCAGCGCATTAAAGCTGATGTTTCCAGTGGTACTCAATTGCAGGCATCCATGCGCCAACAGGATGTTTTCCCGGTTATGGCTGTCCAGCTCACCGCAATTGGTGAGGAGTCGGGTAACCTGGATGAGATGCTTGAGAAAGTTGCCGTTCATTACGAGGCCGTGGTTGACGATATGGTGGACAACCTGACAGCACTGATGGAGCCGATGATTATGGCTGTGTTGGGTGTGCTGGTGGGTGGTTTGATTATTGCCATGTACCTGCCGATATGAGCCTGTAAATAAATCTGTGTAACTGCCCACCCCATTACAGGTGGCCGTCCAGGCGGTCACCGAATTCGATAATAAAGCGATTCAAGGCCGGCTTCCAATCACGGATCGGCATGGTCCAT